>JAAWAC010000057.1 GCA_022791975.1 Lachnospiraceae bacterium | reverse complement strand
TCCCCCAAAAGCCACCCGCCCTAAAAGCATTTCTGGCCGCTTTTGCGTCCATCAATCCTTTTGTGGCTTTGCGGGGTCTACGCTGTTTTTTGTGTTCCGCTCCGTCCCCCAAAAGCCACCCGCCCTAAAAGCATTTCTGGCCGCTTTTGCGTCCATCAATCCTTTTGTGGCTTTGCGGGGTCTACGCTGTTTTTTGTGTTCCGCTTCGTCCCCCCAAAGCCACCCGCCCTTAAAGCATTTCTGGCCGCTTTGCGTCCATCAATCCTTTTGTGGCTTTGCGGGGTCTACGCTGTTTTTTGTGTTCCGCTTTTTATCCCTCCAGCATGGTGCCGGGCTCTATTTGGTAGCCTCGGAGGAATGCTCCGGTGTCCATGCGCTTTTTTCCCTCCAGCTGTAGCTGTGTCACGGCCAGGATGTCTTGACCACAGGCTATATGAAGAGCGTCTTTGGTTACGCCGATGATTTCACCTGGAAGGTGGACGGTGGCGTTTTCCTGCCCTTTATGGTCTGTGCTTCTGTGGCCTCCTAGTACCTTTATCACCTGTGCTTCCCAGATTTTTAAGGTTTTTCCGTGCAGCCTGGTGTAGGCGCTGGGCCAGGGATTTAATCCTCTAATAAGGCGCTCTATCTCCTGGGCCGGCCGGGTAAAATCAATGCGGCCCATGTCCTTTGTGAGCATGGATGCATAGGCTGTTGGACTTTCTCCCTGCTTCTCCGGTATCAAAACTCCCTGCTCCAGCTTTTCCAAAGCTTCCACGCAGAGCTTTGCGCCTACCTGACTCAGCTTTTCAAAGAGACTGCCTCCGGTCTCCTTCTCCTCCAAAAGGACACTCCTCTTTAACAGCATGTCCCCTGTGTCAAGCCCCTGGTCCATCTGCATAATGGTAACGCCGCTCTCCTTCTCTCCCTGAATCACCGCCCACTGTATGGGGGCAGCTCCCCGGTATTTGGGAAGCAGGGAAGCGTGTACATTGATGCAGCCATAGGGTTTCATTTCCAGAATGCTTTTGGGAACCAGCTGTCCAAAGGCCACCACCACGATCCCATCAGCCTCCGTCTTTCGAAGCATCTCCTCCGCAGCCGCATCCCTAAGCCGCTTGGGCTGATAGACAGGCAGGTTATGGGCAAGAGCCGCCGCCTTTACTGGGGTTGGCACTAACTCATGTCCCCGGCCTTTGGGCTTATCCGGCTGTGAAACCACCAGAGTAACGGTATGCCCTGCCTCCAGCAAAGCCTCCAAAACTCCCACGGAAAAATCCGGTGTTCCCATAAAAATCAGCTTCATATGTCCTCCTCATCCTCTTCGTCGTCCTGGTCGGCTGTCACGTCATAGAGCTCTCCCTCCACCTTATCCACATACATTACTCCCTCCAGGTGGTCCAGCTCATGGCAAATGGCCCGTGCCAAAAGCTCCGTACCCTCTACCTCAAACCGCTCCAGATTCTCGTCATAGGCCTCCGCCCTTACATAGTTTGGTCTTGTAACAGTGCCGACCTTTCCCGGCACACTTAAGCAGCCCTCTCCTCCTGTCTGGGAATCCCGGGTTTCCAGAATCCGGGGATTAATCATCAGTAAAGGCTCTTCCCCCGTGTCAATCACCACGATTCGCTTTAAAATCCCTACCTGAGGCGCAGCCAGCCCCACCCCATCCTTCTCATACATGGTTTCAAACATGTCGTCAATCAGTTCCCGTATCCGGGGGGTTATCTCCTTAACCTCCCGAGACTTTTTTCGTAGCACCTCATCGCCCAGCTCTCTTACATTTCGAATCGCCATTTTTTCCTCCTAATATCCACTCACAGGGTTTTTATCAAACTGTATATAAAGAGAAGCAAAGCAGTCTGCCTTCAGTGTCTGCTCCAGTCCTTCCCGACAGGCCTTAAGCTTCTCCTCCTGTTCTCCTTTAATATAAAGTACCTTTCGATACTGATCCTGTACCTTGGCAACCATGCCGTCCCCAGGACCTACCACCTGTAACTCTCCCTCTTGATTCAGCATATCTGCCGCTGTTTTCAGGGCGGCCGCCCCTATCTCCAGCTCCTCCTGATCCGCCCCGCTTAAATAGACCGCCAAAAGCTCCTGTACCGGGGGATATCCCATAAGCCGGCGATATAAAAGCTCTTTTTTGTAAAACCCTTCATAGTCCTGCCTGGCTGCCGCCTCCACACTGTAGTGTTCTGGACAATAAGTCTGGATCACCACCTGCCCGGGGCGCTCTCCCCGGCCTGCCCGGCCTGCTGCCTGGGTTAACAGCTGAAAGGTCCGCTCCGCTGCCCGGTAATCAGCAGCATGCAAGGAGAGATCCGCTGCCAGCACCCCCACCAGCGTTACTCCGGGAAAATCGTGTCCCTTCACAATCATCTGGGTTCCCAAAAGCACATCTGCCTCTCCCCGGGAAAAGGCTCCCAAAATCTGTTCATATCCATCCTTGTTCCGGGTGGTATCCGCATCCATACGCAGCACCCGGGCCCCAGAAAACTCCCGGCGCACCGCCTCCTCTACCTGCTGGGTTCCTGCCCGAAAGGCTCCAATATATCCGGAACCACAGGAGGGACACTGGCTCACAGCCGGCTTTTCATAGCCACAGTAATGGCAGCGCAGAACTCCTCCCCGGTGAAGGGACAAAGACACATCACAGTGAGGACATTTTATCACATGGCCGCAGGTCCGGCAAGAGACAAAGCCTGCAAAGCCCCGGCGATTTAAAAACAGCATCATCTGTTCTCCCCGCTCCAGACGCTCCCTCATCCGCTGCCGGAGAAGTCCGCTAAACATCGATCGGTTTCCCTCTCGAAGCTCCTGCCGCAGATCTACCACCTCCACCTGGGGAAGTGGTCGTTTTTCCACCCGCTCCTTTAATACAAGCAACCGGTATTCTCCCCGGCTGGCCCGGTAATAAGCCTCCATAGAAGGCGTGGCAGACCCCAGCACTACCCGGGCATCTGCCAGAGAAGCACGGTAAACGGCCGTTTCCCTGGTGTGATATCGGGGAACCATCTCACTTTTATAGCTGTTCTCATGCTCCTCATCCATAATAATTATCCCTAGCTTTGGAAAAGGCGTGAACAGGGCAGAGCGGGGACCGATCATCAGCTTAAGCTTCCCCTTCCGTGCCAGCTCAAACTGATCGTGGCGCTCTCCCTGGGATAATCTGGAATGGAGAACCGCCACCTGATCCCCAAACCGCTGGCAGAACCGCCGGACAGTCTGATAGGTGAGGGCAATCTCCGGAATCAACAAAATGGCTTCCCTTCCCCGGCGCAGGGTATCCGCGATAAGCTCCATATAAATCTCCGTCTTACCGCTTCCTGTAACCCCATGAATCAGACAAGGCCGCATGTCCCCAGCTTCCCAGCCTTCTAAAATCTGCTCTGTCACTTGGCGCTGTCGTTCATTGAGCACAATCCTTTTGGGCGGGGGCAGCTCCTCCGGGATCCCTGTGCGGGCCAGAGTTTCCTGCTCTATGCGCAAAATATCCATTTCCTCCATCTTCCGCAGCACCTCTGCGGAAACCCGACAGGTGCCTAAAAGCCGGCCATATTCCCAACAGGGGGTATCCAGAAGAGCTGCCAGCACCCGAAATCGGGCTAACTGAGATTTTCTTTCCAGGAGATCTAACAGTTCCCTGGCCTTCTGTTCCGAAAGCAAAAGACGCACCTGGCGCTTTTGTTTTTCCTCCACCTGTCGTTTTACTGGCAGCACGGTTTTTAATGCCTGATTCATGGTAGAGCCATAGGTATGGCGTATCCAGGCGGCAAGCCGAATCAGCTGGCCCTCGATCTGTATTCCCTTTTTGGATATCTCCCGGATCTCCTTGATTTTATCCCTGTCAAATCCGGCCTCTTTGGTCAGTTCCAGGACATAGCCGCTTATGACCCGATTGCTCTTTCCAAAAGGCACCTCCACCTGCATCCCCGGTTCCAGTCTGCCAAGCAGCGCCTCCGGTATCCGGTAGGTAAAGGCCCTATCCAATTTTTCCAAAGAAATGTCCACAATTACCCTGGCGTATTGCTCCATGCTTTCCCCTCATGGGTTGGTCCTGAAAATGTTACACCTGATCAGGACAGTCCCATCCCAGCTCCTTTAGTATCTGGCCAATCAATATCCTCTCATCCATAGGATATTTTACCCCTTTTATCTCCTGATAATCCTCATGTCCTTTTCCAGCCAGCACAATCACATCTCCTGGCCTCCCATGCTCCAGCGCATAGCGGATAGCCTCCCTGCGATCCGGAATCTCCACATAGGTACCTTCTGTTTTTTGTATCCCGGTCTTTATATCCTGAATAATGTCCAGTGGCTCTTCAAACCGGGGATTATCCGAGGTAATGATTGTAAAATCTGCCAGGCGCCCGGACACCTGGCCCATCTCAAAGCGACGCAGGCGGGAGCGATTTCCACCACATCCAAATACGCAGACCAGACGACATGGATGGTATTCCCGTAAGGTGAGCAAAAGATTCTCCAGGCTCATGGCATTGTGGGCATAATCAATGAGCAACGTGAAATCCTTTGGCAGAGGAAACCGCTCAATCCGGCCCTTGGTCTGTGCCCCTTTCAGAGCCTCCACCATACTCTCCCTGGGGATACCGAAATGTCGGCAAACCCCCAGAGCTGCCAGGGAATTGTATACGCTGAATTTTCCTGGCAGATCCATCTCTACCTGAGCCTCTAAAAGTCCGGATGCCTGATACCGAACCCCCAGGTAACCGGGCCGGTTTACAAGTTCCAGTTGCTCAGCCCGCAGCTGAGCCTCCCGGGAAAATCCATAGGTCTCCAGCCGACAGCTATGGCCCTCCAAAACCTGTCTCCAATGGGCATCATCCACATTGACAAGTCCCAGCTTACACTGGCGGAATAACTTTCCCTTCCAGGCCATATATTCCTCAAAGCTTTCATGCTCATTGGGCCCGATATGATCCGGTGCTATATTGGTAAAAATCCCGATCTCAAAAGGAATCCCCGCTGTCCGGTGGAGCATAAGTCCCTGGGAGGATACCTCCATCACCGCCACCTGACAGCCAGCCTCCACCATCCTGGCAAGAGCCTTCTGAATCACATAAGATTCCGGTGTGGTATTTCCCGCAGGAATATGCTCCCGCCCGGTAATGATTTCTATAGTTCCCATAAGCCCAGTGGGAATTCCCGCTCTCTCTAAAATGGACCGGATCATGTAAGTCGCCGTGGTCTTTCCCTTGGTTCCTGTCACACCGATGACTTTCAGTCTTTGGGCCGGATAGAAGAAATACGCAGCGGAAATTAAAGCCAACGCATACCGGGTATTCTCCACCAGTACCACGGTCACATCCTTGCGCACCTTTACCGGCCGCTGAACCACCAGCACACATGCCCCTCTTTCCCCAATCTCCTCTGCTGCTCCATGGCTGTCAAAAACCGCCCCCTCAATGCAGACAAACAGGCATTTCTCCTTGACCTCTTTCGTATTATATACCAAATCGGCAATTTCCCTGTTCTCGTCTCCTTGCAGCACCTTATAGGACAGCTCTTTTAGAAGCTCTTTTGCAGTCCTCATCTATACTCCCTCTTTCCGTGTTTTCTTAGTATATCATATTTTTATGGGATTTCCAATCATTCCATCGGATTTGAGAAACCTTAAATTTTTCTTCAAACTTTTTTTCGAAATTTTATTTTTCTTTTAGAAAATGGACATATTTTCAACACATTTGGGCATTATACTAAGCGTAGATAGTTGATTCATTCACTATCTCCCCCCTCATAAGAAAAGAAAGACCGGCGGAGCAATCCAGCTGGTCTTTCTTTTTTGTGTCCCAAAGGGCCACAAACTCTATAAAAACCAAGCAGCACAGTGTGAAACCAGGGCGCACAGAAGAAAGCCCACAGCTGTGGGGAGGAGAAATGCCACAAATGTCCACCCCCAACTTTTGGTTTCCTTGCGAATAGTCCAAAGGGTGGTAGAGCAGGGCCAGTGGAACAAAAACAGCAGCAGCGTACACAGGGCGGTACCCGTGGTCCATCCATTGGCCAGCAGCAAATTTTTTAGCTCTGGCAAGGCAGTAAGCTCTGTCAGACTTCCCTGGGCTGTGTAGGCCATAAATATAATCGGCAGAATAATCTCATTGGCCGGAAACCCCAGGAAAAAGGCCAACAAAATAGTGCCGTCTAACCCCAGAAATCGGGCAAAGGGGTCTAAAAACTCGGACAGATGAAACAGCAGGCTCCTTCCTCCCACCTGCCCGTTGGCCAAAATCCAGAGAAGAAGTCCCGCAGGGGCAGCTATGCTGGCGGCCCGGCCTAACACAAACACCGTGCGATCCAAAAGAGAGCGGACCAAAATCTGCCCCAGCTGAGGCCTCCGGTAGGGGGGAAGCTCCAGGGTGAAGGAGGAGGGGACCCCTTTTAAGAGTGTCCGGGACAAAAAGCCAGTGACCACAAAAGTCATGGCAATGCTCAGCAAAAGGGTGCCTGTGAGCAGTAGAGCGGTGAAAAGGGTGCTCTTTAGGGAACCGCTCTCCCCGGCTCCCCCTGCAAAAAACATAGCCAAAAGAGCCAAAAGGGCTGGAAAGCGCCCATTGCAGGGAACTAGGCTGTTGGTCAGAAGGGCCAGAATCCTCTCCCTGGGGGAATCGATTATGCGGCAGCCGGTGACACCCACAGCATTACAGCCAAAACCCATACACATGGTGAGAGCCTGTTTCCCACAGGCCCGGCAGCGCAAAAAGCAGTGATCCAGGCTGTAGGCAATCCGGGGAAGATAGCCCGCATCCTCCAGAAGGGTAAACAGCGGAAAGAATATGGCCATAGGAGGAAGCATCACAGAGACCACCCAGGCCAGCACCCGGTAGACCCCCAAAACAAAAGCATCGTGAAGCCAGACTGGTGCATGGAGGAAGACACATAGCCGGGTAAGCTGGCCCTGAAGCCCAAAGAGCAGCTGAGCCAGAAGCTTGGAAGGGTAATTAGCCCCCACAATGGTCAACCAGAAAACAAAGGCAAGTAAAAGCAGCATCATCGGATATCCTGTGCGGCGGCTGGTTAGAAGAGCGTCCAGTTTTCGGTCCCGCCGCTGGTAATTTTTGTCGTGGTAGGTTACAGTTTCTCGGCACAGATCCTCCGCCTGTCGAAGCAGAGTCATAACCAGCTGGTCCCGCAAGGCCTCCTGATGGAGTCCCTGTTGACGGAAAACTTTTAAGATTTCCTCCTGGATTCTCTGCATTTCCTCTGCTTCCGTAAGGCTCTCCCCCAGATAGGCGTAGATTTCCTCCAGAAGCTTGGGATCGTTTTCCAAAAGCTTTAGAGCCAGCCAACGGCGATTTAATCCCTTACAGTCCACACCCTCCAGAAAAGACGCAAGCCCAGCAATGGCATCCTCAATCACCGGTGGATAGACCGTATGGCAAATGGACGTGGAGTGGGGGGAAGCTGTTTCTGACAGAATAGTCTCATGTCCATCCGGCAAAACTGTGCCTATGGCCGCCAGGAGGCCTTCCAGGCTATTTTTGTTTCGGGCAGAGGTTCCCACCACTGGGATGCCCAGCTTTTTCTCCAGCCCTTTCAAATCCACAGCAATTTGTCTGCGTTTGGCTTCATCCATCAGGTTCACACAGAGAACCACACGGGAAGTGATTTCCAAAATTTGTAAAAGAAGGTTCAGCCCTCTTTCCAGACAGGCGGCATCACAGACTACTACCACCCCATCTGGCTCTCCAAAGCAGAGAAGACTGCGCGCCTGTTCCTCCTCAGCAGAATGGGCCAGCAGAGAATATGTACCTGGCAAATCGGCCAGAATTAGTGTGCGCCCCTGAAAGCAGCACCGCCCCCAGGCACAGGCCACCGTTTTTCCCGGCCAGTTGCCTGTGTGCTGCTTCATACCAGTGAGACTATTGAACACTGTGCTCTTTCCCACATTGGGATTTCCGGCCAGTGCAATGACAGGCTCTCTGGACACAGGCCCCTTGGGAGGAGAAGGCCTTGCCGGCTGCTCCACCTCCACCAAGGACGCATCTCTGGCGCGTATGGCAATGACAGCCCTGCGGATAAGATAAGATGCCGGGTCTCCTCCCGGCCCCCGGCCTAGACAAGTGACCTGGGTTCCACGTGCCAAACCAAGATCTAACATCCGACGTCGCATGCTTCCTGTGTGCTTTAACTTCTTTACAAGAGCCGATTCCCCTGGCTGTAAATCATCTAAGCTCCATTGCTGGCCCATGAAACCCCTCCCTTTTCCTGTTGTATTCTATGCCAAAATAAGAGAAGGGTGCATGTCTCCTGATATCGCTGGTGTTTATAAAAAGGAGCCACTTTATAATGGTTCCTGGCTTTTCATAGAGAGCTCTTTTGGGCAACCTCAACCACATCCTCCCCAGCCCTCATATCCCACCTAGGGCCGCCAACAGGCTCTTTCCTTTTTCCCAAAAATCTGTTATACTTTTTAAAAAATAGAAAATGGGAAAATAGGGAGGATAGGGCATGGACTTTGAACGCTTAAAGGCCGAAGGGTTAAAGGCCGGATTTACTAATGTGGCCTTGCTGGACTGTAGCACCATGGAGGTAAAGCAAGAGGTGCGGGATATGTGTTCCTCCGGTCAGTGTAAAATGTATGGCACCAACTGGGCCTGTCCCCCGGCCTGTGGTACCCTGGAGGAATGTGAGAGGCGAATTGCATCCTTCCAGCAGGGACTTCTGGTGCAGACTGTGGGAGATTTGGAGGACGAGCTGGATGGAGAGGGTATGATGGAAGCCCAGGAACGACACAAGGAGAACTTTGCCCGGTTTTTAGCTGTGCTGCGCCGAGAATATCCGGATCTCCTGGCTCTGGGAGCAGGCAGCTGCACCGTATGTCCCAAATGCAGCTATCCGGACGGTCCCTGCCGGTTTCCGGACAAAGCAGTTTCCTCCGTGGAATCCTATGGCATTTTGGTTCTTAAGCTTTGTAAGGACAATCACATGGAATACTATTATGGCCAGGACCATATCGCCTATACCAGCTGTTATCTGCTGGAACGAAAGGAAAATTAGTATGACAGCCTATGAGGTCATCCGTGCTTCTGTCATATATGGACAGCCCAAGGAAACAGAAAGGCTGGTAAAAGAAGCCCTGCAAGATGGGCTTTCCCCGTCTGAAATCTTGAATCAGGGACTGATTGAGGCCATGCGCCTGGTGGGACAGCGATATAAGAATAACGAGGTCTATATCCCGGGAATACTGGCGGCTGCCAGGGCCATGCGGGATGGAGTCTCTGTCCTGGAGCCAGAGCTGGTACGACAGAATCATGGAAAAATCGGTCTGGTAATCCTGGGCACCATAGAGGGGGATCTCCATGATATGGGAAAAAATCTGGTGGCTATGATGTTTCGGTGCACCGGTTTTGAGGTCCTTGACCTGGGCGTGGATGTGTCAGAAAAACAGTTTTTGAATGCTCTGCGTGAAAATCCCCATGCTTCCATTGTGTGTATCTCCACACTTCTGTCCACCTGCATGCCTCAGATGCGCCAGACTGTCCGCAGGCTTCGTCAGGCAGATAAGGAAAAACGGTTAAAGATTATGGTGGGAGGGGCGCCGGTCACCCAGGAATTCGCAGAGAATATCGGGGCCGATGCCTATACGGAAAATGCTGTGGATGCAGCGGAGCTGGCCAGAAGCTTTTTCCGGTAAGATGTAAGACAGCAAACCATGGAGAAGGGAGGCATTTTTGTGAAGCTAAGCAAACAGCTATTATACGACAGGCTCAGTGAGCATTACACTGTCATGGTGTTTGGAACCATGGACGGACAGACTGAGCTGGATTGTCCCCTACTCTATGATCCAGGAATGGAATTCCTTCGGGGGCATGTGTATTTAATGGAACACTGGGAACGAGATCTCCCCACAGACAGTACCTCCCTGTTTATCGTGTGTGGCCCTGGTGTGGAGGAATTCAGCCGGCCGGCCAACTCCTTCTTTGTTATCCAGGATCAGGTGAGCAGCGCCGCCCTATACAACGAAATTTTACAGATTTACAATACCTATGATGAGTGGAAGGGGGAAATTGCCCGTCTGAGCCTGGAAGGAGGAAGCACTAGGGAGCTTCTGGCTGCCACCCATGAAATTCTTAAAAATCCTCTGCTGCTGCTCACAGCAGATTTTCAGGTGATAGGAGAGCAGGGGACAGATGTATTGCCCCCAGAAAAGCAGCTGTTTCGCATGGATACGGGGAGCATTGAGATCATCAATGCCTTAAAGCAAGACCCCCTGTACAATGAAATGCAGGATAGACAGGAACCTTTTTTGTTCCCAGACTCCCTCACAGGAGTGCGCTTCTGGAATGTCAATATCCGCCGCTATGACAAAGCCACCCATCGCCTTCTTCTCATGGAAGGAGAACGCCCCCTAAAGGGAGCGGATGCCTATGTACTGTCCATTTTTTCCCGCATGCTGCCCTATGTGCTCTTTCGCGAGCAGGAGCAACCAGTCAAGCAGGAACGTCCCCTCCAGGCTGTCTTTGAAAAGGTGCTCTCTGACAGAAGTGCAGATTATATGCGGGTTAGTCAGCAGCTATCAGCAGCCGGCTGGCACAGCGGCCACCAATACCTGTGCCTAGTCTTACAGATCACCTATCTGGATCAGAAAAATCTCACCATACCAGCCATTTGCCGGTACGTGGAGTCTCTCCTTCCCGACAGCTGTGCCTTTCCCTTTAAAGAGGATATTGTGGTATTCCTGAACCTAACCCGACTTAATTTGGACGAGGAAGCCGCCTCCCGGAAGCTGACGGTTTTTATCCGAGACAGCTTTTTAAAGGCAGGCTACAGCCGCACCATGAAGAATCACTGGAATCTCCGACGTCAGTATGAGCAGGCTGTCATCGCTCTCCACATGGGCAATGAAAAAAAGCCCTATCTATGGATCTACCATTTTAACGATCTGGTGCTGCCCTATATCCTGAGCCAGGCCACCAGGCAGCTTCCCAGCTATATGCTATGCCATGAAAAGCTTTTGCAGCTAAAGGAGATTGATCTGGCCCAAAATACAGAATACGTAAAAACCCTGGGGGTGTATCTGGATAATCACTTAAATGCCGTACAATCAGCCAAGGCCCTGTTTATCCATCGAAGCACTCTCCTCTATCGTCTGGAAAAAATTCAGGCTATCCTGGAAACCCGGTTTGAGGACCCGGATGAAATTCTGTATTTAATGCTGTCCTTCCGCATGTTAGAGCAAGGACAGGAATAGATTCCAAAAAATCCCCTGCTCTCGCAGAGGATTTTTTCTTTATTATTTGGCTACCAGCAGAGATTTTCCTGTCATCTCCTTTGGCTGTTCCATCCCCATCAGCTCCAAAAGGGTGGGAATAATATCCGCCAGGCAGCCACCCTCCCGAAGGGTGTAGGCTTTATCCGCATTTACCAGCAAGAAAGGCACGGGATTGGTAGTGTGCGCCGTAAAAGGAGCACCTGTGGCATAATCAATGAGCTGCTCCGCATTGCCATGGTCTGCACAGATAAACAGCTGTCCGTCCACCTTCAAAATAGCGTCCACCGCCCGTCCCACACAGGCGTCCACCGCCTCCACGGCCTGAATGGCTGCCGCCTCAATCCCTGTGTGGCCTACCATATCCGGGTTGGCAAAATTAATGATAATCACATCATATTTATCTGACTGAATGGCTTCCACCAGCTTGTCGCAAACCCCATATGCACTCATCTCCGGCTGCAAATCATAGGTGGCGACAGCCGGGGATTTCACCAGGATTCTGTCCTCTCCCTCATTGGGCTCCTCCACGCCTCCGTTAAAGAAAAAGGTCACGTGGGCATATTTCTCCGTCTCCGCAATGCGGGCCTGCTTTTTCCCATGGGCTGCCAGATACTCCCCGAAGGTATTGTGAAGCTCCACCTTGTGAAAGGCCACCAGCTTATTGGGAATGGTGGGGTCATACTCTGTAAAGCACACATAGGTTAAGTCCAGGCGCTTCTCCCGGGCAAATCCGGTAAAAGCATCATCACAGAAGGCGCGGGAAATTTCCCGGGCACGGTCCGGACGGAAATTGTAGAAAATCACCGAGTCCTTATCCTGTATCATAGCCAGGGGCTTTCCATCCCGTTTTACCACAGCTGGGACCACAAATTCATCCGTAACGCCCTCTGCATAGGATTTTGCAATGGCGCTGACGCCGTCTGTGGCTTCCACGCCCTCTCCCCGGGTCAGAGCCGCATAAGCCTTCTCCACCCGCTCCCAGCGATTGTCCCGGTCCATGGCATAGTAGCGGCCCATCACCGTAGCCACCTCACCTACGCCCAGCTCCGCCATTTTATCTGTCAGCTCCTGCACGTAGTCCTTCCCAGACTCGGGAGGTGTGTCCCGCCCGTCCAAAAAGCAGTGTACATACACCTTCTTCAATCCATGACGTTTGGCCAGCTCCAGGAGTCCATAGATATGGGTATTGTGGCTGTGTACGCCCCCGTCGGACACCAGGCCGAACATATGAAGAGCGGAATCGTTTTTCTTGGCATTTTCCACAGCGGCCACCAGAGCCTTATTTTCAAAAAACACCCCATCCTCAATTTCCTTGGTAATCCGGGTCAGCTCCTGATATACAATCCGGCCTGCACCCATATTCAGGTGTCCCACCTCAGAATTTCCCATTTGTCCGTCCGGCAACCCTACGGCCAATCCGCTGGCATTTCCCTCTACAAAGGGGTACTCTCTCATGAGCCTGTCCATCACCGGAGTTTTGGCCTCCACTACTGCATTGCCCCTGGTCTCTTTATTCAATCCATATCCATCTAAAATCATTAAAACTGTTGGCTTTTTACTCATTTCCCTTTTCCACCTCTGCGATTGCTGCTTTTCTCATAGGAATCCGACAGTTGCGATTGCTGCCAAACTCCACGATCACATCCTCCTCTGTGATGTCGATAATCTCTCCATAAAATCCGCTGGTGGTCACCACTATATCTCCTACCTCCAGGGAGGAAAGCATAGCTGCCATTCTCTTTTTTTCCTTATTCTGCGGGCGAATGGCTGCGAAATACATAAAGCCGCCGATGATTACCACATACATAATCAGGACTTCCCATCCCATCGCACCGCCGCTAGCCAATAAATTCATTCTTCATTTCCTCCTAAACTTTCCTGCGCCTTGAAACACTCTGCCTAAAAGGCACTACTGCCATTTTACACAATCCTTATTCCAAGAGCAAGTTATTTTCTCCATTTTATAAAAGTTTTATGAATCCGGTTTCTCAAAGCCCGCAAGCTTTGCCCTTTTATAGCTCTGATACGCTCCCGCCTCTATGGCTTTTCGAATCTCCTCCATCATGGTATTATAATAATACAGGTTGTGCAGCACACACAGCCGCATCCCCAGCATTTCCTTTGCCTTTAAAAGATGGCGGATGTATGCCCGGCTGTAATGGCGACAAGCGGGACACTGGCAGCCCTCCTCAATAGGTCGGTTGTCCAGCTCATATTTGGCATTAAAGAGATTCCTTTTCCCCTGATTGGTGTACACATGTCCATGACGGCCGTTGCGGCTGGGATATACACAGTCAAAGAAATCCACTCCCCGTTCCACTGCCTCCAGAATATTGGCTGGCGTGCCTACGCCCATAAGGTAAACCGGCTTTTCCAGGGGCAACTCCGGCACCACAGTCTCAATGATATGATACATTTCCTCGTGACTTTCCCCCACAGCCAAACCGCCAATGGCATAGCCGTCCAGATCAAGCTCCCGAATCTGCCTGGCGTGTTCCCGGCGGATATCCCCATAAATAGCACCCTGGTTGATCCCAAAAAGCATCTGCTTGGGATTGATAGTGTCTGGCAGATGGTTGAGCCGCTCCATCTCCCTTTTACAGCGCACCAGCCAGCGGGTTGTCCTGGCTACAGAATCCGTCACATAGGATCGATCCGCCACGCTGGAGGGACATTCGTCAAAGGCCATGGCAATGGTGGAGGCCAGATTGGACTGAATCTGCATACTCTCCTCCGGGCCCATGAAAATCTTGTGCCCGTCAATATGGGACTGAAAATAAACGCCCTCCTCCTTTATTTTGCGCAGGGATGCCAGAGAAAACACCTGGAATCCCCCGGAATCAGTTAGAATGGGCCTGTCCCACACCATAAATTTATGGAGACCGCCCAACTTTTTCACTATTTCATCCCCTGGGCGCACATGGAGATGATAGGTATTGGACAGCTCCACCTGGGTCCCTATCTCCTTCAGATCCATGGTAGACACTGCCCCCTTGATGGCCGCCACCGTCCCCACGTTCATAAATACCGGGGTCTCAATCACTCCATGAACTGTGTGAAGCTGTCCCCGTTTAGCATTGCCATCCCGCGTGATTAATCGATACATTTTTTCTGCTCCTCATTTTATTCCTGCCCGGAAAATTTTTTTGCTTCTTCCAGAGCCTTTTTCTATTTCCTATGCCACTGGACCTGTCGGGCCCCAAATTCTTTTCAAATAGTCCATGCGTGCTGTCATACCGGAAAAAAGTGCGTCCACCAGCACCAGCGCCGCCATGGCCTCCACCACCACCACAGCCCGGGGAACAATAATAGGATCGTGGCGCCCTTTTACCTGCACCTTTATATTCTCCCCCTCCCGGGTAACGGTTTCCTGCTCCCTGGATATGGAAGGTGTGGGCTTTACCGCCGCGCGAAATACCAGAGGGCTTCCGTCGCTGATTCCTCCCAGGGTACCTCCCGCGTGATTGGAAGCTTTCTGCACCTGGCCTTTTTCTCCCATATAAAAGGGATCGTTATTTTCCGCTCCTGTACTGTGGGCCACTGCAAAGCCATCCCCTATTTCAAAGCCCCGGACCGCTCCCATGGACAAAATGGCCTTGGCCAAATTGGCCTCCAGCTTTTCAAAGCAGGGATCGCCCAGTCCCACTGGCACCTGGCTAATCACACACTCAATCACGCCTCCGGCGGAATTCTGCTCCTGTATGCACTGCTGCAAATATTCCTGGGCTTGGAAAGCTGCCTGGGCATCGGGCATATACAGAGGATTGTTCCAAACCTCCTCCCAGGAAAACCGGTCCAAATCTATACATATTGGACCAATAGACCGGGTATAGGTGCGAAAGGCTACTCCCAGCTCTCCCAAAATCTTTAAAGCCACGGCTCCCGCAGCCACCCGACCGATAGTTTCCCGTCCCGAAGAGCGTCCTCCTCCCCGGTAATCCCGAAAACCATATTTCTGGTCAAACGTATAGTCTGCATGTCCCGGTCGATAATAGGAGGCAATCTCCTGATAGTCCCCCGAGCGCTGGGAGGTATTGGCCACCAGCAGGGATATGGGAGTGCCTGTGGTCCTTCCTTCAAACACGCCGGATAGAATCTCCACCTGATCTGCCTCCTTCCGGGGGGTGCTGTACCGGGATTGCCCTGGCTTTCTCCTGTCTAAATACCTTTGAATATCCTCCTCACACAGGGAAAGCCCCGCAGGACAACCGTCTATGACAACGCCAATTCCCTTTCCGTGGGACTCACCCCAGGTGGAAACGCAAAACTGGCGTCCAAAAATAGAACCTGCCATTTCTTCCTCCTCTTCCATTCGCTGTGCCACAGCACGAAAAGTTAAAACGCCTTGGTAACTTTACCATCTTTCCAAGAATTTCACAAAAAACTCGACTTTCCTTAGCTGGACTTTTCCAATCACAGCCAGTTTCTCTCAGCAAGCCGAAAGGCATAATCGGCCAGCTCCCCAAGGCCCACCGGCTTCCCCAGCTCGTAGTATTCCTCCAGCCGCTCATCCGGGTCCAGAATATAAACCTGTGGTTGATGATACTCCACCTCTGGCGCCAGATTGCGGATTCCCTGCCTTACAGCCTCCGGGTTCGCCAGGGCCAGAGGCAAATGTCCATATCTAGGTTGGCTTTGTCCCCGGCGGTAGGTCATGGTCAACAACCGCTCCGAGCGGGAAACTGCCACATATTCCTTATCCTCTGCCAGGCAAAGGCTCTCATAGGTCCGCACCGTTGTATTGGTTCCTGCCCCCTGGCAGATAAAAAACTCCCGTATATACTTTTGATCCACATACACCGTGGCATCATCCGGCATACACAGCAAAATCGCCTGCTTCCGGAAAAATCCTTTTACATAGGGCCTAAGTTCCCGGCGCAGCTGATCCTCTGCCGGGCCGCTCTCCTCTAAATGATAGTAGCTGGGAATCATGGGGATCTGCGGAAACTTTTTCAGAGAAATAAAGACCGGCTGTTTTCCCGGCCGAAGAGCAGCCATCCGGTGATCTAAGAGAAAGATAACGCTGTCAAACTTCAATGTACTTCCTCCTTTTCGGCAAAATCCTGCATATATTCCAAAGCTTCCTGCTGGGATAAATGAAACCAGCTCTCAAGCTTTTCCAATATCTCTTCCCTGGTCTTTCCCTCATTTTGACAGCCCTGCACAAAATCCCTCATTCCCTGTGCAAAACCCTGTCGCACTCCCTCTTCGTGTCCCTGACGCAGCCCTTCTTTGCGTCCTTTTATCATACCCTCCTCATGTCCTTCCCTCCAATTACTTCTCATCAAATAATTGTAGTCTCGGACAGCCTTCTCCCGTGCCTCGTACTCCAGGCGCTTTTCTTCATCCGCGCTGATACATGTCAGCCTCTCATAAGCTTTTTCGATATAAGAATTGGTCTCTGCCGCCATCTCAAGCTCCTCCTTATTCTCTCCATTTAAAAAGCGAGCCCATTTTAACAGCTCTGTCTCCGGGTAACCATGCCGGGAGAGCGCTCCGCCCACAACCGAAAAGGCGTTAATTGAATCTCCATATTCATTTGCTGTTTCCTGTTCACCAAAATCCGCACATCCAAAATTCCCAGCTTCTCCTGAGGATATCCTAATCGAAGGTGCGTAGGAAGTAGACTGGTCTCTGTAATCTCCTCCGGCTTTATTTCCAACACTGCGGAGATAAACCCTCGCCGAACCTGAGGGTCCTCCATCAGCTCCTTAAAGCAAAAATCCACCTTGGGTTTCATAATTAATGCTTCTCTGCTCTGCATATGCCGTGCTCCTTTCCTGCAAAAAAGGCACAGCTATATCCAAAATCCCTTTCTTTATTATAACGGGATTCCTCCTTATAAACAATACCCTTTCTTGCGTTTACTTTTTCTTCGCTTCTCTCATGGGGATTCTTTGGCTGAACGCCTGAATATCTCACTAAAAAGCTGCGCCTTTCTATTTTTCCATACAGACCTGTCTTTGATATTGTGTTTTTATTCCATCTCTATCCTCTTTTCGCTCTATGCCTGAAAAGTCCCTTTCACGTCACACCAGTGTTTATTCGCATAGGCCAGAAACTGCTGGCCTACTCCATGGACATCTCTGGAAGCATGAGAAACAGACTGGGTGCATAGGCAGTTCCACCCTCTGCATCCAGCCAAAAAATTCCAGATCAGCTCCTGGCACCGCCTAACCAACTCTTTATGCCTTTTTTAAACCAGGGATCCTCTGGGTCAAACACTAACTTAGCCTTTCCGGGGCCTTTGCCTAAGGCTTTGCTGTTTCTTGAATTCCCCTTCTCCCTTACAGCGGTACCTGAAGGGCTTTTCCCTTATAGACAAATTCTTTTCTTTTATTTCCCAGAATCAAGACGCAAGTGCGGCCCTTCATTCCCTGGGGAAAGATCCGCTCACAGCTACCTACAAAAAGGGTCTGCTCCTCGTCTCTCCACTCCAGAGAAATCCATTGGTATTCTCCATTCTCATATCCGTATCCATCGCCTGCATCCTCATAAAGACGGAAATGGCCATCTGCACCGGGGTATACGTGAATCTCCAGGGGATTTTCCGTCTCCTGGCCAGCGTACTGTAGGCCACTCTCCATAGGAAGAATGCTTCCCTCCCGGATAAAGAGGGGAATTCTCTCCAAATCAGCCCAAGCTTCTATCCATTGGCCACCCTCCAGGTGAGCTCCCGTCCAGAAATCATACCAGCCGCAGCCCTGAGGGAGATAACATTTCCACAGGTGATCCCTTTTGATCTCCCGGCTGTTCCTTTCATAATACATAGGCTCTGTCACTGGGCATACCAAAAGGCTGTCTCCAAAGAGGAACTCCTGATCCAGACAAGCCGCTTCCTGATCTCCTCCAAAGTCAAAGAGAAGACTGCGCATCATGGTATCATGTTCCCAGACCACCCGGCCGGCCAGGGTATAAATATAGGGTATCAGCTGGTAACGAAGTTCGATAGCTGCCCGAATAGCCTCAAAGAAGGGTTCCCCCGGCTCTCCGAAGTTCCAGATTTCCCGGGGAGTGTCTGTGCCGTGGGAGCGAAACATGGGAAGAAATACCCCATATTGGAGCCATCGCACATACAGCTCCCGGTAGCCCAGGTCCCTGACACCCTCTTCATAATCTCCATTCCAGAACCAGAGAGGCGTGGGGTCCGTATTGTGTCCACAGCCCCGGTTTTGCCATCTTTCCCTTACGGTGAAAAAGGCTCCCACATCCTGAGTCCAATAAGGCATCCCACTCATGCAAAAATTTAACCCCTCTGTAATCTGCTTTCTCATGGTGTCCCAGCTGGCGCTGGTGTCCCCGGACCAGAGTACCGTGCCGTATCGCTGGGATCCGGCATAACCGGAACGGGTTAGGTTCAGCACCCGCTTTTTCTGGCAGGCCTTTCGCTGATTTTCATAGATTCCCCTGGCATGAGCCACTGCGAACAGATTGGCCTGGGGCGGGTCTAAATATTTCTTGTGCTCCCCGCCTACCAGGGCATACCGCTCCCAGGGCTCCCTTAACTTTGCCCCGGACCAATCCGGACCGGAAAAGGGCTCTGTGGAATCACACCACCAGGAATCAAAGCCTCCCGAGAACAGTTCCTCCTCCAGCTGCCGCCAGTATACCGCCCGGGCCTCCGGGGAAAAGGCATTGTAGGTGGAATCGTCATGGAGCAGCATTCCCTTTTCCAGAAATTCCTTATGATTCTTGGTGCCTGCATTCATATTCGGCCACACGGACACCATGGAATGCACCTGAAGCTTGTGAAGCTCCTGGTGCATGACCTGGATATCCGGATAACGGTTTTTATCCAGAACCTTATTGCCCCACTGATCCTCCTCCCAGGTATGCCAGTCCTGCACCACACAGTCCAAGGGGACCTGGAGTTTCCGATACCGCCTGGCGATCTCCAAAAGCTCCTCCTGGTTTCGGTATGCCTCCTTGGACTGCACAAATCCAAAGGCCCACTTGGGCAGCATAACCGCCCTCCCAGTCAGCTCCCGAAAGCCTCCAATGACCTCATCCAGACTCTCCCCTCCTATGAAATAATAGTCCAGTTGCTCCACCGCATCCAAGAAGAGATAGGTTCCCCGGCTGTCATCATTGTAGGTCATAAGAGAGCCGCAGTCCATTAGCATCCCGTACCCCCGGCTTGAGAGGAAAAAGGGCACGGGAATCCGCATATTGTGTTGATACAGGTATTGATTTTGTCCCCGGTAATTGTAAATCCCTTCCTCCCCCTGTCCCAGCCCATGAATCTGCTCCTCAGGCTGAAAGTATAGGTACAGCTTGGCCCGGTAGGCCATCCGGTCTCTCTTTATTATTAAATTTTTAACAAAATTTCGCTCCCCATCCACAGTTTTCACACGCTCAATCACCGGGGCCTCTCCCTCCAGATAATAGCGGTCCACTGGTATCTCCACCAGCTCTTTTCCCGCTTCCTGAAGCCACAGCTTCTTGTCACCCAAATCTCGCCAGGTAAATTGTTCCGTTTCCTTGGAAATTTGAAGCTGGATTTTCTTCCCCTCCACCCACAGATACTCCTCGTCCTCTCTTATATTGAGCTCACAGCATTCCAGAGGTCTGATATCCAAGGGGGAAGCTTCCCCTATAGTCCTCCCCTTTGTATACACACAGCGGAAAATATGCTCCCCCAGCCCTTCAATTCGGTAAAGTCCCTGAACAGTCCTCAGCTCCAGCCCATTTTTTTCTAACTGCCAGCTCTCTATCATAGATAATTCCTTTCTCGTTAACTGGGCATTTCTGCCACAAATCCTTCTTTAAAAGTATGTTATCTTTTTACAATTTTTAGGGTTAAATTTTTAATTTTTGAAACAAAAACTTCCCTCTTTTCTATTCTTTCTATAATGATATAGAAATTTCCCATGAAATCCCATGCATAAAACCGGTGCTTTTATGTGTTTTTTTAACCTCTTTTCTCTGTTCTGGTATAGACAGCAAAAAAAGAGGGCCGTAGCCCCCTTTTTCCGCTCTGGATACATCCTATTCATCCTGAGAAGCCATGGGTGTGATCACAATGTTTTCCCCGGGAAGACCAGTCTTGCGCTTTACAATATCCTCGATCTGCGCCCGTTTGGCATCGTCCACCTCTGCCATATTAACCACCACATCCACCATATCATCTGTAATGCTAACCACCACATCTTCAAAGCCCTTGGCTGACAGCAACGTCTCCGCAGCTGTCTCCCGCTCTGCAATGTCTGTCAGCTCAATCATGCTGTCAATGGCTTCCTGCTTCTGTGCCTCGGAAATATTGGTGTTGTTAATGACTTCCATCAAAATTTCCTTGTTCTTGGCCCGCAGCTGTTCCCGGGAAATCTTGGCCTCCGCCGCAAATTCTACATTGGCCGTGGTGCTGGTGAGCACAGCCTCTCCCGGTGTCTCTCCCTCTGTAAGCTCCGCCGAGTCCAGATCCTCCAGATCCGCATCCAGGCTGGCGATATCCCCATCTCCAAAAACCAGCTCCTCCAGGCCCGTCTGGGCATACTGGTCCTCTGCGGAAATATCCGAGGCCAGCTCATCCCCGTCGGTTCCGGCGCCGGTACTGGCCAGGTCCAGCTTGCTTCCTGAGTAGTTTAAGTACCCCGCTACGGCAATCATAATTGCCAGTGCAGTAATGATGATTTGATTCTTTTTTACGATGTGCTTTACTTGCTTCACTTGGAACCCTCCATTTTCATTATTTTAATTTTATGTGAGTCTAGGGGAAATAATGCCTGCACGGCCTCTAAAATATTCCGCACTGTGACCGGATTGCCACCTCCCTGGGCAATCACCAGTACCCCCTCTGCCTGGGGACGGATCTCCTTGATCACATAGGGACTTCTGGTTCCATCTTCTCCCTCCCGGTACACGGTGGATTCCTCCTGACTCTCCTGCCGTGTCACCCGCTTTCCCCCGGTGCTATCCTCCTCTTCTATGACCTGGCTGTTTCCCGGTATGTCCTTTTCCACCACCTTTTCCGAAGAGGTTTTCCAGGTGATCATCACCTCCACCTTTCCCACCCCCTCCACCTGGGACAGGGCATGGGACAGCCGCTCTTCCATCTGACGGGTATAGGCATCCCCTGTAAGATTGTCAGAGCTTTCTGTCTCCCCAGAATCCTCCCCTGGCGTCTCCGACCAAACAGCCTCCTCCCCAGAATCCCCCTGGCTTTTCATCTCCCCAGCGTTCTCCTGATTTCTCTCCTCATCAGTCTTTCCCATCCCCTTTTCCACTGGCAAGGCGATCACCACCAGGAGAATTCCCGTTAAAAGCCCTATGAGAAGCTGGTCCTTCTTAAGTCCCTTTTTTTGTATCTTCCCCCACATGGATTTCCACGGGCTCCACGAGATTTTCCCCGCTCCCTTCTCCTCCCTCTCCTCCTGCCTGGTCGCTTCCCCCCTGGCGTCTTCCTGTCTCTTCTCTTCCTGATTCCCCATCCTTCCACTCTCCGTTTTCTTTGTCCCGGGCTTCGGCCTCCTGCCTGGCCCGATCCACGGTCTCCTGCAAAAGCTCCTGGGTATAGGTTTCCATATTCCGCTCCAGCCTTCTTCGCTCCTGCAAAAATTCCTCCAACTCCTGCTCATAGCCGGCTCGCAAAAACAAGTTCGTCACCTGCTCCTCCTGATTGGTCCATCGCAGAATAGGGCCAAATACCAGCAGCATAAACAGCAGTCCCATAAAAAACCGCACATATTTCTTCTGGTCCCCAGCAGGCAACACATGCATGACCAGCACCAATAATATAGAATAAAAGGCGATGTCCTCCACCCACCGGTAAATCTCCCCCATGCCTCTCCTCCCTTCGTTACCATCTCCCTGGAACTTTCTTTACACTGGGAAAAATCTGTCCCCTCAGCTTCGAAGTCCCGTGGACACAGCCACCACCGCGATGGTCAACATAAACAAAACTGCCACAGTAAAGACCATCCGAAGGAGAAGCTTACCTGCATCCGATATACCGGAAATACAGCCCGTCATGCGCTTATCAGACACCGGCTGGACGATGGCTGCCAGCACCTCCAAAAGTAACACCCAGATTCCCAGCTGAATTACTGGTACCAGGCAGATAAAGAGCAGCACTACCAGTCCAGCAGCCCCGATTCCATTCTTAATGAGAATCCCTGACCCCAGCAATACATCTGTCACCGACCCAGCCAGATTTCCCACCCCCGGAATGGCCGCAGCCGCCCGGCTCACAAGGGTAGTTTTAAAGGAGTCCACTGCTGGGGTAACCATTCCCTGGATCACATGAAAACCAGCCACCAAAGCCAGCAGCGATTTTAGCACCCATCCAATGCCCTTTGCAACCGCCTCCGAAAGCTGGGACAAATATTCCTCCTTGGTCAGGTGATTGATAAACACCAGGATCACATAGCCATCCAGCAGCGGTAGCAGCAGAAACTCCATCAGCCATTGGATCAGGTAGATCACCCCCAGCACAAAGGGGAAAAACACCCCTGCCGTCACCGGACTACAGGCCATAGACACCGAGAGAAAATAGGCGGGTACCAGAGCCTTCATAAAGTCCTGCATGCCCCCCAGTACCGTCTCTGTCACCTCTGACGCGTAGGAAAAGCTTCGCAAAAGTGTGAGAAACAACAGCATGTAGGCAATCTCAAAGCTTACCTCAGCAATCTGCTGATTTTTAAAAATACTGGAAAAATTTGTAAGGAGTGCTGCGCATATGCTTAAGACCAACACCGAAAGGAAGGTTCCTTTCTGCCTTGCCCATTCTCCCTGGAGCTGCCCAAGAACCTGTTTTCCCAGAGCTGTGGGGGAAAGCAGACTCTCTCCCTCCATGGCCTGGGTAACTGTTTGGGAAAAGTCCAGCTCTGTCTGGAGTGCCTCTTCCATGGCTCTCTGGACACTGCTAAAATCCAGCTCCCCCAAAAGCTCCTCCTCCACTTTCTCCTTTTCCGGAAGCCCCTCAGGCAGCTCCAGACCCAGTTCCGCCTCCACTTCTGACGCTCCTGCTGCCATTCCCGTCATAGGAAAAGCCATGCCACTTCCCAGCGCCAGAAGCAATAAGGCCCATCTGCCCCTTTGCCTCCCTATCTTCCACAGCCTAGTCCGCTCCTCTCTCATGTCAACTGCCATGTGATCTTCCCCTTTAGATATACCCCTTTTCCGTCATCCTCCCAGAAATCCATGGATGGTCTCCAGCAGCGCCGTGAGCACCGGCATACTTACCGCCAAAATGGACAGCTTGCTGAAAATTCCAATCTGCCCGGCCAGGGTCCCATAACCTGCATCCTTACAGATATCCGCAGCAAACTCTGCCACGTAAGTAATGCCAATGATTTTAAGCAAGGCCTCCACATAGGCTGCATGGATGGACAGATACCCCTGGATCTTCCGGATTCCCTCCAGAACCACCGCCAGCTTATCCACTGCCAAAAGCAGAATTAGCAGGCTGGTGGCTATTCCCAGATAAACCGACATATCCGGTTTTGCCGATCGAATCTGCAGAGCCAGAAACACACCGGTTATTCCAATCAGCGCCACCTGTACCATGTTTGTCCTTCCCCTCCTTCTCTCTGCTTACAGCGTAAACAGCTGCTTCATGGTGACAAACAGATCATATACATAGGGCAGAATCCAGAATAACACCAGCAAAAGTCCCGCCAGGCTGGTCAAAAATGCCTGCTCCTCCCGTCCGCTGTGTTTAAGCACCTGGCTTAATACAGAAACCAGGATTCCTACCGCCGCTATCTTAAAAATGAGATTGACACTCATACGTCCTCCTTTACACCAGAAGAATCACCAGAAAGATTCCCCCTGCCACCCCCAGGCTTCGATACAGCTTCTGCTTGGTCCGGATTTCCTCCTGAGCCCGGGCAATATCCCCGTCCAGCTGCTCCAGATAAAGCTGAATGGTGGAAAGCTGCATTTCCAAATCCAGATATCCCAGCCCCTCCCCCAGCTGCTGGAGGCGTTCCTTTTCCTCCCTGCTCAGGCAGGTGGTCCTAAGCTCCTGCTTAACCCCCTCCCGCCACAGCTGGCTCAAACTCCGGCCATCCTGAAGGCCCAGCTCTCTTTCCAGGTTTAAGAAGAACTCCCCAAAGGGACTGGCCACCCGGGCCGCCAGGGCCCCAAAGGCTTCCGGAAGAGGCGCCTTGGAATATTTGATCTCTCCCCGCAGCATGTACACCGCCTGCTTTAAAATCCGCAGCTCCATGCAGTGTTTTTTTAAATCCTGAGAGCCTGCCATCCCCAGCCCTGCACTACAGCACAAAATCAAAATGCTTCCCACAATTTTCAGCATAGATTCCCTCCCGCCAATATCTGGCCCTGTCCATCCAAAATCTGGCGGACCCATCCCTCACTCCCCGGGCGTTGCAAAATCACATAGCGCTCAAAGACCTGCTCCTGGACCAGCTTTTTTAAAAGAGGCTTTCCCAGCATATCCTCCATAGAGCTTCCGTGAACCGTGGCCAGCAGCCGGCAACCGCAGTGAAGCACCGCCTCGATAGCATGGATCTCCTCATAGCTTCCAATCTCGTCCACCGCCACCACCTCCGGGGACATAGATCGAATCAACATCATCATTCCCTCGGTCTTGGGGCAGCAATCAAGAACATCTGTTCGAATTCCCAAATCATTGGTGGGAACACCCAGATAGCATCCGCCGATCTCCGATCGCTCGTCCACCACCCCAACCGTATGTCCCGGACGCAAAGGCTGTCCCTCTCCTTTTTGACCTCCATCAGAGATCTGGCGAATCAGATCCCGCAACAAGGTTGTCTTGCCACACCGGGGTGGAGAGATAATCAAGGTGTGACAGACCTGTCCGCCCTTCCCATATAAAAAAGGCAGCACCCCGTCTCCACAGCCTCTCACCTCATGGGATAGACGCACATTGAGAAAGGAAATATATTTCACACTGCGCACCTTATTTCCCTCCAGCACGGTCCGTCCTGCCAGGCCAATGCGGTGGCCTCCCTGAATAGTCAAAAAGCCCTGCCGTAGCTCCTCCTCAAAGGCATACAGGGAATGGCGTCCCACCATCTCCAGAGTTTCCCGGATATCCCGCAGACTCACCTTATAGGCCCGTCCCGCCTTATCTGTCAGTTCTCCCTCCCGGCCCCCAAAAATCTCCCGCCCCTGATACTGCAACAGCAAAGGCCTTTCCGCCCGCAGCCGAATCTCCTGGAGTCCTTCAAAATCTAGGGGCAGAGCTTGCAGCACCTGTCGCAATCCCAGGGGAAATATTTTCACAATCTCTTCAAGCTTGCTCATTGCCTCACCTCTTTAAGGCAATATATGAAAACAAGTCCAAAAAAAGAACAGGCTGCTGTGCTTTTCACACAGCAGCCTGCTTTAGGCTATTGGCAAACCTCTAATCCTCTTTTACATCCTTCATGCTGAAGCTTATCCGGCCCATCTTATCCTTGCCCAGACAGACCACCTTCACCACATCGCCCAGTGTGAGCACATCCTCCACCCGGTTGATACGGCCCTTGGCAATCTTGGAAATATGCACCATTCCCTCCTTGCCAGGAGCAAATTCCAGGAAGGCTCCGAATTCCTTAATGCTCACTACTTTACCGGTAAAGTACTGGCCCTCTTCAAAATCTGTCACAATAATCTCAATGAGATTTTTGGCCTTATCCATCATTTCCTTATCTGTGCCACAGATGGAAACTGCGCCGTCATCCGTAATGTCGATCTTTACGCCAGTCTGCTCAATGATGGTATTGATGGTCTTGCCTCTCTGTCCCACCACATCGCCGATCTTCTGGGGATCAATCTGCATCTGAATAATCTTGGGCGCCAGGGCTCCCACCTCCGACCGGGGTGTAGCTATGGCTGGCTTCATGCAGTTGTCCATAATATACAGTCTGGCCTCCCGGCACCGCTCAATGGCTCCCTCCACAATGGGACGGGTCAGGCCGTGGATCTTAATGTCCATTTGAATGGCCGTAATGCCCTCGGTGGTTCCGGTTACCTTAAAGTCCATATCGCCGAAGAAATCCTCCAGTCCCTGGATATCCGTCAGCAACACAAAATCATCGTCCGTCTCCCCGGTCACCAAACCACAGGAGATACCTGCCACCATCTTCTTGATAGGCACGCCGGCTGCCATAAGAGACATACAGGAAGCACAGGTGGAAGCCATGGAGGTGGAGCCGTTGGACTCAAAGGTCTCAGACACTGTCCGGATGGCATAGGGAAACTCTTCCTCGCTGGGCAGCACCGGTAAAAGGGCGCGTTCAGCCAGAGCTCCGTGTCCAATCTCCCTGCGTCCCGGTCCCCGGCTGGGCTTGGTCTCTCCCACAGAATAGCTGGGGAAATTATAGTGATGCATATAACGCTTGCTGGTCTCATTCTCATCCAGACCATCCAGTCTCTGCGCCTCAGACAAAGGCGCCAGAGTACAGATATTACAGATCTGGGTCTGTCCTCTGGTAAACATGGCAGAGCCGTGTACTCGGGGAATTATATCCACCTCCGCGGCCAGAGGGCGAATCTGAGTCACTGCGCGACCGTCAGGACGTTTCCGATCCTTTAAAATCATCTTGCGCACAGTCTTTTTCTGATACTGGTAAATCGCCTCGGAGAGCACAGCCAGCCATTCCTCATTTTCTGCAAAGGCCTCTTCCAGCTTCTCCGTGATCTGGCGGATATTCTCCTCCCGTACCTGCTTTTCATCGGTAAATACCGCTTCCTCCATAGCCGCAGGGGGAACAATCTCCTTTATAGCTGCAAACAGCTCCTCCGGCACCGCGCAGCTGGTGTAGCTGTGCTTCTCCTTGCCACACTCTGCCACAATGGTATCAATAAAGGCGATCACCTGCTGGTTTACCTCATGGGCCTTGTAAATAGCCTCGATCATCTTAGCCTCGGGAATTTCATTGGCCCCGGCCTCAATCATAATCACCTTTTCCCGGGTGGAAGCCACAGTAAGCTTCAAATCAGAAGCCTTGTATTCACTCTGTCCCGGGTTTACCAGCAGCTCCCCGTCGATCATGCCAATCTGGGTCGTGGCGCAGGGACCGGCAAAGGGAATATCGGAAATAGCCGTGGCAATGGCGGAACCCAACATGGCTGTCAGCTCCGGGCTACAGGTGGGGTCCACAGAAAGCACCAAGTTATTTAAGGTCACATCATTCCGGTAATCCTTGGGAAACAGAGGCCGCATGGGCCGGTCAATCACACGGGAGGTTAAGACGGCATTCTCCGAAGCCTTTCCCTCTCTCTTATTAAAGCCTCCGGGGATCTTTCCCACAGAGTACAGCTTTTCCTCATACTCCACGCTTAAGGGGAAGAAATCAATTCCCTCTCTGGGCTTGTCCGAAGCCGTGGCCGTGGAAAGTACGGTAGTGTCTCCATAATGCATAAAAGCAGCGCCATTGGCCTGCTTGGCCACTCTCCCCACATCTACGGTCAGGGTTCTTCCGGCCAATTCCATGGTAAAACTCTTGTACATAACTCTCTCCTCTTCATTTTCCTTGCAGAAGTCCGAAACTACTGAACTGTGCACGCCATTGGTCTCTCCCAGGCTTGCATAATTGCCTTCTCCCTCTTCTAAAAGAAGCATGCATACTTCAGTGGTCCCGGTTTCCTGCCTGTCATTCTCGAAAAAAGCAGGGCGGAACGCTCTCCGCCCTGGATTTCCCACTTATTTTCTGATTCCTAATCTCTCGATCAAAGAACGATAGCGGTTGATATCCACCTTCTTCAGGTAGGACAGCATACCACGTCTCTGACCAACCATTTTCAAAAGACCTCTTCTGGAATGATGATCCTTGGGATTCTCCTTCAGATGCTCAGTAAGCTCCTGAATCCGTGCAGTGAGAATTGCCACCTGCACCTCAGGGGAACCGGTATCACCAGGCTTTAAACCGTATTCCTCAATAATCGCTGTCTTTTTTTCTTTGGAAATCATGATAAAATCCTCCTTATTTTCTCTGTATCCACCAGATATTAAGTAACGGCCGGAGAGTCCGATTACCGAATATCGGCAAACTCATACTCATATACTATAGCATATAGAAAGGGTTGTGTCAAATTTTTTCTCAGAACTTGTGCATTTTTCATACATATCTCTTTTTGAATCTGCCATGCGTAATTTCCCCTTCCTTCTCCCCATAAAACATTTGACTATCAAATTATTTTATACTAAAATATATCTGCCAAAAATTTCTTATCATTCTTGAACAGAAAGGATCCATACCCATGCATACGATCAAAAAAATATACTGTCGTACTTTTCAAACTGCCTTCAAGCTGGCCCTGCCCTTCCTGCCCTACCGGAAACCCAAAATCGCTGGCAGTGTCAAGGCCATCCCTGGCATTGTCACAAGCAAGGGCGCAAGCCGGGTGCTGATTATCACGGATCCTGGTATCAAAAAGCTGGGACTTACGGATCAGCTGGAGCGCACCCTTAGCTCCGCAGGCATTTTTTCTTGCCTCTACGCCAAAACCGTAGCCAACCCCACCACCGACAATGTGGCGGAGGCTCTGAAATTATATCAAACCAACGCCTGTGACGCTATTATTGGCTTTGGCGGAGGTTCCAGCATGGATTGCGCCAAGGCTGTGGGAGCCCGGGCCGTAAAGCCCCGCCAATCTCTGGAAAAGATGAAGGGAATTCTCAAGGTCCATAAAAAACTCCCCCTGCTGATTGCCATTCCCACCACCGCGGGAACTGGCAGCGAAACCACCCTGGCCGCCGTTATCACCGACGCCCAGACCCGACACAAATATCCTATCAACGATTTTTCCCTGATTCCCCGGTATGCTGTGCTAGACCCCAAGGTGACCTTAAGTCTGCCTCCCTTTGTCACAGCCACCACAGGACTGGATGCTCTGACCCACGCCGTGGAGGCCTATATCGGCAACTCCACCACCCATGGCACAAGGCAGGATGCCATAACAGCTGTTAAGCTTATCTTTGAGAATCTGGAAACTGCCTACCAGGATGGACAGAACCTGGAAGCCCGCAAGCAAATGCTCCGCGCTGCCTTTTTTGCCGGCTGCGCCTTCTCCAAATCCTATGTGGGCTATGTCCATGCAGTAGCCCATTCTCTGGGTGGCCAGTACAATATCCCCCACGGGCTGGCCAACGCTGTCTTGCTGCCTCTCGTGCTGGAGGCCTACGGCCCTGTTATCCACAAAAAATTGCACCGGCTAGCTATGGAAGTTGGACTGGCTGACCGGAATACGCCCCACCCAGAGGCTGCCCTGCGTTTTATCAATGCCATCAAGGACTTTAAGATAAAATTCGGCATTGGCAACACCTTCCCTGAGCTATTGCGGGAGGATATCCCCAAGCTTGCTCGTTATGCGGACAAGGAGGCCAATCCCCTCTACCCAGTACCAGTGCTTATGGATGCCCAGGAGCTGGCCGGACTTTACACCGCACACCTTGCCTCCTCCGCCTCAGACAACCGCCTTGCAAACTGCTCATAGAAATCTCCCTCTGTATCATAGGGCCTCTCATAGAAAATCCGCAGGAGGAGCAGAGCGTATTCCCGTCTTTTCTCCTCCTCCCCAGGTTTGTCTGCCAGCCGGCGGGTCTCCTTTAAAAAATCATGCCACTGGAGCAGAAAGCTTTCATATTCCTGAGGCCGGGGCGTGTCGATCCATTTGCGCACCCGTACCTTGGTCTTATTTTTCTTTTTGCACTCATGCACCTGTAGAAAATACCAGAAGGAATCTTCCTCATACATCCGTCCCAGAGGAAACAGTCGGCAGATTCCCGGCCGATAGGAATGTATGCTGCACCGCCCCTGGGCATTTAAAAAAACGCATCGCTCCCCTTCCTTGTCCACCCGCAGCCGGGGCAGAGCCAGACCGTCCACCATGCCCAGCGAAAAGGCATGGTCCAGTAGATCCCCAAAGCTTTTTCCCAGGCCACCTGTCATCCGGTAAATGTCCAGCGGGTCCAGCACAATGGTGTCCTCCATGCCCTGGCAACAGTCCCAGCAGCCAGCGCAATCATTGCAGCCCACCTTCACCATATCCTCCAGGCCATACTTTCTGCCATCGGATACCTCTTCTATATTCATAATACGTTCCATAAGTCTATTCTCCTATTATGAGTACCGCTCCGCCCCTTCCAATTCCCTATATCTAGAAGCATTTCCGGCCACTCTTGCGTCCGTAAATCCTTCTGGGACTTGGCCGGGGCTCCTCTG
>JAAWAC010000056.1 GCA_022791975.1 Lachnospiraceae bacterium | reverse complement strand
TAGTCGCTGCGCGACGGCACTTAAGGGTAAATTCCCTTCGGCCCACACTTTTTGAGAGAAACTTTCATCCAAAACTACTTGCATGAAAGTTCCTCTCGTGCGCCTTCGTCAATTTACCTTTCTACTTAGAGCTCTCTTTTTTACTTGGTATTTGTTTGCTGCGCTTTTTTCTAGTCGCTGGGCGACGGTTCAACTCCGTCATTGCGTATCAGCATTATGAATAACACACTCACCAGCATTAATATGGGGTAAAACGCATAGGGCAGGATCGCCATGGGGGACAGCCCGGTCTGGCCGGCTGCCAGCAAAATCTGCGCGCCATAGGGGATAAGCCCCTGGGCAGCAGAGGTAAAAATATCCAAAATAGAAGCCGTGCGTTTGGGGTCGATGTGATAATCCTGGCTGATTTCCCGGGCAATGGGTCCGGCCATGACAATGGCAATGGTATTGTTTGCCGTGGCCATATCCACCAAAAGAGATAAAAAGGCTATCCCCAGCTGTGCACCCTTTTTTCCATGAATTCTGGCATGGATCAGATGCAGTATACAGGTAATGCCGCCGTTTCGCTTCACCAGCGCCACAATACAGGCCACTATCATGGAAATCACTGTAATATCATACATGGAGGTGATACCATTTCCCATCACCTGAAAGCACTCCCCCAGAGCCAGGCTGCCAGTTCCCACTCCGGCCAGCAGAGAGGCCACGGTACCCACAATCAGCACCACAAACACGTTAATCCCCGCCAGAGCGCCCACAAGCACCAGCAAATAAGGGGCCACCTGCCAAATATTATAGGTAAAATCTTGCCCAAGCTTCAGGCTGTTTCCCCAAGTTAGGCATACATAACCGATAATAGCCAGGAGAGCGGCCGGCAATACCAGAAGGAAATTCTCCCTGAACTTATCCCGCATCTCACATCCCTGGGTTCGTACTGCCGCAATGGTGGTATCGGAAATCATAGACAGATTATCTCCAAACATAGCTCCGCTGACCACCGCACCAATGCAGATGGCCATGGAAAATCCCGTTTTCTGACTGATTCCAACGGCAATGGGCGCCAGAGCACCGATGGTTCCCATACTGGTCCCCATGGATACAGAGATAAAACAGCCGATAATCATCAGACCTGCCACCACAATTTTTGAGGGCAGCAAGGTCAACCCCAGATTTACCGTGCTCTCCACACCACCAGCCGCTGTTACAGCTCCGGAAAAAGCTCCGGCTGCCAGATAGATCAGGCACATGGTGATAATGTTGTCATCTCCCACCCCTTCTGCTATGATATGCAGCTTTTCCTGAAAGCTATACTCCCGGTTCTGCAAAAATGCCACAGCCAGTGCGATCAAAAATGCCACAATAGCGGGCATGCTGTAAAAATCCCGGGTAATGAGACCCATTCCCAAAAATAAAACCAAAAATACGCCAATAGGCAGCAAACCTGCCAACTTCCCCTTTTGTTCCCCCATAACAATCCTCCCTCGTTGATTCTAGTCCCTCTTTATTTACACCTGTAATCCTGTTCCCTTCTACAGGTCTCCGCCCGGCCTCAGTCTCGGGCCTCAATCAAAATAAACACCCCTGTGGACAGCTCAATCCGTCCCACCTTTGCCACAATCTCATTGCTGACCCCAAAGCCTGCACTGCCAGTGCTGGTAAAGGTATGATTGGTCAGGGGATATTTAAAGCCTATGAGATTCACCCCCTCCACCACACTGGTCAGAGGCAGCAAAGACACATAGCTTCCATATTGCTCCTCTTTTTTGATAGTCATAGACTCCCGGATAAGACGCACCCGGTTTTTCTCATCCAAAAGGCAACAGTCCACTCCTGCATTCAGGGCTAACATCATAGTCTGGACATTTCCTAGCGTATGGTCCAGACGGCTTCCCATTCCTCCCAGAATGGTTATGGATGTGCTGCCAAGCTCCAGAGCCAGCTCCAGGGCAATCTGAGTATCCGTGGCATCCTTCACCGGATCAAACTTGCGGATTTCAATTTCCGTTTGCTCCTGATACCAGCAAAACACCTTCTGCTCCACGCTGTCAAAATCCCCCACAATCCGGGTGGGACATATCCCCTGTGAATAGAGAAGCTCCAACCCCCGGTCCACTGCAATCAGCTCCTGAAAGGGCTGTTCTCTTAGAAAAGAGAGGGCAAAGTCCTCCTGGATATTGCCCCCGCTTACAATAACCGTATGCATGTCTACCGCTCCATAATCTTCAGGAAATCCCTCACATTTTTCTCTACATCCCCGGAGAAAATAGCTGATCCGGCCACAATTACATTCGCCCCTGCATCCAGCACCTTCTCAAGATTGTCAAGCTTTACGCCTCCGTCCACTTCAATGTCCACGGAAAGCCCCCGCTCTGTGATCATCTTGCGCAGATCCCGGATCTTTCTGGTACAGCCTTCAATATATTTCTGTCCGCCATACCCAGGATTGACCGTCATAAGGAGAACCATATCCACATCCTCCAGCACGTATTCCAGATCCGTCAGGGGGGTGGAGGGATTCAAAACCACTCCCGCCTTCACTCCCTTTTCCTTGATAGCCGCAAGGGTTCGGTTCAGATGCCTGCAGGCCTCCATGTGAACCGTAATAATGTCCGCACCGCTGGCAGCAAATTCTGAGATATACCGGCCAGGCTCGGTAATCATCAGGTGTACATCCAGAGTCAAATCCGTAACCCGACGAAGAGCCGAGATAATCGGGGTCCCAAAGGAAATGCTGGGAACAAAATCTCCGTCCATAACATCAATATGCAGATATTGTCCCCCAGCTCTCTCCACCTTCTTGATATCTTCCTCCAGATGGGCAAAATCAGCCGACAGGATGGATGGTGATAATAGATTCATGTTAATATTTCCTCCTTTGCTTTAATTCATTATATAAAATTACATAATTGTCATATCTGCTCCGGCTGATGATGCCCTCCTCCAGAGCCTCCTTCACCTGGCAGCCCGGCTCCCGAAGATGCTGGCAGCCCTGAAACCGACAGTTATCCTGATACTTCCCAAACTCTGGAAAATAGTTTTGCAGCTCTTCCTTCTCAAAGTCCGTGAGATACAGGGAGCTAAAGCCTGGCGTATCAAAAATATAGCCATCCTCCACCGCAAACAACTGGGAATGGCGGGTGGTATGACGTCCTCGCTCAATCTTTTCGCTGATGGCTCCTGTTTCCATCTGATATTGAGACTGCAAAAGATTGATCAGGGAGGACTTCCCCACACCCGAGGGCCCGGCGACCACCGTGGTTTTCCCCCCCAGACGCTTTTTAATCTCCGGAATCCCTCTCTCCTGAAGAGCGCTGGTAAAAAGAATCTCATAACCACAGGCCTCATAGATTCCTTGCAGCACCTCTAGCTCTCCTGGATTCACCAGATCCACCTTGTTAAAGCAGATAAGGGCCGGCACCTGCTGCCTTTCCATCATAATCAGAAACCGATCCAAAAGGTTCAGATTGGGCTTTGGCTTTGCCGCCGCAAAAATAACAAGGGCTTGACTTACATTGGCGACCGCCGGGCGTATCAGCGCATTCCTCCTGGGAAGAATGGCCGTTATATTCCCCAGCTTCGCTTCTTCGTCAAGCACCACAATTTCCACATCATCCCCAACCAGAGGTTTCCTACTCTGGTTGCGAAAAATTCCCTTTGCCTTACATTCATATAATCCGGATTCCACCACATGCACGTAGTAGAATCCGGCAATTCCTTTGATAATTTTTCCCTGCATACAATATACAACATATGATATAACAACAGTTTCCGGCGAATACTCCGCCTATCTCTATGGGGTAGTGGTGATTCCCGTTGCTGGATCTGTTCCCGTTCCTGTCCCCGGATCTGAGGCAGGTGGCTCCTGCGGTGTGGGGGGCGCCACATAAGCCCCATAAATGGTCACGTTGATGACCGTTCCTTTATCCACCTGACCTCCCTTGGAATCCCAGTTGTAGACTCTCCCTGCCATGTCCGCGCTGTTGGCTGCCTCCCCGGTGGTTCGGATTCCCAGGGATAAACCAGCTGACGAGAGGGCGCTGGCTGCCTCACTCTCTGTCTTGTTGAGCAAGTCCGGCACATTTACCTTTTCTTTTCCCTTGCTAACCCAGATTTTAATGGTGGTTCCCGGCTTTACAGTGCTGCCATTGACCGGATCAGTCCTGGTCACCAGTCCGTTTCCGATGTTGTCACTATTCTCATAGTCCACAATGGGATTTAATCCCTTATCTTTTGCTTTTGCATACGCGTCAGCCTCGGACATTCCACTGTAATTGCCGATATACACATCCTTATTCTCCGGACCCTTGCTGACCACAAAGCTGATGGCCGTATTCTCCGGCACCTCCGTGTTCTCCGGCACTCCCTGAGAAATCACATAGCCTGCTTCCTTATCGCTGAACTCCTGGGTTACAGAACCTACAGACAGATTTGCCGCCCGAAGCTTCTCCTTAGCCCTGCTCTCCGTGCTGCCCACCAGAGCCGGCACCTTTATCTTGGTCTCCTGGGGACCTTTGCTGAGCTCAAGAGTTACCACGCTGCCCTTGGCTGCCTTGCTTCCCACAGAAGGCGAAGCGGAAATCACCTTGCCGGCTGCCACCGAATCATGATAGCTTTCCCTTACATCCACCGTAAAGCCTGCATCCGTCAACGCTTTCCGGGCCTCACTTTCCGAGACTCCTACCACATTGGGAACCTCCTGTTGATCGTTCCCTCCGCAGATATCCACCACAATGGTGGTATTCTTCTCCACCTTGGTTCCCTTTTCCACGCTCTGGCCTATAATCTGGCCTTCCTCATAGCCCTCCATTTCCTTGGTCTCTCCAAAGCTGATCCCAAGATTTACATTATTCAGGGTCTCCTTTGCCTCCGCATAGCTCTTTCCCAGCAGGTCCGGAACCTCTACCTGCTCCTGGTCCTCCTGGTCCTTTTCGTCGTCATCCAGCACATCCTCAATCTTGATGTCTTTATCATCCTCCGGCTCCTTGCCGCCAGAACCAATGCCAAACATCTTTACCACAATTACAATGATAATAATTACGATAATCACAGCTGCTGCAATGCCGCCAATGGTCATGATTTTCTCCAGACGGGGGTCTAAATCTCCATCCTGTTCCCCATCCTCCTCGTACTCCCCATCCTCATACTCGTCCTCGTATTCCTCGTCCTCGTATTCTTCCTCGTACTCATCTTCATAACCTTCGTAGCCATCCTCGTATTCCTCATCTCCAAAGGGATCCTCCTCATCCTCCTGGTTCAGATGCAGCCGTCCGGTCTCTCTCTTTATCCTGGTCAAATCGTCTCTGCTGATAGCCACTGTCCTGGCACCACCTGCGTCCACAGTCTTTACAAAATTCACATCTGGCGTTACTAGAGATTGCTTCAGATCCGCTTGCAGATCCCCAATGTGGGCATAGCGTCTGTCCGGACTTTTCTCTGTACATTTGAGAATAATATGCTCCAGACTCACGGGAATATTGGAGGCATACACTCTGGGAGACACAATCTCCTCCTGCAAATGCTTCACTGCCACCACAACGGTGGTTTCCCCGTCAAAGGGCACGCGCCCGGTTACCATCTCATAGAGCACGATTCCCAGAGAATAAATGTCACTCTTGGCATCGCTGTAGCCTCCCCGTGCCTGTTCCGGAGAAGTGTAATGCACCGATCCCATGGCATCGGAGGTATTGGTATTGGAGGAAACGGACTTGGCAATCCCAAAATCCGTCACCTTTACCTTCCCTTCCTTGGAAATAATAATATTTTGAGGTTTAATATCTCTGTGGACAATGTGATTATTGTGGGCGATTTCCAGCCCCGCAGATACCTGGATGGCAATGCTGGTAGCCTCTTTGACAGTCAGCCTTCCCTTTCGCTCAATGTAATTTTTCAGGGTAATGCCCTCTACCAGCTCCATAACGATATATTTGACATTCTGCTCATCTCCCACATCGTAGACATTTACAATGTTGGGATGGGCCAGGGCAGCGGCCGCTTGGGCCTCCTCCTTAAATTTGCGGACAAAATTTTTATCCTCCACAAATTCATCCTTGAGCACCTTCACCGCAACCAGACGATTTAGCTTATGGTCTTTTCCCTTAAAAACCTCCGCCATACCGCCGGATCCAATCTTTTCCAGTATCTCATAACGGTCTCCCAAAAACATTCCTAATCTAATCATATTTCCACCTCATCTATTCCTGCTCAATTACTACGACCGCTATATTGTCTCTTCCACCTTTGCTGTTGGCCTCTAAAACCAGTCTGCGCGCCTTTTCCTCCGGCGTGCCCGGTCCGCTCATAACCCCGGCAATCTCTTTGTCCTCCAGCATATTGGTCAGGCCATCAGAGCACAGCAGCAAACTCTCTCCACTGCTGAATGTGGTGTCAAAGTAATCCGGGTCCACCCGCTCCGATACGCCTATCGCACGCGTAATAATATGTTTATCAGGATGATTTCTGGCTGCTTCCTTTGAAATCTCTCCCAAATGGATCATCTCCTCCACCAGAGAATGATCCACCGTAATCTGTACCATGGAAGTGCCCACCTTATACAAACGGCTGTCTCCCACATTCACCACATAGGCTATCTGGCGATCCTGATCTACGGTCGCAATGACCAGTGTCGTCCCCATACCTGTATATTCTAAAGATTCCCTGGATTTTTCCAGAAGCTTCTGGTTGGCATATTGAACTGCGCCCTTTAAAATTTGAAACGGGTTTGTCTGCATACTTTTGGACACGGCTTCTCTCACCATAGATACCGTATATTCCGAAGCCAGGTCTCCGGCCTTATGCCCGCCCATGCCGTCCGCCACCATAAAGAGGTTTGGCAGATTTCCCACCGGCCCTTCTGAAATAAAGAAATAGTCCTGGTTGATACTTCTCACCCGGCCTACATCCTTTAATCCAAATGATATCAGCATTGGCTCCTCCCCTCCATGTAACTCTTTCGAAGTTGTCCGCAGGCGCCATCAATATCGCGCCCCATTTCCCTTCTTATAGTAACATTTATTCCATAATTTTCAAGATTATTTTTGAAATCGTTCACAACTTTTTTCTCCGGTTGAGAGAATGTTCTCTCCCTTACCGGGTTCACTGGTATAAGATTTACATGCCCATGCAGGGGCTTTACTATGGCGGCCAGCTGTCTTACATCCTCCAAAGAATCATTGACACCCCCAACCAGACTGTACTCGAAAGTCATACGCCGGCCTGTTTTTTTCTGGTATTCCTCACAGGCGGAAAGAACCTCTGACAACTGGTATTTATTTGCAATCGGCATCAACTCCCGCCTTTTCTCCTGGGTTGCTGCGTGCAAAGACAAAGCCAGGGTAATCTGTAATCCCTCCTGGGCAAGCCGCAGGATATTGGGCACAATCCCGCAGGTGGATACCGTCACGTTGCGCTGGCTAATATGAAGGCCACCCTCCCCGGTTAAAAGCCCTAAAAACCGCAGCAGATTTTCGTAATTATCCAGAGGCTCTCCGGTCCCCATAACCACCACATGGCTCACCCGCTCTCCGGATAGCTTCTGAATGCGGTAGATCTGCTCCAGCATTTCCGATGCACGTAAGGATCGCTCCAGCCCTCCAATGGTGGAAGCACAAAACCGGCACCCCATCCGACAGCCTGCCTGGGAGGAAATGCAGACAGAATTTCCGTGCCTGTACCGCATTAGCACGCTCTCAATCACCAATCCGTCTGGCAGACGGAACAAATATTTCTGTGTTCCATCTATATGGGAGGTCTGCACCTCCACCGGCTCTAAGGTCACATACACATACTTCTCCTGTAAGGTTTCCCGAAATTGCCTGGATAAATTCGTCATCTCTTCAAAGCCCAGGGCTAATTTTTCATGCATCCAGCTGTAAAGCTGCTTTGCTCGAAAAGCCTTCTCCCCCAGCCGGTCCATCTCCACTGTCAACTCCTCCAGGGTCAGGGATTTCATATCTATTTTTTTCGTTTTCGTCGTCATCCTCTGTTCGCAGCCCTTTTCTCCTCTGTTTGGCAGGTATTTGCTCTTGCCTGGGCCGCCTCCTCTTCCTTTGCCCTTCTCCGAAACCTGGCAATGAAAAATCCGTCATTTCCATATTCTCCAGGCAACAGTTGGCACATGCCTGTCTCCTGGGTTCCCAGGGTTTTCCCCGCAAAATCTGTGACAGTTCTTGGCAAGGGCTCCAGTACCAGGGGCGCGTGCTCCAAAAGCCAGCGGACATTCTCCTGATTTTCCTGTGCGTTTATGGTACAGGTGCTGTAAATCAGAGTACCCCCCGGTTTTACATACCGCCATGCGGTTTCCAATATCTCCCTCTGAAGGCCTGCCAACTCCTCCATGCTCTGAGGCGTTATCCGATATTTAATATCTGGCTTCTTTCCCAGAACGCCAAGTCCAGAACAGGGCAGATCTGCCAAAACCACATCTGCCTCTTCTATCATCTCTTTATCTAAAACCCGGGCGTCAAAAGCCCGAACCCGAATCTGGGAAGCTTTCAGTCTCTCCACATTTTCCTTTATAAGCCGTACCTTATCCTCTGTCAGATCCCGGGCCTCCACAAGTCCCGTTCCCTCCAGAAGCTGAGAGAGCTGCATGGCCTTTCCCCCCGGAGCTGCACATACGTCCAGACAACAGCTGCCCTTTTTTACCTCCGCTGCCTCCACGGCCAGCATAGAGCTTATATCCTGTATAAAAAATAGTCCCTCCTGAAAAGCCGGAATACGTCTCAGAGAATCATAACCTCGGATACGTAAGGCATAGGGAATCTCTGGGATGGTCTCCACCTCTATTCCCTCCGCCTCCAACCGGCTTTGCAGCTCTTTGGGAGTGATTTGCCCAGTATTTACCCGAATGGTGGTGACCGCCTCCAAAAGAAAGGCCGCCAGCATTCCCTCCGTCACATCCCTTCCATATTCCCCCAGCCATTCCTTCACAATCCAGGCTGGCATGGAATACCTTACGGAGAGATATTCCGCCGTCTGTTCTTTAAGCTTCTCTAAATCATTCTGGCTCTTTCTCTCCTTTTGCTCCAGGGAAATGATCCGCGGGTCCGGAGGATAGGAGATCTCTCCTATGCCCCGGGCAATACTACGCAAAACACCATTTACAAAGCCTGTGAGACTGGCAAACCCTTTTTTCCGCGCCAGCCTTACGGCCTCGTTGCAAACAGCTGCATCCGGCACCCGATCCATATACTTCAGTTGATATACAGACATTCGCAAAAGATTGCGGATTACCGGTTTCATTTTATTTACAGAAACCTTGGAAAACTGATTGAGAATATAGTCCAGTTCCAGTCTCCGCTCCAGGGTTCCCTGAGCCACCCGGCTTAGAAAAGCCCTCTCCTGTTTTTCCAGATACTGGTATTTATCCAGCACATTGCGGATAACCACATGGCTAAACCCTTTCTGGCCGTCGATCTCCAGCAAGATTCCCAGAATCAGCTCTCTGGTATCCGTCTTAGTCATCGCTCCTTCTTCCTCCAAACAACAGCATCAGCCGCAACAGGGACAGGATAGAGGCCGCCGCTGCCGCCACATAGGTCATGGCCGCCGCTCCCAGTACCTTTTTCGCTCCATCCACCTCCTGACCATAGAGCATTCCCGTTCCCTCCAGAATCCCAATGGCCCGCCGGGAGGCATTAAACTCCACCGGAAGGGTCACAAGCTGGAACAACACCCCCAGAGAAAACAGCACCACACCAATGTTAATCAAGGTCTGGGAGGCAGAAAACACCACACCAACTAAAATAATCGGAATAGCCAGCTTGGTGCCAATATTAGCCACCGGTACCAGGGTATTTCGAAATTTCAAGGGGAAATATTCCTCCTGATCCTGAATAGCATGCCCACACTCATGAGCCGCCACGCCAATGGCTGCAATGGACGCAGATTGATAGACACTGTCCGACAACCGCAAAACCTTACTTCTGGGATCATAGTGATCCGTCAGATTTCCCGAAATATGCTCAATGCGAATACCATAGAGCCCCGCCTGGTTCATAATCCGTGCCGCCGCCTGAGCGCCAGTCATGCCCGAGGCACTGCGCACCTTGCTATACCGGGCATAGGTGCTGTTTACCCGGGCCGAGGCTATCATGGAGATCACAGCACCAATCAGCACTAATATATACGTTGGATCAAAATAAAACATAAGACAATCCTCCTATTATAAGTTCCGCTTCGTCCCCCCAAAGCCACCCGCCCTTAAAGCATTTCTGGCCGCTTTTGCGTCCATCAATCCTTTTGTGGCTTTGCGGGGTCTACGCTGTTTTTTGTGT
>JAAWAC010000055.1 GCA_022791975.1 Lachnospiraceae bacterium | reverse complement strand
TTCTTTTGTTGCAAAAAAAGAATAAAAGAAAGTTCGTGAAATACCAACTTTTTTATATATCTGCTCCACAGTCGTATGCTGTATCCCTTGTTTTGCCATTAGTTCAAGACCAACTGCAACAAGTTCCCTTTTGATGCGCTCTCTATCCTCCTCAGAATAAGCTACCTTTGGCATCCCGTCACCTCCTTCCCCAAAAAATAAAAACAAATTCTGAAATTCAGCTTTATTTTAACACATCCCAATAGCATAATGCACGAGTGAAATGCCATAAGTTTGATATTTCCGGATGGGGATACTTTCGAGGCTCGCACGTTTTTAGAGAGCAATTCGGGGGGTGATGTCCCAAAGGACTTGGTTGCGTCACCGCCGCTGTCGCACCGGTTCCTTCTTCGTCTGTTAGCTTTTGTGGAACAAATAGAGCACAGGACCTATAGATATCCCACCCCTCTGTTGAACGTATCCGAAAGCCCCTGATACAAGCGGCTTTCAAAGGCCTAAATGCCAACAGTCCAGTGTCCACTAAGCTATAGCCTCCGTGCTCCAGAGGAACCTTCTATCATTTCTTTTTTGCTTGTACTTGCTTTCACTTTCTTCTTTTCTGTGGTATACTTTATTTATGGTACTAGCCTAGCCAAATTCAAAAGAAAGGATTCTCTGCCATGAAAAAATTGTTATTTTTATTCCTTACTCTCATTTCAATGGCTCTTTTATCCGCTTGTTCCAAAGGCGTACCGCAGGAAACATACGATGCTCTTCAGCAACAATCTGATACCCTACAACAACAACTTGACACACTTCAATCAAATTACGATAGCCTTACTTCAGATAAAGAAGAATTGCAAAAAAACTTTGATGACTTACAATCAGAATACGCTTCTTACAAGGAAAAAATGGAACCCTACGAGAATCTCGAAGCTGCTGAAATTGAGGCCCGTCAAATTGAAGCTGACAAAATTATAGCGTAACAGAAGGCCGCTGAAGAAGCCGCTGCTGCTGAAGCCGCTGCTGCACAGGCTGCTGAAGAAGCCAAAGGTTATGAGACAGGTATCACCTATGACAACATTGCCAGAAATCCTGATGACTTCATTGATAAAAAAGTTAAATTTACAGGAAAAGTTATTCAAGTCATTGAAGGATCTGATACTATCCAAATCCGTTTAGCTATTAATAAAGATTATGACAAAGTTGTCTTTTGTGAATACGATGCATCAATCACGGAATCTCGTATTCTGGAAGATGATATCATCACAATTTATGGAATCTCTGCTGGCACTATCACATACCAGTCAACCTTAGGCGGACAAATTACTGTGCCTGCTATCTCAGTGCAACGTATTGATATGTAACTCCTTTTAATGGCCTCCCCTGCTGAGCTTGAAGCAAGTTTTTAGCTTCTATTATCTTCCTGTCAATATTGCAGGATATACGGTTTCAAATCCACATAATGCCTATGCTGTAATTCTGAATACATGGTTAACCTTTGAACAGAGGATGCAGACTTATTTACATGAAATGTGGCTTATTTGTAATGGGGATTTTGACAAGATTACAAAATAATATCCGTTCTAGTAATGTTGGGACAGTAATTATAAAAACAAAAATATATGTGACAAAAGGAGAATTTATTATGAGATGTCCAAAATGCGGAAACGAAAATTGTCAGATTACAACCGAGATCACATCCTCTGGAAAAGATTTTTCAGCAAGTAAAGGATGTTGTGGTGTTTTGCTACTCGGCCCAATCGGTTTACTTTGTGGGGCCTGTGGTAAAGGAAAAACCATTCAATCCACAAACTATTGGATTTGCCCTAACTGCGGCCGGAAATTTAAAGCATGAATAAAAAAGATGCTATCTGGATACGATCTATGGAACTATGCTCAAAATATTGTAACTGCCATCAAAAACCCGAACGCAGTCTATTTATAAATGGATATCAGTTTCCTCTATGCGCACGTTGTACCGGCATCGCCCTGGGCTATCTTGCTGCTTTGATTACAATACCATTCTATTCTTTTGGCTATTGTATAACGGTGTTGCTGTTTCCATTGGCAATAGATGGAACTCTACAATATGTTACTGCTTATGAATCCACAAATCGTAAACGGGTTATAACTGGATTTTTATATGGATTTGCTTTTACTTCCATTATTTTCCGCATCATTAAAACAATTATTCAAAAATGTCTCCATTGATAATTATATTATCTTCTTCTAACCATACATATCAGTACTTGAATTGTAAAAGGTATACCAGGTCTATCGTCGAAGTAAAGCTGGAAAACAGCAAACTGCCCAGACATATAGAACCCAAAGTAGCGGAAATTCCTCTAATTCTGGCGGTGGTAATGCTGCTAGTTATTGTGGAAATTGTTTCTCCATCCAGCCGCAAAATGGATTACAACTTGATTCTCCGGTAAAAATAAATATTTTTCCGGGATTTTCAATCACTATTTCTGAATTATTAAAATAGTTTGCGTCAACCCCTGGCCCACCATTTATCACCAACTGAAAAACCGGTCCCCTGCGCCAACAGGGAACCGGCCTAGCATATCTCCAAAGATACTACGCCCCAAACGAAGATATTGCATCATCTCCGGGCAGCCAATGCAAGCGAACAAACGTTTTTGCAGGCTGTATTTTTTATACTCTTTTTCCCACAGCCCAACGGCAACAAAATAAGCCGCCAGACATATACATGTACTAGGAGATGATACTCACCATGACACAGCCCCAAAAACTCCGCTCCGGATACGCCTATATCCGGGTCAGCACCCACGATCAGGAGGAGCTCTCCCCAGACTCCCAGGAACACATTATCCGGGATTATGCCAAGGCAAATCACATTGTTTTGGAGTACATTTACATAGATGCCGGCATCTCCGGCCGGAAAGCCGAAAAACGCCCCGCTTTCCAGGAAATGATTGCCCGGGCCAAATCCAAAGAACACCCGGTAGATGTTCTTCTGGTGTGGAAATTCAGCCGTTTTGCCCGCAATCAGGAAGAAAGTATTGTTTATAAGTCTCTGCTAAAAAAGGTCGGTGTGGAGGTTCTCAGCGTGTCTGAACCCCTGGTTGAGGGCCCCTTTGGTTCCCTTATTGAACGGATCATCGAATGGATGGACGAATATTATTCCATTCGTCTCTCCGGGGAGGTGAAACGCGGCATGAACGAAAATGCCAAAAGAGGCCGTTACCAGGCGATTGCCCCCTTCGGATATCGAAATATCCCAGAAGGCCTGGAAATCATTCCGGAGGAAGCCAAGATCCTACAGCTGCTATTTCAAAAATTTTTGCAGGAGCACCAGGGCTTTTCCACCCTTGCTAAACTGTTAAATGATATGGGCATTCCTACCCACCGGGGAGGTCTGTGGGAAAACCGCACAGTAAAATATTTACTGCAAAATCCTGTTTACAAAGGCTATAACCGCTGGAATGTAGGCAAAAAACAGTTGCGGAGCCCCACCGCCACCAGCCCTGACATGGTTTTGGTAAAAGGAAAGCAAATCCCCCCTATTATCTCAGAAGAAATCTTTGACCAGGTGCAAGAGGAAATCCACCGGCAATACCAGCAGCCAAAAGGCCGGCCAGCCAAAGCCTATAGCCACTGGCTGGGAAACCTGGTCAAATGCTCCTCCTGTGGCTCCTCTCTCACCTACAGCCCAGCATCCGGAGGCTTTCAGTGTATCTCCTATGGAAAAGGAAAATGCCAGGTCTCCCACTACATATCTGCCCGGCTTCTGGAGCAAGCTGTGCTGGATACCCTAAGGGAACACATTCTCTCTGGCACCATAGAATACCGGGAAGAGCTCTCCCTGTGTCCCCAGCCTCATGAAGAGCTGGCTATCCTGAAAGATTCTCTTCAGCGGCTTCTGGAAAAAGAAAAGCGCGTGAAAGCCGCATACCAGGATGGGGTGGACACCCTAGAGGAGTACCGTCAAAATAAAGTACTGATACAAGCGGAGCAGAAACGGCTCCAGAAACAAATAGAAAACATAGAAACGGCATCCCCATCACCGGACACAGAAGCACACAAAATGGAAATGCTGCTTCGTGTCCGCAGTGTGATGGATATTCTGCAATCAGATGTCACAAAGGAAGTAAAGGCCCGTTCTATCCGGTCTATCTGTGATAAAATCATTTATGACAAAAAGGCAAAAAACCTTGCTATTTACTGTGTTTTTCGGGTATTATAACTTTTCGGGGTATGGTGGACCAGACGGAGAGCTGGGCGCCTCCATGCGCTACCTCTCTCAGCGTTATACCATGCCCTACAAAGAAGGGATGGCAATACTGACTGATATCGGTACGGAAGCCCTAAAAATGTTCCAAACTGCAAAGCAAAGGGGCCCTGCCCCTTTGGCAAAAGCCCCTGTTTCTTCCTTAAATCTCATACCATCTTATCTCATTGGCTGCAAGCTCCAGTGCAAAGCTCTCACCATCCCCCTTATAAACCATTGTAGACTGGGGTTCATAGGTATTGTTTACCACACAGAACTTCCCGTTCTTAACATAGGCATGGACATCCACATTGCAGTTGCTGGAAAACCACCGGTGTAGCTGATCCTCACTGTGGCTGCTCCAAAGCACCGCCCGGTATAGAATCCGGCTGTTGACAAAGCTGTAGGGAAGCCCGGAAATATACACACAGCGGCCGTCTCCGTAGGCGTTCACAGCCATTTGCACCTCTTTATCCTTCTGCACCAGAACTTGTGTTCCTTCCAGGGCATAAATGCTCTTTTTTCCTTCCCCGAAATCCACTGGCTCCTTACAATCCTCCAGAATAAAATGATCCGGATGCTCCTGCCAATTATACTTATCATATCCCAGAGTAAAGCCAGTCTCCTTCTCCACACCCAAAGCCGAGGCCAGCTGCAGATACCGTCCCTGGTAGAGATGTCCGGAAGGCTCTCCCACACCGATAAGGCCGCCGCCCTTGTAGAGAAACTCCCGGATAGCCGAGGACACTGTTATGTCCTCCCAGACCGCGCCACCCGTGTGAGCCGTATCTCCGTCCCCCACATTGATCAGCACGTCAATCCCCTCTAGCACCTGGGGATTCTCCCGAATCTCATCAAAGGATAAAAACACCACATCAAAGGGTGCCCCTGACAAAGCCTCAATCACCCCTGCATAGCTGTAATTCTGCTTCTGGTAAAGAGCATGGTGCACCATATGACAGCCCCAGGAGCGCATACGCCCCCAGCAGTTGAACACTGCCACCCTCTTCTGACAGAAGGCCTCCGTACCCCGAATATTGGCGTAAAGCTCCCGAAATTCCCTGCACACACTCTCCACATATTCGATAAAATCCGGAAACTGGCAGGCAAGCTTCAAATATCCCCCATAGCCAATCCGGTCAATAGGCTTTCTCAGAATCGCCCGCCGGGCCGTCACCCAATTCTCCCGTGCCTCCTTCACCGGATCGCCTCCCTCATGAAAGGTATCCGGGAAAAAATAGGGCAAAAATCGCCCCTCTGTATAGCGCACTCCAGGAATGTCCGCAATCAACCGCAGGGTGGAACCATTTCCCACAGAACCAACCACAGCATCCAGTCCTGTACTGGAAAATTCTTCCATAAATGGTTCCGTGCCAATCCAGTGGTCCCCCAGGAACATCATGGCCTCCTTTCCCAGTTCATGGGTCAGATCCACCATTTCCTTTACCAGAGCCGCCACCTCCCGGCGCTGAAAAGCCATAAAATCCTTGTACTCCTGGCTGGGCTCCCGGTATTGATTATTGTAATACCCCTGGTCAATAATAAACTCTGGCCGGAACCGATATCCCACCTCTCTCTCAAACTGCTCCAAAATATAGGGAGACACAGACGCGGAGTAGCCGTACCAGTCCACATATTTCTCCCGCTTCAGCTCATCAAAGACCAGGGTAAACTGATGGAAAAATGTGGTATACCGGATCACATCTACGTAAGGGTGCTCTTTCACAAACTGCCGCAACCGCTTCATTGTATAATCCCGGGTCTTAGGCTGGCGCACATCAAAAGTAATCTGATGCTCAAAATTGCTCCAATCATTGACCACAGCATTGTACATATGCACCGGATCCCAAATCAGATAGGCTAAAAAACTCACGGTGTATTCATGCCAGGCCTTGGGATTGGGCAGCACCACACAGCCACTCTCCTCCTCATAGGTCCAGGCCTCCGGCTCCACAGGAAGCCCCTCCGTCCTATCCATTACCTCCCACCAGCGCTTTTTGTCATCTCTGGTATTGACGGCCAGAAGCTCCGGGCTGATACCTGCCATAAGAGGAATCCGCAGGGCCTCCTCCTTTGCCGTATAAAACCCGGTCATAATATAACACTGTTGTACCTCCTCCGGATTTGCCTTCGCCCAGGCATTATCCTTTCTGGTGGTATAATAGGTGGAATATACCTTTGCATCCACCCCTTTTAATGCCTCCGGATAATCCGTGCCGTCACAATCACGGATGGCATCCGCTCCCCACCGCTTCAATAGCTCCAGCGTCTCCGGCACCACATCCACATCTGTGGGAATCGTAACCCGCCCGCTCATCTCAAAATCCTTGCTCATCTGCAATACCTCGATAATCTGTTCTATGTCCAGCAGAATCTCTCACCAGATCTGCCCACCTCATTGTAACAGGTCAAAGCCGACGCTTCGAATCCTCAAAGGGCTTATTATAAATCATAATCGCTGCCAAAAGCAGAATCAACCCCAACACCATCAGGCCCAGCCCCAAAAGCTTCCCTGTCATCTTCCAGCCGCCGATTACCAAGCCTAAACCTGCTACAAAAAACACCACCATAAACCATATCCGCAAAGCTACATGCTCTTTCCAGAATTTCATGCTCTCACCTTACCCTTTCAGACCGCCCAGCGTCATACCCTGTGTCAGCTTTTTCTGGACACAAATATAGAGAATCAACGTGGGAAGCATTACCAGAACCAGCCCTGCATAAAGCTGACCATACTGGGCTGCCGACTGCTGCGCCTGGGTCAGCTGCATCAATCCCACAGGCAGTGTCTTTCCTCCCTGGGGATCTGACAACAGTGTCATCGCAATAATATACTCATTCCAAAAGGACAGGAAATTAAACAAAATCACGGTGATAATAGAGGGCTGAGCCATAGGAAAAATAATCTTCAACATAGTTTTTCCATAGCCTGCCCCGTCTATATAGGCCGCCTCCTCATAATCATGGGCCAGGGTGGCAAAATACCCAGACAACAGATAGACCGTAAAAGGCAAAGCCGTGGACGCATAGACCACTGCCAGCACCAAAATATTGTTCAACAGAAAGCCGTCCCCAAACAGGCTCCGCAAAAATTTATCCCCGTCCACCAACATAAGGAAAATAGGCACCACAATATAGTTTACATTGATAAACAGCCCTCCCATAAAGGCCGCATTTAAAAATTTCCGTCCCCGAAATTCAAAGCGGGACAGCACATAAGCCGCAGGCAGTGCCACCACCAGGAGAATCCCCAGGGCAAGCACCGTTACCAGGACAGAATTCAGCATGTACTCGCCCATTCTGGCCTTTCCCCAGGCATCGGCAAAATTCTGAATATAGAACCCAGCAGGCAACGCCCAGGGGTTCCCATAAAACTCGCTGTTTTCCTTTATAGAAGCCATAAACACCCAGGCCACCGGCACAAGGATGGTCACAGCAAGCGTGATCAACGCCACATAGATAAAAGCCTTGTACAGCCCCTCGGCCGAAGATTTTTTTGTCCGTTCCATAGACCGCCCTCCTTAAAATTCCAGGGGTTCCCGTTTGGTAACCACATTGATCAGCGCCGACAACCCAAAGGAAAAAATAAACACCAGCGCACCGATAGCCATTCCATATCCATAGGAGGAATTGGTGTAAGCCTGCTTATACATATAAGACAGCGCCACCTCAGATGCACCGTTGGGACCACCGGAGGTCATGGCCTTTACAAACAGAAACGCCATGTTAATGGTACTGATAATAAAGAAGGTCAGCGTGGTGCGGATATTGGTCCAAATCAGTGGCAAAGTAATCTGGAAAAACTGCGTGATCCGACCTGCACCATCCAGTCCCGCACTCTCATACAGGCTCTGGGGAATGCTGGCCATGGAAGCCATATACATAACCATATAATAGCCGATAGCCTGCCAAACCATAGCAATGATCAGGCTGACCATCACCATGTTCTCCCCCTTCCATAAAATCGCAATGGTTTTACCGGAAAACAGGGATAAAAGGCTGTTGAGCGTACCATTGTTGGTATCATATATGGCACTGAAAATCGCTGAAATTACCACCACCGACAAAATATTCGGAATATAGAAAATAATCCGGAAAAAATTCTGTCCCTTAATCTTCTCTCTGGTTAAAATGGCGGCAAACACCAGCGCAAAGGCGAACGTTACAATGGTCACCACCACAATCAAAAGAATGGTATTTTGTATGGAGCGGATAAAGTTTGCATCACTCATCAGACGTGTAAAATTCTCCAGCCCCACAAAATCTTCGGTAGTGGAATAAGCGCTGCGCCGAAACAGAGACATTCGAAAAACATTAATCGTAGGAATGATCATAAAAACAGTGAACAAAATCACTGCGGGTGCCGCACACAAAAAGATAAATCCGTTACGGCCAGAACGTTTCTTCATACGTCAGAGCTCCTTTCCTTCATTGCGGTCCATGCTCTTCGGACATTCTTTCATTCCCCGGAACATTTCCTGCTTTTAAAAAAACGGCGGTGAGCAGCCTGCCACCGCCGTTTCCTCATTCACTTTTGCAATACCGATTGCAGGCAATCCGATTACTGAATCAGATTTGCACGCATCTGGTCACTAGCTGATTTGATTCCATCGATCCACTCCTGCTCCGTCATATTGCCGGATACCAGAGAGTTTACCGGATCAAACCATACCTCACGGTTGCTTACACCTACCACACCGCTGTCGTATGCTGCGAAATTACCCATAGCAGCCTTTGCACCATTGTCATAGATGGCATAGAACATCTGGTTGTCTCCCTGCAAGGTTTCTGCAATGCCCAGCACAGGCTGAATAGCCGGGGCCGGCTCTCCATCTGCATTAACTGCATTTGCAAAAATTCCACATGCGGTATCACTGTACAGGAATGCAATAAACTGCTTTGCCTCATCCTGATGCTGAGCTCCACCGGGAATCCATGCCTGCTCAAACCAGGTATAGCTGTAACCTTCGCCACCTGCTGTTACGGCCGGTAGAGCTGTCATTCCCCACTTAAAGCCATCGGCTCTGGGAGCTTCTGCCATCTCACCTACGATCCAGGTACCATTGGGCATAAACAGTGCTTTATTGTCCAGAACCAGCTGCTGATTCTTGGTAAAATCCTGATCATTGGCCTGAGCTGGAGTGGTCTTCTCCGTATAGGTAGCCAGCTTGGCTACGATATCAAAGCAGGTCTTTGCTTCCTCGGTATCCCAGATACCCTCCTCATAATTGGTGGCCTTGTCAAAGAAATCAGCGCCACCCACAGAATACATCAATGCATAGAAGAATGCATCAAAGTAACCGGTAGTGGGATAGGTAAACAGAGCGATTCCCTCAGCAGCAGCCTTGTCGCCCAGCTCCCACATCTCATCCCATGTAGTTGGTACGTTCCAACCCTTTTCCTCAAACAGGCCGGCATTGTAGAACAGACCACAGGGTGAATAGAACATGGGTGCCAGATAAGTCTTTCCGTCTCCATAGGGATTGGTCAAGCTGGTCTCGGTGAAGCCACCGGCGATCTTGTCGCCCACCTTGGCAGACTCCCCAGGCACAGTCATGGAGAGAACATCTGTGATATCCACAATGTTCTGATCCTTGATAAAGGTCTCAGTCAGAGCCTTCTCACGTCCCGTAGCCAGATGAATCACATCGGGATAATCTCCGGCCTGCATGGAGGGTCCAATTACATCCTCCAGATTCTTGTCAATAATCAGCTCTACGTTGATTCCAGTCTCTGCTGTGAAGGCCTCGCAGACATCCTTCCACATCTGGCTGCCGTAAGCAGTCTCAATGGCAGCCACCTTAATGGTCGCTCCCTCTGCTGGCGTCTCCGCCTCTGGTGTCTCCTCCTGCGCCTCTCCTTGTCCTTCCGTTGTGGACGGGGTCTCTGCAGGTTTCTCCTCCTTGCCGCCGGAGCAGCCAGCCAGCGTAGACATGGTCAGCGCTGCCACTAAAAGGATACTGAGTATCTTTTTCATAATCCTACCTCCTGATAGATGTGTAATAAATTGGATTCTTATGCTTTCCCTTGCTGTCCGTCCTAAGTATAACAACAGCCCCCTTTCTTTCCAATACCGATATTGCTCATTTCTTTATATATCTTGCTTATTTTGGATAATATTATATATTTTTCATTTTACCCAGGGATTAATTTATACAGGTTGACTAATTCTGTCCTCATTCTTTTTCTTATTCCCAGTAACTTCTTATATCTTCTGGATTATTTCTTGTCTTTCCCACAGAAAAGTTATATAATAAAGACAGATATTTTTAGTTTTTTTGGTTTTATTGCTCTTTTTTTTATATTTATTGCCGTCTTTTCCGCCAACACATCCAAAAAGGAGGGGTTCCTAATTCCATGAGTACCAGCCATTATGTAGTCGATCCCCTGGCCGTTAACCCGGTTGACCGCTCTGTCACCAAGCTTCTCTATGTGAGTGTCACCCGCTACAGTCCCGAGTGGCATTCTATTCTTCATACCCATCCCTGTGCCGAGGTATTTTTTGTCACCGGAGGCTCTGGCCAGCTTCGGCTGACCAACAAAACCGTGCCCATTGGCATCAGCGATGTGATTATTGTGAATTCCAGTATTGAGCACACAGAAATCAGCTCTGAGGAACAGTCCCTGGAATATATTGTCATGGGCGTGGACGGCCTGGAGGCTATCTCCGGAGACGATGGAGGAGATGGTTACTCCATCATCCATTTTCAGTCAGGTGGCGAGCAAATCCTGTTTTATCTGCGCTGTCTATTAAAGGAGCTTGAGACCAGGCTCCCCGGCTACAACACCATCTGCCAGGATCTGTTGGAGGTGGTTCTGCTGCTCCTTATGCGCCGCAGTCAGTTTACCGTCACCTTTGTGCCCGCTGTCCACAAGTCCAGCAAGGAATGCGCCATAGTTCGCCGCTACATTGAAAATCATTTTAAGGAAAGTCTCACCCTGGATGATCTGGCTGCCGTGGCTCATGTAAGCAAATATTATCTCTCTCATGCCTTTAACCGGGAATACGGCACTTCTCCCATTAACTACCTGCTGTCCTGCCGGATACAGGAAAGCTTGTATCTTTTATCGGAAACCCGCATGTCCCTCTCCCAGATTGCTGGAATGCTGGGCTTTTCCTCCCCCAGCTATTTCTCCCAGAGCTTCCGCCGCATCCAAGGCTTAAGTCCCATGGCTTACCGGAATCAATGCAGGGAACAGGCCCCTTCCACTGATTCTCAAATTTAGCTCTGCTTGTTTCTCCGGGTATAACTCCACTTTATGGGAAGTCCTTTTAAATACAGATCGATGGCATCCCGGCTCTCAATCACCATCTTATCCAGAATCTGTGCGTAAAACTCTTCCCCCCATTCCTGCCCATTCAAAAGTTTGCAGATCTCCTGTCTTATAGCCTCCAACCTTTCCATTAGAACATTTGTTTGATTTTCTGTCCCATCTGGAGACAGCTCCCTTTTTATTATGGAGAGCAAAGTCCCAACGATTCCCTCCCTGTCCACCGGAAGCTCCTGTAGCACCAAGGTCATTAGCAAAAGAGCATCCTCATTGTGAATGCTCTCTGCTGGGCAGCCCACCAGTCTCCCCTCCTTGTCTAAATGAGATCTGCCATTTTTTACGCCCTCCAGACAGCGCCAGGCCTGATACTGGCTGCCATCCTTTCTGGCTTTATATCTGGCCACAAAGCTGGCCCCACACCTGCCACATTTCAGCTTCCCGGAAAATCCATGACGTCCGCTGTATTTTACCTGTCCCTTTTGAGAAACGGATTTTTGGTCCAGCATGCGGTTAGCCTTGACAAACAGCTCCCGGGAAATAATGGGTTCATGGTGGTCCCGAATTATAATAAATTCCTCTTCCCCTCGGTTATACTTCTTTTCGTGAGAAAGAAAGTCCGGCGTATAGGTTTTCTTTTGTACCAAGTCCCCACAATATTTTTCATTGCGGAGAATGCGAAGAATCACTGTACTCTGCCATTTTTCCACCCGCATGGGCTTTATCCCCATTTCCCCAAGCTCCCGACCAATCACATGGGCCCCCTTCCCCTCCTCCACAAATTTTTGAAAGATCAGCCTGACGACTTTAGCCCCTTCCTCATTTACCGATATTTTTCCCTCCTTCACATCATACCCAAGCAGACTTCTGCCAAATACCACCCCCTGCTCCATCCGGCGCTTCTGTCCCCACTTTACCCTCTGGGAGGTTCTGCGACTTTCCTCCTGTGCAATGGAGGAGAGAATCGCCAGACGAAGCTCCGCATCTCCATCCAGGGTGTTGATATTATCATTCAGAAAAATTACTCCTACCCCAAACTTTTTCAGCTCCCGGGTATAATAGATACTGTCCAGGGTATTCCTGGCAAACCGGGAGATTTCTTTGGTAATAATCAGATCTAACTTTCCATTTTTAGCGCATACAATCATCCTCTGAAAGTCCATGCGCTTTTTCGTGCTGGTTCCGGACAGCCCTTCGTCCGCAAAAATTTCATACAGTTCCCAGTTTGGATTTCCCTCTATATATTGTTTAAAAAACATTCTCTGACTTTCAAAGGAATTCGCCTGGTCCTCTCTGTCTGTGGATACACGGCAGTAGGCAGCCACTCGTATTTGCTCATGTCTCAAAGATTTTTGTTGGTTCAAAGCCTCGTATTTATCTGTCCACATAAAATAACTCCTTTACGAGATTTTCTGGCTTTTTCAGCTTCTCCAAGTCCTCTATGCAGCGGACATATTCTGGTTCTGTCAAAAGCTCCCTGTCTTTCAATCTAGCCAGAATCACCCTTTGAAGCTGTAAATAAAAATCCGGATGCTCCTGCTCCCTAATCGGTGGAACAGGCTCTCCGGAATAAATAAACTCCTCGCGCTTCATCTGCCAGCACCTCCCCGCTACAATGTATTCCTGTGGGCTTGTACCTTATAACAGGAAGGCTTGGGACATTCCTAAACCCTCTGGAACATTTCTGATGCTTCTGTAGGTACCGAAGAACTGGGACACTTTGAGATGATATGCACCATCGTTTACCAGCTTACCAAAAATATGTCCATGGAAGAACTAAAGGCCTCCGGCTTTGACGTCTACTATGTGGATCACACCGCTGGTCTTTGGCCCCAGGCGGCTTCCGGAGTCCCCTTCTCTGCATCCACCTTCCAGTCCACAGGAGATCCCATTACGGATTTAACGGAGGATTTGGCAGCAGATGGGGCGATGGCGTAAGAACAACATACAGAAAATAGGGGAAAAACGGCCATTCCTACACAGCTTCTGTGGATCTCCTTCCTAACGAGAAGGAAAGCAGACTGACGCAAGCTGATATGAAAAAAGCTAAAACAATAAAGTTTTAATAGTCCTAATAGTCCTGTTACGATTTATATTTGAAAAAGGCTCGATATTGAAAGAGATTTTACTTATATTTTTAGATAGGAATATCATATTACCTTTTATTTGGATTTCCGGGGATATTTCGTAACATATACATTTAGAGTATTGTACCTCATAAAATTTGGACTATGGAGGACTTATAATGAGATTATTTGTTTGTAAAGAAATGGTTAGTCAAATTGATACAGGAATTGCCACTATTGAAGAAAACCTTAATTTACTAGATAAAAAGTCTATGGAATCTCAGTACATATATATTTATGCGCTATTTGAAAGTACATTAACAGCAACTGTAAGGTATTATTTAACGAACTTTCCGGAAAAAATCGCTAAAAACATAACCGTTACAAAAGAATTAATAATTTCAAGTCCACTAACAAGCATAATTGCACTGGAAATTATTAATTCATATATTCGTTCTTATTCTAGTGATACCCTATCAAATTACATTGAATTCTATTTAAAAACATTGGAGATATCTGTTGATATTGATAATAACCAAATAAAAAATATTTCCAATCTACGAAATGGTATTGTACATGATAACCTTAAAGACTTAAGCATCTTATCATATGTAGCCCAAAAAAAAGACGAAAAAGCGAAAGAAGCTGATTTAAGAAGCGGCGCCTTATACCTTAAACAGCTATTGTCGAAAATTTCTATAGCCGTAAATGATAAATATTATAAATATACTCTAGAAAAAGTTTGCAGAGCTATTTGGGAAGAAACTTTTTTTACACCGCTTTTAAAATTTGATGACGTTTGGAAGATTGACGAGGATGTAATACATATACGTAATTTTGAAAAGGCAAGTAAAAAATATACGGGATTAGGCAGCGGAGAAAAATTACTATTTTCTATATTTTTACAGCAATATAATAATAGTATCAATGACCAGCTATTTAAATTTAGAGATTTACCAGCAATATGTTTGTTAGATACAAACTCTCGCGAAAAAATAATAAATATTCTTCAATTATTTATAGCTCATCCATATCTATTTAATGGGGAGAAACTTAATTAAAACCATATTAGATGCAAAAATCTTTATTTTGTTTTATGGGCTTATATTTCAAATAGTACATTCAATTCTTTATTTTATAATTGTAGAACTATCTTAATAATGGTATAATAACTGTATTAGTTCACAAGGAGGTATTCCCTTATGCTGAAAATGATTATCCGCATGGATGATAATAAAATCAATATCGAAAAGAAATACCGTCTGGATGGGATATATAAAGCGATTGACAACACCTTCCTCAAAATGGGGCTTCCACGCATGGAGGATACTTCCGGCTCTCTGGTGTACTGTGATAACGGGCATACAACCGATTATGGCCGGTTTGGAAAAATTGTCAATACGTTGAAAAGACAGCCGTGGTTCATGGAGAATGTGATAGAATGGCTTTTCTGTGACAGCGATGACTCTGAAAGTCCAGACGATTTTAATGAGGAAGATTTGCTGAGCCATTACAGACAAAAACAAGCTATGGGAGCTTAGTGTTTGGAGAGAAAATATTTTAAAGCAATCAATTTTGATTTGGATACGCATCAGTTAAAGGCACATTATCCAGGAGCAAACTACCGGCAGGCCTATGATGACTTGTGCAGATTTTTCAAGCGGCATAAATTTTCCCACCGTCAAGGCTCCGGCTACATATCGGACACAAAACTCGGTACAGCGGATATCTATGATTTGATGGATGAATTAAGCAGGCAATTTCCGTGGATTGGGGTCTGTGTCGATAAGATTGATGTTACCAATATCGGACAGCAGCATGACTTAACAGAGCTGTTGAAGGTAACAGAGGATATTGAGATAGACAGTTCTGTGCTGCTTACGGACGAGGTAGAATTAGCTTCAGAAAATTGAATACATTTTTGAATGGCGGAGGAAATTCTTCCGCTATTTTTGCCTTTTGAGAAGCAAAGCGATGCTGTTACTTCGGGTCAACCTGACCCGAAATTCCGGAATTGAGGTACTGTGCGCCAGTGGCGCACGTTTAGCATCGACCGGAGCGGCCGCGGAGAGGCTCCCAACTAGCCATTTAGCAAAAGTCTCCAAAAACAGTGCAAACGTGAGGCTTTCTCCACCTTTAGAACTCTATGTTTAATCTGATTTCAATGAAAGAATCCATGCCTCAATCGCCTCGGCCAAAACCAACTGTTGTTTCAATACTGCCATGCCCGTTGCAGGAATTTCCGGTACATGTTCCTTAGCCTGTATATTCTCTTCCAGATAGATTTTTAATTCTTTGATATTGCTTTCTATGTCTGCAATACACGCTCCTTGCTTTTCCGGCGGTAGAGAATCCAAATTCACAATCACTGCATTAAAATCCAAAAAAATGCGGATAGGCTTGCCTGAAATCTCTGCCATAAGTCTCTCAAATTCCCGTTCCCCAGCTTCTGTCAATGAATAGATTGCCTTTTCCGGCATTTTTCCTTCTTTTACAATATCGCCTGCAATAAATCCCTTTTCCTCTAGCTGGATTGTCTTTTTATAGATCGAAGGCGTACTGATTTTCACCCATTTGGATATATTCCTGTAATCTACTAATTTTTGTATGTCATAAGCGCTCATAGGAGCCTTCTTTAGCATTCCTAAAACAATCAAATCTATGGTAGCCACTTTACTACTCCCTTCCAAACGTTTCCAAGTATTGCTATAAATTATAGTATTTGATTTAATATTAGTTGTCAAGAAAAAGATATTGATACTTCGGCGATCGTGTACTTGACATATACTATAATTTATACTATTATTGATTATAGTATATATGCTATAAATTATACTACTATAAAACAATCAGAGTTCACAAAGGAAATACCCAAAGGTTACACCATAATACATACACCTTGGGAGCAGGGGCGCTTCGTACCATAAAGTAGATTTCTGTACTACCCAAAATGTGAAAATCAGAAAACGAAAGGAGTTCATCAAACATGGACAAACATAACAACAAATTAGAACTATTAGGAAATGCACCAGTACCAAAGGCTCTCATGGCTCTTGGTATTCCAATTATGGTCGGCATGTTGATTAACGCCCTTTACAATCTGGTGGATGCGTATTTTGTCGGAGGCTTGGGAGAGAGCCAGATGGGAGCAATCTCCGTTGTATTTCCTCTTGGTCAGGTCGTTGTCGGCCTGGGGCTAATGTTTGGCAATGGAGCAGCCTCTTATCTTTCCAGATTGTTAGGTAAGGGTGACAAAAATCGGACAGACAAAGTTGCCAGCACGGCTTTATGCAGCAGCCTTTTAGTCGGAGCAGCTCTGATTCTTATCTCAACTATTTTTCTGAAACCAATTTTACTTTTCCTGGGAGCCACGGAAACGATTCTTCCCTATGCACTGGCTTATGCAAGAATTTATGTGATTTCCTCTATTCTCAATGTCTTCAATGTAACCATGAATAACATTGTAAGCAGTGAAGGAGCTGCAAAGACAACCATGTGTGCCTTGTTAATAGGAGCTGTATTGAATATTGGATTAGACCCTGTTTTCATTTACACATTGGAACTTGGTGTAGCCGGTGCTGCGATTGCTACGGCTATTTCCCAGTTTGTGTCTACTTTGGTTTATCTGTTCTATATAATTCAGGGAAAAAGCGCTTTTACCTTCCACATGAAAAATTTTAGTCCTGACAAAGAAATGATAACCGAAATATTAAAAATCGGGGTTCCGACTTTGACTTTTCAGATTCTTACCAGTCTTTCCATTGCCTTGATTAACCGGGCTGCAAATCATTATGGTGATGCTGTAATTGCCGGAATGGGAGCCGTTACAAGAATCACTTCCATGGGTACCCTGGTTGTGTTTGGATTTTTAAAAGGCTTTCAGCCGATTGCTGGATTCAGTTATGGCGCAAAGAAATTTGACCGTTTGAGGGAGGCAATCCGAACTTCTGTTATATGGTCTACGATTTTCTGCGTAGCTGCCGGTGTATGGATGGCTGTATTCTCCGCACAGATGATTGCCAGATTTACGGAAGGGAATATGGAAATGATTTCTATCGGTCAAAAATCCTTGATGGCAAACGGATTATCCTTTTTCTTCTTTGGCTTTTATACGGTATATTCCTCTCTTCTACTTGCACTTGGCAAAGGAACAGCAGGATTTGTTCTGGGAGCGTGCAGACAAGGGATTTGTTTTGTGCCTGTGATTTTATTTCTGCCTATGATCTGGGGAATTGGTGGTATTCTCTACGCACAGCCTATAGCCGATTTGCTTTCTGCAATGATTACTGTATTTGTGGCAATTTCTATTCATAGAGAGCTTGCAGAGAAAGAAAAACTTCTGTTATAGGACAAGCAAATAACGGATTCGTTTGAATGATTGAGCATTTACATATTGATCTGTCAAAGACAAAAAAGAAAAAATCGCTGCCTGGCAGACAAGTTTTTGCTCTTATTTTCCATATTACACCACAGCGGTTTTGAAAACAAGGCCGCTGTATTTCTTTATCTCAATTCGTAGACTCTATATGGAATATGGCGGTTCCACATAGATACTGCTATGTTTGCTTCTATTTTCCATAATCATGTAAATTACTTTCATTAAAAAAGTACAACTCCACCTCTGGGATATTTTAGCTATATAGGTGATATATTATTTCACTTGAAATTCTATTTTATTTTATGCGTCCCAATGGCTCTATGCTGTCCGGGCGCATTCCTGTTTTCATGTGGCAGTTTCGGGCCAACCCGGACCGAAGCTTCTGGCTATGTGCAATCTATTCACATAATGTACAGGCGTTTCTGCATAGGCTATTACTGCAAATCAAAAGGAGAAACGGAATGGCAAATGAAACGCAGGTAATTTGTAAAAATATCTTCAAAAACGACAATAAAAAAGATTCTAAAGAAGAATTTACAAAGCGGTGGATTGAACTAATCAATCAGAGGGAGAAAAACAGCAGGAGGACAACCGCCTCTGGTTGACAACATTTACAGACCATCTGCTGCATTGTATAATATAAATGTAGGGATGGTTTGTTTTTGTTGCTAAGCATATGGAAAAACCGCCAGTGACGGGCTTTTGATTTCCCAGACAAGGGAGAATGAACATGCCAAAATTAAAAGTTGGTATTTATTGCCGCTTATCCGAAGAGGATAAAAACAAACGATCCGAAAACGATGACAGCAACAGTATCCAGAACCAAAAATCCATGCTGATTCAATATGCGTTGGAACAAGGCTGGGATATTTACCAGATTTACAGTGATGATGATTATACAGGCGCAGACCGGAACCGACCGGAATTTAACAAACTGCTGGCAGATGCAGAACATGGGAAAATCCACATTGTTCTCTGCAAAACTCAGTCCCGTTTCACCCGTGAATTAGAATTGGTTGAAAAATATATTCATGGGCTGTTCCCAATTTGGGGCGTGCGCTTTGTGAGTATCGTTGACAATGCTGACACGGCCAATAAGGGGAATAAGAAGTCACGCCAGATTAACGGCCTTGTAAATGAGTGGTACCTGGAGGATATGTCCGACAATATCAAGAGTGTGCTTACAAACCGGAGAGAAAACGGGTTACATATTGGTGCTTTCGCTTTATATGGCTACAAAAAAGACCCAGAACAGAAGGGACATTTAATTATCGATGAGGAAGCCGCTGTGGTTGTCCGTGAGATATTTACTTTATTCTCACAAGGATACGGCAAGACTGCGATTGCACGGATGCTGAATGACCGGGGTATTCCAAACCCAACAGAGTACAAGCGGTTGCACGGTTTACGGTATCAACAGCCGAAAAGAAAACAAAGCACCCTCTGGAAATACTTTGCAATCTCTGATATGTTAGTCAATGAGATTTATATTGGAAATATGGTTCAGGGGAAATATGGGAGCGTTTCTTATAAAACAAAGCAAAACAAGCCTCGGCCCAGAAGTCAGTGGTATATTGTAGAAGATACTCACGAAGCAATTATTGACCGGGAATTATGGGATCAGGTTCAGACACTCATTCACCAGCGGGCAAAACCATTTTCCACAGGAGAAATCGGCTTGTTTGCCCGGAAAGCCCGTTGTATCAACTGTGGCTATACCATGCGCTCCCATAAAATGTCAGACGGACGGCGTTACCTTTGCTGTTCAAACCGGCATGTTTCTAAAGATGCCTGCGAAGGAGCTTTTATCTCCGTGACAAAATTAGAACAGACTGTCATGGAGGAAATCAACCGGCTTTCCGAAGAATATCTGGATAAGGATAAACTAGAAAAAGGGATTGAATTCCAAAATCATCTGGCAGTTCAAAAGAAACGACTAGAAAAGGATCTTGCCGCTTATCAGAAAAAAACAGCTGAATATGCAAAATGTATCCGGGAACTGTATTTAGACAAAGTAAAAGCAATTATATCGGAAAGCGAATACCTGGATTTTTCCAAAGAATTTACTTCTGAAAAAGAGCGGTTTGAAACATTAACCCTTGATGCAAAAAAACATCTTGCGGATATAGAAGTAAAAATACAGACTGGCGACAATCGACGTCAATGGATTGAACAGTACGCCAATCTGGAAAAATTAGACCGTGAAACCGTTGACAAACTGATAGACTATATTTCTGTCGGTAAACGAATCCCCGGCACAAGGGAGGTACCGATTGAAATCCACTGGAATTTCTAACCATTTTTCATTGAAACTATCAAATGTATCCTTACATGGTCGCAGCAGAGCAGAAGGCCCGCACCACCTATGACAATATACTCCGTCTCTGTGAAGATTCCCCAGAGGTAAAGGATGTCATCCGGTTCCTGCGCCAGCGGGAGGTGGTGCACTTCCAGAGGTTCGGGGAAGCCCTTCGCATCGTCCAGGATCACCTGGATTCCAACAACTTCTATATTATGAACCCCGCCTTTGACACCGGCATCTCCGGCGGCGGAGACTGCGGCTGCAAATAGGCCCATCTAAAACCCAGGCACCGCTTCATAACCTGTCCCGGCTGTGAAGCAGTGCTTTCTTTTACGCACCCACCTTTCAACGGCTCCCCAAAGCCGCCAACCTTGCCATAACTGCCAAATTATAGTATAATGCAACCATGAAAAAACATCGATTTACCACCACAAGAATCATTATGTTGGGCTTCTTTCTGGGTGCCCTCCTGGGAACACTGGGTCTGTTACTCCCTTTTAGTGTAAAACCAGGACAGCAAATAGATCCCTTCGACGCCTGGTTTGTAGCTATGTCCAGTATTTGCGTAACCGGATTGTCCACGGTAAATGTGGGACAGACTTTCTCCACCTTCGGGCAAGCTATTATCCTGTTGCTGATCCAGTTTGGGGGTCTGGGAATTGTAACCTTTACTACTCTAGTCTTATGTGTTCTTCACCGAAGAATCACCCTGTCTGACAGAATGTTGCTCCAAAGCGCCTACAACCTGGACACCCTGTCCGGTCTGGTGCGCTTAACTATGCGAATCTGTAAGGTAACCTTCTGTCTGGAGGGATTGGGTGCCCTGGGCTACGCCTTTGTTTTCCTCCCCCAATACGGCGCAAAAGGAATCTGGTACAGCATTTTTCACGCTGTGTCTGCTTTTTGTAATGCTGGTATTGATCTCCTAGGTGGAAACAGCTTCTGCGATTACCGAGGAAATGTATGGATAAACCTGACCACCGTTTTTTTGATTATTGTCAGCGGTCTGGGCTTTCCGGTCTACTGGGAAATGGCAAGAACCGCCTTTTCCCGCCTGCGCCCCAAGGGCGCTTCCTACCGCCGAAAAATGAATCTGCACACAAAGCTGGTCCTTTTCTCCACCCTCTCCCTGATTCTGGGAGGAATGCTCCTGACGCTATGTTTGGAGCAGGGCAATCCAGATACCCTGGGGCCTCTTTCCTGGCCGGAGAAGCTTATGAGCGCGCTGTTTCAGTCCGTAACCCTTAGAACAGCAGGCTTTGCCACCATTCCCCAGGAATCCTTTCAGCCGGCAACCTGCCTTGTATATCTGCTTCTCATGTTTATTGGCGGATCACCAGCCGGAACCGCAGGTGGTATTAAAACCGTAACCTTTGTCCTGCTCATTGCCTCCATGTTTGCAAACATCCGAGGAAAAAAGGATGTCACCATTATGCGCCGAAGAATTCCCGACGAAACCATCCGCAGATGTGTGGCCATTACCACCTTTAGCTTCTCTGCCCTGTTTGTCCTGACATTGGCCCTTTTAGCCGTGCAAAAAAGTGATTTTTTGGATACCCTCTATGAGATGACCTCTGCCATCGCAACGGTGGGCCTTTCCAGAGGACTGACCAGCCTATTAAACCCGGCTGGAAAGCTTATCGTCTCTCTGGCCATGTATCTGGGACGTATCGGTCCCATTACTTTGGCCCTGGCCTTTAACAGCCGTATACAAACGGCAAACACCACCTGTGCCGAGAGCAAGGTTATCATTGGATAAGGAGATTTCTATGAAAAAGCATGAAAAAAAGGAATACATTGTCATTGGTCTGGGTCGTTTTGGCCGCAGTGTGGCAAAGCAGCTGGAGGCTAACGGCTGTAAGGTCCTGGCCATTGATCACAGCGAAAAGCAGGTGCAACAGGTAGCCGAATATGTAACCCTGGCCCTGTGTGTGGATGTGACAAACGAAGAGGCCTTAAAAGAGCTGGGAGGCAGAAACTTTGACGGGGCAGTTATTGCCATCGGTCATGGCCTGGAAGCCTCTGTACTGGCAACCATCTGGGCCAAGGAGCAGGAAATTCCCCAAATTATCGCCAAAGTATACGACGATACCCAGGGAAAAATTCTGACAAAGTTAGGCGCGGATCAGATTATCTGTCCAGAAAAGGAAATGGGCGTCCACTGGGCCAACAACCTGGCTTTCCACAATCTCTTTGACTCCATCGAGCTGACCTCTGAGTATTCCATAGCTGACATTCCCGCCTGGAACAGCTGGACCGGCAAAAATCTCAAAGAGCTGAAACTACGGGAAAAATATGGGGTCAACGTGATTGCCATCAAAAGGGGCGGCACTCTGGTTGTCAATCCGCCTGCAGACGCTCCCACCAAGCCTGGGGATATCTTTGTGCTCTTGGGAATGAACCATACCCTGGAAAAAATTGCCCATGCCCGGGATTCGGAAAAAAAGCTTCACCCCACAAAATAAACTCCCGCAAAAAAAATGCCAGGTTTTTTTCTTTCCCATATAAAACAAACAGGAGGCAGGACTTCTCGCCTGCCTCCCTTTTACATTCTCTCAGATGCCTCAGGCAATCTGCTCTGCCTGCTCTTGCGTATCCTCCTGTGTCTGACTATCCCCCTGTTCGATAAGCTGATACAGCCTCTCTACGCTGATCCCCCTGTCCGTCATACACTGATACAGGGCCTTTAATTCCTGCTCTTCCCGCTGCTTAAAAAGCTCATCCCGAGTCGCCTCCAGCTGTGAAAGCTTTTTCTTTAACCCTTCTATCTTCTGCTCCACTGCAGAAATCTGATCCTCATAGGACTTTGTCCTTCCTCTTCTGCCAGCCATCATGCATGTCCTCCTATTTTTGGTATTATTTACAGTATATGCCTGTTTTTCCGAAAATATACCGTAGTTTTCCAGAAAAAAATGCAAATACTAATCTTCCTAAAAGAAAATTAAGAAGGAGGACTGTATTTATGTCAATGAACCTAAAAATCAGTAACCATTCCCCTCTGGAACTTCCCCCGGGCTGCCAGGGTGTCATGGAATCTCAGGCCCGGGAACTCTTCCGCCAGGAGGATAGAGAAGAGCCTGGAAAGCCGAGCCCCCATGACACCTTCCAAAACCGGCCCATTCCGGAAATCCCTCTTCCGGGAAAAGCCTCCGTGGTAACCCCCATGGCAGAAGAATTCCCCCAAAAGAAGCACTCGGATCCACCCAAGGCCTAAACTCGGTCCACCCTTTAGGCCGCTACCAGCCGCCCACCAGCTTCTCCAGAAGCTTCTCCCCTGTCTTATCCTCACCCAAACACCAAATCCCCCAGGCAGGGGAAAAGCGCTTACACATGCCCTTATAATTGCCGCCAGGTGTCAGCCGTTCTCCTTCCCGGTTGTAAGCTTCCATCTCCTCATCAATCAGCCCAATCAACTCCCGGGCCGCCGTGTCACAGTTATGTGTATAGATCTGGTACAGAGGAAACGCCTTCTCCTCCCACAGCTTCGCAAGACGCTCTTGAGCCTCCATGTCCCCATCCTTAGCCATTCCATACAGCTCCCGAAAAAGTTCTTCCTTCTCCAGCCATTCCTCCCCAGCCCTGATCACAGTCTCATACTGCTCCCGGGTAATTCCCCGGTACAGGGCCCGATCAAAATTGTCACAGGCCTCTTCTTCTGCCAGGAATAGATCCCCAGTCTTCAGAAAATCCAAGGTTTCCTCCCTGTTAAGAGCAATCACCGAGAGCATTCCTATGCCCTCCCTTCCCAGCAGACACTCCGGCAGACTGTACTGCATACCATTATAGCTGTAAATCCGGCCCTCCCCCTGTTCGTCCACCAGCATCATGGCCGAATGTCCCAGTCCCTTCATACCGTCAAGATTCAGAAGATACCAGATCTGGCAGTCCTGATCCCCGGCTGTCCTACCATTCCTCTCCCTGGGAGGCCCTCCCCACAACAAGCGCAGACACAAAAATCCAAAAAGGAGCAGCAGAATCCCTCCTGCTGCCCCCCTTTTCCATCTTTTTATCACTCCACACCTTTTTATCACAAATCTGCCTGCTCCATCAAAGAAAATTGATAGGTCGTCCGGGTTCGGTATTCCTCCCCTGCCTTAACCAGAGTGCTGGGGAAGTTCTCGTGGTGAAGGGCGTCGGGAAAATGCTGGGTCTCAAAGCAGGCCGCACTGTAAAGGGAATAAACCCTTCCCCCCTTGCCGCCGGCCTCCTCTACCAGGGCATTGGAGGTATACAGTTGCAATCCCGGCTGATCCGTATAGACCTCCATCAAAATCCCACTCTTCTCTGCCCGGATCCTGGCGGCCAACCGGTCTCCCTCCTTCTCTGTAAGGACAAAATTGTGGTCGTAGCCCTTGGCCTGCTGCAAAGGCTCATAATCCCCGTGAATATCCTTGCCCAATGTTCGCCACTGGCGGAAATCCATGGGCGTTCCCTCCACAGAGCGAAATTCTCCTGTAGGAATCAAATCTGCCCCTGTAGGCGTAAAGAACTCCGCGTCTATCTGCACTTGATGCTCCAGCACGCTTTCTGAGGCCTGCCCTTCCAGATTAAAATAGGTGTGATTGGTCATATTAAAAATAGTATCTGCATCCGCCGTAGCCTGGTAAGAAATCTCCAGCTGATTTTCATTGGTCAGTTTGTAGGAAACCCGTACCTGCGCATTTCCTGGAAGCCCCTGATCTTCATCCGGGCTTACCATGGAAAACTCCACCTTATTGTCATCCGCCACGATCCCCTTCCATATCCTCTGGTGATAGCCGGGCTTTCCCCCGTGGAGATTATTCTCCCCATCATTTCTCTCCATCTGATAGGTGACGCCGCCAATCTCCACCTGACCCTTGGCCACCCGGTTGGCGTTTCTCCCCAGGGTCGCGCCAAAATTAGGCTTGTTCACCTCATAATGCTCCACATCCTCGTAGCCCCAAACCACATCCAGCATAGAGCCGTCCCGAGCCGGCACGTAAAGCTCCCTTAAAACAGCCCCATAATTCAGCAAAACAGCCTTCATGCCATTGGCATTGACCATCTCATACTGCTTGACCACTTCCCCTGCCTTTGTTCTTCCAAACTCTGTCACTGTAATTGCCATTTCCTCTCCTCCTGTTCCCATAAACCCATGTAAAAACTGCCTCTACAACTATCTTAGTCACAGAGGCAGTGAAAGTCAATATATTTCCCTTTTGTTACTTTTATTTTCGGTTTCCCTTCAGGTAAATAAACCAGTAGGAAAGACCCACGGCCATACCGCCGATCATATTTCCAATGGTAACCGGCAAAAGATTATTGACAAGCATAGCCCCCACGGTTACATCTGGATTTCCCACTGCATAGAAGGAATTGGCGAAAATTCCAGCCATCAGATAATACATATTGGCAATGCTGTGCTCAAATCCGCAGAACACAAAGATCATAATGGGATAAAAAGCCGCCATCATCTTTCCCGGGAAGCTCTTGGCTGCAAAGGACATCCATACAGCCAGGCACACCAATATATTGCATATAATGCCCCGGATAAAGGCATCCCCAAAGCTCAGTCCTACCTTGCCCGAAGCCACACTCATAATGGTATTCAAAAGACCATTGTCCATCTGACTGGGAGAATGGCCGTACACCACCAGAGCTGCCATCAGAGCAGAGCCAATAAAGTTTCCGATGTACACAACCACCCAGCTCTTCACCACAGCAGATAGCCTGGTCTCCTTCTCCATCAGGGGAATGATCAGCAGACAATTTCCTGTAAACAGCTCGCTACCTGCCACCAGTACCAGAGTCAGTCCCGCTGGAAACAGACAAGCTCCGATAAACTTTCCCACAATACTTCCGCCCAACATGGCCGTTGCCATCTCAAATGCCGTCCCGCCCACGGCAATGAACAAGCCTGCCAGAATTCCAAGCAGCAGCATCTTAGACACCGGAAGCTCCGTTTTCTTCTTTCCAATCCCTACATAATTTTGTGCAATCTCAGCTGGGGTATTCATGATTTATATCCTCCTCTTCCCAAATGCATCTGCATCCCTTGTTTGTTAAAACTATAACACTTTTCCACAGATTACACTACTGTACGTTGTGTAGGAAGATAACCTTACTTTATATGCTCATGAGTAAAGAGATGATCCTGACAATACTCATAATTGCCCTTACACTTGGAGCAGAAACGGAACTCCAGATTTTCCCCATCTTTTTCCGTGCGGCCGCAAATGGCACATTTATGAGTATTTACTGCCCGCTGTCCCTGCTGGACGCTATGGGTATAGCGCTTCCTCCGATAAACAGCCTTAGGACTGTAGCGGCGCATATTGCGCATACCAAAGAAAAACAGGAGGAAATTCCCCAGAGAGACTAAGGCCATCACACTGTAGGCAGGGTGCGCGATGATTCCTGCCTGGGCCAGGCCCATCAACATGGACAAGGAGAAAAATTTCGTAAAAAATCCCGCCAGAATGGTAAGCCCAAAATACACACCGTTGATAATCCCCAGCCATTTGGCTTTAATAGGAATGATAAAAAACAAAAGGAAGGTGGCATCCGGATAGGTGGCCGCATAGGCAAAAAACAGCGACATATTCAGGTAATATGTCCCGAACATCACGCCCAGATTCACCCCAAAGATATAACAGCAGATAAAAGCCGCAAGAATGTGGAGCAGCACCCCGGTGAAAAAGTACAGATTAAACCGAAAGGCTCCCCACTGATACTCCAGGGTTTTTCCAATGGAATAATACAGATACATTCCCAAAAGGAAATAAAAAATATCTGTGCTGGGGGGATACACCAGAAAGGTTACCAATCGCCAAATCTGTCCCCGTACAATACAAGTGGGGTCCAAAGACAGATAAGCCCCATAAAAGCCGTTTGCAAACACCTGCAGCACCCAGCCCACTCCATAGAGAATAATAATATAATACATTAAATTGGGAATCGCATATTTCCCGAATTTACGCTCCAGTTTTTCTATCAACGTAGCCTCTCACTCCTTGCTTTTATCGAATATGTTTATTATAAGTTCCACGTCCTCATTTGTCAACGCCAACCAGCTGGCCTTCCCCCTTTTGCCCCCTTCTTTTCCCTACAGCCCCTTTTATTCCTCCTCCAAATCCCTCATTTCCTGGTTCCATACCCTGGGTCGTCCCTTGCGGGGAATACAAATTTCATCTCCCGGCTGAAGGTTATATACATTTACATAGGGATTCGCTAATAAAATAGAAGAAAGAGGTACTCCATAACATCTGCTCAGCAGATACAGAGTGTCCCCCCTGGCAACCGTGTGCAGAAAGCCCCGGCACTGCTTCATAAAAATTCCTCCGTCTCTTTTTCTTCTTTATTTATATATGGTATGCCATATTTTATTTTTCGGTATAAATGCCATCCCTATTTTTTATATTTTTTTTATTTGATTTTGCCCAATTCCTGTCGTATAATGTAAGCTGCTGTAGGTATACGCGCTATTTTGACAGCCAGTGTCCTGTTTTTGCAGTATTGTCCCTGCCGGCCCTGCAGCCTGTGAGAGGGTCTACTTTAGGTTTTAAAGGAGGCGGCGGTTATCCGCAATATTATGTGTACAAACCATTTTTATCTGGGAATCGACATCGGTTCCACCACTGTAAAAATTGCTGTCTTAGATGAAACGAAAAAGCTTATTTTCTCTGATTATGAACGGCATTTCGCAAATATACAAGATACCTTGGCTCAGCTTTTGGGAAAAGCCTATGAAATCTTAGGTGAGCTTTGCCTCTATCCGGCCATCACCGGCTCCGGGGGACTTACCCTGGCCCGGCATCTGAATATCCCCTTTGTGCAGGAGGTCGTATCCGTGGCCACAGCTCTCCAGGCGGAGGCGCCCCAGACAGATGTGGCCATTGAGCTGGGCGGGGAAGACGCTAAGATTATCTATTTTCAGGGAGGTAACATTGAGCAGCGTATGAACGGCATCTGTGCCGGTGGCACCGGTTCCTTCATCGACCAGATGGCTGCCCTTTTGCAGACGGATGCAGCTGGGCTTAATTCTTATGCAAAAAATTACCAGTCTCTGTACACCATTGCCGCCCGCTGTGGTGTATTTGCCAAATCAGATATACAGCCCCTGATCAACGAGGGCGCTACCAAGGAGGACCTGTCTGCCTCCATTTTTCAGGCTGTAGTCAACCAGACTATCAGCGGATTGGCCTGCGGCAAGCCCATCCGTGGGCATGTGGCTTTTTTGGGGGGACCACTCCATTTCCTTTCGGAGCTAAAGGCCGCCTTTGTCCGCACCCTGAAGCTGGATGAGGAGCACACCATCGCTCCCCATCACTCCCATCTCTTTGCCGCTATAGGTTCCGCCCTCAATACAGAAGAAAAAAATCCGGTGTCCCTGTCAGAACTCCAGGCCCGTCTCTCCTCCCATATTCATATGGAATTTGAGGTAGAGCGCATGGAGCCTCTCTTTGCTTCCCGGTATGAATACGACAAATTTAAAGCCCGCCATGATTGCCACCAGGTCTCCCGCGGGGATCTCCAGGCCTATTCCGGCAACTGCTTTCTGGGCATTGATGCGGGGAGCACTACCACCAAAGCCGCTCTCGTGGGGGAGGACGGCTCTCTTTTATACTCCTTTTACAGCAGCAACGATGGCAGTCCCCTAAAGACCACCATCCGGGCCATCCAGGAGATCTATAAATTTCTTCCGGAAAGCGCTCACATTGTGCATTCCTGCTCCACCGGCTATGGCGAAGCTCTGATCAAGGCAGCTCTGCTGCTGGACGAAGGAGAAGTGGAGACCGTCTCCCATTATTATGCAGCGGAATTCTTCAATCCCCAGGTGGACTGTATCCTGGACATTGGCGGTCAGGACATGAAATGCATCCGCATCAAAAATCATACCGTGGACAGTGTACAGCTCAATGAAGCCTGCTCCTCAGGTTGCGGCTCCTTTATTGAAACCTTTGCCAAATCCCTCAACTACAGTGTGGAGGATTTTGCCAAAGCCGCTCTCTTTGCCCGGCATCCCATTGATCTGGGCACCCGCTGCACGGTATTTATGAATTCCAAGGTAAAACAGGCGCAAAAAGAGGGGGCCAGCGTGGAGGATATCTCTGCCGGCCTGGCTTACTCCGTTATCAAAAATGCACTCTTTAAGGTCATCAAGGTCTCGGACGCCTCATCTCTGGGCTCTCACATTGTGGTTCAGGGAGGTACCTTCTACAATGACGCGGTGCTGCGAAGCTTTGAGAAAATCGCCAACTGTGATGCTGTCAGACCGGATATCGCCGGCATTATGGGAGCCTTTGGCGCTGCCCTCATTGCCCGGGAGCGCTATCAGGAGGGCACGAAGACCACTATGCTCTCCATCGACAAGATCAACCAGCTGGAATTTACCACCACCATGTCCAAGTGCCGGGGCTGTACCAACAACTGCCGTTTGACCATCAACCGGTTTACCGGGGGGCGCCAGTTTATCTCCGGCAATCGATGTGAGCGGGGCATTGGCAAGGAAAAGAATAAAGAGCAGATTCCCAATCTGTACGAATATAAAAATAAGAGATTGTTCCAATATAAGCCTCTGGAGGCAGATCAGGCTCTTCGGGGAAAGGTGGGCATCCCCCGGGTGCTGAATCTGTACGAGAACTATCCCTTCTGGTTTACCTTCTTTACGGATTTGAAATTTCAGGTGGTGCTTTCTCCCGCCTCCACCCACAAGCTCTATGAGCTGGGTATTGAATCCATTCCCAGTGAGTCCGAGTGTTACCCGGCCAAGCTGGCCCACGGCCATGTATCCTGGCTGATTCGTCAGGGCCTCACCTATATTTTTTATCCCTGTGTGCCCTACGAGAGAAAGGAATTTGCCGACGCGGGCAATCACTACAACTGCCCCATCGTAACCTCCTATGCGGAGAATATCAAAAACAATGTGGATGAGCTCTCGGATCAAACCATCCGCTTTTCCAACCCCTTCCTCTCCTTTGAGAGTCTGGATATATTGAGCAACCGGCTGGTGGACATTTTCCAGAAGGACTTTCAGATATCGGAAAGGGAAATTCGAAGTGCGGCTTCCCACGCCTGGACCGAGCTGGAGCAGGTCCGGGAGGACATGATGCGAAAAGGGGAGGAAACCCTGCGCTGGATAGAGGAAAACGGCCGCCGGGGCATTGTGCTGGCCGGACGCCCCTACCATGTGGACCCGGAGATCAACCACGGGATTCCAGAGCTTATCAACTCCTACGGCATTGCTGTGCTCACAGAGGACTCGGTCTCCCATCTCTATCCTGTGGAGCGGCCCCTTATGGTCATGGACCAATGGATGTACCACTCTCGCCTGTACGCAGCTGCCAACTTTGTAAAAACCCGGGAGGATCTGGATCTCATCCAGTTGAATTCCTTTGGCTGTGGCCTGGATGCAGTGACCACGGATCAGGTCAATGACATTTTAAGCAATTCTGGCAAGATCTACACCTGCCTGAAAATTGATGAGGTAAACAACCTGGGTGCTGCCCGCATTCGTATCCGCTCTCTAATCTCCGCCCTGCGGGTGCGGGAGCAGAAGCACATCGGCCACTGCGCCGTCTCCTCCGCCTATGAGCGGGTGGTTTTCACCCAGGAGATGCGTAAGGATTACACCATCCTGTGTCCCCAGATGTCCCCCATCCACTTTGATATTCTGGAGCCTGCTTTTGAGACCTGCGGTTATCACTTAAACGTATTGCCGGATTCCGACAGGGCAGCCATTGACATGGGGCTAAAATACGTAAACAATGACGCCTGTTACCCTTCCCTGGTAGTGGTAGGACAGATTATGACGGCGGTGCTCTCCGGTCAATACGACACCAGGAAGCTGGCCATTATCATTACCCAGACAGGAGGCGGCTGCCGGGCCACCAACTACATTGGCTTTATCCGTCGGGCTCTTATCAAGGCAGGGTACCCGGATATTCCGGTTATCTCCCTGAACTTAAGCAAGCTTGAGAAAAATCCGGGATTTCACATTACCCCGGCCCTGGCGGTAAAGAGTATGTATGGCCTGGTATTCGGGGATATCTTTATGCGAGTGCTATACCGGATGCGCCCTTATGAGAAGGTTCCTGGCTCCGCCAATGCTCTCCACGCCAAGTGGCTTAGCATCTGTCGGAACTTCCTCAAGCAAAAGCACACCTCCTACCGCCACTTTACGAAGCTGTGTCGGGAGATTATCCAGGACTTTGACGCCCTACCCATTTATGAGGATCTAAAAAAACCCCGGGTAGGTATTGTAGGGGAAATCCTGGTGAAATTCTCTCCCTCCGCCAACAACCATTTGGTGGAGCTTTTGGAGGCAGAGGGCGCCGAAGCTGTGGTGCCGGATCTTTTGGACTTTCTTCTCTATTGCTTTAAAAATACGGAGTTTAAGGCAGAATATCTGGGAAAGAAAAAGAGCAGCGCCAAAATGGGCCGCTTAGGCATCCGTTTTCTGGAGGCTCTTCGCAAGGCTGCAACAAAGGAGCTTGCCGCCAGCCGCCATTTCACCCCACCAGGAGACATTGACCAGATGGCGGAGATGGCCAAATCCATGGTATCCCTGGGCAATCAAACCGGGGAGGGCTGGTTTCTCACAGGAGAGATGCTGGAGCTAATTCACACAGGCACCAACAACATTGTGTGTACCCAGCCCTTTGGCTGCCTGCCCAACCATG
>JAAWAC010000054.1 GCA_022791975.1 Lachnospiraceae bacterium | reverse complement strand
GCGGATGCGCGGAGTGAGCCCGGAAGGAGTTGTGGACGTGAAAGCGGCCACAATTCCTTCCAGGGTAGGGGCTCAGGGAGGGCAGAAGCGGAACTAAAAAAAACAGCGGATGCGCGGAGTGAGCCTGGAAGGAGTTGTGGACGTGAAAGCGGCCACAATTCCTTCCAGGGTAGGGGCTCAGGGAGAGCAGTAGCGGCACTTAAAAACAGCGGATGCGCGGAGTGAGCCCGGAAGGAGTTTGTGGACGCGAGAGCGGCCAAAACTCCTTCCAGAGTAGGGGCTCAGGGAGAGCAGTAGCGGAACTTAAAATAGGAGGAAAAAATGGATCTACATTTACAGGGAAAATCCGTAGTGATTACCGGGGGTACGGAGGGCATTGGCAAGGCTCTGGCTTTTGCATTTTTGGAGGAGGGCGCCAAGGTTGCGGTTTGTGGCCGGAGCCGGGAGAAAAGGGAGGCGCTGGAGAAGGAAGTAGCGGCCAAAGGCTTTGATATTCTTTGCATGGAGGGAGATGTGGGCCGGGAGGCGGATATGGATGCTTTTGCCAAGGCTGCTGCCACCAGGCACGGAGGAATTGACGTATGGGTAAATAATGCAGGGTATGTAAACCGGAAATGTATGTTGGATTATACCATGGAGGAGTACGATGCCCTGATGAATACCAACCTGCGTGCGGTCTTTTACTGTAGCCGTCTGGCGGCGGGATATATGAAGGAGAAGAAAAGTGGTGTGATACTCAATGCTTCCAGCTGGGCGGCTCTGATGCCCCAGGCGGATACGGCTATTTATGGGGTGGCCAAAGCTGGGGTATCCTGTATGACCCGTGCCTTAGCTGCCACGCTGGCGCCCTATGGAATCCGGGTAAATGCCTACCGTCCGGGGGTGATTGCCACGGAGATCAATCTGAAAAATGCCGGGGCACAGAGCGGTAAGTTTACCAAAAACATTGCCATGGATCGGATGGGAACACCGGAGGAGATGGCCAGGGTGATTGTATTTTTGGCCTCGGATGCGGCCAGCTATGTAAACGGCGTGGACATAGAGGTGTCCGGAGGAAAATTTGCTGTCCAGGACTGCCAGATGAGCTGGGACTGGATGCGCCAGGGGCAGCTTTGATAAAAGGAATGCCAGCTGGGACCGGAATTTTTGACAACATGGGAAATGAGTGACTTACATAATGAAAGAACATAGCCTTACGGAGGGGAGCATTGGGAAAACGCTGTTTGCCTTTGCGGTGCCCTTCCTGATAGCAAACATTCTCCAGTCCCTGTATGGGGCGGTGGACTTGTTTGTGGTGGGCCGCTACTACACGGCGGAGAGTGTGGCGGCGGTGTCCACGGGAACCCAGGTGACCCAAATTGTGACCAGTCTGGTGACAGGGCTGACTCTGGGCAGCACCATTGTTATTGGACAATATATGGGCCAGCGGAATGAGGAAAAGGTAAAGCAGACCATTGGCACCACGTTGACCTTATTTGCCGGGGTAGCTCTTCTCTTAACCTTTCTGATGCTGGTCTTTGAGAGGCCGCTGCTGACCTTTCTGGATACGCCGGAGGAATCCTTTGAACGGACCATGGAGTATGTGGCTGTCTGCGCCTGGGGAAATATTTTTATCTGTGGCTACAATGCCATTAGCGCCATTTTGCGGGGATATGGGGATTCCACCCGTCCCATGCTGTTTGTGGGGCTTTCCTGTGCCATCAATGTGGGTTTGGATTTTGTATTTGTAAAATATTTCCAAATGGATGTGGGAGGAACGGCCCTGGCCACGGTTATGGCCCAGGCTGTGAGTATGATTACGGCCATTGTATATCTAAAGAGGAAAGACTTTCTCTTTGATTTTCGACTTCCCAGCTTTCGCCCGGTAAAGGCCATTGCAAAGAAGCTGGCCCTGGTGGGAGTGCCTATTTCCTTTCAGGAGATGGCTGTGCGGATTTCCTTTTTGTATCTTATGGCAGTTATGAACCGCTGTGGGGTGTACGCAGCTGCGGTAGTGGGGATTGGCAGTAAATACGATGTGTTTGCCATGCTGTCCGCTACTTCCATGGCCAACGCTCTGGCCGCCATTACAGCCCAGAATATGGGAGCCGGAAAGCCGGAGAGAGCCAGGAAATCCCTGTGGTATGGCATGGGCTTTGCTCTGGTGGTATCCTGTCTCTTCTGGCTGTGGGCCCAGTGGAGTCCCCAGTCTATGATCGGGGTGTTTGCGGACCATGAGGCGGTGATCCAGGCGGGAGTGCCCTTTTTCCGATCCTGTAGCTACGACTATATTATGGTAGCTATGGTATTCTGCCTAAACGGCTATTTAAACGGCCGGCAGAAAACGCTGTGGACCATGATAAGCTGCACGGCGGGAGCCCTGGCTTTACGGATCCCCATGGTGTGGTATTTTGCTCGGCATTATGGAGAGGACCTGGGGATGCTGGGGCGGATTGCGCCTATAGTGTCTGGCATTATGGCCTGCTATACCCTGATCTATGTGCTCTGTGAGGGGAAGGGCTTAAGGAAACTGGTGAATAAGTTTTAAGAAAGAGAGCCTATGGGAAAATCATTGTATATTGCGGAAAAACCCAGCGTGGCCCAGGAGTTTGCCAGGGCCTTAAAGCAAACCACAGCCCGTCGGGACGGCTATTTGGAGGGGGCAGACATCATTGTGACCTGGTGCGTAGGGCATCTGATCACCATGAGTTACCCGGAGGCCTACGATGAACGGTTAAAGCGGTGGAGTCTGGAAACCCTGCCTTTTCTCCCTCAAACCTTTCGATACGAGGTGATTCCCTCGGTAAAGAAGCAGTATGAGATTGTGGCAGGGCTTTTAAATCGGGCGGATGTGGATACCATTTACGTGTGCACAGATTCCGGACGAGAAGGAGAATATATCTACCGGCTGGTGGAGCAGATGGCAGGAGTCAAGGGAAAGAAACGGCTTCGGGTGTGGATCGATTCCCAGACAGAGGAAGAAATCCTCCGGGGGATTGGGGAGGCCAAGGATTTAGCAGCCTACGATAACCTGTCCCACGCAGCTTATCTTAGGGCCAAGGAGGACTATTTAATGGGAATTAATTTCTCCCGGCTTTTGACCCTGAAATATGGCAATACCATTTCCGGTTATCTTCGGGAGCGGAATACGGTGATTTCCGTGGGACGGGTGATGACCTGCGTGTTGGGCATGGTGGTGCGGCGGGAGCGGGAAATCCGGGAGTTTGTCAAGACGCCCTTTTACCGGGTGTTAGGTTCCTTTTTCCTGGAGGGCCAGCCCTTTGAGGGGGAGTGGAGAGCTGTGGAGGGTTCCCGGTATTTTCAGAGGCCGGAGCTCTACAAGGAAAACGGTTTTCGGAAGCGGGAGGATGCGGAAAGCTTTTTAAGCTGGCTAAAAGAGCAGCCGGCGCCTGTATTAATTTCCCGGGAGAAAAAGAAGGAGCGAAAAAATCCTCCTCTGCCCTTTAATCTGGCGGAGTTGCAGAACACATGTTCGAAAATTTTTAAAATCAGTCCGGATGAAACCTTGCGTATGGTCCAAGAGCTCTATGAGAAGAAGCTTGTCACCTATCCCCGGACCGATGCCAGGGTGCTGTCCACGGCAGTGGCAAAGGAAATCGGCAAGAATCTGTCCGGCCTTATGGGATATGCCAAGACAGCGGTTTACACAAAGGAGATTCTTCAGGGAACAGCCTGGAAGGGAATCGCCAAGACCCGCTATGTAAATGACAAGCAGATTACAGACCACTATGCCATCATTCCCACTGGCCAGGGGCTGGGAAATTTGGGAAAGATATCCTTGCTGTCTCAACAGATTTATGAGACCATTGTCCGGCGGTTTCTGGCTATTTTCTATCCTCCGGCAGTTTATGAGCGGGTACAGCTTCAGATAGGGGTGGAGAAGGAAAGGTTTTTTGCCAGCTTTCGAGTATTGCTGGAGGAGGGCTACCTTAAGGTGTTGCCATCTTCCTTTGACAAGGGAAAGAAAAAGGAGGAGGAGACGGAGGATGTCAAGTGTGACCAGACATTTCTGGAGGCATTGGGAAGGCTGAAAAAGGGAGCCCAGATCCCGGTGAAGGAGTTTTTTATCAAGGAAGGGGAGACCTCACCTCCCAAGCGCTACAATTCCGGATCTATGATTCTGGCCATGGAAAATGCCGGTCAACTGATTGAGGATGAGGAGCTACGGGCCCAGATCAAGGGCAGCGGTATTGGCACCAGCGCCACTCGGGCAGAAATCTTGAAAAAGCTTTTGAACATCAAATATCTGTCTCTCCAGGCCAAGACCCAGGTGATCACCCCCACCCTATTGGGAGAGATGGTTTATGATGTGGTGCGGGCCTCCATTGCCAGTCTGTTGAATCCGGAGCTGACGGCCAGCTGGGAAAAGGGACTTACCCAGATGGCGGAAGGCGCCATTACCGAGGAATATTATATGGAAAAGCTGGAGACTTTTATCAGGGGCAAAACCCGGGGAGTGTTGGCCTGCAATTACAGCCAGGCTTTAAGGCCCTGCTTTGACGCGGCAGCAGCTTTTTACCGGAAATCCCCGGGAAAAAAGGAGAAGGCCGAAGCATATGATGGTAGAAGGGCCCAAGGGCTGAAAAACAACCATACACAGGAAAGGAAGGATGATTCACTTGAGAAAACAATATGAAACAGCAGCAATGTTTACATTGACAGAAACCTTGGCAGCGCCTCTTTTGGAAGAGACGAAATACCCCTGGGAGGCATTGCCCAAAATCGGAGCTTTTATCCTGGAGCTGGGTGCCTCCCTGCCAGAGGAGGATTATGAGAAGCGGGGGGAGAACGTATGGATTGCCAAATCCGCCAAGGTAGCACCCACGGCTTCCATTACCGGCCCGGCCATTATTGGAAAGGAAGCGGAGATTCGCCACTGTGCCTTTATTCGGGGAAATGCCCTGGTGGGAGAGGGAGCTGTGGTGGGCAATTCCACGGAGCTTAAAAATGTGATTCTCTTTAATAAGGTGCAGGTGCCACACTATAATTATGTAGGGGATTCCATTTTGGGCTACCGGGCTCATATGGGGGCTGGCTCCATTACCTCCAATGTAAAGTCTGATAAGCAACTGGTGAAAGTACATATGGCAGACGGAGACCTGGAGACAGGCTTGAAGAAATTTGGCGCCATGATCGGGGATCTGGTGGAGGTAGGCTGTGGTTCCGTTTTGAATCCGGGAACTGTCATTGGCCGGGAGAGCAATATCTATCCCTTATCCTCCGTGCGCACCTGCGTGCCGGCGGGATCTATCTACAAGAAGAAGGGCGAGGTGGCCAAGAAACGGTAAAAAGTCACAGGTAGAAAGAGAAAAGGGGGAGGGCAGACATGAGTGCCTGTAGGGATGAAGAGAGAACTTTGGCCAGAACCATAGTGCGGGAACAGGTGGCAGGGCAGAAGAAAAACAGCGGGGGATCGGGGAGCCCTTTCGGTCTCACTGGAAGCATGCTGAAATGGATTGCCATTGTTACTATGTTTATTGACCATGTGGGGGGCTGCCTTTTGGAGGTATACTTTATGAACAGCCATGGGAATTCTCCCTATAAGGGCTTCTGGGATCTGCCCTCCGACCAGATGACATTTTGGTTTGAGGTGGATATTGCTCTCCGCTGTATCGGGCGTCTGGCCTTTCCTATCTTTTGCTTTCTCCTGGTAGAAGGTTTTTTGCACACCCGAAACGTAAAAAAATATGCCTTGCGCTTAGGGCTTTTCTGTCTGATTTCGGAAATCCCCTTTGACCTGGCTTTTCGGGGAGAGCCCTTCTACTGGCTGTATCAAAATGTATTTTTCACTCTGCTTCTGGGTCTTTTGGGCATCTGGGCATTGGAGTATTTCTGGAGAAGGCAGCGGCTGGTGGGAGCTCTTCTGGCCATCGCCACTGCTCTGGTTGCCGACCTTCTCCACACGGATTACGGGGCCTTTGGAGTATTCTTTATAGAACTTCTGTATTTGTTTCGGAGCAGAGTTCTTGTTCGAAATATTTTGTGCATTGGCTCCCTGCTGCTGTATGGGGGCCTGGAGATGCTGGGCGCATTGGCCTTTCTTCCCATTGTTCTGTACAATGGTACCCGGGGAAAGCAGCCCAAATATTTTTTCTATGTCTTTTATCCGATTCATCTTTTGATATTAATGGCAGTGGGAAGGTGGCTGCTGCCAGTTTTGCTCTGCGTTTAGAATTAAGGGCAGTAAAATCTTTATGAATTTCTATGTTTTTCCAATGTTTTTAATTGTAATTACAAAACCCGGCCTGCATGGTGTAAAATTAAATCAAAAAAGACAAGGAGATTCTGAGGAAATGAATCAAAAAACCATGTTGGAGAGGAAGGTTGAG
>JAAWAC010000053.1 GCA_022791975.1 Lachnospiraceae bacterium | reverse complement strand
TCAAATCCTTCCGGTCACTTTCCGGGCTTCCGCTGTTTTTTTAGTACCGCTACAGCCCTCCCTGTTCCCCTGCTCTGGAAGTATTTTCCTACGCTTCCGCGTACTCAAATCCTTCCGGTCACTTTCCGGGCTTCCGCTGTTATAATATCTCTATATGTAGCAGTTTACATAAGTCTGTCAGAGTCTCCCGGTAATCGCCGTAGGCCACGATCACGTGCTGGCTGCTGACCTTCTGGGAGAATTCCTCCACGGTGCAGCTGTCAGGAAAGACTTCTAGGCTTGGAAGCTGGGGAGCTGGGGGCTCCCAACCACATTCCTCCCAGGAAGGAGGCGTCTTGGCCTCACCAGTATACATGTGCATGGCGTAGGCACCCTTTTTGTATACCAGACGGGCACAGGTAACGTAACCGGTCTTTACCTTGGATACATTTAAGAGAGAGGCGCTTAAAAGGCCAAAGGCTGTGGGCAGCACCCGGATATCTCCGTCGGTGGCCGCCTCCGGAATAAAGTCCGGCACTCCGATTAGCATGCTGGTCTTGAAGAACTCATAGTATTCCAGATAAGGCACGGTGTCGCCTGTAATAAGGGATAACATGCTCTGGGTCACAGCTCCCATCACATCGTTTTCCGGCACCACCTGAACCCCATAAAAATGATTCAGCAGCATAAATACCATGGCCGGCGGGAAACCCAGAAGCTTCTTCATACCATCCACATCAATGAGGCTGATAGCCTGATACCCCCGCTCCTCAATCTTCTTTCCGATAGCCAGGGCATACTTCACGCCAGTCTCCACAATCTGGGAATCGCAAGGTTTCTCGAATACCCAGTTGTCCTGGACATAGCGGGTCCACTCCGCCACCTTCTCCTTCGAAAGCTTCTCTGTATTCTGCACCATTTCCAGCATCTCAAAGGGCTCCACCTCCACCCCCAAGTCTGCCCGCAGGGAGTTTCCCTCGTACTGGGTGCCGTAGAGGAGCATGTCCCGGTAACCCATGGTGCCAATGCGCACCCGGCGCAGCTCCTTTGCCGTGTAGGCCGCATTTACAAAGGCCTGGAGCTTTTCCACCGGTTCTGGCTCTCCCATAACATTGTACACATATTTAAAGGCATAGCCCATAGCCTCAAAGGCCGGGCGCAAGGCCGTGGTGGCTGCCTGGTCAGCGGTGGTGACGATCCTTGTCCCCTCCGTCCAACCACAGAGTCCCCAAAGTATCATAGGGGTATTGCGGAAGCAGTCTGTAACCCGAATCACCGCATGGGAAGGAATCCATCCTACCACACACACAATCAGGCAGCACATTTCCCGGGCCTTTAGCTTCTCAATAGCCATGTCTGCTGTCTGGTATTCGGTATCATCAATGACAATCCCCCCATCCAAATAATCCATATCCAGGGTTTCCAGGGTGGAAAGCGCCTGGTCATGCTTGGTTTGCAGTCGCTCATAGGGAGTATTCACTTCCCCGAAACAGACAAATCCTACTTGTTTTTTGGTTTTCAAAAAAACCCCTCCCTTCTTATCTGCGTTTCCGCAGGTATTGTTTTTCTATCATCGCTTCTACTCCTTGTGCCATCTGCGACAGCTTTCTACCCATTTTCCCTCTCAACCCTTTTTTCTTAATTGATCCTTATCCTTTTACGGCTCCGGCCGTGACGCCCTCCACAAAATACTGATTCATAAAAATATAAATGGTCAGAATGGGCAACACTGCAAACATGGTGCCTGCCATCATTAGATTGTACTGGGTGGCTCCGGCTCCTCCAGAGCTTTTTAACTTTACAATGGCCACCACCAGAGTCTGCATGGCCGGCTTCATGCTGGTCATAATGTTTGGCAACAGATAATTATTCCAGGAGCCCTGAAAAGCCATAAGGGACACAGTAGCCAAAATTGGCTTGCACAGAGGCAGAATAATTCGCCAGAAGATCCCAAAATAGCTGCAACCGTCTATGAGGGCTGCCTGGTCCAGCTCCACGCTGATGGTCTTCATATAACCCATGGTCAAAAACAGGTTTGCGGCAGAGGTGCTGAACACCTGCACCAGCACAACGCCAATGAGGTTATTCAGATGCAGGGAGGAAGTAATCTGCATCAGAGGAAACATGGTAATGGCCCCGGCCCCGATAAACATGGTAGCCAGAAATATATTGTATAACAACTTCTTTCCTGGAAAATGTCTCCGCTGAAAGCAATAAGCCGACATAGAAGTCACTATCACCGTCCCAACCACCGTCAGCAAAGACACAAAGATAGAATTCATGGTAAAGGTTAAAAAGGTATGCCCCTCCTGCCCCACGGACCACACCTGTTTATAGTTATCCAGGGTAAACTCCTTGGGAATTAGGTGGGCGCCACCAGCCGCAATCTCCGGATTGGTTTTAAAGGACGCGGACAGGGTGTACAGCAGGGGAACCAGGGTGAAAATTGCAATGATTCCCAGAAACAAATAAACCAGAATATTCCATTTTTTTCGTTTCACGTATGCTCCTCCCTTCCCCTAATAGATTTCGCTGCCCTTTTTGGTGGAAGTCAGGTAAATCACTGTGACAATACCCAGTATCACCGCTGACACCACCACCAGAGCAGAGGCATATCCATAATCCGGCGCACTGCCTGCACCACTAAAGAACTGCTTATACACATAGGTCATAATGGTTTCCGTCTGTCCCAAGGGATTGCCGTCCGTCAGCACCAGCACCAAATCCGTCACCTTGAGAGAGCCCAGAAGGGCATTCAACACCACCATCTGAATCACAGGCCCCAGCATGGGAATGGTGATCTTAAAAAACTGCTGTCGCTCCGTAGCTCCATCAATCCTGGCCGCCTCGTAGAGATCCTCGGGAATGCTCTGAAGCCCTGTCATAAAGAACAGCATATTAAAACCAAAATTCTGCCAGACAGAGGCGACCATCAACACGATCAGGGCCAGCTTTGCATCGGAAAAGAATCTCACGCCTCCCACGCCGTTAAAGATCTTGATAATCTCATTCACTACCCCATTGTAGGAAGAGAACATATAGGAAAAAATCACACCAATAACCGCCACGGAAAGCATGGAGGGCATAAAAAACAGGCTTCTAAAAAAAGTCCGTCCTTTAAGCTTTTTCGCCAGCATACAGGCCAGCACCAGAGCCAAAGGCAACTCTACGCACAGCTTCCCTATGGCAAAGATAAAGGTGGTGCGCACAGACAGCCAAAACTTGGGAGAGCGTTGGAATACCCGGACAAAATTGTCAAAACCCACAAACCGAATCTGCCCAAAGCCCTTGTAACTAAACATACAGTACCGCAGCACCCACAAAAGGGGCAGCACCACAAAAATAAACAGCCCAATCACCCCGACGGAAATCATGGCATAGCTCTGTACCGTCTCCGTCATGCTCAGTCGTTTCTTTCGTTTCGATGGCATCTTATTCCTCCCTTCTATCATAGAGGCGGCAGAGCCAAAGCAATCTCAGCCCTGCCGCACCTTTATGCTACGCCATCTTCTATTTCTTACTTCTGCAAGCTGGTATAGGGGTTCTCATAAGCCTCCAGATCCAAATCTCCGGAATCCTTCAACTGCTGATATGCTGCATTGTATCTGTCATTCAAGTCATCTACCACATCATCAAACTCCGCTGCTCCCATAATCACGGCCTGGAACACGGTGTTATAATTATCGCCTTCCACGTTCAACAGGTTATCCGGATAGAGATTCAGGGGTGCATAATTGGTCAGATCAGACATCTCCTGCCAATTTTTTACCTCTTTGGCCATCTCCGTATTTTCCATAATACTGGACTCATGAGGAATGATAGCTCCTACAGAATACAACTTGGAGTAAAGCTCTTCACTGTGGAGGAATTTAAACACTTCCACTACTGCTGGCAGATGCTCTTCCGTCACGCCGATGGTAATGCCCACATTGCTTCGGTTTAGATAGACGCCCTTATAGGGAGCCTCTCCCTCCTCGTAGGTGGGACAGTCAATAATTTTCCAGTTGCACTGGGCCGGGAACTGATCGTTATATACGCCGATATCATAGCCATAGGCAGTAATCATACCCACATGTCCCTCAGCAAATTTAGAGCGGATGCCGTCGATGGAGAGCTCGGAAGGATCTGGGAACATATAGCCGTTCTCATACATTTCCCGATGCGCCTCGATAGATTTCTTAAAGGGTTTAAAATCATATTGGGCATTCCCATTATCCCACCAGCTCACGCCGGTGCTGCTGTAGCAAGACTTCATGGCCAGACGCCGGATGCCACCGCTCCACTGCCAGGTAAAGCCATAGCCGTAATCCACACCACCGCCATTCTCCGTAATCACCTTGGCGCACTCCACCACATCGTCCCAGGTCTTGGGGAGCTCCAGATTGTTTTTCTCAAACAGATCCAAATTCACAGCAAATTTTACCGGGATAACCTCCAGAGGAAGGCCTATCAAACGGCCGCCGTGATAATTGACTCCATCTACCAGATAAGGCTCAAACCGTGCAATGAGATCGCTGAGCTCATCAATGGTAGAGAGATCATAGTTCCAGCCATTGGCGCTGAATTCTGTGTTCTCGTAGGCATAATCATAAAGATCGGGATAATTTCCGGACTGCATCATAGCCGTCAGATTAGTTCCATAGTTATCAATGTCGCTGGTAAGCTGAATATAAATATTCTTTTCCTTACCGACGGTCTGGTTCCAGTTGTCTACTTCCGCCTTCATGGTTTCCAGATAGGCACCAATGGCACAGTAGTAGGTTACTACCTCCGCGTCTCCCGCGGCTTCTGTATTCTCAGCACTCTCTGCCCCCCCACCCTGCTCATTGGGGGTCCCCGTGTTTCCAGCCGGCTCCTGGCTTTTTCCGCCGCAGCCCCATAGACAGGTCCCCAGCATGGTTACGGTCAACAGCACACATAACAGCTTCTTCATCATCTCATTGCACTTCCTTTCTTTTTGTTTTTTGTTCTTGTTTCCGCGCCTCTCTCATGACAACGACTGTTCAAGCTTTCTCTCTTGCAATTCCGTTTTTTGTTGTTCCAATTATTTGCATTAATTTGCACGCTATTGCATCTGCTTTTTCGCCCCTTTTCGTTACCATATATTTATAATAACAGTTTTCCTATCATTATTCAAGTATTTTTTGTTTATTTTTTATTATTTATTTTCCATTTTTTCTTTTCTCCTGTATTTTTTGTATTTTTATTGTGCAAATTACAGTTTTATATTTTGCATTAATATTGTTAATTTTCGCACAATCTTTTCCAAAACGAAACAAGAGCTCTAACCGTAAATTTTCGCCGCCTCTTCTCTGGCTATTTTCACCCACTGAGCCGCATTTTCATGCTTATATGCCAAGGTCCTGATATCGCGCATCAAAGCCTCTGTGGGACATCCATACCTGGCTGTGATCTCAAAGGCCCTGGCAATTTCCCCACGAATCAGATCCCAATTTGGCCTTTCCACCGAAATATGCGCCGGGTTTTGCTTCCAACAGTAAACAAAATCCCCTTGCATCTGCCTAGCCATGCATTCCACATCACTCCAGGGCGCCACGGCCACCGTGCGCAGGCGCTGTACCTTTGCCCGCACATAATCCAGCCGTTTGTCCATCACCTCACAGCAACCATAGAAATTTAAACCAAACCGATTGAGAATAGGCGCCTGATAATCCAAAATAAATTCGTCAAACATTTGAGGCGACACAGAAACCGTGGCCTGGCTTTCCCCATAGCCCCACAGATCCCGGCAACTAACAGCGGCTGGATCAAAACCCTCTCCTGGCAACTCCTCACACCAGCCATAGCCGCCTGTGCCCACGAACTCACTGCCATTGTTAAGCGTCAAAAGCTTCTCCCTCTCCAAAAAATCTAGCATGTGCATGCGCTCATCCCGCAAAAACCCCATCAATGCATGGAGCTCCTCCGGATAATCATAGAAATCATATAAAATATTCTCAAATCCACGCAGAAACAACAGTTCATCGGTTAGTCCGTCCGAATACCACCAGGAATTCTGGATAGACACCCTGAGAATCCCGTCAAATACATGGTGGGCCAGCTCCATGATCTTCTCCGTTTTTTCATAATCCACCAGAATTTCCCGGAATTTTAATTTCCCCATGTCGTCCCAATCTGTCAACACCGGATCAATGTGATAAGCTCCGTCCGCCTGGCTGCTCTTGGTCTGATGAGCCTCAATTCCCAGCCCTGTTTTGGAGTACACATGGCACACAGGAAAATCCTTGGTGCAAACCCGATCGTCGGCAATTACCTCCTGCCAGTAAATCTCCTTTCGCAGACGGTATTCCCACATACGCGCCAAATTGTTGACACATTGCAGCTGTGTATGGGGAATCAGCTCATACCAGGCATACTCCGGATCAAGGAAGAGCAGCGGACTGGTGATCTTGAGACTATGATGCTCTGTCCAACGCTTTTGTTTTTCCTCCTGGATAGGCTGCTCAGCCAGCCAGGCCACCTTCCGGGCCAGCGCTTGCAAAATCTCCGTCTCCTCCCGGCTAATCACCGGCTCCGTTCGCCCCTGCGTATTCTGGTAACAACAAAGCCAACTAAGTCCATTGTGATCCGTCAACCCATTTCCCAGCTGTTCCTGCTTGATTATCTCCCGCTGCTTTTGATCCATACGTACACCTCCTGTTTTTAAATTTTCTGCTTCTTGGCCATCTACTCTAATGCTTCTGCTCCAAATTTTTATAGTCCAGGATCACCGTCCCATCCTCCTGGTACTGCACCGCCTGCTTTTTCATGGTCACCCTGTCAAGAGCCAACAGGTACTCCTCCTTGCTGGAAAACAGGGGCTTTTTGTTGGCAATCACCTCTTTGGCCCGTTTCCCCTCCTCCCGAAGGAGAAGCTCCGCCGCCACCACCAGACATTTGGCAGGCTGCACACAGGCCATCTTTCTGTCCCCAATACAAAAATCGCTTCCGTGTAAATTTCCCACAGCGCCTCCCACATACGGGTGCACCGCAGGCATTATCGCCGACACATCTCCCATATCCGTGCTGCCAGTGCCCCAGCCATCATCCTGCCCTACGGAATCCGGCCCGGCTACCAGTCTCATAGCCTCCTTAACCACTTCCGCAAGCCCCGGGTCATTGTTCAAAGGAAAATATCCCGGGCGATCATGGATCTCCAATCCACAGCCCAAGGATGCCGCCGCTCCTGCCAGGGCCAGATTGATTTTTTCATTGTATTGACACATGCTGTCATAGGAGGCTCCCCGCACATAGCTTTCCAGTTTGGCCGTCTCTGGAATGGCATTTACCGCCAGCCCGGCCTGGGTGATAATGGGATGGAAACGGATATGTTCCTCATCCACAAAGGTTTCCCGCAGAGCATTGGCCGCCTGAATACCACAGGTAGCTGCATAGAGAGCATTTTTTCCGTTCTGAGGGGAGCCTCCTGCGTGGGCGGACACCCCCTGAAAGGTGATATTTTTGGTAATGCAGCCGTTGGAGCCTCTTCGTATCCAGAAGGTTTTCCCCTCCGCCAGTCTGTTGGCATGGATCATCATGGCCATATCCACTCCGTCAAAGTATCCCCGGTAAATAAATTCCACCTTTCCCCCAAAATACTGGATCACTCCCTGTCGGCGAAGTTCCTCCCGAAATCCCAGCTCAATCAATTCCTCCGCAGGAACCGCCATCAGCCGGATGGAGCCACTCATTCCCTCCAAGGCCCCCGGCTCCTTCCATGCGGCCGCCATCCCCAAAAGCGCCGCACACTGGACATGATGACCGCAGGCATGGACAGCCCCTGTATCCAGATCTGCGTCCGGATGATTTTTTACAATCAGGGAATCCATCTCTCCCAAAATGGCAATCTTAGGTCCTGGCCTTCCCGTATCCAGGTCTGTATAAAAGCCCGGAATATTTCCTGCCCGCATCAGTTCATAGCCCAAATTCTCAAACTGCTTTTCCAGATAGGCTGAGGTTTTCCACTCCCGAAATCCAGACTCCGGATTTTTCCAAATAGTTTCCTCCGCCTCATAAATCAAATTCTGTTGCTTATCCACCATGGCCATCAGCTGTTCTGCCTTTGTGGCCTGCTCCATCCCCTTCATGTGCTCCTTCTCCCTTCTTTTATATATAAACCATTTTTGCATAATCGATATTTTTTATGCAAATTTATCCTAACACTATTTTTTCTGATTAGCAATTCTTTTTTTCATTTTTTTGACTTATTTCTATATTCTCTTCCTTCATTTGTGAATTTTTTCACTATATTAAGCGACTTTTCTTAAGACTCCTTCTGATTACTTATGGTTTTTTCTGGTGTTTTCCATATTACTTTCTTTTTTTCATGCAAATAATTGTGTAATTTTTTATATCTTTGCATTATTTTGCACTACCAGCAAATCCTACAGGAGGAACGCTCCCTACAGGAAACATCACCATCCTGACTCCCAGTCACCCTTCTGCGTCCATCCATAAAAGTCGAGGCAGAGTAGCTGTCCAAAAGCTACCCTGCCTCGTAGTTTGACCAATCCTCTCAAAGACCTCAGCCCTTCACGCCGCCGGCTGTCAGACCGCCTACCAGCTGTCTTTCCAGAATCTGAAAGAAGCAAAGGATAGGAAGAGTCGCCAACAGGGAGGCTGCAAATACATACCACCACTCTGTGTTGGTGTAGCCAAAAAAGGCGTGAATTCCCACATTGAGAGATTTCAGCATGGGATCTCCGATGAGAACCAGGGTGAGCGTGTACTCATTCCAGGCATTGATAAACACAAACACAATGGCCGTCACAATCCCCGGGGCCGCCAGGGGCAAAATCACCCGGATCAGGGCGCGTACCCGGCTGCATCCGTCTATCATAGCCGCCTCCTCCAGCTCCTTGGAAATAGTGGCAAAGGTTCCGCTTAAAAGCCAGGCTGCAAATGCCTGGTTAAAAGCTGCAATCAGAAGAATCAAGCCTGTGCGTGTATTTTGGAGATGTAGGCTAACCATCAGCTTGTAGATGCCCACCAGCAGAACTACTGCAGAAAACATCTGTGTCACCACAATACAGGACATGACAAAGCGTTTTCCAGGAAATTGCATGCGGGCAAGGGCATAGCCGGCGGGGATAGCGCAGGCAATGCACAGAGCCGTAGCACCCACAGCGATTATGGCGGAGTTCTTAAAATAAACAGCCAGAGGAATATCCCTCCAAATGTCAACGTAATTGGTCCAGACCCATTTCTCCGGGAAAATCGTCCCGGGAATACGGAATATCTCATCCATTCCTTTGAGGGAGGAAACCAGCATCACAAAATAGGGATATAGAATAAACACCACACTGAAAAAAGCAAACAGATAAAGGAATACCCTGGCAAGACGAAGCTTTTGCTTTCCTGTTTTCTTCATTAGGCCGTCTCCTCCTTCATCTGATATTTCATATAGATCAGTGCAAAGGCAAGCAAAATCAAAAAGCCAATCACCGAGATCGCTGCGGATGCCCCATAATCTCCCTTCTTAAATGCCAGATAATACAGATATACCATCATGGTGGAGGTCTGATTGGCCGGCGCTCCGTTGGTAATGGTAAACACGATGGTGAAATTGTTAAACACATAGATGGTATTCAGTACAATCGTCACATTAATGGCTGGCTTTAAAAGAGGCAGGGTAATCCGAAACAATTTATCCCAGAAATTTGCCCCGTCAATGGTAGCCGCCTCATAAAAATCTGCTGAGATGCTCTGCAATCCGGAGAGCAGCGTAAAGGTCATAAAGGGAATGGTCACCGTAACCCCTACAAGCAACACACAGATAAAAGCAGACTGGGCAGATCCCAAAAAGTTGATGTTCGTCTCTATCAGTCCAAGCTTAAGGAGCAAAGCATTTAAAGCCCCGTATTGATAGTCAAAAATATATTTCCAGGCACTGGCTGTGATCAGCTGAGAGGTGGCCCAAGGCAACAAAAGCACGGTTCGTGCCAGCTTCCTTCCCCGGAATTTCTCATTGAGCACCAGTGCCATAATAATACTCAGCACCATGGACACCCCTACAATCACAACAGTCCAGACCACCGTATTCCAGATCACCCGTCCAAACACAGGTTGGCTGACAACAAACTTAAAATTTTTCAATCCCCCAAAGCCCTTCACCAGCCCGGCCCGGGAAACCTCACTAAAGCTAAGTACAAAAGTTTCAATCACAGGGATAAACACAAAGATGCCTACTAGAATCAGACAAGGGGCCAGCCAGACATATGCCTCATAGGGGGAAAGCCTGGCTTTTCTCTTTCTAGCGGATGTGGATGGTTTCAAGATTCCTCCCTCCTTTTTATGCGGATTTGAAACAGGGAGGAGAATGGAACCCTCCCATTCTCCTCTCTCATCAGGGACTAATTTTCAAGAGACAGCTGAAGCTCATCCAGAGCCTCCCTTGGCGTCTGCATACCGGTAAACACCTTCTGTCCCGCCTCACAGACACCTGTGGAGCAGTCCTGCCAGTCTTGCTTACTTCTGGCATAGAACTTGCTGCCCTCCAGGGCATCAATATAAACTGCCTGATCAGGATTTTGCTCTGCCAGCTTTTCCGCTCCCGATAAGGTAGCCGGCAAAAGCCCCTCCTGAACCATAAAGTCCGTGTAATATTCCGCACTGTAGAAGAAATCCAAAAATTCCCGAATGGCCTGCATTTTTTCCGGGGTGTCCTTGGTGGCCTTGGCATTTTCATTAAAGAAAATCAGCGCATCCTGTACAGCCATGGAGGTGGAGGTGGAAACTCTCTCATCATTGTAGGGAATCTCCGCAATGCCCACTTCCAAATCCGGATACAGAGCCGGGAAGAAATTGGCTGTCACCAGCATGGCCATCTTGTCGGCCGCCACCAGCTTTTGCATATCATCTCTGGTCTCAATAGAGGGATTCTCATTGGTATAGCCCTTCTGGTACATATCATAAATCCACTCCAGGGCCTCTACGTTTTCGTCACAGTTTACAATGTAATTTCCCTCATCATCCACATAACCGCCGCCATTATTCCAGCCATAGTAAGCCACAAGGGTTTGTCCCTCCGTTAAGGTAGCGTCAACCCCCCAGGCATACACATCACCGTTATAATGCTCCTTAATTTTGGCGGAAACCTCCTCCACCTCTTTCCAGGTCTTGGGAGCCTCCTCAATGCCCACCTCCTCAAAAATGGCCTTATTATAATACAACGCACGCACAGAGGCCACATAAGGAATCTGGTATACCTGGTCCAAATCCGGATCAATATTGTTGTTCCAGAACACCTCAAAGAAATCCGCCTTCAATTCCGGAGAAATCACATCCTCCGCCTTGTAAAGCAAATCATCTCCCACAAATTGGCCGGCGCTGCCCCCATTATACAGATCCGGCGCCTGCTTTGCCCCAACCATGGAGCTGAGACGTGTCTCAATATTATCCCATCCCACGATCTCCAGGTTGATTTTCACATTGGTGTGCTCAGCCTCAAAGGCGTCAATCACCGACTGAATATAGCCTTCTGTAGCATCGCTGTACTGAGCTCCCACAAAGCTTATCTCAATGGGCGCAGTACCCCCCCGGAACCTTCTCCGGCAGTTCCCTCTCCGCCTGTGGCGGCTGTCTCACTCTTGCCGCAGGACGTAAGTCCCAGCACCATAGCCAGTCCCATTGCTGTCAAGGTGGAAATCCTTTTGCTTTTCCTCATGTTCTCTTACCCTCCTTTTCTATTATTATATAAGGCCATGAAAACTGCCAATATAATCCTTGCTCCTAATGGCTCAATTCCTCCAGAAGTTTCTTTCCCTCCTGGATAATCAATTCCGCCACACCGGCCTTAAATTCTGAGCTTCTGGACTCATAACCGCCCTCCTCATAGGCCTCCTTCATTGGGAAATATCCCTCAGCGCCATTGACCAGACAACAAGGCAGAATCAGGGCAAATCCCGGCGTGTCCTTCAGAGCCCGGCCAATACCTGTAAAAGGCTCTCCGGGAATCCCCACCAGAGCAACCTCCCCAATGCCAATGCCACTTAAAGGCATGGAAAACTCCTCCGGGCCATGCTCCAAATCCAACATGCGCTCCGCCTCAGCCACCACAGTTGTCAGCTCCATTCCCTGGAAGGGAAGCTCCTCATCCTTTCCCGCCCGGTGTAAAGCTGCAATCCCCCGGGCCTTTTCCACCTCCTCCGACGTGGGCATGTTGGAGGGCACCTTAATCTCCCGCTGTACCCAGCGAAGAGAATCCACCTCCACGTACTCCACCTTGTCAAACACCTGGAGAACAGCTCCCGCCATCACCCGCCCCACATAGCGGGCGTGTCCGTACCCCCGGGAAACATCATCAAAGTCCATAAAGGTGTCATTTAAATCTCCGTTCTTGGGCCACACATTCACATGATTTACATCCCCCTGGGCGCCGTTAAAGAAAATGCACCGGGTGTGATCCAAGCTCTTCTCCACAGTTCTTCTAAGAAATCCCGGCCAGTCTGCGGAGATCTTGTTACCTCCCACCATATCCGGATGATTTCCAAAATTTACCAACACCAAGCTATCTCCGTTTTCCTGATCAAAGCGCAGCACATTCACTCTCTCATCCACATCCCCGATGGGACTTTCAATATTGGGATTATTCACGCCGGGATTGGTCCGAATCCCCCCGTCCTTCATGCGGAACCGGCGAACAAAAGCCACATTGGGGCCATTTCCGATTCTCCAGCCCATTCTGGCAGGCTTTAAATCTCCCAGAGCCAGGCAGGCTGCATCCGCCATTTTCCGATATACCAGCTGATAATATTCCTGAATCAGGGTATCCTGGGAACCCTCCTCCAGAATAGGTCCTGTATGAGTATGGGTGGCAGAGATAAAAACCGCCTCAAAGGGAATGCCCGTTGCCTCAGAAACGTGCTTCCGGTAAACTTCCATCACATTCCTTTTCAATCCACAGTGATCCATACTCAAAAGCACCACCCGATCATCTCCGCAGGCCAGGGCCAGAGCATTGATCTCCAAATCATCCAGAACTCCGTCCGCAAAGCGCTCCTTATAATATCCTGCAACTCCGATCCCCAGCATGGGCGTCACATTTACCCGCCCAAATCCAGCCATAAGCATACTCATAAGCACCTCCTAATTTTCCTTGTTCCGCCATTTAATTACACTATCGTAAATAAATCTCAGATTTCTCCTAAACCACAAAATCTATTCCCATTTATTTACTACACTTTCGAATTTTATTTTACCTATTGTTCGGTAAAATGTCAATGCTTTTTCCAAAACAGCCTTATATTTTATCTAATACTTACAATTTTTCATCTCCGTTTTTGTCATTATTTTTTCATAACTGTATATTATCCAGAGTTTTCTCTAAGTTACACCGATTATAATTCTAAAAACGTAAAAAAGGTGTTTTTTAAGAAATCCCAGGTGAAACTCCCCTCTCTTCTTGAATTCCCAAAAAAACTGTGCTAAGATAAAAAGCCAAAGGACACCCTCTACAAGCAAAAAGAACCGGAGAACACAACCATGCCCACAAACTACTATTCACACAAACGTTATCTCTTTTTAAACCTTATCAATCATCTGGGACCCATCAGCCGGACAGAACTCATTGCATTGACTGATCACCGGCCGGCCAGCGTGGGAGAGCTGATCAAGGATCTTATCAGGGAAGAGCTGATCATAGAGACCGGCCATTTTTCCAAGGGGCACGGGCGCAAGAGAGCTCTGCTGGAAATCAACCACAGCCATATTTGCGCCATTGGCATCTCTGTATCTCCCACCTCCATCCACTACATTGTCACCCAGATCAACGGTGTGGTTCTACAGCAGATAGAGACCCAAATCCCCGGAGGGCAGCTTCACGAATCCCTGGCCCAGCAGATTGTGGCCCAGGTCCAGGAGCTTCTTTCCAGCTACACCCCAAAGACCATTGTGGGCATCGGAATCTCTGAGCCTTTGTATGATCCGGTCTGCTATCAGAAAAAGGGCTCTCTCCTTTCCAGCTACACCCATTTTAACGCCTGGATTCACTCGGATCTAAAACCGCAGCTGGAGAAGCTTCTGCCCATTCCCGTGACCACCTCCAGCGCCATCACTCTGCCTGCCCTAGCTCAACAGCGCTTTGGTCTGGCCAAGGGCGCCCGAGATTTTATCTGCGTGGAGCTTTCCAATGGCATCGGTGCCTCCATCTGTTGCAACGGAAATGTGGTAGGCGGCGCCAACGGCGTAGCCGGAGAGATCGGCCACACGATTATCAACCTAAATAACACCAACCACCACCTCTGCTACTGCGGAAAGCCCGGGTGTGTGGAAATGGACACGGCCTTCCCTGCATTAGTCCGGGAAATCCGCGCAGCCCTGGATCGGGGAGTATTCTCTGTGTTGAATACCTGCTACGATCCCGCAAGAGAGCTTACGGTCCAGGATATCCGTCAGGCTCTGGATGAAAACGACCAGATGTGCATGTATTACGTGAAGCAGTCCGCCTCCCTTATTGGCGTCACCATTGCCAATGCCGTGAATCTCCTGAACCCAGAGCTAGTAATCCTCCACGGCTTTATGTTGGAGCTGGGAGAGTATTTTATCACCCAGCTATCCAATTCCATCCGGGAAAATGTGCTGATTCTGGCCAAAAACTTCGAGATACGCACTTCCTCCACCTTGGGAAACCTGCTTCCCCTGGGAGCAGCCGCCGAGCTCTTTACCGCCTATTTCAAGATGAATGATTACCAGTGGGTCTACGAAATCCACCCAGATATTTACCCTCAAGAAAACGATCCCCTGGCTGATTAGCACCTCTCCATTGACAGAAAAAGGATATGAAAGAAACAGAAGCGATTCTCCATTTCTTTTATATCCTTTTCCGTCTAAAACTCAGAAGTCACTTAACAGCGACAAATCTCTATGCCCATCTGTTCCATCCGTCGCAGCTCTTCCTCACTGCTTTCACTGGCATTGGTCACGATCCGGTTAACCACCTGGAGTCCGTCCACATAGTAAAAGCTTTCAAAGCCAATCTTGGTGTCATCCACCACCACAATGATCTCCTTGGATCGGGCAATCATCTTTTGAAACAGGGCCGCAGCCTCCATATGCCGGGTAGTCAGCCCCCGGTTAAAGCTTATGCCGCTGGCCGACAAAATCAGTTTATTGGCCTTATATTGCTCCAGCTGGCCGATGGCCTCCGCCCCATGGGTAAATACCGCCTCACTGCTCATCTCCCCTCCCAGGAAAATCAGCTGAAAGCCGTCCTTTTTGCTTAGCTCCCGGGCGATGGAAACCGAATTGGTGATCACCTTCAGGTACTTTAGATGAAGCAGATTTCGTGCTGTGAGCAGGGTGGTATTTCCCGCATTCATAATAATGCAGTCCCCATCCCTGACTTCCTGGGCTACCCGGTCCGCGATCCGCTGCATGGCGGACAGCCGCCGCTGCTCCCGGTGCTCAATGGCACAGGAAGCGGCGCCCCCAAAGGTTCGAATAAGCTTTCCCTCATTCTCCAGGCTTTGCAGATCCTTTCGTACTGTCACCAGGGACACCTGGAGCAGCTCGCTTAAGTCCGTCACGCTGACCACCTGTTGCTCCTGCAAAAGCCCCAATATTTTCTCCGCTCTCTCCTGATACTTCATAGGCCAAGGCTTAATACTGGAAATAATACTCCGGCTCAATGGTTGCGGCCAGGTTCTCACTTATAATCATACGGGTGGGCTTATCTCTCAGCTGTAAAATAGAGGCCGGCACCTCCTGTGAAGGCTTCCCGAAAATGCAAAGCCGGGAGGTAAGGCGCTGCCAGGTTACCTTGGTTCCCGCAGTGGTAATCCCGTGGCAATCCAGCACATTTTTTGCCTTCATAGCATCCCGAGGTCCCATCATAGCGCCCATAGGCGGCACGTTGGAGATATCTCCTGAGCAGCCAAAGGAACCGTGAAGAGAATTCTGGGCAATAGTCAGGGGATGAAGATGGGCCACCTTGGCTCCCTGGGCGCAGTATTCCTCCATAGTGGGCTGGAACCAATCCTCCACTGGGTCAATAAAGGCCAGGTGTCCCGGCCAGCCCGGGCCGCTGTAAACAATATCCGCCTCCCCGTCCTGCTCCAGCATCTTGGAAAAGTCCGGTGTGGTCTTATTGCTGTGGTAGATAAAATTCTCCTCCCGAAAACCCAGATCCATAATCTGTGAAACCATAAAGCGGCAGAAAGCATTGCCAAAACCGGCCTTGTAGCTTAAAGGTGCAATATTTCCGTCCTCATCCGCCCACTCGTCCATCATATAGAATTTCACATTGCGGCAGTTTACCTGCATCTCCCGAAGCATATAAGCTACCTTCCGATAAGTAGGACAGGGATTGGGCATAATCATAACCACTTTTTTGTCCTCCCGGTCAGACTCCACAATCCGCTTAACCATATCGGTAAGCATCACCATCTCAAACTCTTCGTTCATCAGCACATCCACCCGGATATTGGGATTGCCACTGGGATGCTTGCCTCCCATAGCCACAATATCCTCCTTGGTAATTGCTCTGCACCGCTTGATCTCCTCCGTATCCGTAAAGGGATAAAACTTGGGTGCCTGAAATGTAAACTGATCCTGATCCATGTAGTTTAAGCTCATATCTCTTTTCCTCCTGCTATTTTACCTTTTTTATGGTCTCCAAGACCTTTTCCACCAGATGTCCGCCGAACTCCTCACCCAGCATGGAGGTATCGGTCTCATAGCCGCCCTCCACCAGGGATTCCGGCGTATAGAGATAGCCGGGCAGACAGCCATTGCTCAACTCGTTGAACACCACGGTTCCAAAGCCTGCCATGGCCTTTACATACAGGGCATACTCCACAAAAATCTCTCCGGGAACTCCCACCACACAGGCGTCGCCCAGGCGGATAATCTGGATCTCCGCCGGCTGCTCGTCGTCCAGAAGCTCGATTTTGGTCCCATTCTTCTGCATGCGCACATAGCCCAACTGATCCTCGGAACCCAGAAGCTTAAGATTGGCATTCTGCCACAGGTAATACTCATCCCGATTTTTCGAGTTGCCATATTTTCCATAGAGCTCCTCATAGTTTTTCTTGTCCCTGGCCACCTTTTCCACCAGCTCTTCCTCTGTGCCAAAGGTCCGCAGCTCCAGTGCAAGCTCCGCGCCGGCCACAGCCAGTTCCATTTCCCGCCTCCACTTGGCTCCCTCCAGCACCGTATGGGCAGCCTTTCCCAGGGTCCGCCCTACTCGCTCAGCCTCCGGATAACTCTCTCCCTTTCTGTAATAACGGCTAGACTGATTGCCAGAGGCGCCTTGGGCAAAGCAAACCACCACGTCCTCCTCCATCTCCTGGAGCTGTAACCGCAGATACCCAGGGTAGTCCGCCGTGCACACAGTACTCCATTCATGGATAAAGGTGGGATGCAGGGTATAATTTACATACATTCCCCGGACCTTTCCGGACAGATCCCGGACAGCCAGCACGCTTACCAGGGGATCATGGGGTCCTCCCGGCATCCGACGGTTTCCCCCTACTCCTGATTCCGCCCCGCATATTGCCGTGCCCGCGGCAAACTCTGCCTCAAAGGCCTGTTGCTTGGCCTGAGAAATAATTCCCACAATCTTTTCCACCAGGTCTTCCACATATTCCTGGGGCTGTTCTTTTCCAGCCTCCAGGCTTTCAATATCCAGCCGTCCGGCTGCCCAGGGCCCAGAATGGGTGTGTGAACAGCTGATCATCACATGACTGCCTGCAATTCCGCAGGAAGCCTCCACACGTTCTCTCACCTTTGCCACATGCTTTTTAGAAAAGAACAGAAGATCCAGGGTTACCAGTGCCACCTCCTGTCCTTTGTCACTTAAATACATACAAGCCCCATACAGAGGGTCATGTACGCCGGTGTTATTCCTGGCATAATGAGGATATCCACCCAGCTCCTCGCCCTTTTGGGGCGAAATGTCTACTCTTGCCATGCCTGCTTTCATCATCACTTTACCTCACTTTACCATTTTTATGATTTTTTTCTAATCTGCATACTCCACAGTCACACCCGCCTGGGAGATCTGCTCCAGAAGCTCAAGCTTCTCCGGCTCCTCTGTCCGGTTGGTAACCAGCACGTCCGCATCCCGGATATTGCCCACATGGCAGAAGCTCTCCATACCAATTTTCGTAATATCCGCAACCAATATCCGCATCCTGGCTCTGGCCAAAATGGACTTTAAGGTATCCGCCCCCTCCACTCGCAAGGTAGTCAGTCCAGCTCTAAAGTCCACTCCATCCATGGTGACAATGGCCTTATCTGCCATATAGCGATTGGCCTGACGCACTGCATCCCGCCCATGAACAAAGGAATCCTTCGTATAAATCTCGCCTCCCAAGATTATCACCTGATAATCCGGCCGACGGCACAAATCCTCAGCAATCACCAAAGAATCCGTGACAATTTTCAGGTTCCGCTGCTGCTTTGCATACGCAACCGTGAGATGAGGCGTGGCGCCACAGGTGACAATCAGAGAGTCCTCGTCCTCTATAAATTGAGCGGCTCTTCTGGCCACCACGTGCTTCAGCTCCATGTTTCGGACCTGTGGGACACGCCCTGTGATTGTAATATCCCCACACTCCTTTTGACACAGCACAGCGCCCCCAGCCACCCGTGACAACTTTCCCTGCTCCTCCAAAAGCTGCAGATCCTTCCGGATGGTCACCACGGAAGTGGACAAATCCCCACTCAATTCACTTACGGATACAGCCCCCCACATTTCCAGCTTTTGCAGAATACGATTTAGACGCTCTGCCTGCTTTCCCATTACTGCCAAATTCTCCCTTCCAAGATCACGGTATTGATGTGGAACATATCGTCCACCAGCACCAGGTTGGCCCGCTTGCCCACAGCAATGGTGCCAATCTCCTCCTCCATGCCAATCACCCGGGCCGGATTGCGGGAGGCCATCAAAAACACCTGGGCAATCCCACAATTTGTATGGCGCATCATATTTCTGCAAGCCACCTCCATGGTCAGCTTGCTTCCGCACAAGTCCCCATTGGCATCAAACTGCAAATCCTCTATATGCTGCATGTCTGCGGGGATCTCCTCTTTACTCACAAAGCTGTCTGTAATCAAGACCACCCTGTCCACGCCCTTGGTCTTTACCACCAGGCGAATGAGATCCGGCTGCACATGCATACCATGGGAATCGCAGATAAGCTCTGCGTACATATCCGGCTCCAAAAGGCAATATTCATCAGGTCCACAGCCTCTGGTTCCGATAAGCTTGGAAATCTGGCTGGTGGCATTCATGCAGTGCGTCTGCAAGCCTACCCCGTACTTTTTAAGCTTCCGAATCTGCTCTGGTGTGGCCTCACTGTGCCCGATGGCAAATACCACGTCCGGATTCTTTTCCTTGGCATATTGAAGGAAGGGCTCCAGTCCTTTTCGTTCCGGCGCAACTGCCCAGATCTTTGCCAGACTGCCTGCCTTGTCCACGATGGCCTCATATTCCTCCTTGCAGATATCCCCCTGCCATTTGTTCTTTTCCGGACTGGCCCCGTATTTGGGGTTCATGTAAGGCCCCTCCATATAGATGCCACCGATGGCCCGACCGGCTCCCTCTCCGGCCATAGCCTCTCTCACCCTGTCCACAGACTCCAGGAACTCTTCTCTGGACAGATCATAGTAGAAGGTAGGCAGCACGGTGGTCTCGCCATGGTTCAAGAAATGCTTGGCGGCGCCTTCCGGCTCCTCAAAAAACAGGTGACCGCCACCGCCGTGCACATGCAGATCCACAAATCCCGGCCCTACATACAGCCCCTGGGCATCCAGCACCTGGGCGCCTTCCGGCACAGAAATTTCTCCGGCTGATCCAACAGCCACAATTCGATCCTCCTCCACAGCCAGCACTCCATCCCAGAGAATCCCATTTTCCAGCACTATCTTTGCATTCTTAATATATAACATTACATCCTCCCGTTAACGCCAAAGCTTATACTCAAGCCTGCGGTATTCCTGATACTTCTCCTCATATGCCCCCAAAAGCTCTCCCGGCGCATACTCCTGGCTGCATGCCACGCAGGGCAGGGCATTCACCAGAAAATCTCCCGCTGCCATGCCGGCCAGCACAGCTGCCCCGGCTCCCGCTGCCTCCGCTGTCTCAAGAACCCGAATCTTTTTCCCAGTCACATCCGCAATAATCTGGCACCACAGAGGACTCTTGGAAGCTCCCCCAAAGAGGACCAGCGTATGGACTCCTGTTCCCGCGTCCATGGCCTCCAGAAGAATCCGTACCTGGAAGGCAACCCCCTCCATCACTGCCAGGGCAAAATCGCCACGTCCGGTGCCTAGATGAACCCCGTAAAAACAGCCCTGCGAATCGGGATAATTGTCCGGGCTGCTGGGGCCGTTTAAATAGGGATAACAGAAAAGAGTGCTGCCTCTTTCCTGAGCTGCCCTGGCCTCCTGGTTCATAACCTCATAATCTGCCCCCGGAAACATCACATCCCGAAGCCAGCGCAAAGTGGCCGCCGCCGTATTGATAACCCCCTCCGTAACCCAGGTTCTGGGAAACACATAGCCACACCAGCCCACTCGGGTATCTCCTTGGGTTTTGGCTTCTGTCCAGTACCGGCTGATAGCCCCAGACGTTCCCAGAGAGATCGTCATAACCCCTTCTGTAAGTCCCACTCCAAGGGCCGCACTTTTTTGATCCTGGGCTCCCACGCCCACTATGCAGTCCTCCCTAAGCCCCAGCTCCCTGGCCACCTGAGGCAGCACCTTTCCCACTGCCTTCCCGCTCCAGGACAGTTCCGGAAGCTGCTCTTCTGAAATTCCATATTTTTCCAGAATTTCTCCGCACCAAGTAGCGTTCTTTATATCGTAGAGCAAAGTGCCTGAGGCCATACTGTGGTCCGTCACGCACCTTCCTGTGAGCTTTCCAATCAAAAAGTCCATGGGCATCAAGTATTTCCATGTCCTTTGACAAATCTCCGGCTCATGTTTTTTCAGCCAGAGAACCTTTGGCAAAAAGTAAGCCGGATCAATGGGTTTTCCCGTCATGGTAAACATCCAACGAAAGCCTAAATCCCTCTCCAGCTGCCTAGCCTCCTCACTGGCCCGCACATCAAGCCAGCTTAAGGCATTGCACAGCGGTGTCAAACTTTCATCCACCGGAACCAGCGTAATCCCCTGGGAGCTTACGGAGATTCCTCGTATTTCATTTCCAGAAATTCCCGCCTTTTCCATCACCCGTTTCGCTGTTTCCAGCGTAAGCTTCCACCAGAGCTTAGCATCCTGCTCTACCCAGCCGTCCCTTGGCGTAAACAACCCATATTCCTGATAGCTGTCTGCTATTTGCCGCAGACTTCCATCAAATAAAATACTGCGGCAGCCTGTGGTACCCAAATCAATCGCCAAATACACTGCCATCTGTCATCCTCCTGCCTGTGTGATTTCCTTTATGCCTCTTATGGGGAGGCACTCTCAAGGAATGCCTCCCCTGCTTCTTCCCGGCTAAGCCCTTTCCTTCCAGCAGCAGCCTGGCAGTTGCTTTCCCGGGAAAATCCGAAACTTACTTCTCCCGTGCCTCCACGATGGATCTCCAGTCAAAGTCCTTAATATTCTCAGCAGTCAAAAGCTGGGAATGAGACAAAGTCTCTGCAGGCAGCTCTTCCCCTGCCAGAGCCGGAGCAATGGCATCAATGGCATCCCTGGCCTGTGTAACCGGAGAGGAAGCAGCCATACACTTGATAATGGGATGATTATCCTCCAGCTGCTGGAAACCTTCCTGTCCCCATGCATTGCAGCACACAATCGCCTTGGAATTGGCAGCCTCAATGGCAGCAGCAGCTCCTGCTCCTGTATCATAGTTGATACCATACACCAGATCCACGTCCGGATTTGCTGTGAGAATATTCTCCATCACAGTCATGGAATCTGTACGGGTGGCCTTACCATCCTGCTGTGCCACGATTTCCACGCCTTCCAGCTGGGAAACAGTTTCCGCAAAGCCCTGGGCCCGCAGACCACACACAATGGGGGAAGCCGGGAAATCCAGTACAGCTACCTTAGCCTTGCCGCCCAGATTCTCTGTGATATACTCCTTGGCCCACTCACCTACAATGGCGCCATCCTCATAAAAGTCAAAGATAACCTTGGTTGCGCAGATATCAGACTCCACACCGCCATCATAACAGATAACCGGGATACCCGCATCGATGGCCTCCTGAACTGCTGGAATCAGAGCTACCGGATCAGCCACAGCAATCAGAATAATATCCACACCCTGGGTAATGAAATCCTCCACCTGGTTGATCTGGGTGGTCACATCACCGTCTGCGTCCACAATCAGCATCTCATAACCTTTCTCCTCCCCGTAGGAGCGGAAGGTAGCCTCCAGGTCTACATAATACTCGTCTCTGCGATAATACAGATCCACGCCAACCTTAATTTTCTCTCCATCAGATGCCGGCGCAACCGTCTCCCCACCTTCTTCTTTTTCTGCATCTTTCTCCGTGTTTGCCTCCGGAGTGCTGGCCGGAGTCTCCTCCTTAGAGCCACAGGCGGAAAGCCCTCCCATTATCATAGCCGCTGTCAGACACACAGCCGTGATTTTACGGACTATCTTTCTCTTCATAAAGCATCCTCCTTTTTAAAAACTTTATTTTTTGTTTCCTGTGTCAGGACAGATCTTTTCTTCCCTGACACACGCCCTCTTGTAACATCTATATACTGTCACCAGGGGTGGCGGACCGGCTGCTGTCTAAATCTTTGTCCGCCAGTCTCCCCATGAACAAAGGGTTCTGTCTTAAGATACAGCATACTCCAGAATAGCCTCCTGGCTGAATTCCGATCGGTCAAGCTCTCCGGAAATGGTACCCTCCCGCATAACATAGCATCTGTCACAGATGCCGATAAGCTCCGGCATATCCGAGGAAATCATAATGATGGCCTTTCCTTTCTGGGCCAGGTTGCACATAAGCTTATAAATCTCCGCCTTGGCTCCCACATCCACCCCTCTGGTAGGCTCATCAAAAATCAAAATCTCCGAGTCCACGGCCAACCATTTCGCCAAAACTACCTTTTGTTGATTTCCCCCGGAAAGCAGGCGCACCTCCTTTTCCTCTGAGGGAGTGGCAGTTCCCAGCATCTCGATATATTTCTTCGCCAGTTCTTTCTCCTTCTTATGATTCAGAAGCCCGTTGCTACACACATTATTCAAATCCACGATCGAGGTGTTGTGCTTGATGGAGTGGATCAGGATCAGTCCCTGCTCCTTCCGATCCTCGGGAACAAGAGCAATGCGGTGCCGGATGGCGTCCACCACCGAGTGAATGTCCACCTGCTTTCCGTCAATAAAAAAGTCTCCGCTGGTCCGCTTGTCTGCCCCAAAAATGGCCCGGGCCGTCTCTGTACGCCCAGCTCCCACCAGGCCTGCCAGCCCCACAATCTCCCCGTGACGCACAGTAAAATTCACATCGTGAAGAAGCTTCAAGGTGGAAAGATTTTTAACCTCCAGGGCCACCTCCCCGATTTCAGCCTCAAGCTTGGGGTATTCCTCATCCAGATTCCGCCCCACCATCATGGTAATAAGCTTATTTCTGTCCACCTCAGAGACAGGCATGGTGGCTATCTGGCAGCCGTCCCGCAGAACGGTAACCATATCCGCAATCTTAAAGATCTCCTCCATCCGGTGGGAAATGTAGACCACTGTCACCCCCTGCTCCTTTAAAATATCGATAATATGGAACAAGCTGTCCAGCTCCTTATCCGTCAAAGTGGCAGAGGGCTCATCCATAATAATCAACTCTGCATGAAAGGACAGGGCCTTGCAGATCTCCACAATCTGCTTTTGTGCCACAGACAGCCGGGATACCTCCCGATCCACCGGCAAATCAATGCCCAGACTGTCCAGAAGCTTTCTCGCCTCCGCCCGCAGTCTCTTCCAATCCACCAGATGAGCCTTGGTCATAAAGGGGCGTCCCAGAAAGATATTTTCCGCCACAGACAAGGTCTCTGACAGTTTCAGCTCCTGGTGCACCACGCTAAGTCCCAGCTTCTGAGCCTCCAGAGGCGTGGTCACATGGGCCTCCTGGCCTTTGAAATCAAAGCTGCCCCCATCCGCCTTGTATACGCCCGTGAGCACTTTGATCAGGGTGGATTTTCCCGCGCCGTTTTCTCCCACCAGAGCGTGGACGCTTCCCCTTCGCACCTGAAAGCTTACATCTGTCAGGGCCTTTACGCCGGGAAATGTCTTGGTAATATTTTTAATGTCAAGAACGACCTCTCGATTATCCATCTGTCAGCCTCCTTACTTTGCTTCCGCCTGGCGCTTGGTCTTGTAAACATCAAAGCCGATGGCCACCACCAGCACGATCCCCTGTACCACCTGCTGTAAATAGGAGTTGATATTCAAAAGGGTCATTCCGTTTTCCAGGATCCCTACGAACACAGCACCCATGGCCACCCCAATGGGCTTTCCTTTTCCTCCTGTCAGGGATACACCTCCCATAACTACAGCGATAACAGCTTTGAACTCCCAGCCAGTGCCACCGATGGGCTGTCCGGAGCTTACCCGGGAGGTGAGGATGATACCCACCAGACCGGCCATCAAGCCGCCAATGGTAAACACTGCCCTCTTTATCTGTTTGGAATTAATACCGGAAAGATAAGCTGCCTCCGAATTGCCGCCTACCGCATACACATAGCGGCCGAACTTGGTCTTGGCTGCCACAAAGGCTACAATGATATAAATCACCGCCATAAAAACCACGGGCCAGGGAACCAAATCCTTTTCTCCAATCCCCAGATACCCTCTTCCAATCCATCCGATGGACTCTGGAAGCCCCGTAATGGGATAGGAATTGGTTACCACATAGCAAAGACCACGAGCCACATACTGCATACCCAGGGTGGCTATAAAGGCCGGAATTCCAAAGAGGGTTACCATGCATCCATTGATAACACCTGTCAACACTCCCAGCAAAATGGCTATAACGGCCGCCAGCACCGGGCTCCATCCAAAGTTTACCATAAGCTTGGCAAACACACAACCGGTGAGGCCCACCACAGAAGCCAGACCCAAATCGAAATCTCCTGTTGCCATAATGAAAAACGCACCGGAGGCCAGAATCGCAATCATGGAAACCTGCCGCAAAATATTCATCCAGTTGCTGTAAGTCATAAAGTTGGGAGCCACAATGGTCCACACCACTATCAGCAACAGAATGGGAATTACAATGACGTAATTACTCAAAAACTCCATCAGGCCATCTATCAGCCCATTTCTGGAAACGCCTCTCTCTTTTGTGTCTGTCTGCATGAATAATTCCTCCTTTATCACAAGATCAATGTTCTATCTCCCCGATTATTATTTCGTTTCAGAAACTAACTTTCGTTTTAGAAACTTTTCTTTTGTTTCTCAGGAATTCCGCATTGTTTCTGTATACCCCTTTATTTCACAGGAAGATTTATTCGTATCTTATCGTTTATTTAATATTTTGTCAACTAATATTTTATTTTTTCATATTTTTTGTGCATTTTCCATATTTTTTGCCTATCAATTTTTTCACATTATTTTTTCTTTAGCACTAGCTTTTTTTCTATTTTTGTGTTTTAATAAGATCGATAGTTATATTTTTATTTCGTTTTGAAAACTTTTATTTTGCAAATACACAGACAGACCTGTTTCTGCCTGGTAAAATAATTATTTTAATAGGAGGAGCACCATGATATCTTGTACTGAATTTATTTTATCCTACAGTGAGCTGTTCTCATATCTGGAGGAAAAACATGGCCGGGAGGAGGTCAGCCGATTCTGGGATTACCTGTTTGCCCCCACTGGTGACGGCATTCCCCTGGTAAATTTTGTGAAAAAGGAAGGCATTCGAGGCTGCTTTTCTTACTGGGCCGGTACTCTCAATGAGGAAGCCGCAGATTTCACCATGTACCTAAACGAAAAGGCCGGATGGTTTATGAATGTTATGCACCATTGTCCCTCCAAGGGCCGGCTGCTAACTGCCAAGGAGGAAATCGGCATCACTCCCTATCGGGATTACTGCCTCCACTGCGATTATTACCGGGGAGCTGTGGACAAGGTGGGCTTGAAATACATATATAATTTTAATGGGGTGGACCATGCCGCCTGCTCCATGCTGATCTATGACCCGAAGGTTTTTGATGGCCGGGTGATTATTGATGAGAATACAGAGATTATGGACAGAAAGGCTGCTCAGAATGAGTATTTCCATCGGGATTTCCACAGCAGCATGAATATGGGCATCGATTATCTGGGCGAGAATTATGGCCTGGAGTCCGTAAAGGAATACCTTACACGCTATACCCATGCTGTCTATGGAAAGCTTCTTGCGTCTATCAAAACAGAAGGTTTAGCTGCCCTGGAGGCGAAAATCAGAGATACCTATGAAAAAGAAAAGGCCTCCGATGCTCTGGAACTGGAGCGGACCGGCGATTCCATGAAGGTGCATATCAAGTACTGCCCGGCTGTCCGTCATCTCCACGCCACCAACCGCAAGGTTTCCGACTGGTATCGCTATACCACAGAGGTGGTGATGGATGTGCTGGCCCGGGATAATGGATACCAGTTCACCATGGAATCCTATGACGAGGCTACAGGAGCTGCCAGCTACAGCTTTTCCAAAGCTTAAAGTGTTTCCATCTTTTGTAACAACTTTTTCTTTAATAAAAGGGCCCTGGCCAGACAGCTTTGCTGCCGGCCAGAGCCCTTTTCCTTACTCTAATTTGTCTCTGCTAAGATTCCTTGCCTTTATACGGAAATAATCCCCAGCACCTTGAGAATCTCGCTGAGGAGGATTACCACCAGACAAATGGGGGCAACCCAGCGGATCATCACCTGAAACAGACCCTTTTTCTTAAAATGGCCGGAAGTCTCCACCTCGTCGGAGACCACCTTGGTTCCCACCACATGTCCAATAAGGATACAGGTCAGGAAGGCCACGATGGGCATGAGAATGGAATTGGAAATAAAGTCAAAGAAATCCAGGAATTCCATACCCAACAGCTTCACCATGGACAACGGTCCATAGCCCAGACAGGAAAGGGTACCAATGGCAATGACTCCGATTCCCACAACAATAGTGGCTTTCTTCCGCTCCCAGTGAAGCTTGTCCTGGAAAATGGAAACCACCGTCTCCATCAGAGAAATGGAGGAGGTGAGAGCCGCAAACATTACCAGCAGGAAGAAAATCACTCCCACGATGGCTCCGCCCTTCATAGCCCCAAACACCTTGGGCAGGGTTACAAACATCAGACCCGGACCTGCATTGATATCCGCACCGCCGGAGAAGGCTACCACTGCAGGAATAATCATCAAGCCAGCAATAAAGGCGATGGCCGTATCAAAGATCTCGATCTGTCCCACGGATTTTTCCAGATTATCCTCCTTTTTCATGTAGGAGCCGTAGGTAATCATAATACCCATGGCCAGGGACATGGAGTAAAACAGCTGCCCCATAGCCGCCAACACCGTGGTGGTGGAAAAGTCCTTAAAGTCCGGAAGCAGGTAATACTTCAGCCCTTCCATAGCACCTGGAATGGTCAGGGAAAAGATAGCCACACCCACGGATAACACCACCAGCAGGGGCATCATAATGCGGCTTGCCTTCTCAATCCCCTTTTCCACACCGAAGAGCACCACAGCCACATTTAACAGCACATACAGGATAAACCAGAACAGGGGATTCCCCAGAATACCACTCTCTCCCACACTGATAAAGCTGGAAAAAAAGGTATCCTCCGCAGCCAGCGCCGCATTTCCCCTTAAAAATTCAAAAAAGTATTTCACAACCCAGCCACCGATAACACAGTAATAGGGTGTGATAATAATAGGCACCAGGGATGCCAGCCAGCCCAGAAAGCCAAATTTTGGATGCAACTTCCGATAAGCTTCAATACAGCTGAGCCCGGTTTTTCTACCGATGGAAATCTCCGCAATCATCAGGGCAAAGCCAAAGGATACTGCCAGGATCAGATACACCAGCAGGAAGATACCTCCTCCGTACTTTGCAGCCAGATATGGAAATCTCCAGATATTTCCCAATCCCACAGCGGAACCAGCCGCAGCCAAAACAAAGCCGATTCTGTTGGAAAAACTACTTCTCTCTCGTTTCATTGCTCTTTCTCCCTCTTTTAGAATAGTATTACCCAGAGGTAATAAAAGAAGTGTACCATATTTATCATAATATTTCCACTTTTATTTCATTTTTACCCAGGAAATTGAGAATTCTGCAAAAAAGTGATAGAATAGCCTTAGCAAGGGAGATGAGAAAATGTTGCGCATAGCAATTTGCGATGATGACAGCAGGGCCTTATCGGTTCCCCTTGGTTTTGCCATGCTCTCCCTGAATACCCCCATCTGCATTCTGCTATCCTGTAGTCCTGCCTTAGAACAGGCTGTTCATTTTTTACCCGGTCAAAAGAAACAATTTTGCATTCCCTACTGTTTCTTTATTTTTGTCTGTAACCTAACCGCAGACACGATTTTCCTCTGCAGCCTGGAAATCCAGACTGGCTGCGTTACTCTTTTTATGCTTGTCACTGGGGTTTTCTTTGCTCTGCAAAGTGCGGTATTCTCTGTTCTTTTGGAGTACTATTTTCCCATCCGGGGATGGAAAATCGAGAGCGATTTATGGCATCATCCAAGAAAATATCTGGTGCCGGTAACCATGGTTCTCCTGGCTGGAATCGTTGGAACCCTGCCAATGGCCCTGCTTCCCCTGTCTATTTTCCTGGCCACTGAAATTGCAGTGTTTCTCATTCCATTGCCCCAGAGCCTGCTGCACCGTTCATAGCTGTCGGAAAATGGCCTACCCTCTCAAATATTTTATATCCAGCTCAGACTATGTCTCTCCTTGTTCTTCTTCCCTGGAAACAGGGGGTTGGCCATCTGTCCCATCATATTGGTCCAGAAATCGGTCATAAATCTCCTCTCCCTGTTTCCTGGCCTTCACCGCGTCTGCAAGCTCCGGGAAAGCACCCAGATATCTGGTCTTCCCCTGAAAGGTAATCTGGGCCACCCAACGTTTTCGTTTTTTGTCAAAATACACTCCGTTGTAGCCGCTGGTATTGCTTTTGATCAGACGTCCGCTTTTTACGGCCCGCAAAGCCTTAAGGGAGGTGCCCTCCACCAGCTCCAGGTTTTTTCGATAGACTATGGCCTGCAAGCAGCCACAGCTCTTGGTTTTCCCCGTTTGAAGAAGCGTCTGCCCCACCACCGTCTCCTTCCCGCATTCACAGCGACATTTCCACCGGTGCATTCCCGCCCGCTTCCCCGCATATGCAATCACCGTCAGCTTTCCAAATCTTTTTCCCATAAAGTCTTTTCTGGGGGGATGTCCAAGACAGCCACAGCTTTTCTTGTATCCCCAGGTCAGCTGTCCAAGCTCTGCCTTCACCTCCTTGCCACAATCACATTGGCACAGCCACACGGTACTGCCGCTGGCTCCCCGCTCTCTGGTGGGGCTAACGGCCACCAATCTCCCAAAACGCATTCCAGAAATATCTCTCTGTCCCGGCTTCACCACAGTTTGGCATCCACAATCCCTTACAGTCCCTCTTTGCAGACAACGGGTATCCAGCAGAATCTCTCCCCCGCAGGCGCAGCGGCACCGCCAGACGGTATATCCGGCTTTTCTCTGTTCCGTGGCCTCCTCCACAGTCAATAGACCCACTCTGGTTCCCACTCCTATCACAGCTACAACTCCCGCCCCATTTGCATACGCAATACAAATCTTTCTGCTTCAATGGTTTTGCCTTATAATACAACACATTTTGTGTTTAGTCAATTCAATATGTGTTTTATTTGGCAAATATATCCTCCTTACATCTAAAATTAGAAGAGAAAAATAATTAGAAACCATCTAGCAAGGGGGGATTATCCAAATGAAGCTTGGCGAGATTTTAAAAGAATTGTTATGTCTCAACGATATGACCCAAAAGCAACTGGCAAAGGACCTGGCTCTGTCTCCTTCTGCCCTGGGAAACTACATTCAGGGAAGCCGAGAGCCTGACTATCGAACTTTAGTTCGAATTGCCGATTATTTTCATGTGTCCACAGATTTCCTGCTGGACCGTGATCCGAATGCCAAGCTTTCCAGCAACGAAGAGCTACTCCTCCATATTTTCCGCTCTCTGACACAGGAACAGCAGGAATTCTATCTGGAACAGGGACAGATTTTTATACGTCAAAATCGAAAAAAAGGATTGTCCAATTTTGCCCACGACCTAAGAAAGGATAAGGGGATTTCCTAAACCCGCCTTTTCTGCTCCGGCTAAAGCTATGGTTTACAAAGAAGCGCAGGCCAGGAAAGCTTTACCCCTTCACAGCCCCGGAGGCCAGTCCTTGGACCAGGTATTTCTGCACAAAGAAAAACATGATCATCACGGGAATCATGGATAATACCGCAGCAGCCGTCATATTGGCCCAGTTTACATCCACCTTCTGGATAAACATACTGATTCCCGGGGGAATGGTCTTTTTCAACTCCGTGTTTATAAACATCACCCCAAAAAACAGCTCATTCCAGGCGCTGATAAAGGCAAATACAAAGGAAGACACAATTCCCGGGGCAATCACCGGAACCACCACCCGAAACAGGGATTTAAGCCGGGTGCAGCCGTCCAGCATAGCTGCCTCCTCCAGAGTATAGGGTACCTGCTTAAAGAAGCCCACCAGCATCAATGTACAAAAGGGAATCGCCATAATAAAATAAGGGATAATCAGGCTGAGCAGCGTATCCACAATCTGCATTTCCGAAAAAGCCACAAACAGCGGCACGATCAGCACCAGGGTAGGCACCATCTGGGTGACCAGCAAAAGAAGCATGGCCATGCCCTTTCCACGAAATTGAAACCGTGCAATCCCGTAGGCTGCAAACAGGGAAATCAGAACCGTATCTCCTTGGGCAAATTAAGGCGCCTGCCATCTCCAACCTGCTGGAGGCACCGGATATGGTGCGCACCGCCTTTTCCAGGAGGGAGAATGGAGATCTGCTCATCCATCAGATCTCACAGCTTCCCAAGCACTTCTCCGGACAAAGTCTCCCCCTGTCCGGTGGACTTTTGCAAATAAAAAAGTCCTTACATCCATGCAAAGCTTTGCAGGCCCGGCTGGTTTATCCTTCCTGTAAGGTCCTTTCCATACAGGAGGAAGAGGCCTTCTGGATCATAAAACTTCCAGATTTTAAGCTACAACAGCTGGTGGAGATTTCCTTGGAAAAAGACTTCCCAGAATCATAGAAAAGCTGTCCCCTCATGGATAGCCTACAAAAAGAGAGGATATTCTCCCAACCAGAAAATATCCTCTCTTTTCTTACAACCATTCCTTATACTTCTTTCGATAACTCCCTGGAGAGATCTCCATATAGCCTTTAAAGGCCCTGGAAAAAGCCTTCTCATCCCGGTATCCGGCGGCCTCCGCCGCCTCCCAGACCCGCTTCCCCTCCATCAAAGCCTTGCAGGCCTGGTTCATGCGCACGGACAACAAATACCGGGAGGGACTCATACGAAAGTCCTTCTGAAACCATCTGCAAAAATAGGATCTTTCCAGTCCCACGCTGGCAGCCAGCTCATCTACGGTAGGACAGGTATTCCCCCGCTCCTCCAGACAGGAAAGAACCTTCTGCATCCGACTGCTCACCGGGGGCTGCGGCTTGATCCGCTGTCTGAGACGTTTTAAAAACACCCCCAACAGACAGAGCACCTCCCCAAAGCAATCCGGATTGCTCTGAATTGCCTGGATGCTTTTCAACAGATAATATAGCTCCCCATTTTGGTGAATTTTTATTTTCTCATAGCCCATGACAAAGTCCGCCCTACATTCCACATGAAACCAGAGGACCTCCAGGGGATCCTCGGGATTGTGCCACAGGGTATAGGGCTCCATCACGGGAAACACATACAGGTATCCCTGCTCCAGCCGCTCATCCCGGCCCTCCACCCGGCGGTAAGCCTCCCCTCCGCATACATAATAGATCCGGTGGAAGGTGGCACACTCCCCGGTCATTCCCCAGCCAGCCGGACAAATTGTATAGTCATTCTGGAACAGATCAAAAAAATCCCACTCCTTCATTTCTCTCCCTATCCAAAGTAAGCCTCTATGGTTTCCCTGGCAATCTCAGCCCAGCGCCACAGCTTCTGGGGTTGATAGTCCACTGTGCTGATATCCTTTAGCACGATCTCAATGGAGCACCCTTCCGTCTCCTTAATTATCTGCTCGATTTCTTTTCTAGCCAGGTCCTCACGGAATTCTCCCACAGCAAAGATAGCCGGATTGGGTTTACAGCTCATAACATATTTTCCCTTGCAGCGCTCCGCCGCTACCTTCCAGTTGTTCCAGGGACTCATGGACACCTTGCGCAGGTTGGGAATCTGATCCATCAAGTCCATCTTAAAATGCAACGGCTCACAGCACCCATAATAATTCATGCCAAACTGCTTGAGCCATTCCATCTCATATTGCAGGGAAAACTGCATATGCATGGCCGGGCTCACCTCGGAGAAAATCTGGGCATTTCCACAGCCCCACATCTGTCTGGTATCACAGCCTTTCTGCCCTTCCTCCCGAGGAGCCAAATCTTTTGTAAAGCCGTATCCGCCGGAACCCACTCGACAAGAACTGTTGTTCGACGCCCAGATACCAAGCTCCCGGTATTTCTCCATCCGTATCATGGCGCAGTCCACATATCGCTTTACCACGGCCTCCACAAATTCCGGCTCCTCCACCATATGAAGCATGGTTTCCTGGATCCCCAGCACCCGGATCAGATAATCCCAGGGGGTAAACCAAAGGCCTCTGGCTCCCACCACCATCACCGGAAGAATCCCCTCAAAAATTTCCTCCATCAGCTCCGTATACTGCCTGGTCCTCTCCAGATCCAGGATAATCTCCGGCTCCTTGATCTTTTCAATATCCTCCATATTGTGGATCAGGATGTGAAAATGTCTGGAAACCACCTCGCTGTTTCGATCCGTTCGCCGGATATCTACCTCCTCATCAATGCCAAAGCCACTGTCATAAACCACCAGGGGACTCTCCACATAAGGCTCGATAATGCAGTTGCCAAACCCATGCACAAAGCAGTAAAGCTCCTTGCGCAGAAAATCCTCCAGCTCCCGGGCAAAAGGATGGGTGCAGAAAAGATCAAGCTCTCCTGTTCCCTTTAATTCATTCCAGCAAATTTCGTCCACATACACCGGCGGCTTGGTCATTTTTAGATCATTGGTTGCCATCCACAGCTTCCGGTTTTCCTCCATCACCGGCTGGGCCGCATACTCCGCCTTTTTCCTGCCAAGCTCCCGCAAAACCGCCACATCCTCTTTGGGAAGTTTCAGGGTGTCGGGATCTACCCTTCCCACAGGTTCCCCCTCCTTTCGGGTAATGCCAAACCGGTCCGCCAAATTTAAATATCTGCTCATTACGCCCCTCCTTTCCTTGTTGTCCTTATCTTACCATTTCCCCTCCCAGGCCACAACCAGCCTGCGTGCGCTTTTCGTTGCAGAATGTGACATTTTATTTGATTTCCTGTGCTGGTATTTACAATAAAATTCAAATGAGTCACTACCCCATTTTCATCTATACATTTTGCCTACAAAAAACAAGGGTATCCCCAGACCCTCCCAGGTCCAAGAACACCCTTGCTTTCCTACGATCCGCATGTGTTAATCCAAATGATAAATCTCCTCCATGTCAGACCAGAATTCTCCTTCTGCCCGGTCCTCCAGGGGCTCCATCAGGGGCTTTACCGCATCCCACCATTTCTGGGTGGCCGGGTCTGCCGCCATCATGGCCATATCTGCCTCAAAGTCATCTCCGTCATACTCAAAATAGGAAAACATATAGTCTCCTCTCTGATAGATGGAGTAATTCTTCAGATGGCATTTTTTTATCATCTCATTGACACCCGGGAAGGGATTGGCGTGGTAAGCTTTGTATTGCTCCACTCCCTCCGGTTTTACTTTGATCATCTGTCCAAATCTGCGTACCATTTTCGTTCCGTCCTTTCCCTTGTTAACCTGCGGCCGTCTCCGGTCGCAGGTTTCTGCTGAAAGCCTGGGCCTTATTCGTAAATCTTGTTGGCCTCGTCAAACAACGCCTTAATATTTCTGGGGGGAACATCCGGCTGCAGTCCCTCGTGGCTGGGAGAAATAATCAGACCTGTGGGGAAGTAACCTCTCAGCTCCTTCACCTTGTCGGCCACCATCTCCGGTGTGCCGTGGGGAAGAAGATCCTGGGTATCCACGCCGCCGCAGAAGGAAATCTTTCCTTCAAACTTCGCCTTTAGGTTGGCCGGATCCATACCAGCTGCCAAAGCCTGAATGGGATGAATCACATCCACACCGGCCTCAATCAGAAGGGGAATCGCCTCCACAATGGAGCCACAGGAGTGGTATACCACCTTAACTCCATAGCTGTGAGCCAGATCGATAAGCTTCTTCGCCCCGGGAATCACAAACTCAGAAATCAGGGCCGGGCTAATCATCAGGCCTCTCTGGCTTCCCACATCATCGCCGATAAGGATAGCGTGAACCTTTCCCTTGGTAGCCTCCAGGAAGATCTTGAGAGCCTTTAAGTAAAATTCCACAATCTTGTCATCCACATAATGTACCATCTCTGGCTCTGCCACCATGTTCATCAGACAGGTCTGCATGCCAAAGGACGCACACACATCCTGAAAATGGCAGGCCCAGAGCATTCCCATAACCACTTTGTCGTCAGGAGCCTCCTCAACCAGGCGCCTGCACTCCTCCGGATCGATATACAGCTCCGGGTCCGGCCAGGGGAAATTCACGGCCTTTACATCCTCCAGATCCTCACAGTGGGTAAAGCACCCGTCCGCCGTCAGGGTCCGATGCTCCGTATCCACATTGCTACCGTTCATATACCAGTCAAAGGCTGCGAAAATCGCGGAGCAGGTGGGGGATTTGTAGGGAATCTCCACCGCATAGAAATCATCGCCACAGACCCTTTTCAATTCCTTGATGTCCTTCACCCCATAGAAATCACACAGGGCCGGCACTGCATCCGGTGTAGGGTCTCCCAGCCAGCAGGCGGGTCTGTCTACCGGCTTTCTCTCTACGGTTGCTTTAAAACGTTCGATACTGTTCAACTTCTTCCCCTCCTGTTTTCTCTCAAATTACCACTGACAAGGTGTAAAGTCTGCTACATTGTCCTTGTTGATAACGTCGGTTCCAATGTAGGACACACGACTGATATCCACACCATTGAAGTATTCAGCCATGGTTCTTACGGCAAGACCAGCATCACCCTGGCAGGACTGATAGCTCATCATGTACAGGTCACCGCTCTCAACCAGCTCTGCACCCTGCTTGGAGATACCAGCGGCCACTACCAGAATGTCACTGCGGTTAGCTGCCTTGATAGCCTCTACAGTACCGATAGCCTGGTCGGAATCGTCTGCCAGCACAATGGCCTTCAGCTCATCGCCATACTTGGTAATCCAGTCAGCCACTACCTGCTTCACAGCTGCTGCCTCAAATCCGGGAGACTGAATATCCAGGGTCTTGATGTTGGGATACTTCTCAGCCAGCTCAGTCAGAGGACCATAGCAACGGGCATAGTAGGGAGAACCACCTACGTTATGGGTAATATAAGCCACTCCACCTTCTCCGTTCATAGCCTCGCCCAGAGAATCTGCCAGTGTTCTCATCTGATACCAGTCATTGGGGCCGGTAAATGCCATTACATAGTTCATAGCGTCTGCGTTTACAGTGGTGTTTACACAGAAGGCCGGGATACCTGCATCGGTGATTTTCTTAAACTGCTGAGCTGCATGATCCGCGCTTACGGGGATAACACCGATGGCATCGGGCTGCTCATTGATAGCCTGGTCAATATAACCATCCTGTGTGGACTGATCCCAGTTGGGGTCATAGATATCACAGGTCATTCCTACAGCCTCACAAGCCTGCTCAAAGGCCTCGGAGAAGCAGGTGGTCCATGCGTGAGCGCCATGTACGATCATGATAACATGCTTGCCCTTGGCACCGTCAGCCGGGGAAGCCGGGAACTGGGCATCCTGGCTCTCATCCCAATCCAGATACTCATAGAAATGCCACTTTGCGGATTGACTGTCATCCAGAGCCTCCAGCTCTTCTGCGGTACCCTCTGCCTCCGGTACGTCAAAGGTCACGCCGGGAGCCAGCATGGGATGTCCATCTGTGGTCATAAGGTTCGCAACAGCCTCGTCAAAGAGGGCCAGAGACTCCTCCAGATTGCTTCCGCCACCGCTCTCAGCTGGAGCTTCCTTCTCTTCCTCTCCTGCTGCGGGCTCGCTTTCCTGTTCCTGCTCCTGGGTCTGAGCCGGCGTGGAATCATTTCCGGAATTTCCACAGCCTGCCAGGCAGCCTGCCACAACCATCACTGCACTCAGTAAGATTGCTAAACTTTTTCTTTTCATTTTTCTTCCTCCTGTTTTAATTTCTATAATAAAAGCCATGGCTTTTACTATCAACAGTAACTGTTTCTCAGCCCTTTCCTATCTCCCTTCGATACTCCTCATGAAGATTGGGCCGGGTTCCCAGCACTTTGCTCTTCCGGTACTGGGCAATGGTCTCATAGCAGATACAGGCAATCAGGATAATAGCAATGACCAACACCTGCATCTCCGTCTTTTTAAACAGGGCCCGCAAAAATGCCACAGCCACCAGGGATATGTACGTATTCAGCACGCTGCCGTGCCCTCCCGCAATGTCGGTTCCCCCAATAATGGTGGCTGTCAGGGCAATCATCAGGGGAGCGATTCCCTTCTCTCCCATGCTGATATTAGCAGCCCCGGAATAAATTCCATTGAGGGCTCCTCCCAGAGCACAGCAGGAGGAGGAGAGTACAAAGGCAACCGTGGTCACCTGATTGCTCTTCACACCGGCCAGCCAGGCTGTCTCCAAATTGCCACCCACCATATAGATATTTCTGCCAGTCCTGGTGTTTCTCATAAAGATCATGACAATCACAATAACCAGAGTGGTAATGAGGAAATACAGGGAGAAGGGCAACCCTGGAATCAAAGCTCCGTTCAGGGCCTCATTGGCCGTATAATCCCGGCCGATACTCTGTTCCTCGGGGGAATACATGTACATCACGCCCCGCAGTACAAACTGCATGCCCAAGGTAGCGATAAAGGAATGAATTTTAAGCTTGGTCACCAGAAATCCGTTGATCAGGCCCACCAACACGCCCATACAGGTAGCCAAAAGAATGCACACCAGCCACGGAAGTCCCTGGCGGGAGTGAAGCCCCAGGCAGAGAAGCGCTGCCAGAGTGGACACATACTGTACAGTCAAATCCATATGTCCTGCAATCAGACAGATGGTAAATCCCAGACCCAGCCACATGACCAGACTACCGTTTCCAGTTACGGAGTTAATATTAAACCCTGTAAAAAAGTTGTTTCTGAAAATGCCTGCAAACAATACGATAATCAGAAAAAGATATGCCCGGTTATTGTTCAGAAAGCTTCCGTTAATCTTAAATTTTTTTCTTTCCATCAGCCTTTCCCCAACTTTCTTTCTGAATAGGTGTTAATCCATACGATTGCCAGGAACACAACGCCCTGCACGGCATATTTGGTGTAGGTGCCAAGACCCACCCAGGACAGGATATTATTCAGGATTCCATAGGCCAGCACGCCTCCCAGGGTACCCACCACGGAGCCCTGGCCACCGCCCAGAAGGGTTCCCCCCAGCAATACACAGGTCAGACAGGAAAAATCATAGCCCGTGCCGTTCTCATAGGAGGCCGTCTTTCGAAGAGCCGCATAGAAGATACCGCCCACGGCTGCTGCCGTACTACAGAGCACATAGGACATGGTCACCACCTTAGTACAGTTGATTCCGGAAAACCGGGCGGCCTCGTAGCTGGTACCCACCAGCTTTAACTTCTGGCCAAAGGAGGTCTTGGAATGAATAAACCAGGAGATGGCAAACAGCACCAGCATCACAATGGCCATAAGGGAAATCACGCCTCCGATATAGGTTCTGGAAATGGAGTAAAAGGTGTTTGCCGCATTCTGAGCATATTCCGTATCCGCCGCCACACTGTCCGCGTACAGCTGCTTACCACCCCACACCACCCGGATAATACCGGAGAGAAGAAGGTTAAAGCCCCAGGTCCAGATAATGGGATTGGCTTTTAATTTTCCAATCATAAAGCCATTGATAAGTCCGATACACACGCCGGACAAAAGACCGATAGCCAGGGCAATGGGAAATCCCAGGTTGATGCTCTGCACGGTCATCATACCGGCCATAGCCATGGTCAGGGGAATGGACATATCGTTCATATTTCCGGCGTACACCACATAAATAAGGCCGCTGCAAACCATTCCCTGGAGGGCTACAGCCTCCAGAATGGACTGGACATTGCTGGCGCCGAAAAAGCTGCCTCCGTTGACCATGGCAATGATCACACCCATTACCACCAGGGCCACAACGATTACCCAGATTCCCAGCTTATTGAATAGAATAATTCCTTTGTTAATCTCTGTTTTTCTGGTGTCCACCTTTGCCGGGTTGGGATTGTTATTTATTTGTTCTGACATGTTACATACTCTCCTTTCCCATTGGCCGCGATCAACAGGGAATTCTCCGTAATGCCTTCTTTTGGTATTTCGCCGATAATATGGCCTTCTCTTAAGATAACCGCCCGGTCACAAAGGCCTACCACCTCCGGCAAGTCGCTGGAGATGAGAATCACCGCATTGCCCTGCTCCACATATTTTTTCACCACATTATGTATGATCTGCTTTGCGTTTACATCCACGCCACGGGTGGGCTCATCCAAAATCAACACATCCACATCTGCCGCCAGCCACTTGGCCATCAGCACCTTCTGCTGATTTCCACCGGAAAAGCTGTTCACCCGGCGGTTCCGGTCTGGGGGATACACACTCATCTCGTTGATCTTCTCGTCCACCAGGTCATTGTTCCACCCGTTGGAATACAGGATTCCTTTGGAATACTTGTCAATCACGCAGGACATTACATTATCCGCCACGCTCTGGGTTAAAGCCAGGCCCACCACCTTCCGGTCCTCGGTGAGATAGCCCACGCCGGCTTTGATGGCCTCCCCAAAGTTTTTAAATTTTACTTCCTTGCCATGAAGGTAAACCTTGCCTCCATCATAGGCGTCCACTCCGATAAGGGCTCTTGCAATCTCAGTCCGCCCCGCGCCGGCCAGACCGCTGATGGCCAGGATCTCTCCCTTATGGAGTTCAAAATCCACGTGGTGGAAAAATCCCCATCTGGTAAAGTCCTCTACCTTCAAAACCACCTCATCCGAGATCTTGCTCTCACTCTCTGCATAGAAGCTCTTCACTGGCTCGCCTACCATCTGCTCTACCAGCTGCTCTGTATTGATCTCGCTGACATCACACTCTCCCACCTTTCGGCCGTCCCGCATCACCGTTACCCGGTCCGCGATCTCAAAGATCTCCGACATATGATGGGAAATATAGATAATGGCCAATCCCTCTTCCTTAAGCTTTCGGATAATGTCAAACATCCGCTGCACCTCTTCTCTGGAGAGGGAGGATGTGGGCTCATCCATAACCAGAATCCGGGGCTGAGCATCCAGCACCTTGGCAATTTCCACCAGCTGGGCATCACATTGACTGATATCTGCAATATTGATGGTAGGGTCCAAATTTCCCAGTCCTACCCGCTCCAGACACTCCTTCGCCCTGGCAATGGCCGCCTTTTTATCAATAAAAAGGGCATTTTTCTTGGGAAGGCGTCCCACCAGAAGATTTTCATAGATGGAAATCCGGCGGGCCAGGGACAACTCCTGATACACCATCCCGATACCAGCTTCCTTGGCCATAATGGGTGTATGGAGCTTTTTCTTTTCCCCGTCAATAAAAATGTCTCCGGTATAATCGTTAAACAGACCAGCTAACACCTTCATCAGCGTAGATTTGCCGGCTCCGTTCTCCCCCATCAGGGCGTGGACCTCTCCTTTTTTTACCCGGAAATCCACACGGTCAACGGCCAGAGTACCAGGGAATCGCTTGCTCACGCTGCGCATTTCCAATGCCAGGACCTCTTCCGTTCCTTTTGGTTCTTGACTCATACTGCCTTTCCTCCTCTTTTCTCTACTGCTCTGTTACCCTAAAATCTCCCGCACCTTGGAAGCCATAGCCTTTCCCAGTCTCTCATGAGATTCCGGGTGCATATGTACACCGTCCACTGTGGCCGCTTTTCCGTACAAAGACGCGTCTAAAAAGGAAAGTCCTGCCCCTTCTGCAAATTCCTCATAGGCCTGGGCCAGGGCCTGAGAGCGCTCTGTCCCGTACTCTCCAAACATATCGTAAAACAGCGGATGATTTTTGTAAGAGGGATCAATGTGAATGGGCGACACCAGAAGCACCTTGGGCTTCTCTCCTGCCATAGGGGTGATGTTCAGTACATCCAGATATCGCTGCAAGCCAAAGGCAATGGTGCGGGCACTTACCCCAAACCGAGCCTTCAGATCATTGGTACCCAGCATAAGAATAATCAGATCTAGCGGAGACTGGGAGTCACAGCAGGGCCCAAAATATTTGATGCCGCTTAAGCGTCCCTCCAGCACATCCTCAAACACAGATACCCGGCCGTTGTAGCCCTCCTCAATGACCTGATACCCTTCCCCCAGCTCCTTTTGTAATACGCCCGTCCAGCGCACATCCTCCGGATACCTGCTTCCGTCCTCCGGCACTGCTCCCCAGGTATTGGAATCTCCGTAACATAATACCCTCTTTTTCATTCATACCTCCCGTTTTTACGTCCATTCTTACTTGGTTTTCCTCTGTCACACTTTTTAGGCTCAGTCATTATGTTATCTCTTGTCTTCTATTATAACAAATCAACCGTCATATTCAACAAATGTTTGATTTTAAATTTAAACGTTTAACCAATAAATTTAAATTTAACTTGACATTTTATCTAATTTCACCACATAATAAACTCATATTTTGTATATTTTTTGATATGGGGGAATCCAATGACAACTTTAAAAGAAGTGGCCGATTTGGCTGGCGTTTCCATTGCTACCGTTTCCTATTGCATCAATGGAACAAAAAATATCAAACCTGAAACCAGGCTCAAGGTCATGCGGGCCATTGAGGAGCTGAATTATATTCCCAATCGCTCCGCCAAAAATCTCCGGGAGCCAGATACCCAGGAGATCGGCATTGTGATTCCGGATATTGAGGATCACTATTATTCGGAAATCCTAAAGGGCATTGTCTACGAGGCAGAGAATGCCAATTACGCTTTGAATATTGCTTTTACCTACCGGACGCCCAATCAGGAGTGCAAGATTATTCAGGACTTTATCAGCCGGAATGTGAGCGGTCTGGCTATTCTCACCTGTCAACCCTCCAACACGGATTTTTTCAAAAACAGCGTGGTTCGCTATCACATTCCCTGTGTGTTTATCGACAGAATTCCCCAGGGACTCAACGTAAATTTTCAGACCTTTGACAATTATACCACCATTCACTATCTGACCCGGCAGCTGCTCCTTAAAGGCTATCACACCATCGGGCTTATGACCGGACCGGAGGATCTCTTGAGCGAATCGGATTGTATCTACGCCTTTACCGATGCCCATATTGAGCACAAGAAGGTCTATTTTCCGGACTTTATTTATTCCTGTGACATGACCAAGGAGGGAGCTTTCCGCATTTTTATGAACTCCCTTCACAGAGGTATTCCCCAAGCCATTATCTCTTCCTCGGAGGATATGACCAAGGGCATCGTGGAGGTGCTAAACCTGTGCCATATCCGGATTCCAGAGGATATCTGTGTCATCACTCTGGGGGTGGAATGCTGGAACAGCTCCAATTATCATCCCCATGTGCTTCACACCTCCAGACAGGCCTACACCCTGGGCAAAAATTGCTGCCAGCTTCTGTTGCGCAACATCCAATCTCCCCACCTCTTTGAGCCGGAGTTTATGCTTCATCAGGAGCGTCATCTGGAGGACTCCCTGGTGTTTCCCCCGCCTCCCAGGCCCTTCTCCTTTCCCACCAGCCAGAAGAAGCTTAAGATCCTGGCCCTCTCCCTGCCCACGGTCCGGGCTTTGGACGCGGTTTCCCTGGAATTTTCCCGCCTTTACGGCACCCAGGTGGAAATCGATTACCTGCCCATGAGGGAGCTTTTTCACGCCATCTGCCAGGACTCTCAGCGCCCACAAAGTGAATACGATGTCTATGTGGTGGATGTCTCCTGGATGCGCTACCTGATTCAGGAGAAGCTTCTCATGGATATTACGGATTTCATTCAGTCCTGCACGCTGGAAACCACCCATATGATACCGAAAAACCTGGAAAATTGCTGCTACAGGGGAAGGTATTACGGCCTCCCCATTATCGGCGGCACCCATCTGCTTTTTTACCGGAAGGATTTCTTTACCAGCACCAAGCTCCAGCAGGCCTTTAAGGAGCAGCACCATATTTCCCTGCGTCCTCCCAAGACCTGGACGGAATTTAACGGCATCGCCCGTTTCTTCACCCGCTCCTTAAACCCAGAGTCTCCCTCCACCTACGGCACCTCTCTGCCTGCTTCCATGAGCGAGGAGCTGGCTCTGGAGATTTTGGTGCGCCTGTGGAGCTTTGGTGGCGGACTCTTTGATCAGAATAATCGTCTGCTCTTAAACACCCCCCAAAATATCCGGGGATATCAGAGCATCCTGGAGACCTGCTCCTATGCGTCTCCCCATTTTATGACCCACAACCATCAGAAGTCCTTCCACGATTTCAGTACGGGAAAGACGGCTATGCTTATCTCTTTTACCGAGTATGCTGGGGATCTGAAAAATTATGTGTCCAGCGATATGCTCTCCAATGTGGGGTACTGCAACTTGCCAGGAGGCACCCCGGCCAATGTGGGCTGGCAGATGGGAATCAGCAAATCCACAAAAAACAAGGCCCTCATAGAGGACCTGTTTAAATGGATCTGCACCAAGCATACCAGCTATTATCTGACCATCCTGGATGGACAGGCTGTTATGAAATATCCCTACCAGAATCATGAGCTCTTAAAGCTATATCCCTGGCTGGATTTAACAGATGAGGGCATCCGCCTCTCCCACTCCCGTATCTATCCTCTGCGAGGAAAATCCGGCAATATCCCTCCCTATCAGGTGGAAGCCGTGCTCTGCCAAACCTTTTATCGAATCTGGGAGAACGGCATGCCTATTGAGGAGGCTCTGGCGGATGCCCAACATGAACTGTATCAGCTTTTTGCCTGAGCTGCCCTTTTTGTGGCAGTTATCCAGGACAATTATGCGGAAGCGGCCAGCTTCTTTGCAAGCTGTGCTGCGCTGGCTGCATCTTCGCTGTAGCCATCAGCGCCAATCTCATCTGCAAAGGCCTGGGTAATAGGCGCTCCGCCTACCATGATCTTGATTCTGTCACGGAAGGGCTGCTCATTGAGAGCGGCAACCGTATCCCGCAGAGCCGGCATGGTGGTGGTCAGAAGTGCGGAGCAGCCTACCAGGGTTGCATCCGGATTCTCATTGACAGCCTCGATAAATTTCTCGATAGGTACATCGATACCCAGGTCGATAACCTCAAAGCCAGCGCTCTCGATCATCATGCCAACCAGGTTCTTGCCAATATCATGCAGGTCCCCTGCAACAGTTCCCAGAATCATCTTTCCGGCAGAAGAGGTTCCACCGCTGGCCAGATGGGGCTTTAACACTTCCACGCCCTTCTTCATAGCCCGAGCAGCTACCAGCATCTCCGGCACAAAGATTTCGTTATTCTTAAATTTCTCGCCTACTACGCCCATGGCGTCAATCATACCCTGATTCAAGATCTCAACGGGATCACAGCCTTCGTCGAGGGCTTCCTGCACAAGTCCTCCTACCAGTTTTGCTTTCCCTTTTTCAACGGCTTCTGCAACTTCCTGAATTTTCGACATTTTCCAGTCCTCCTTGTATTTTGTTCACAACCACCATGAATCCCATTCATGTTATATTTATTTTAGCTTTTTCTCACAAAAACCGCAAGCAAATTGCCCAAATTTCTTTCCTACAGAATGTTTGAATTCTCCTCCTATTTTCTGGCATTTTGTACAGCCTTGTACATGGCCATAATGTTTTCTGGGGGAACATCCGGCAAAATATTGTGTTCCGTGTTAAAGACAAATCCTCCGTCGTGGTGGAAGATGTCGATCATCCGACAGGTATATTCATAGACTTCCTCCGGTGTGGCATGATTTAAGACCGAACGGGTATTGCAACCGCCACCCCAGAAGGTAATGTCCTTTCCAAATTCCTTCTTTAACCGGGCCGGGTCCATCTGATAGGCCGTGGTCTGCACCGGATTGATAATATCATAGCCTGCGTCGATGAGATCTCCCATCACCCCGTAGATAGAGCCACAAGAATGAAGGAAGGTTTTCATACTGCTATGGGTATGTACATATTCATTGAGCTTGGTGTGGTAGGGCTTAAACAGTTCCCGGTATTTCTCTGCGGACATAAACATATTTTTGTCCATGCCCAGGTCATCCCCAAACCGCAGAATATCCACAACGTCTCCCACAGCCGCACAAGTCTTTTCCAAGGTATGGAGATGGCGCACCATCAGCTGCTCGATAAGCTCCTCCACACTCTCCGGCTCCGCATAGATATCCATCAGGAAGTTCTCCATCCGGCGCAGGAAAGTTCCCCACTCGAAAAGGTTACACCCACAGGTGATCATCAGGGCCCGGTCTGTGCTGGCTCTAAGCTTTAAGCACCGCTCTCTCAGATCCGCGTAGAAGGCGTCCTCCGTGGGGAAATCCATCCTATGATCCCAGGGTCCGTGAACCAGCGCGCTCCACAGCACCTGCCCCATGGCGTGATCCAGATCGTCGTAGTTGTCCGGGTAGTCCTCCTTGTAGGGGAAGATCATCTGGTCAAAACACATGCCCCCCTTGGGCATCCGGGCAATCAGCACACCGTCCTGAAACACGTCATAGCCCCCGTCTGCGGTTTTTACTGGCTGAAACCAGGCCGGCCACTGGCCGATTTTTCCATTGCTTAAGGTGACATCATACCAGTCACTGTCCTTCTCATTGTACACCCGGGCCACATCCAGGGCATCGGCTCCGATCAAATCCAGCACACATTCCTCCGGCTGGGCTACCTGCTGCACCACATCATAGATCCGGGTGTGCCCCTCCTTCATTCCCAAGTGCTCCTTTAAATTGGCGTAGGCCTGGCCGGAGATTCCCGCACTTACATTGCTGCCCAGATCCATAGGCAGATAATCTGGCTCTTTATGGTTGATGGCTGCTAATACACGTTCTCTTGAAGTCATATGTACACACCTCTTTCTTTTTGATGATCCCATTATAGCGCACAAAAAGAAGAAAAAATGGCTTTTGTTGAAATAAAAATCTAAACGTTTTACTTTTTCTTGACTTTTTCCTGGCTTCTCTGTTACCATGATCACAAAGTTTCAAAAAGTAATTTTACTGGAAAGGAGCACACTCCATGGCAACCCTAAAGGATGTAGCCAGAGACGCTGGTGTCTCTGTAGCCACAGTCTCCTGCTGCTTAAGCGGAAGTAAGCCTGTAAAGGAGTCCACCCGGATGAAGATCCTGGACTCTGTGGAACGGCTGAAATACATTCCCAACGCCTCCGCCCGAAACCTAAAGTCCCCTCGCTCCCGGCTCATCGGGGTAGTTCTCACGGACATTGACAATCTGTATCACGCGGAGATCTTTAAAGGAATCTCCAGTTCCCTCCAAAGCCAGGGCTATACGGTGAGCGTGGCCTTTTCCAACAATCAGCCGGACCAAGAATGTGAAATTATTAACGATTTTATCAGTCAAAATGTGGCTGGTCTTCTCATCATCACCTGTCAGCCCCAAAATACGGATTTTTTTCAGAGCCGTATTTTAAATTTTCATATTCCTGTGGTTTTTCTGGAACGGATCCCCTGGGATCTGGATGTATGCCTGGCAGGCTTTCAGAATGAGGAAATCACCTTTTATCTGACGGACGCTCTTCTTAAGAAGGGCTACCGCCAAATTGGACTGGTTCTGGGGCCTCTCTCCTTTTCCTCTGAGCAGGATTGCATGCTGGGCTATCAGCGGGCCTTTTCCAAAAACGGACTTTCCCCAACTCCCTCTCTGATCTGCACCACCAACCTGACCAAAGAGGATGCCTTTAAAACCGTGCTCACCACCCTCAGCAAGCGTCCCCTGGAGGCGGTGATCTCCTCCTCGGAAACCCTCCACTGGGGCGCCCTGGAGGCCTTAAAAAACCGGGGCTTCTCAATTCCCGGACAGGTTCTACTGCTGACCTTTGGGGAGGAAACCTGGAGCCAGGCCCATCGAACAGAGGGGGTCATCTATACCTCCCGGACAGCCTTTCACCTGGGTTCCTGCGCCTCCCGTTTGCTCCTAAAGCATATTCTCTATCCGGACTGTACGGAAAAAACCCTGATCCTGTCGGATTCTATCCTAAAGGAGCCTCTGGAAATTCCGCCCATTGACAATCCCTTCCGCAAACTTTTAAAGGCAGAGTTTTCCCCTGAATTGCAGGCACAGCTTTTCCAAGAAATTTCCTCCATGACAGGTCCTCTTTTTTCCTCGTGTCCGCTTACCACGGACACCCAACTTCGCATTCTTCTAGCCGATCTGTCCACAGCCCACAGCGTGGAGCTCTTAAGTGATTCCTTTACCCGCAGCACCGGTATCCGCCTCTCCTTTCAGTATCTCCCCCAGAAGGAACTGCTGCCCTATATCACCCATCACTCGGAAGAGCCCCGGGCCTTTGACATCTGTATGTACGACATTCCCTGGCTGGACTATCTGGTACAAAATTCTCTGCTGGCAGATCTGACAGAATTTATCACCGGGGAGGACTTTCATCCTGAGTCTATTTTTCCGGAAAACATGGAAAACTGTCGCTGTCAGGACGGCTACTATGGGATACCTCTTATTGGTGGCGCCCAGATCCTTTTTTACCGGCGGGATCTCTTTGAGGACAGCCGCTGTCAAAAGCTTTTCTATAAGCTTCACGGCAGTACCTTAAAGCCACCCCGGACCTGGACGGAATTCAACCGGATCGCCAGCTTTTTCACCCAGTCAGAAAATCCCCATTCTCCCACCCCCTTTGGTACCTCCCTGGCCGGCGTTACCGACGAAGAGCTGGCTCCGGAGCTTTGGATTCGTCTCTGGGCCATGAACGGTCGCCTGTGGGACGCCTACAACCGCCCCTGCCTAGACTGCCCGGAGAATCAGGCTGCCCTGGAGAGCGTCCTGGAAACCCTTCGCTATACAGGTTCCGATCCCTTTTCCACCTCCATTCCCCAGACCGTGGAGAATTTCTCCCTGGGGCGGACAGCTATGCTCATCACTTATACGGAATACGCTACCCAGATCAGCCGCAGTCTCCATGAAAATATCATCGGGCAGGTGGGCTACAAGCTTCTACCTGGCAGGCGCCCGGCCAGCATTGGCTGGAATCTGGGGGTCAATCCCTATTCCTCCAAAGCCCCCCTGGCCTTCCAATTCTTCCGCTGGCTCTGCCAGAGGGATACCAGCTTTTATATCACCATCCTGGATGGCCAGTCCCCGGTAATGGCCCCCTATCACAGCCTGGAGCTTTTAAAGCTCTATCCCTGGATGTCCATCACAGAGGAAAGCTTTTCCTACACCCAAAAAAGAAAAGGGCCTTATAAACATAACGCCCTTGTAGTTCCTCAAAATAAAATTGAAGGGATTCTCTGTCAAACCCTGCGGCAGGTTCTCCAGGAAGGCACCCCTATCTCCCAGGCTCTGGCAGACAACCAGGAGCGGCTTCGAAGTCTCCTGTTATCTTACGGATATCCCAGGCCCTTTACCAGATAGCGGCCTAAAACTGCACCGGCATCACATCCTCTGTCAAAGGAGCCATGCGATACTCTGGAAACTGGTCCAGAAGCTTATCCAGACATTCCGCCGTCTCATCAACCACATCATGGCCCAGCATTACCACGCTTCTGCGCCCCAGCGTGCTGGATACAGCGCTCTCCAGAATATCCGCAGCTTTTGGCTCCTTTACTGCATCCTCGAAGCTGGCGTTCCAGTCATAGTACACATAGCCTTGGCTCTCAAGCTCCGCCGCGATTTTCTGGCGGACTGCCCTGTTGTAGCTGTTTACGCTGCCACCGGGAAACCGGAACAGCTTGGCATCCACCCCGGTGATCTCCTGAATGATTTTATGAGCATTGGAAAAATCTTCCAAATATGCATCCACGCTGGCGTACACCTTTTTGTAATCGTGGTGATTGCAGTGAATGCCTATAGTATGCCCCTCCGCCGCAATGCGCTGGGCCACCTCCGGATATTTCTCCACGTTTTCGCCTATGAGAAAAAAGGTAGCCTTAATATTGCGCGCCTTTAAGGTGTCCAGCACCTTCTCTGTATTCTCCTTGGAGGGACCGTCGTCAAAGGTCAGGTACATGGTCTTTGGATGAAAATACAGATCAATGCCCGTGGCTATGCCTGTGGCAATCTGCTGCTGATACCCAGGGTCTATAAGCTGCTGCCTTTCTGCCCGGTTTGACAAAAAACCTGCCTCCACCAGACAGGAGGCCATGGCACATTCCCGAGTCACATAGAGGGTTTCCTCCTCCAGAATTTCCCGGCGAGTCGCTCCCGTGTTCTCCAGGATACCTGCCTGGACCAGGCGGGAAAGCCGTCTGCTCTCCTCCCCTGCATTCTGGGCGCTATACCACACCTCTGTCCCCGATACCTTTGCCACCTCACTGGAATTTTGATGAATACTCACATACAGGTCCGCCTGAGCCGTCTGGGCCATGGTTACCCGCTCCTCCAGGCCAAGGGCCTTATCTGTATCTCTGGTCATCTGAACCTGATATCCCATTTTCTCAAGCTCTGCCTCCACGGCCTTAGCAATCTGAAGATTGATCTCCTTTTCCAGAACCCCATCCCGCACGCAGCCGTCATCCTCTCCTCCATGGCCTGGGTCCAGCACCACCAGAAGCTCCCTGGCCTCCTTTAAGGTTGCCCCCGGGGGAAATCCGGGAAGAACCTCCTCCACAAGAGCCTCCTCCGCTTGGGCCACCATTTCCGTTACTGGCAAGAGCACTGGCTGCACTCCTGTAGCTGTCAGAAAGTCCTGCTCCTGCTGCTGGTTCACCCGCAGACGTCCGACCAGCTTTCCCACACCATAATCCACTGCCGTCATACCCATAAGAACCGCCAAAAGGAAGGCTGTGCTCCTTAGAATCCGGCGTTTCCATCTTCTCTTCCATCTTCTTCTCTCATGGTATATTCCTATATATCCTGCACAGGCCTCCGATGCATAAAGTTCCGTTCTCCGCATATGTAATCACTCCTCTTTCCGAAGGAAAGCAGCTCCGCCCTCTTTGGAAAACAGGAGGGGCCCCTGGATTTGCCTTGACTTCTCATACTCTTCTATCTAAGCATATCCCTGGGCCCCGTCAAACTTTCATAATTCCCGCATCATTTTTGCATCTTTTATATATTTTTCAGAAACAGCTCATGAATTCCCTCGTAGAACCCGATGGTAACAATGGTACTGCCCTCATCCATACCGGGAAATCGGTATTTGTAAAAATTGGGAGTGGTCTCCAAAAGAGGATTCTCTGCCTCATAAATCTCCTGTCCGGTCAATCCCAGATAAGCGCTCCATTCCTCCACCATCCCCTCCGGCTCCAACTCCTCCCAGCTTCGATCCGTCCGGGCATAAAAGCTGTAGATTTTTCCCGAGTCCGCATCAATATAAGCATCTATCAGCCGATTGGCCTTGTCTGCATTCTGATGGCTGGTAGAGAGGCTCACCCGCCACACAGACATATTATTCTGGGGCTCCAGCACATCAATAGCCGAATAGAGCACTGCGCTATAGGAGGAAGGGTCCACCTCCCTCACATCCTCTGGCATTACCCCCAGCTCTTTTAAGCTTTCCAGCTCCCGGTTACAGATTTTAAAAATCTCCGCATCCGTAATCTCCCGCTCGGAGGGCCCCTGCCGGTTTACCACAAAAGCATAGGTTCCCAAAAGCCCTTCATAATCCATGCTACTGCTGCCCGTCCGGGTCATGGCGCTCTGCTCACTTTCCGGAAGCACCTGATGGCTGAGACACTCTGCCAAAAGAAACAGTTTTTCATTGCTGTTTAAGGTATACCGGTATCCCTCGCTGGCTTCTTCCGTCTCCTCCACGGTGATCCGGTTCAGAGTTCCCCTGTCCTGATAGCGGGCCAGCTGTTCCGGCCCCAACACAGACAGGAGCAGCACACACCCGGCCAGCACAGGCACGGCAATCTGTTTCCACTTTTCCCCTTTATCCTTTGCTCTCATCGCCTACTCCTCTGTCCCTGCACGGGGAATCAAAAATCCAAAGCAGCTTCCCTCCCCCGGCGTACTTTCAATCTCTAGCCCGCTTCCGTGAAGCTTTAGGATCTCTGCGCAGAGCGCCAGCCCCAGGCCTGCGCCGTTGTGACTTCGGGACCGGGATTTATCCACCATGTAAAAGGCCTCCGTGATTTTCCTGCACTCCTCCACAGGAATCCCCACGCCAAAATCCTTCACCGCAAACCAGTAGCCCTCGCTTCTGTTCTCCCCCAGGATTTCCACCCGGCTGCCTGTCTCTGAGGCCTTGCAGGCATTGTCCACCAGATTCAAAAGCACGGTTTTCAAAAGATTGGCCTCCGCCCGAATCGTGCCCTGCTCATACTGAAATACCAGGGGATGCTCCCTATGTCCCCGGTACATATCCCGAAGATAAGAAAACATATGTTCTGTTTTTATATCCTGGGGCTCCAGGGCACATCGCTTGGTCACAATGATGTCCAGAAGGCGAAGGGACATGGCCTCCAGTCGCTTTCCCTCCGTGTAAATATAATTGGCAGACAAGAAATGCTTTTCGTCATCAAGCTTCCGGGTGCGGAGAAGATCCGCATAGCCGATCACCGCCGTAAGAGGCGTTTTCAGCTCATGGGAAAAGGCGGCGATAAAGTCCTCCCTGGCCCGCACCTCCTCCTGAAGCTTAAGAATATTTTCCTCCAACACATTGGCCATGTGATTAAAGTCACAGGTAAGCTGCCCCATCTCATCCAAGCTTATCTGCTCCGCCCGATAGCTGTAGTCTCCTGCCGTCATCTTTCGGGCTGCCTGGGTCAAGAGACGAATGGGCCGGGTAAGCCAGGAGGAGATAAAAAACATCAGCACAGAGCTTACAATCAGAATCAACAGGGTCAGATTCCGATAAACCGCAAAGCCCCGCTCCCGCTCCCCATAAACCGGGGTCACATCCCGCAAAGTTTCCAGATACAGAACCCGGTCCAGAGTGGTAATGCGCATTCCGGTCTGTATGTAATAGTGTCCCTCATCCGGGTGAATAATCTGATAAGCTCTGGTTTTCTCCTGGATTTGATTTAAAAGCTTGGTATCCTCTACAAATCCCTCGCTGGCATAGACCACCTGCCGCTCCTCATCAGACAGGCGCAGAAGCCGTCCGGTTCCCTGGCCGCTCTTTTCCAGGTTTGCGCCGATCTCCTCGATGACAGAGTTTTGCAGCCTATTATATTTGGAGGGAATGTTTAGGGCTGCCGTCTCAAAGGCAAACCGCAATATGCTGCTCTCATCCATGGCCTGTCCTGTCTCCCGCTCCAGGGAGGCTTTAAATACATCATTGACAAACACATAGCCACCAATTCCAAATTCCACAGCCAGAGTCAACATGGTACACAGCAAAATTTTATAGGAAAATTTCATAAGGCCTCCTGTGGGATTGCGCCCTTTTCTTTGGAATCCCCCATCTTATATTTCCAGCCGGTACCCTACCTTGTACACGGCCACCAGGTTTTTTTCCCAACCCATCTTCCGCCGAAGTCTCTGAACATGGAGCTCCAAAGTTCGGCTGTCCGCCAGATAGGCATCCTCCCAAACCTTCTCATAGAGGGTTTCCTTGAATAATGCCACATTTTTATTGCGGATAAAAAGCACCAACAGACCATATTCCTTGTTGGTAAGCACTACAGGTTTTCCGTTTCGGGTTACTTTGCGTGCCTCCAGATCCACGGTCACATCCCCGGCTGTCAAAAATTGTTCGGTCTTGTGAAACCTGCGCAGAACCACCTCCACACGGGCTAACAGCTCCTGGACCTCAAAGGGCTTGACCAGGTAGTCCTCCGCTCCCAGCTTTAATCCCCGTACCTTGTCCCGCACATGGTCTCTGGCCGTAATAAAGATCACCGGCACCTGCAAAGGCCGGATATACTCCATAATATCAAAGCCATCGGCTCCCGGCAACATCACATCCAGCAGCACCAGGTCAAAGCTTTCCTGCTCAATGCAGTCAATAGCTTTCAGGCCATCCTGAACACTTTTGCACTGATAGCCTGCGGCCGTCAGGTTTAAATCAATCAAATCGCAAATTGGTTTTTCGTCATCCACTATCAATATCCGTATCATTGTTCTATCTGCCATCCCCAATATTCTCGTATTTTCCGGATCAGATCCTCCATGGTGTCCTCCTCCGTGCACTGGTAAGTCTTTTCAAACTCCGTGTCCACCTCAAACCCGTTGGTTCTCTGATAATAGATGGAGCAGCGAGTCTCCACCTGTAGCTCTCCAGGAGCACTTTCTATGCTGTACCTGGCCAGCACCACCAGATCCTTTAATCCGTCACCGTCCACATCCCTACCGTTAATGCCGCGAAGAGAGTACAGACTGTCATAGTCTCCCATAGGCTGCAAGCTCCACACAATCTCCCCCTGCTCATTGACAAGATAGATGAGAAACATATTGTACTCGGAGATACGCATGGTTCCCGGCACCACCTGCAATCTCCCCAGCTTTTCAAATTCCCGGGTGTAACACTGTCCCGGCTCTATGACAAAGCCGTTTTCCAAAAGTTCCTCCAGGGTGGAAGCCGTGTACAGATATTCCGCCGATTCCCCGTCCCGCACAAAGGAAATAATACAGTTGGCGCTTTTATTCATGCTGAACCGGTTGATCTTGTCAGAAATGCGCCAATCCCGGTAAAAGGTCCCCTCTCCCTGAAACAACACATCTCCCACTTTATAGGGAATCCCTGCATAGCTGCCTGTGTCGTTGACACATTTGGTGATCAAAATAATATCCGTCCGCCCATCCCGGTTCACATCCACAAAGGACACAGCAGCTATCTCCCGGGTTCCCTGGAGAAGCTCTCCCCGGCGGCCGTTGTTGGTCTCCAGCTGATTGCATTTGTAAAGGATCTGCCCCATATGGTCTGCGATAAATAGCGCCAGCCTACGCCAAGTCCGCTCCATGGCTGGCACCAGGGTTAGCTCCTCCTCCCCAAAAGATTCCAACACCACGGGAAAGACCTGGTCCTCCAGAACCTCATAGCCGTTTTCTTCCAGGTCCTGAAGCTGCCGGATAGCCTGAAAGCGGGCCTCATATTCCCGGTAATCCCTAAGCAGCTGTTCATTCTGGCTGTCACCCTGGCTGGCCCACACATCCAAAGGCATGAGAAGAGCCAGAATGCTCCCCAATAAAAGGGACAAGAGCTTTCTCTTCATTCTTTTGTGTCTATTATAAGTATCCATATGCATTTCCCACTGAAAGTCCCGCTGCACCACCATTTTTCTGAGGCAAGCGCTTTTCCCCAGGTTCCTTATCTGCCTTCTATTATAGCCAAGACCCGAGGGCAAGTCAACGAACAGGCCCGCCGGTTCTGGCATCATTTTTGCATCTTTTCCTCACAAAGCTTTTCCACAGATCAAAACACCGCCCCTTTCCCTGTCAACCGGGAAAGGGGCGGTGTCCTTTAACTCTTTGCCGTCCTCTGGTCCTAAAATACAGCCTTCCTTGGATCTTTCATAAAGTTTGTCCGGAACTTTAAGCCTTCTTGGGCTTGGAAATCAGACCTTCTCTGTAGGCCCCGATATACTCCAAGCAGAACTCATCATTCTCCAGCAGAGCGTCCGTAGCGTAGATCATTCCCAGCATATCCGTGTTGGTGGGGTCTACAATGGCGCTATCCATCCCCGCATTCATAGCCAGTACCATAAAGGCCTGATTTACATTCTTTCTGGCAGGCAAACCAAAGGAAATGTTGGAGAGACCACTGGTGATATGGATATCCGGGTACTCTGCCTTAATCTGGCGACAGCACTCTGCAAACATGGTCAGAGCTGTCTCGTCGGTGGACAGGGTCACTACCAGGGGATCGATGTGAATCCGGGAGGGAGCAATGTTGTACTCCTTTGCCTTCTCCATAATCTGATGGAATACCTCCATTCTCCGCTCCACAGAGGTGGGAATTCCCTTGTCATCACACAAAAGGGCCACCACCTGCCACTTGGTGTCTGCAATCACCGGGAAAATGGTGTCAATCTTGCCGCTCTCCATGGAAACCGAGTTGATAAGCCCCGGCTTTTTGCAGAAAGGAATGGCAGCCACACAGGATCTGGGGCTGGGGCTGTCAATGCATATGGGCGTATCGGTCACTTCCTGAATGAGATCAATCATCCAGTGAAGGGTCTCTGTCTCCACATCCTCCGGCACTGATGCACAGCAGTCAATAAAGGTAGCATTGGCATTGGCCTGAATCTCTGCTCTGTGCTTAATAAACTCCGCATCCTTATTGGCAATGGCCTCAGCCACAACCGGAATGGAACCGTTGATCTTTTCCCCGATAATAATCATAATTGTTATACCTCCACTTTTTATTTGACGTTTCCTGAAACTGTCTTTATTTTAATACATCTTGTACGATACTTCAATCCCTTTTTTCCGAATTTTCCAGGGTTTTTTCCATGTATTTAAAAAAAACTCATTGCATCTTCGACACTTTGTACAAATAATAGAGGAGACTTCCTACAAAATGAAGGGAGACTTTTCTTTCCGGCTCCTTCTCTGCCCCAAAAGCTCTCGGAACACCCCGGGCAGACTCTCCACCATATCCCTGGGGCTCATGGCATAGACAGTCTTTTCCTGGGCGCACAGATCCCCAGCTCTCCCATGCATCCACACCCCCAGGGCCGCAGCCAAAAGAGGCTTTACCCCCTGTCCCAAAAATGACAAGATCATACCGGACAGCACATCCCCGCTGCCTCCCTTGGCCATGCCACAGTTGCCGGTGGTATTAACAAAGGTCCTGCCTCCTGGCTCCGCGATTAGGGTGCCATGCCCTTTCAGCACTAAAATACACCCATACTCCCGGGCAAATCGCCGTGCTTCCATAAGCCTCTGCTGCCCGGACAGATCCCCGCCCAAATAGGCAAATTCCCCGTCATGAGGCGTTAGCACGGTAACCCATCCCCGGCTGGCCCGCTCCTTTAACAGCTCCCGCCGGTTCCGGATGGCATACAGACCGTCCGCGTCCAAAACCAGAGGTTGCCGCAGCCGTAAAAGAAGCTTTCCCACCAGACGCTCCACATCCCGGGATCTTCCCATGCCCGGTCCCATAAGCACTGCGTCGCAGTGCTCCGCCCGGTTGGAAATACTCCACAGGGATTCCATAATCAACCGCCCCTCCTGGTCACAGGCCAGGGGATAAGGCATGGCCTCCTGGCTGGCACCTGCCACAATTCCGTAAATCTGGCCGGGCACCCCCACAAAGACCAGACCGCTGCCACTGCGCACCGCCGCCTGGCTGGCGAAAAGTGGCGCACCGCTAAGCCCCACACTGCCCCCCAGCACATATACCTTCCCAAAGGTCCCTTTGTGCCCGTCTTTTGGCCGCTCTGGCAACAGTCTCCCAACCTCCGCAAGGGTTAGCGTCTCCAAAGTGGCAGGGTTCTCCCACGCTCCTGTCCAATCCCGAAGCTGTGTCTGCTCTGCCTTATCCTGGAGCGGTAGATGTAACCACTTCTCCCGGACTTCCTCCGGAATCCCTATCTCATGCACCAAAACCCGGCCGGCATACAGAGCGCCCTTTCCCACAAAATGACCAGCCTTGGGACAGGTAAAGGTCACAGTCACAGTTGCCTGCACCGCTGTCCCCAAAATTCGCCCTGTATCCGCCTCCACCCCGCTGGCAATATCTGCGGATACCACCGGTGCCGGGCTCTCGTTGATCCACCGGATGGCTGTCCTGGCCGCTCCCTGCACTGCCCCATGAAGCCCTATGCCAAAGATGGCATCCAGAATCACATCTGCCTCCTGACACCAGCCCTCTTGTCCCTGCTCTTCCGGCACAAAATCCTCCAGGACACCTCCCAAGGCTATCAGGCGTTTCTCCATTTCCCGGCAATCTGGGGTCATGCGCTCCCGTCTCCCCACCAGAAAAGTCCGCACCAAAAAGCCCTGTTCCAACAAAAATCGGGCGGCTGCCACTCCGTCTCCCCCGTTGTTCCCCGGACCGCAAAACACCGCCACCCGCTTAGCTTCGTCCCCTTTTTCTTCCCCAGATCCAGAGTTCCCGTTCTCTGCTCTTTCAGACCACCTCACTCCATCACAAAGCTCCGCGGCCGCCCTGGCAAAGCCTTTGGCTGCCCGTTCCATCAAATAAGTGGAGGAAATCCCCCAGTCCTCTATCGCTGTGCGATCCATGCCTCGCATCTGGTCTTTTGTGGCTATCTGCATTCTATTCTCCCCTTTCTACCTCTCATACGGTATCGTTTTCTATAAGAAAAATCCCATACTAAATGAACGATTTTGTTTCTTCTATCATACCCCCCAGGGGAAAATAAAACAATATTTAAATAAGCTTTGCGTATAAGACGCAGAGCAGTGGAGCTGCCCCGCGAAAAGAATCCTGCACGGTTTGCTTATAGATATGGCTAACTCTGCTGTTTCCTGAAAAAGTGTAAAAAATGTGGCAGAAAGGGTATTAATTTTTCACATCCCTCCAATTCGATTGACAATCCTTCTTCCTATCTCTATAATTTTTACAAACGGAGGATGAAACATGTATGAACAAATGAAACTGCTGCGCATGGAAACAAAGAAAAGAGAAAACCGGCACAAGCCACCGCTGATGTCCCCGGATGTTGTTGGGACAGCTGATTTTATTTTTTCTAAGATACCAAATCATAATGGTGACAGCGGAGAACTTTTGCTGGCCAGGCGGAAAACAGATGCCAAAGATCGATATCTGGTGAAACATGCTTTTACAGACTGTGCCTGCAATGAGTTTGTCTATACCAAATTGGCACTGGGCATGGAATATTCCATGCCCAATGCTGTTCTGTTTCAGCTGTCTCCAGGAGAAAAACAACCCTATTTCCAAACAGAGTATATCATTGGTGAACAATATTTGGATCTCCTTGACTCAACACCGGATTTCCATACTATCCGGGAACAAGCAGAAAATTGGAAACAATATTTTGCCTTTTATGGGCTCTATAGTCTTACCGGAGAGAGCGATGGTCTTGAGCTTTTACTTGCGAACAATCACCAGATCTATCGTGTGGATACAACGGACGCTTTTCCAATCAGCTGCTTCCAGCTGGATATTGCCGGGATTGATCGAAACATAGACGGTCCCAGCCATAAGCTTAAACAGCTGCTGCTTTCCTGCGATCTTTCCTCTGTGTTAGAAACACTTTTATGTGATTCCACCCTGGAATATTGCCTAAAAAAAGATGCGGACAGCCGTCCCCTTTTCCTGGAGCCCTTTGCCCGCATCCAGGAAATTCCCGGGGACTATATTGACGATTTTCTCAATACGCTGTGCTATTTTTATCCGGACTTTATCGGCGACTATTTCAAACGCTATCTTTCCGCTCTCCAAGACCAGTGTGCCATTTATTGGAGGGAAAGAAGGGAATCTGCACACAAATCATTTCCAGCAACAGCCCCCTAATCAGTTCTGTCCTGTTCCAGCTGATTGAGAGAACAGATAGGAAAGGGCCACTGGGGTTGGTACTCCTGGCTTCTCCTGTATAACCGGCTGCGGTTGACCACCAAAACCTGCTCAAACATACCCGCATCATAATCCTTCCCTAATTGTTCCAGACCCGGGCGATTCCCCATACTTCCTGGGAATTCATCGTCCACATAGTAGCCTGCGATTGGAAGTCCTCTTTCCTCTGCGTAAGCTTTCAGCCTCTGCCTTTGTATCCTTAAGGCCTCCATTCGCGCCTCCGGGCTTTTGCCCCTATCCACGCGGCAATACACCGCTACCCCTTTTCTCTGGTTCCCTTTCATCTTCCCCTCCTTTGCCTTATTCTAACACAGAAGGGGTACATAATTTGTCACAAAAGGGCTCCTATGCCCCAAGCCGCCCAATGTCCACCTGCCTCACACCAAGAAACGGCATAGCCTAAGCTACACCGTTTCCCAAAAGTCTGATACTGATTTATACTCCTACAGCTTACTATACCCAAATCCATTTACAATGGCATCCACCCGAATATTTTTCTTACAGAGCGGACACTGATTGAAGGCGTAGGTCTGATAATCTGGCAGATCCTTCTGACTAAAGATGGTGTTTACCGAGACACCGTTAGCCTTGGTAATAGCGCTGAACAGGGCCGCAATGCCACTGACGATTCCCCCATAATAGGCGATACTCTGAAGAGCCCGGTCAATGGTCTGTCCCGTGGTGGCTGTGGCTAAAAGCAGCAGCACATTCTTTTTTTCAATCATAAACTGGGTGTTGTCACGGAAGATCAGCTGGCCATTGTTATCCAGTTCCGGTGTAACCACATACAGGGTCTGATGCTGGTTTACCGACATAACCCCCGCCTTCTGTAGCTCATCCGCCAGATAGGCGCCAATGACACCGCACCCGTCCATACAAACGATGGTGTCCACGATTGTGGTCATGGAATACCGCTGCGCCAGCAGCTTTGCCGCTCCCTGGGCCTCGCTCTTTCTTGATTTCAGGGTTGTCATATCAATATAGTGGTTGATATGTGAGTGGTTGGTGGCAAAATGCCCTGGTATCACCCGCAGAAATACGGAGCCGTCCGCCTTGGACGGAATCTTCATGGTACGTGTTTCCATAGCTGTTCCCCCTTTTCTTTTTTAAGGTTCCTGTATCCTATTCAGGCAGATACACCTTCTGCTCGAAAGAATTCTTAATAACCTGACGTCCCTCCTCCAGACTGGAGATCACGCCCATGGCTTTTAGCTGCATAATGCTGTTGCCCAACACAGCTCCCTCAATGGGACCTGCCACCACCTTTTTCCCGGTGGCCTGAGCTGTCAGCTCACAGAGCAGCTCATCCTGAATACCGCCCCCTACCATATTGATGCAGGGAATGCTCTTTCCTGTAATATCCTCCATGGCCTCCACAGCCCGCTTGTATTCCTGGGTCAGGCCATTGTAAACGGCCATAGCCATCTCTCCCAGCCCTTTGGGAGTTCCCTGTCCCTTCTCCTCACAGTAGGCAATGATTTCTTTCATCATGTTGTAGGGAGCTGTAAATCTGGGATCCTTGGGATCAATCACAAAGTCCTTCCTCTGGGCTGCCCTGGCCTCCCGAATAATATCCGGGAAGGATACCTGCGCCTCAAACTCACACCAGTTTTTCCGCAGATTTTGCATAATCCAAAGACCATTGATATTCTTTAGGAATTGGATCTTCCCCTCAATACTGCCCTCATTGGTATAATTATATTTATAGGAAGCTTCATTGAGAATGGGTTCATCCAGCACCATGCCCAACAAAGACCAGGTCCCACAGCTTAAAAAAGCTGCATCCGCAGACTCCATGGGAGCGCCGGCCACGGCTGAGGCTGTATCATGGCTACCCACAGCGATAAGCTTTGCGCCGGACAGTCCGGTTTCCTCCACCACCTCGGGAAGCAAATCTCCAATCACAGTTCCCGGCATCACAATATCTCCAAACAGCTCTTTTTTGAGCCCCAGTCTTTCAATCAAATCCCAATCCCATTTCCGCCCTCTGGCATCCAGAAGCTGGGAGGTGCTGGCAAAGGTGTATTCTGTATACATGATTCCTGTCAACAGGTATCCAAACAGCTCCGGCATAAACAATAGCCGGCTGGCATTGTCATAGATCACCGGACGCATACCTTTTTCCGCATACAGCTGGAAAATGGTGTTAAAATACATAAATTCCAGACCCGTGCGATTGTACAACTCTTCCAGGGGAATGATCTTGGCAATCTCCTCCATCATGCCGTCTGTCCGGGAATCCCGGTAATTAACAGGATTGCCAATAAGGTTGCCGTCCTTGTCCAGAAGGCCGTAATCCACTCCCCAGGTGTCCACCGCCAGACTCTGAATGGGAATCTTTCTGGCCGCCGCCTTTTTCAGCCCCTGCTTCATCTCATAAAAGAGCCGGAACAAATCCCAATAAATATGTCCTCCTATGCGCACCTCATCATTGGGAAACCGGTGCAGCTCTTCCATTTCCATCTTTCCATCCTGATACTTACAAAGCACCATTCTTCCGCTTGAGGCCCCAAAGTCAAAGGCCAGATTGTAAATTGCTTCGCTCATAATCCTTTTCCCCTTCTCTAATTCTTGTCCGGAAACTGCTTCCGGTCATTCCCCTGTGCTGCCTGGATTTTTCTGGCTATTCTCCAGGTTCCTCCAACTCCTCTCCGGTAAAGACCTGGACACCCCGCTCCTCCAGGAACTGTCGCCACTCCTCATCCACCTTGCAGTCTGTCACCACCATATCTCCCTCTCCCAGCTCCATAAACCGGACAAAAGATACCTGATTGAACTTGCTGCTGTCCACGGCCAGTATGGTCTGCCGGGCACAGGAGCGCATGGCGTTTTTCATATCCGCCTCCACCTCGCTGGAATCGGTCACTCCCTTGTCCATATGGATGCCCTTACAGGAGATCACGGCCTTGTCCACATTATAGCCGTGTAGTACCTTCTGGGCCGCTGTCCCCACCAGAGAAAGGGAAGAATCCCGCAGGGTCCCTCCGGTGGAAATCACCCGGATGCCTTCATGTCCTGCAAACTCGATGAGCACCTCCACAGAATTGGTCACCACTGTCAGATTATTCATTTCCTTTAGTTCCTTGGATATCATCAGGGATGTGGAGGACGCGTCCAGCATAATGCTGTCCCCCTCTTCCACCAGCCGTGCCACTGCCCTGGCTATCATCTGCTTTTCCCTGCGGTTGCTCCTCTCCCGAATGCGCAAAGGCATATCCATACTGGTATTTTTATTTAAAACAGCTCCTCCATAGGTACGCTTTACATAGCCCTCGCTCTCCAGCTTCTCCAAATCCCGGCGGATGGTCTCATCTGTCACCTCATATCTCTGACTTAGCTCCGAGACCAGTACCCGTTCTTCCTTCTGTAAAATTGACAGAATTTCATTCTTCCGCTCAATGGCCAGCATTCCTTTCCCTCCCCTCTGGCCTCCTTATTTTGTATATATTGTAACATACTTCTTGTGGATTTTACAGTCTTTTTTGAAAAAATCAACAAAAACAATCATGTCATCCTTCTGCTCATTTAAAGAAATGCATGAGGTAAAAATAGGATTACATCTGGGGCAAAGATAATGATCAATATCACAAAGGCAAACACCCCATAAAAAAGCGCCATTCTCTTTATCACCCTTGTGGACGGGACATCTGCAATCTGAGAGCTGAGCAGTAGCGTCAGTCCATAGGGCGGGGTTACAAAACCTACGCACAGGGTTACGATTACCAGTATGGCTACGTGAAGGGAATCCAGGCCTGCCGCTCTTGAAAGCTCCTGTATAATAGGAAGGAACACGATAATGGCCGGGACAGCATCCATAAAGCATCCCAAAATCAAAAATAAGATGGCCAGAAAAAACATGGTTCCATAATAGCTCCCTGCTATGGGTCCAGCCAGCTTAAGGACCAGCTTGGGAATCTGTAGATAAGTCATCATATAGCTGAAAGCGCCTGCACCTGCCGCACAGAACATGGGATGGGCCATTCCCACCAGACTTTTGCGGAGTATGGCGAGAAAGTCCGGAAGCTTTACCGTTCGATATACAAAAGCGGTGAGCAAAAAGCAATAGATGGCAGCAATCATACCACTCTCTGTGGCCGTAAAAGTCCCGCCCAACACCCCGGCAATCACAATGGCCGGAACCAGCAGAGCCAAGATAGCCCGCAAAAAGGCATCCCAAATTTCCCCTAATGTAGCCCTTTTTTCCCGCAAATGGATGGATGGATATTTTTTCGACCACACATAAACTGCTGTCATCATGGTGAGAGCAATCAAAACCCCCGGGATAAATCCGGCCATAAACATGGCTGCCACGCTGACGCCGCCATATGCACCATAGACAATCATAAGCATGCTGGGGGGAATAATAGGCCCCATGGTAGAAGCCGATGCATTGATGGCCGCTGCCATCTCTGGCGGATACCCTTCCTTTTCCATGGCCGGTATCAGCATCCCACCAATGGCCGCCGCATCTGCATTTGCAGATCCGGAAATACCAGCCATAATCAGATTGGCAAAAATATTCACCTGTCCCAGACCGCCCCGGATATGCCCCACCAGCACATTGGCAAAGCCTACCAGCCTGTCTGTGATTTCCCCGTATTCCATAATATTTCCCACCAGCATAAACAATGGGATGGCCAGCAGAGTAAAGCTGTCCAGCATGGAATACATTTGCTGAATCAAAGCCAGGGGTGTAATTCCCGCCAGCAGGGCTGTAATCAGGGAAGACACGCCCAGACTGACCGCAATGGGACATCCCAGCAAACAGGTGACAAAAAAACTGATAAACAGCACTGGGATCAGATTCATTTTGTGCCTCCTTCCTGCAATTTCTCCTGTATTGCTTTCAGGTTCGTTCCTGCAAGGGCAAGGGCCGCCTGCTCCAATAAAAAGTACAGCATGGCAATTCCACCTATGGGAATGCAGATAGTAGAAAATATTAGGCGGATACCCGATGGCTGCGAAAATCGGCTTATGGTAACCATGGCATACGGAAAACCATACATAATCAAAGTCAGCACAAATACGGTTGTAATAGCCCAGGTTAAGATGTCTGCGGCCTTTGCCACCCCTCCCTTCAATAATCCTCTTACCACATCAATCATATAATGGCTGTGATGCCGGATACCCACGCCAGTTCCCAGAAATACCGCCCAAATATAAGCAAATCTGCTGATCTCATCTGCTGAAGCCACCGCAGTAAAAAACTGGCGAGATACCACATTGATAAAGATTGCCCCCACAAAGATGATAATAGAAACACTTCCAGTAAATAACTCCAAAGCTTCCAGTCTGTCTCCTATGCGAACCATGTAAAAAGCTAGTTTTAATTTTCCAGTTTTTTCCATATATTCCCCCATCTTCCACAATCCTACTCCTGTAGTTCCCGGATTCTCCCAAGAATTTCCTCACACCCTAAATCTGCCGCAATTTTATCATGAAGGGGGACCACCAACTCCCGAAAGGCCTGGACATCCACCTCTGTAAACGTAACTCCCTCTGCCTCCAGCATTTCTCTATATCCTGCATCTACCTCCAACTGATGGGAAAGGGAATAGGGTGCTGTCTCCCTGGCCGCCTCATAAATGGCCGCCACATAGTCCTCTGGCAGGCTTTTCTCACACTTATCGGAAATATACAGCTCTGTGGCCAGCCACTGGTGCTCTGTCAGGGCCACATAGGGCGCCTGCTCGTAGTGCATGGACGCTGCATAGGAGGACATGGTATTTTCCGCTCCATCCACCATCCCAGTCTGCAAAGCCGTATAAACCTCGCTAAAGGCTACAATCGTAGGAGCCGCTCCCAGAGCTGTCCAAATCATCTCATCCACAGAGGAGGGCATGATGCGAATTTTCATTCCCTTTAAATCCTCCAGGGAAGCCACCGGCTCCTTGGTATACAGATACCGGGCTCCATTGCCCATAATCGTCATCAGATGAAATCCCAACCCCTTTTCCTCTACCATATCCCCATACAGGTTAAAAAAGGTCTCATCTCCTACCATACGTGCCATATGCTCTGCATCATGAAACAGATAACAAGTCCCCAGAAAGCTCAGTTCCGGAATGTATGCCGCCGTATTGGCGCCGTTTGCCATCAGGATATCCAGGGTTCCCATAGACATACTCTCCATCATGGTAGCTTCATCCCCCAGCTGGGAATTGGGATATATCTCCACCACCACAGCCCCTCCTGTCTTTTCCTTCACCAGATCCGCAAAGTAGACTAACGTGTCATGAAAAGGGTGGTCCGCTGCCTGGGAATGTCCTGCCTTTAATGTATAGGTCGCCTCCCCCGTTACTTCTCCCTGTTCCCCTGTAGCTTCCTCCTTTTCTTCCCGGGCAGGTAAATTTGTCTCCTCTTCCTCCTTCTGATATGTCTGGGAATTACAGCCTGTCACTCCCATAGCCATAGCTGTTACCAAGAAAACTGCAATCCATCTTTTCACATTCTTCATATCCTCTTCTCCTCTCTTCCTACTTATCTCTTCGTCTGCCCCTATTGCTTTTTAATACAACAACCGCAACATGTCTCGATTTCCCGCATACTTTAAGCGAAATAAAGCCTCCATAAAGTAGTAATCTCCGTACATGGCAGACTCTCCTATTCCTGACCCCCGCGGGTAATCTACCGTTACCTGGCGGATAATTCCATATCGCTCCATCTCTTTATAAAGGCATAGTTTGGTCTCCGCCGCCAGAATTTTTTTTCCCTGTTCTATCAAAGATTCTGCTTTGCCTGATTCTCCTTTTTGTTCCAGCAGGTCTGCTATGAGCAGCATACCACTGGCTGCAATGGATGCCGCGGAAGCATCCACCGGCATTTCTTCACAATCCTGAAAGGTCACGTCCCAGGCCGGAAGCCTATTTTTGTTTAGATGCTCATAAAAATATTTTGCCAGCTTTTGGGCTGTATCCAAATACTCCTCCTGGGCCGTATAGCGGTACAGATTGGCAAATCCATATAAGGCCCAGGCCTGTCCCCGGGTCCAGCAGCTCTCCGCTGAATACCCCTGATGGGTATCTCCGTAAACCCGAAAATCCTCGTCCCATTTCACCACATGGTAGGAGGAACCATCTGGCCGCAGAGCACACTCCAGAATGCGCCTTGCCACTCTCTGACAGACTTCCTTTTGCTCGGTCTCTCCCTTCAGCTCATCACTGATCCAAAGAATAGGCAGATTCATAATAGTATCTACAATGGAAATTCCCTGATAGCCCTCCTCCTTCCAGGCCTGAATCAGTCCCACCTCTTTCACATATAAATCCATCATATTCCTTGCCCCCGCATGAATCAGCGGCACAAAATCCGCAGATGGAAAAATCCGATTTCCCATCACACTGCTGGGACCAAAAATAAATCCCTGGTCATGGGTTGTATTGTCCGCCATTCGGCACCGCAGCTTCCTGGTCCACTCTCTGGCAGCCTCCCTCACCCCCGTATCACCATATTCCAGATAATCCAACCACAAAAGGCCAATCCAAAAGCCACCAGTCCAATGGCCATTTTGATTTACCAGCCATTCTCCATTTCGGGTAATATGGGGAAAGCCTTCTAAGTGCTTCCACATATATTCTACCTTTTGTAATCCCTTTTTATATGCCATTGTAAAATTTTCTTCCAAACAATTCCCTCCTTCTTTATCCATCTCTGGCCAGTAATTTCTGCAGAGTTACCGGGGAAAAGGACAAGCATACGCATATCATTTGACAAGGCGACAATGTGCATTTTATAATATCCTCGAGGAGATACTTTCATTATATCGAAGGGTTCTTTTTTCGATGTGCTTATAAGCACAGAATTGGAGAAAATACATGAAAATGCAAGAAATGGTAGAAGAAATTCGTGAATGCAGACTATTCCAAAATATGTCCGATGAAGAAATCCTCCTCTTTATCAAACAAAACCCCTGTAAAATTATTTGTTACCGCAATGGAGATTGTGTCATTTCCAAGGATGAAGATCCCACAGGCATTGGTATTATTTTAGAGGGGAGCGTAGGAATTTACACAGACAGCTTTTATGGGGACCATACATTGATTGGCATCGGAGACAGTGATTATCTCTTTGGATTTATTGCCACCTTTTACAACCAATCCAATTCCATCACCACCCTCTATTGCCGGAAGCATTGCAGAATAGCCTATTTTCAGGTTGCTCCTGCCGATAACGCCGTATCCTTTATCGCCCGTACCTCCCCGAAATTACTTTCCAATATTTTCCATATGCTAACCAAACATATCCGGGACGATTTTGATCGCATGCATATTATCAGCACCAATTCCGTGCGGACAAAAATCGTCCGCTATATTCTCTACCGCCATTCCTGCACCCAGGCCCTCTCCTTTGATCTATTGTATAACCGAACAGAGCTGGCCTCCTTCCTGGGCATTTATCGCACCTCTCTATCCCACGAACTCCTGAACATGAAAAAACAAGGTCTGATTCAGTATACCCGAAACACCTTGTTTATCACAGACTTAAACGCCTTAATTGCTATCGAATGTGAGAGTTACGAATAATTCTCTTTTTTAAAATTACAACAGCCACCAGCCAAAGCTCTCTCCCAGCTGCCAAAGGCATCCCAACAGGCCTGCCAGTACCCAGTAGCCAGGATGCCAGCTAAATCCTATCCAGGAAAACCAGGATTTCCACATCTCCAGGCTGATTCTGCCAAGACTTCCAGCTCCGGAACCCTCTTCCCAGATTCCCCCACTATTTCCCTCTCTCTGCAATACCTGAAAAAGCAATGCTCCTGCAATCAGTAGCAACAAAAAAGCACCGGCTACCTTCCACCATTGCAGATAATTTCTCGAATTGTCCCTTTTCATCATGTCATCACCACTGTATCCGAAAAACTATTTTAATTATACTATCATCTTATTTTAGCTCATTTAATTACTTTTTTCAATAATTTTTCAAATAATAAAATAATTAAATTAGTCTTATAGGGAATACTATTCCGATACAATTAGGTTGAGGTGATTATATGGATGTTATGGATGACAATTATATCCGAAAGCGCATTACCCAGCTGCGCCTTGATAAAAATATTTCCGAATACAAGCTGAGCTATGATCTGGGGCAGAGCAAAGGCTATATTCAAAGCATTTCCTCCGGACGCGCTCTGCCTTCCCTTTCCATGCTGTTTAAAATCTGTGAATACTTTGAAATCAGTATCTCAGAATTTTTTACTCCTCAGATCGAGCATCCCGGTTTACTGCACCAGCTTACCAGGGAATTGGAGCTGCTGTCCGAGAGGGATCTCCAGCTGCTCTTAGATCTGGTCTTGCGGCTGCGTCAGGATGCTTCTTCCTTATAGGCCAGAAAAATGAAATACAACATTATAAAAAGGAGCTGCTATTTTGTAACAGCTCCTTTTTCATTGTCAGGGTAAACCCTGGGAAATGCTTCCTAAACTTATATCAAACAGACCTTCTTTTTAGCCCTCTGCCTTATACAGATCGCCCAGCTTCTTCAAATACTCATATCTAGCCTTTGCGCTGGCCTCTGCCTTGTCAAACAGCATCGCTGCACGGTCCGGATTTGCTCTCTTCAGAGAATTGTAGCGAACCTCGCCGTCCAGGAACTCTTTGTAGTCCCCTGTGGGCTCCTTGCTGTCAAGAGTAAAGGCGTCCTTACCCTCAGCAGCTGCAGCCGGATTGAACCGGAAGCAATGCCAGTAACCAGCCTTCACAGCCAGCTCTTCCTCTGTCTGAGCCTTGCTCATGCCCTTCTTAATACCATGGTTGATACAGGGAGCGTAAGCGATAATCAGGGAGGGTCCCGGATAAGCCTCTGCCTCTGCAATAGCCTTTACGCACTGATTGAAGTCAGCACCCATGGCAATCTGAGCCACATATACATAACCATAGCTCATGGCGATGGAAGCCAGATCTTTCTTCTTCACTTCCTTGCCGCCGGCTGCAAACTGCGCAATCGCACCGGTGGGAGTCGCCTTGGAGGACTGTCCGCCGGTATTGGAGTAAACCTCGGTATCGAATACCATCACATTTACATCCTGTCCGCTGGCCAGTACATGGTCCACGCCGCCGAAGCCGATATCATAGGCCCAGCCGTCACCACCAAAGATCCACTGGGACTTCTTTGCCAGGAAATCCTTATCCTTCAGAATCTCTTTGCCCTCGTCGCATCCACATGCCTCTAAGGCTGCAACAAGCTTATCGGTAGCTGCTCCGTTGGTTGCCCCTACATTGTAGGTGTCAAGCCACTCCTGTGCCGCTGCCTTCACGTCATCCCCAGCCTTGGCCATCAGGGCTTCTACCTTTGCCTTCAGACCGCCTCTAACGGCACGCTGTGCCAGGCTCATACCATAGCCAAACTCCGCAGCATCCTCAAACAGAGAGTTGGACCATGCAGGACCCTGTCCCTTCTGATTTACCGTGTACGGAGTAGACGGTGAGGAGTTGCCCCAGATGGAGGAGCATCCGGTTGCGTTTGCAATATACATTCTGTCTCCAAAGAGCTGGGTAATCAGCTTGGCATAAGGAGTCTCACCGCAGCCTGCGCATGCGCCGGAGAACTCTAACAGAGGAGTCTTGAACTGGCTTCCCTTTACAGTAGCCTCCTTGAATTTTGCGATGACATCCGCCTTCTCCGGCAAAGTTACCGCATAGTCAAAGAATTTCTGAGACTCTACGTTAGCTTCCATATTTTCCATAACCAGGGCTTTGGCACCTTTCTTTCCCGGGCATACATTTGCACAGGAACCGCAGCCAGTACAATCCAGAGCGGAAATCGCAATGGAGAACTTGTAATCTGCCATGCCAGTCATGGGAACCATCTTCATGCCTTCCGGAGCCGCAGCTGCCTCGTCGGCGCCAAGAGCAAACGGACGGATAACCGCATGAGGACAAACGTAAGCACAACGGTTACACTGGATACAATTATCCGGATTCCATACAGGAATATCCACCGCAATGCCGCGCTTCTCATAAGCGGAGGAGCCGCTGGGTGTAGTGCCATCCACATAATCCTTAAATGCAGATACAGGCAGGCTGTTTCCTTCCTGGGCATTTACCTTGGACTGTACATTGTTGACAAAGTCAACTACATCTGCTCTGCTGCCAGCTGCAGTGGTTACAGCCAGACCCTCGTCAGCTGCATTCTTCCAGCTGTCGGGAACCTGAATTTCCACCACCTGCTTAGCGCCTGCGTCAATGGCATCATAGTTCATCTGTACGATGGCATCTCCCTTGCGGCCATAGGTAGCCTTGGCGGCAGCCTTCATCAGATCAATAGCCTGCTCCTCGGGAATAATATTGGCAAGCTTAAAGAATGCAGACTGCAATACCGTGTTGATACGGCCACCCAGTCCGATCTCCTTACCAATCTTAATACCGTCGATTACATAGAATTTAATATTGTGATTTGCGATAAAGCTCTTTACCTGTCCCGGCAGATGATGTTCAATGCCCTCCATATCCCAGGGGCAGTTCAGCAGGAAGGTACCACCGTCCACCAGCTCCTGTACCATGTTGTACTTGCGCACATAGGAAGGATTGTGGCAGGCCACAAAGTTTGCCTTGTGAATCAGATAGGTAGACTTGATGGGGCTCTTACCAAAGCGCAGGTGAGACATGGTCACACCACCGGACTTCTTAGAGTCATAATCAAAGTAAGCCTGTGCATACATATCGGTGTTGTCGCCGATGATTTTGATGGAGTTCTTGTTGGCACCTACGGTACCGTCAGCGCCCAGACCCCAGAATTTGCAGTTGATGGTTCCCTCCGGAGTAGTTACCAGGGGAGCCCCAGCTTCCAGGGAAAGTCCAGTCACATCATCCACAATACCGATGGTGAATTTAGCCTTGGTCTCATTGTCAAATACGGAAACGATCTGAGCCGGGGTGGTATCCTTGGAGCCCAAGCCATAGCGTCCGCTGAATACAGGTGTATCGTTGAACTTGGTTCCCTTAAGAGCTGCCACCACATCCAAGTACAGGGGCTCGCCCAGAGCGCCCGGCTCCTTGGTTCTGTCTAATACCGTGATCTTCTTTACGCTCTCGGGAATGGCACTAAGCAGAGCCTCTGCGCTGAAGGGACGATACAGGCGCACCTTTACCACGCCAACTTTACGTCCAGCAGCTACCAGATAGTCAATGGTCTCCTCAATGGTGTCGCACACGGATCCCATAGCCACGATTACCTGCTCTGCGTCAGCAGCACCATAGTAGTTAAACAGCTTGTAATCGGTGCCGATCTTAGCATTTACCTTATCCATGTACTCCTGCACAATGGCCGGCATAGCATCGTAGTAGGCATTGCAAGCCTCTCTGGCCTGGAAGAAGATATCCGGATTCTGTGCGGAACCTCTCTGGCAGGGGTGATTGGGATTCAGTGCATTCTTGCGGAATGCATCAATGGCGTCCAGATCCACCATCTCCTTCAGATCCTCATAATCCCAGGTCTCGATCTTCTGAATCTCATGGGAGGTGCGGAAGCCGTCGAAGAAGTTGATAAAGGGAATCTTTCCCTTAATAGCTGCGCAGTGTGCCACGGGAGTTAAGTCCATAACCTCCTGTACACTGGATTCGCACAACATGGCAGCGCCGGTCTGGCGGCATGCATATACATCAGAGTGATCGCCAAAAATGGATAATGCATGGCTTGCAAGGGCACGAGCAGATACATTGAACACGCCGGGAAGCTGCTCACCAGCCACCTTGTACAGGTTGGGGATCATCAGCAGTAAGCCCTGGGAAGCAGTAAACGTGGTGGTCAGCGCGCCTGCTGCCAGAGAACCATGTACTGCACCGGCTGCACCAGCCTCGGACTGCATCTCTGTTACCTGAACAGTCTGTCCGAAGATATTGGTTCTTCCCTGGGTTGCCCATTCATCCGTAGCCTCTGCCATGACAGATGATGGTGTGATTGGATAGATAGCCGCAACATCCGAGTATGCATAGGATACATGTGCTGCTGCATGATTACCATCCATGGTCTTCATTTTTCTAGCCATTTTGTCTTTTCCTCCTTATTGTTTAGCCTCATAAGGGCAATTACTAACACGGAAAAGCCTTCTGTTGCAAGGCCTGCACGGGATTTCCCCGTGATATTCCATACAGATTTATTGTAACATATTACCGAAAAGTTGTCCATTCCAATGTTAGATTCTGGATGTACTTTTTAGAAAACACTTTTGCCTTTATCTCCTCTAGTTTCCTGCGAAAATCCGGGCAATGGGGGAATTGGAGGGCAGAATCAGAGTCTTCTCATTGCTTCCCTTCAAGCTTTCCTTTGCCGCATCCAGACTCCGCACAAAGGAATAGAAATCACTGCGGCTCTCGTCCGCATAGGCATCTGACAGAATCCGCATGTATTCCGCCTCGCCCTCTGCCACAATCTGCTCTGCCTGGGCCTTCGCCTCCGAGAGCATAATGGATACCTCCTTATCCGTGGTATTCTGTATCATCTGGGCCTGGGAAGCGCCCTCCGCCGTATACTGAGCCGCAATATTCTCCCGCTCAGAAATCATTCGGCTATACACCGCCTGTTTATTGTCATCAGGCAGATCAAGCTTCTTCACCTCCACTGTCAAAATAGCAATGCCATACTGTTCCGCCACATCCCCCAAACTCTCCATAATCTCCTCTGTGAGGGATTTGATCTCGATCACCGTCTCCTTCTCCTCCAGCACCAGATCATTGGATTCCACTTCCTCCTCTGTATCGCTGATGGTCACGGTCATCTTTCCGTCCCGGCTTTTGATCACCTCGTCCTGGGTCATATTGGACACCGTGTTTTTGGTTGCGTTGTATACAACCGCATTAATCCGGTTCTCCGCATTGTAGATGGAGCCGCTTAAGGTCTGGGTAAATTTCAGGGGGTCCGTCACCCGCCAAAGCACATAGCTGTCCACGATCATGGACTTTTTGTCAGATGTAATCACATCTGAGGCCGGCAGATCGTACATAAGGATCTCCTTGGGAATGGTATCCACAGACTGTATAAAGGGAATCTTCATGGAAAGTCCTGCCACAGAAATCACCCGCTGCACCTTTCCAAACTGACGAATAAGCTTATATTCATTTTCCTGGCAGACAATCAGGCTGTTTCCCAGGACAAGCAGCACAATCACCAACAAAACATACTTGATTGCGCCGAGACCTCTTCTTTTCTTCTCTTCCATCTAAAAACCTCCTATTTAGAGTTCCGCTTCACCCCTCCTAAGCCCCCTTCTTCTGGAAGGATTTCCTGACGCTTCGCGCCCTTAAATCCTTCCGGGGCTTCTCCGGGCTTCCGCTGACTTATTCTTCGCTCTCTGTATCGTTGCTGGATGTATCTGTATTTTTGCCTGTGTCGGAGGTGGTGCCGCCGTTTTCCACTGCGCCGCTGAATACATCCAGGGGAAGTATCTGTTGTATCTGGCTGCCATTTTCCCCCTGGATAATAATCTTCATCCCGGGCATGACTTCCTCCATGGTCTCATAGAACATTCGCTGCCTGGTGGTATTGGGATATTTCACGTACTCCTCATACATGGAATTAAAGCGGGCCACCTGTCCCTCGGCCTCGTTGATGCGGCTCTCTTTCTGGGCCTCCGCATCCTGGAGAATCTTGTCCGCCTCTGCCCGGGCCTGGGGAATCTGCTCGTTGCGGTATTTGTTGGCGTTATTTAAGGCTGTCTCCTTGCCCTGCTTGGCTGTCTCCACCTCCTTAAAGGCCGTGATAACCTCGTCAGTGGGAGGCTGAGCGTCCTGGATGGTAATATTAACCAGCTGGACCCCAATGTCGTAGGTCTCCAGCTTGTCCATAATCATCTCCTTAATATTGGCCTGTATCTCATTCTTTCCTGTGGTCAACACTGCATCCACGGAGTAGGAACCTATGGTAGTGCGGATGCAGTTCTGGGCTATATTGTCCAGGATGGTCACCGGGTCCTCGGAGGCATACAACGCCTTTACCGGGTCAGAAATGCGATACTCCGCGTAGAAATCCACCCGGATAAAATTGTAATCCGAGGTAATCATCATGGCGTCATCGGTGTAGTTCTCCGTATCATCATAGCCCACCGTAAGTCCCTGAATGGTGGTGTTCACCTTAGTCACCGTCTGAATCAAAGGAATCTTAAAATGAAGTCCTGGTTCTGTCACGGCCTTGGGCTGCCCCAGAGTGCAAACCACCGCCTGCTGCTCCTCCTGTATGGTATACCAGCAGGAATTTGCCAAAATTACCACCAAGACAACCGCCGCCACGATTCCCACATTCCGCAGGACTTTTTTGCGCATGTTTTTCAAATTTTCCCCACCGGGGTTGGGGTTTTCATTCACATCCCGGTAGTTTTTTCTAAAGTTCAGCATATTTTATCCTCTCCTTACTATGCCGTGTCCGCTCCCCGCCGTCTCAAAAGGCCTCCCCTTGCTCTTTGAAAGCCAGAGGTGCAGGTAATTCCCATGTTGCTGTCTTTTATTGTAGCAAATTTATGTCACTTCGGCAACTAAAGAAAGATGGAAGCACAAAACCGCTTCCCCTATGCAGGAGAAGCGGTCTTTCTATGCTTCGATTTTTAATTCTTAGTTTTGCAGAATCCGTGTAGCACACACAGGGCTGCGGTAGTAAGCATTGGAAATTATAATGCCTGTCCGCTCATTGCTGGCATGTACCACCCGACCGCCACCAATATAGATGGCCACATGGTTGATGCTTCTGCCATTGCCATAGAAAATCAGGTCTCCCGGCTGAGCTTCGGACACGGAAATCCGGGTGCCACAGTTGGCCTGTGCTCTCGAGGAATGAGGCAGAGACACACCGTAATTCTTAAATACTGACAATACAAAGCCCGAGCAGTCAGCGCCCTTGGTCAGGCTGGTGCCTCCCCATACATAGCGGTTCCCCACATACTGTTTTGCAAACTCGCAGAGAGCAACCCGCACATCCGTAACACCCTCTCCGTACAATGCCTCTGTAATCGTAAGGGCAGTTTTCAGCTCGTTGCTCACCTCCACATACTCGGCGGCCACGTAGCCTTCCTCCCCGTCAATATCCACTTTTACCCAATCACCCAGCTCTTCCATCACTAGAAGCTCCTCCCCAGAGGGGACCATGGTCCAGTAATCGGCCTCTGTATTGGGCTCCATGCGCACATACAGAGCATCTGCCTTTACATGGGCAACCGTATGGCCCAGCTCCAAAGCCTTGTCCACTGCCTCCTGGCCAGTAACCAGATATTCGGATTTTACATAGCCCTCCACCTCTCCGGAAGTGATATAGGCCCATTCTCCCTCTACCCACTCCACATTGCAGGCGGAGTCATTGCGCATCTTCCCAACCAGTTTATAATCCGTACCTGCTCCAGACCGGATATTCAAATTATCGTCCACACTGGAGATAGCAATATTGGTGTACCCTTCCAGCGGCGTTCCCACCCAGAGGGTCTCGGAAGCCACCTTCTTTACATCCTCCACTGACACCTCTTCCTGGGGCAGGCTGTCAGCAATCCCCGCAGACAGATTGTCGCCCAGCTCTGCTCCAATGCCTCCTGCCGCATACACCGGCAAATTCAGGCTGGCCGCCAAAGCAAGACCCATCACTGCTCCTGTCAATCGATAATGTCTATACATAAAAAACCTCCACAATACGTTTATTTATTACGAATTTGTTACATTCCTGTTACATATTATAACAAACTCTCACGCTTGTCAAGGTCTTTTGTCGAATCCTTGTGTCATTATTTAAAAATTTCTTAATATTTTCTTAGAAAGCCCCGGGGGAAGCCCACTCAAAAGCTTCTCCGCCTCATGCACTGCAAGTCCTCCCTGTCCCACAGCTCCACCCCTATAGATTCAGCCAACTCCACCGCGGAGGCAGTAAAATAACTGCTGGTCAGAACCACTGGCACATCACAACCGTAAAACTCCGCCCCTGCGTAGGCCTCCTGCACCGCCTTGTTGGATATCTTTCCTGTGTAATGCTTACACTGAATGGCATAGACCTGTCCGCCTCTCTCAGCCACAATGTCCACCCCCTGATCCATACTTCCCCGGGTGACCTGTACACGTCGAAACCCATTTTTTTCCAGAAGGCGGGCTGCATAATCCTCAAATTCCCAGCCATCCATTTTTGTAAGATCTGCATGCCAAAAGGCCCAATGGCCAGAAATCCCGGACAAAATCCGGGATAACAGACGCCCCAAAAGCTTTACCAGCCAGAATATTAGGCGCAGTATACCCAGTAGGGGCCAGGCAATCAAATAGTAAAAAATCCGCAGCATTATTCCTCCAAAATTGCAAAGGCAATGTTGGTGGCATGGTCAGCCACACGCTCCAGCCCGGATACCACATCAGAGAAAATCATGCCCGCCGCAGGCGTACACTGGTTCTGGGTAAGCCGATCCACATGGGACTGTTGCAGCTCCTTCTCCAGGTGATCGATGGAATCCTCAATGTCCAAAATCTCCTGCACGTGCTCCCGGTTATTGTTGGAAAAGGTGTCCAGAGCATACTGGAGAATATTGTTCACCGGCTCCATAATCCTTCCCAGCTCATGGACCGCCACCTTGCTGATATTGATATTCTCCTCAATCCGCTGTTTTGCCGCGTCCGCCACATTCTCCGCATGGTCGCCAATGCGCTCAATATCATTTACCACATGGAAAAGTCCGCCAATGCTCTTGGCATCCTCCACTGGTAGAGTGGTCTGGTTAATCTTCACCAGATAATCCGTAATGGCATGATTGAGGAAATTGATGTATTCCTCCACACGGTAAACCTCTGCAATATCCTCCTCATCCAGCGTAATCAAAGCATTCATAGCCCGGTTTAAATTGGTATAGGCCATCTGTCCCATATGCTCCAGCTCCTTGGTCACCTCCACCACAGCTGTAGCCGGAGAAAACACATTTTTAGAACCGATATAGAGAAGCTCGAAATCCTTCTCGTTGTCCTTCTCGTTGCCAGGCACCAGAAGATAGGTAAGCTTCACAATAAACCCTGCAAAGGGGAAGAGAACGATCACTTGGAAAACTTTGAAGATCGTATGGGTGTTTGCCACAGCCCGGCCCACATTCCCTCCGGATATGGACAGGAAAAACTCCTCCAGCCAGCCGGACAGGAAAGGCAACAGCACCACCATCAGCATGGTGCCAAGCACATTAAAGAGGAAATGAATCAGGGCCGCCCGCTTGGCATCCTTTTTTCCGCTTAAGCTTGCCAGAAGAGCCGACGTACAGGCTCCGATATTACAGCCCAAAATCACATAGAAGCAGATGCCAAGTCCCAGAAGTCCCTGCTGAGCCATAAGCAAAAGAATGCTGACTGTCACAGAGGAACTCTGCACAATGGCCGTGATCAGAAATCCCATAAATACTGCCAGTAAAGGATTTCGAAGAGATCCCAGAACATTCACTATCAGGGGGGATTCCCGCAAGCTGGACATACTGCTGGACATGGTGGACAATCCCATAAACAGAATGCCGAAGCCCAGAACCACTTCCCCCACCTTTTTTATCATGGGCTTATCGCAGAACATGACCATAATCACACCGGCCATCAAAAACAGCGGCGCCACCTCTGACAGGTTAAAGGCTACCAGCTGTGAGGTGATGGTGGTACCAATATTGGCACCCATAATCACACCGGCCGCCTGATACAGGGTCATCAATCCGGAATTTACAAAGCTTACCACCATCACTGTGGTGGCACTGGAGGATTGTATAATGGCACAGAATACAATGCCCACCAGAGTTCCCACCAGACGGTTCTTGGTAAAAAACTCCAGAATTCCCCGCAGTCTGGCTCCGGCGGCCTTCTCCAACCCGTCGCTCATAAGCTTCATGCCATAGAGAAACAGCCCGAGGCCTCCCATCAGTCCCAGAATAATGCTTACATCCATGCTTTTCTCCTTTGCTTCTCCCTCGGCCGGCTTTTCTCAAATGCCTCCCGGCCCGTTTATCGCAATCTCACGTATACTACTACTTTAATATAAATTCCCCGCTCTGGCAAGATGCATTTTCCCGAAACCATTGCTGGCCCCAATCCGCGTCCTGTCTAAGCTGCCCCTTTAGCTCCTCCAGAGATCCAAACCGCCGCTCCGGCCGCTCAAAGGAATGGAAGAAAACCGTGACCTCTTTTCCATACAAATCCTTATCTACCCCAAATAAATAAGTCTCCACCCCTCTTATGGGCCCGCCACCTACTGTGGGCTTGGAGCCAATATTGGTAATACCTTCATACCATTCACCATCCACCAGAGTCCGCGTGGCGTAGACTCCGTTGGGAGGCAGAAGCTTTCTCTCCTCCGGCACAAGGTTTATGGTGGGGGTTCCCAGAGTCCGCCCCACTGCCCGGCCGTGGACCACCTCCCCGGTGACATTGTAGGGATAGCCTAAAAGAGCATTCACCTGCTCGATATTCCCCTTTTCCAGCTCCTCCCGGATAAAGGTGCTACTGATATCGCGGCCGCCATATTGAGCCTTCTCCACTACCTCCACCGTATAGCCACATTCCCCAGCCATCTGCTGGAGAAGATGATAATCTCCCCGGCGCTGATAGCCAAAATGAAAGTCCGTTCCCACCGCCAAATAGGCCGCCTGTAAACGTTCCTTTAAAATTTTTCGCACAAAAGCTTCCGGTTCCATATGGGAAAGCTCCGGCACAAAGGGGCACTCCAAAAGCACATCCACTCCCTGACTCTCCAGCATGCGCCTGCGCTCCTGGCTAAGCATCAGTCCCTTTGCTCCCCCAAAATCAAAGGTAAAAATCACAGAAGTCATTCCCGCCGCCTGCCTCTGCCCAATGCGGGAAAGCAACAGCTGATGCCCCCGGTGAAGGCCATCAAACTTGCCGAGAGAGACGGCACAGGGTCCCTCCAGCCAAAAGTCTATATTTCCCTTTATATATCTCATCTCTGTCAATCTCTCTAAACCTTCCTGCACCCAAGTGTTTTACCCAAGAAACATTTTTACCGGCCTATAGCGTCCCTCCTGGGGCACAAACCTGTAAATTCCCACAAAGTTCTCCCCAGAATCATATACCAGAACCTGTTGGTCCTCCCCGTCCCCTCTCCAGGTCTCCTGCTTCTTGCCCCAGTCAGCTATCTCTGCAAAGGAAAAGCTCCTGTGCTGGTCTGCCTGCCATTCCCTGATATGCTCTTCCAAGAAGGGATTACCATTATAGAGAAGCCTGTCCCCCTGCTCCTTTAGCACCACCCGTCTTAGAAGAGGAAACAGCTCATCTACCGAAACCAGCCTTTCCATAAGTCTTCCCTGCTCCTTTAGCTCCTGAAGCTGTGACAGCCGAAGGCTCTCTCCCAGGGAAAACATCCCCACCCGGGTGCGGAGTAGCTTTTCCATACAACCACCGCAGCCCAAATCTTCTCCTATATCGTGGCAAAGGGTGCGGATATAGGTTCCCTTGGAGCAGGACACCCGCAGCCATACCCGGGGCAGCTCCATTTTTAAAATCTCCAGGCGGTATATCTGTACCGGGCGGCTTTTCCGCTCCACTACCTTTCCCTCCCGGGCCAGCTCATAGAGTTTTTTCCCACCTACCTTCAAAGCGGAATACATGGGAGGCACCTGCTCATAGGTTCCCAAAAAGGACAGAACCGCCTGCTGCACCCGGGCCTCACTTACCTCCACCGGGCACTCCGTTAACGTGATACCAGTGGTGTCCTGGGTGTCTGTGGTCTGACCCAGAAGCAGCACCGCCTCATAGGTCTTATCCCAATCGGTGAGCAGCTCACACACCTTGGTGGCGTTTCCCAGACACACGGGAAGAACTCCCTCCGCTGCCGGATCGAGAGTTCCTGTATGTCCAATCCTTTTCTGTTTTACCATTCCGCGAAGCTTACTCACCACATCGTGGGAGGAAAAGCCCGCCTCCTTATAGATGTTCAATACCCCGTTTATCACTTGCTCTCCTGCGCCTTCTTCCCTTCTTCCAGATCATGCTCGATATGTAGGGCCAGATTGTTGATCACATCGTAAAAACTTCCGTGCATAGTGCAGCCAGCCGCCTTTACATGGCCGCCTCCACCGAAATAGGCCGCGATCCGGCTTACGTCCACGGGACCATTGGAGCGCATGCTCACCTTATACTCGTGGTTATCCGCCTCGTAAAGGAAAATAGCCACCTCCACGCCTTCCGTCACCCTAAGCTGGTTTACAATGCCTTCCAAATCCTTGGTGGAAGCGCCGTAGAATTCCATATCCTTTTTCATCACCCGGCTGACAATACACTTTCCATCCAAGAGCAGAATGCTCTCCAACACTGCCCGACCCAAAATCTGATTCTGGACATAGGTCTTCTTATAGAAGGTGTTATCAATGATCCGAGTAAAATCTATCCCCTTGCTCATCAGCCTTCCTGCTATCTGCATAGTTCTCTCGGAGGTACAGGAATACTGGAATACTCCGGTATCATGGGCAATGCCCAGATAAAGAGCCTCCGCTGTTTCCTTGGAAATCTTTTCTTCCTCCAAAATTCCGTACACCAGTTCGCAGGTAGAACTAGCCTCCGGCACAATATGATTGACATCCCCAAAGCCTCGGTTGCTGATATGATGGTCCACACAGAGGGTGCGCCGGGCCCTGTCAAAGGCCCCCATCGCTGCTCCCAGTCTCTCCCTGTCTCCCGCATCCAAGGATATAAACAAATCAAAATCCTGTCCCTCCGCCTTTGCCGGTTCCAGGATCTCCTCCGCTCCCTTGAGAAAGCCAAAGGAGTCTGGTATAGACTCCAGATACACCTGTACCGAAAGCCGTGGAAACTGTTCCTGTATATAATTGTAAACTGCCAGGCAGGAACCCACACAGTCCCCGTCCGGCCGTACATGACCGGCAATGGCAACAGTGCGGACATCCTGCAGCTCTTGCGTCAAATGAATCATACTTCCTCATCCCCTGCACTTTCCCGGTTTACAGAATCAATTAATTTTGACATGGCTACGCCGTACTCAATGGACTGATCCAATATAAAACGGATTTCCGGCGTATTCCGAAGATTGATGGATTTGGCCAGTGCCCGGCGGATATAACCCTCCGCACTGCGCAAACCGGCCATGGTGTTTTCCTGCGCCTCCTCATCGCCCAGGACACTGATATAGGCCCGGGCGCTTTTCAAGTCTGGCGCCACCTCCACGGAAACCACGGAGGTCATGGGATGAATACGGGGATCTTTGATTTCTCCACGGATGATGTTGGACAACTCCCGCTGGACCTCATTGTTGATCCGCGTATTCTTAATACTGTTTTTTCTCATTTATAATCCTTTCCTAATAAGGGACCTGCCATTTATCTGGGCACCTCCACCATGGTGTAGGCCTCCACAATGTCCAGCTCCTTAAGGTCATTGAACTTCTCAAACACAAGGCCGCACTCATAGCCAGCCTTTACTTCCTTTACATCGTCCTTAAACCGCTTTAAGGAAGCCAGAGCGCCATCGAAGATCTGCTCTCCCTCCCGGGTAATCCGACAAGAGCAGTTCCGCTGGAACACCCCGTCCAGCACATAGGAACCAGCGATGGTTCCCACACCGGAGGCCTTGAACAGCTGGCGTATCTCCGCATGACCCAGGATCTTCTCCTCGAAAACAGGGTCCAGCATTCCCTTCATAGCTGCCTCCACATCGTTGATGGCATCGTAGATGACCCGATACTGACGTAAATCCACCTTCTCCCGCTCGGCAATCTCCTTAGCGGTGGCATCCGGCCGCACATTAAAGCCAATGATAATGGCATTGGAAGCGGAAGCCAGGTTCACATCGGACTCATTGATGGCACCTACACCGCCATGGACGATTTTTACCACGACCTCTTCGTTGGACAGCTTCAAGAGACTCTGCTTCACAGCTTCCACAGACCCCTGCACATCTGCCTTTACAATAATATTTAGCTCTTTCAGATTTCCAGACTGAATCTGAGAATACAGATCGTCCAGGGACATCTTAAGCTTGGTATCCTCCAGCAGCTTCTCCCTGCTCTCTTTAATATAGGTCTCCGCAAAGGCACGTGCTTCCTTCTCCGTAGCAGGCGAGACAAAAATCTCTCCGGCCTTGGGCACATCAGACAATCCTAAGATCTCCACGGGCTGAGAGGGACCTGCCTCTTTTACCCGACGTCCATTGTCGTCCATCATGGCCCTGACCTTTCCATAACAGGAGCCTACTGCAATGGGATCTCCCACCCGCAGGGTTCCCTTCTGTACCAGAACCGTGGCCACGGAACCCTTGCCTTTATCCAGCTCCGCCTCAATCACAAGTCCACGGGCGCTGCGGTCGGGATTGGCCTTCAGCTCCAGCATTTCCGCTGTCAAAAGAATCATCTCCAGCAGCTGGTCAATACCCTCATGGCTCTTCGCTGACACAGGCACACATACGGTGCTACCGCCCCACTCTTCCGCAACCAGCTCATGTTCCATGAGCTCTTGCTTCACCCGGTCCACATTGGCGCTGGGCTTATCGACCTTATTAATAGCTACAATAATCTCAATTCCGGCTGCCTTGGCATGGCTGATAGCCTCCACCGTCTGGGGCATCACCCCGTCGTCAGCTGCCACCACCAGAATGGCGATATCTGTTGAATTGGCTCCCCGCATACGCATAGCTGTAAAGGCCTCATGGCCCGGGGTATCCAGGAAGGTAATCTTCTGATCGTTGATGGTCACCACGTAGGCACCGATATGCTGGGTAATGCCTCCAGCCTCCCGATCGATCACATGGGTATCCCGGATAGCATCCAAGAGGGAGGTCTTGCCATGGTCTACATGACCCATGACGCAGACTACCGGCGGACGGGAGATCATGCCCTCTCCGTTCTCCTCCTGGTCCTCCAGCATCTTGGCAATCACATCTTCCTTTTCTTCAGGCACCGGGTCAAAGTTCATCTCCATGGCCAGCTCTCCGGCGGATTCAAAATCCAACTCGGAGTTTAAGGTCACCATCTTGCCTGCCAGAAACAGCTTCTTAATAAGCACAGAAGGCTGAATCTTCATCTTCTCCGCCAGATCGTGAATGCTAATCATCTCCGGAATCTCGATGACCTTCGGTGTATTGTCCTCTTTCTTCGGCGCGGGCGGAGCCACCGGAGCTGGCGTTCCCTTCCCCCGCCCCTTTTGTCCGGGACGATTGTTTTGATTGGTACGGTTATTGGAACCGGTACGCCCAGCCTGCCCGGTGCGTCCGCTCCAGTCATCATTATACCGGCTCTTTTCCTTCCGGTCATCCCGGGTTTTATTCTCCACCCGGCGGTTTTCTGTCTTGCGGTTCTCTACCAGCGGCGCTGCCGGAATATCCATGGAGCGCCCACCAGTCCGACCGCCTCCCGGGCCTCTCTGCCCCTGCGGCCTTCTGTTATCTCCATCCTTGTCGAAGTCCTTCCGGTAACCGCCTCCCTGACCATCACGATTATAGGGGCGAGCTCCCCCCTGGCCATCACGGCTGTAGGGACGCTGACCTCCCTGACCATCACGATTATAGGGACGCTGACCCCCCTGACCCTGACCATCACGATTATAGGGACGCTGACCTCCCTGACCGTCACGATTATAGGGGCGCTGACCTCCCTGACCTTGCCCGTCACGACGGGGACCTCCCTGGCCATCACGGCTGTAGGGGCGCTGGCCTCCCTGACCATCACGATTATAGGGACGTTGGCCTCCCTGACCCTGACCATCACGCCGAGGACCTCCCTGGCCATCACGCATTCCCGGCCGAGGACCACTGGCACCCATGGGACGTTGCCCATCGCGGCCTACTGGACGTGTGCCGCCCTGGGCGGGCTGTCCCTCCCGGGCTACAGGCCTTGCCCCTCCCTGAGAAACGGGATTTTCTCGGCCTACTGGTCTTGTTGTCTCCGGAGTTCTCTGGGCGCCTACCGGCTTTGTAGACTCCTGCATGCTCTGGGTCTCCCGGCTGGCCGGCTTTACAGTCCCCTGCACACCCTGGCTTTCCCGAATTTCCGGCTTTTGCACCGTGGGATTCTCTGCCTCAGTCTTTGCCGGCACAGTTGCCTCCCTGGCTGCCGGGGCAGGTGCTCCCATTGCACTCTGGGCCTCCCGAGACTTTTCTCCTGTGTCCGGCTTTCCCACAGGAGCTGCTGTCTGTCCTGCGCGGACAGGTCTTACCGGAACCCCTGGACGTGCTCCTCCCTGAGACTGACTGGCCCGGGCACTCTGACTTCTGGCACCGTTAGCCCTCCTTTCCCCCCGGGGGTCCTTAATACCTGTCTGACTATTGTGAACGTTATACACGGCAATAATTTTTTTCTTTTTGGGCGGAGCTGCCGTTGTTCCCGTCCCCTCTGCCTTGGAGGTGGTCTCCGCTCCGGCCGCCGGCGCTGCGGGCTTACTCTGTGCCTTTGGTCTGCCGGCAAAGGCCTTTTTCACCATATCCGCCTGCTCGTCTGTTAGTGTGCTCATATGGCTTTTTACCTCTATTTTCTTCTCCGTAAGAAAACTGATAATATCTTTATTGCTCTTCTCTAATTCTTTTGCAAGCTCATGTACTCTCATCGACATACTTACTACCTCCCTCATTCTGTTTGCTGCGCCATCAGTTGCTTCTCTACCGCCTTTGCAAATCCATTATCCAACAGAGCCAAAGAGGTTCGCTCTTCCTTGCCTGTGGCACGGCCCAGCTCCTCCTTTTCCCCATAGAAGTACAAAGGTACTGCGTAGTAAGTACACATATTGCGAAACATTTTTTTTGTATTTTCCGAAGCGGCCTCTGAAACAAGCACCAAAGATGCACGGCCAGCCTTCACGGCCTTTTCCGTGGAAAATTCTCCGCTTACCACCCGGCCGGCTTTGGTTGCCAGTCCGATTAAGGACAATACCTTATTTGGCTTCAAGCACATCCATCTCCTTTTCCAGTCTATCGTATACCTCCTCAGGGATGGACATTTTCAGCGAGCGCTCCAGTCCCTTTCCCCGAATGGCTCTCCGTAGGCAGTCCCTGGAAAAACACAGATAAGCGCCTCTCCCGTTTTTTCTGCCTGTGGCATCCAGAAGGATTTCATTTTCCGTTGTTTTCAGAACCCGAAGCATTTCCTTCTTGCTCTTCATCTCACCGCAGCCCACGCACTGTCGCATAGGCACTTTTCTTGTTGTACTCAATTTATCACATCCTGCTTCTTATTCTTCTACTGGAAGCGGCTCCTCATAGTAGTCCTGCCCGGACTCCTCATACTGGCCGTAATCCCCATATTCCTCAAAATTCTCATAGTCCTCATACTCTTCGTAGCCCTCGTACTCCTCGTCTTCATCAATATCCAGCCAGCCCTCGATCTCTCTGGCCTGGGTTTCGCTCTTGATGTCGATCTTGAAGCCGGTCAGGCGGGCCGCCAGCCTTGCGTTCTGTCCTTCCTTGCCAATGGCCAGGGACAGCTGATAGTCCGGGACCACCACCTTGGCCGTCTTATCCTCCGGATCTGCCAGCACAGCCACCACTTTCGCCGGACTTAAGGCATTCTCAATTAAAATGGCCGGATTGTCGCTCCAGTTGATAATATCAATCTTTTCTCCCCGAAGCTCACTTACAATGGCGTTTACTCTGGCTCCGTTCATACCCACGCAGGCACCTACCGGGTCCACGTCCGGATCATTGGACCAAACTGCAATTTTGGTGCGGGAGCCAGCCTCTCTGGCAATGCACTTAATCTCTACAATGCCGTCCTTCACCTCCGTCACCTCGGATTCAAACAGGCGCTTCACCAGCTCCGGATGTGTTCGGGATACCTGAATCCGAGGCCCTTTGGTGGTATCCTTCACCTCCAGAATATAGAGTTTAATCCGCTCCGTAGGTTTAAATACCTCCCCCTTCACCATCTCATTTTCATTGAGGATAGCATCCACCTTGCCCAGGTTGATACTCACATTCCGGCCCAGGTAGCGCTGCACCACGCCGGTGACTACATCCCGCTCTTTGCCATAATACTGATTATACAGAACCTTGCGCTCTTCCTCCCGAATCTTCTGCAAAATCACGTTCTTTGCGTTCTGCGTGGCAATCCGTCCAAATTCCTTGGACTTGATCTCCACCTGTACCACATCCCCCAGCTCATACTTGGAATTCTTTAGCTTGGCATTGGCCAGACTGATCTCCAGAATGGGGTCCTCCACCTGCTCCACCACAGTTTTCTCCGCGTACACGGAAAATTCGCAGGTCTCCGGATTTATATTTACCTTCACGTTATCTGCTTTGCCGAAATGATTCTTACATGCCGTCAGCAGAGAATTTTCGATGGCCTCCAGCAGGGTTTCCTTGCTGATGTCTTTTTCCCTCTCCAAAATCTCCAGCGCTTCCAGTAACTCTGTATTCATTTTCTCTTATCCTCCTGATCTCTAATTAAAAGTCAAACGCAAGACGAATCAGTGCAAGCTTCGCTCTCTCCAGCTTAAGGCGCTCTCCCTCTTCCAGCTCTATAGTGACCGTGTCCTTGTCAAAGGCCTCCAGGATACCTGTAAAGCTCTTCTGGCCATGAATGGCCTGGTAGGTATGTATCTCTACCTCCTCCCCCAGGCTGCGCTGAAAATCCTTCTCCTTTTTTAAGGGGCGGCCAAGCCCCGGAGAGCTCACCTCCAGGATGTAAGATTCCTCAACAAAATCCTCCTGATCCAGCAGATCACTCAGGGCCCGGTTTACCACCTCACAGTCATCCACCGTAATGCCTCCCGGCTTGTCAATATAAGCCCGCAGATACCAGGTTCCTCCCTCTTTTACATATTCCACATCCACCAGCTCAAACTGATGCTTCTCTATAATAGGTAAAATCAGGGCTTCTGTTTTCTGTTCATACTGTTCTCTCTTCGTCATGCTATCACCTCTTCTCCTCAAAAACAAAGAGTGAACTTTCGTTCACTCTCTTCGGCCGCATTATTCAAATCATATATAGTATAACATACTTTTGGGAAAAAGCAAGGACTTTTTGGGAATGTTTTAGAAGCTCTCACCCACCAGACACCTGACATCCCCCTGGACATTCCCCTTTCTTTATGCTACCATTTTGAAAAACCGGATAAAGAAAGGAGCCCCTTTTCATGGACTATATTGACCTGCATGTACATTCCACAGCCTCCGACGGCACCCTCTCCCCCGAAGAGCTGGTCTCCTACGCTGCCCAAAAAGGCCTGCGGGCCTTTGCCCTTACTGATCACGACACCACACAAGGGCTAAAGCCTGCATTCCAGGCAGCGGCAAAGATAGGCCTGGAGCTTATTCCCGGTATTGAATTTTCCACGGAATACCAGGGACGGGATATCCATATTCTGGGACTGGATATTGACTGGCTGGCCAGGGATTTTTCCCAGGCCCTTGCCACTTTTCAAAATGCAAGAGAGGCCCGGAATCAGGAGATGGCGGATCGGCTGCGCCGGCTGGAAGGGATAGATATCAGCCTAGAAAAGCTACGGGCGCGCTTCCCGGGCGCTGTGCTCACCAGAGCCCACTATGGCAAATATCTGTTGGAAAAGGGCTATGTCCGAGAAATAAAGGAAGCCTTCACCCGCTATATTGGCGATGATTGTCCCTGCTTTGTCCCCCGTCACCGGATCTCCCCCGGGCAGGCCGTCCAGCTGATTCTGTCCAACGGTGGCATCCCGGTTCTGGCCCATCCCCTGCTCTACCATATGACAGAGGAAGATCTGGAGGTCCTGGTCAGCTCTCTGAAGGAGCAGGGCCTCTTAGGACTGGAGGCCATCTACTCCACCAACCAGGGCATGGAGGAAAGCCACATGCGCCGGCTGGCCCGCCGCTATGAGCTGGAGATCTCGGGGGGCTCTGATTTTCACGGCTCCATCAAACCCCATATCGATCTGGGCACAGGCAAGGGAAATCTAAGGATTCCCTATGAAATTTTAGAACGCCTGAGAGCCAGCAAAAGATCCACCATACGCCCGTAGCTTCTGGTCCCATCCCCCTGGGCATTGACTTTTAAATATGTATCATTCATTTTATTTGACACTTCCGCCACTGGTCCCTCGTAGGCATTCCAGAAGGCGTTTTGCAGCTCCAGTTCCCGCTCTGCCTGACTACACAGCTGCGTGCGGATCTCCCTGTACAAATCCCGATCCGCCCGATACAGGGCATTCATGCTGTACACATAGGCCAGCATACTGCCACTGTAGCGAAAATCCTCATCCTGGGAAGCTCTGCATGCCAGATAGGCAATAAAGTTTGCCTCATCCTCCCGCATAAATCCCTTTAAATGAGAGAGCTCATGACAGATGGCCGAGGGCTTGTTGTATTCGGGCATATCCCGGTTGTAATTGGATTCGATGGTAAAGGGACTGTAAATTCCAAGAAGCTGTTGATAGGACAGGGCCCAGCTGTTCCACACTCCCTTGGCTCTGGGATAATAGCCGGAAAGCTCTGGGTATTCCTGGGCTGCCGCCAGCATGTATGCCCGTGCCCTCTCCTCCAGATTTTCCTTGAGACGACAGGCGCCATTTTCATCCACCGTAATCTCCCCAGCAGCCTGATTCAGTTCCTCTGTCAACGCCCAACACAAATCCACCAACTCTTCCTTGGTGGACTCCGCCATAACAAAGCCAGCCCGCTGGGAAAAGGTCTGCCGGTGGTAATTTATCCCACACTGAAAGGTAAACAGTGCAAAGAGCACAATGCAAACCCGCAGGACCACTGCTGCACTTCTCCTCCAAAAGTTTTTAATTCCTCCCCGGTTTGTCCTTCCTAACCAACTCCCTGCCAAGATGCTAAGCTGCCAGAACGCCAATCCCAGCCAGCCAAGCAGTCCTGCCAGAAAGATAAGCAGCAGAAGCTCTGACAGAGAAAAGGGAAGCAGCGAGCAAATCCGCCCCACGCTCCCCACCAGCAAAGGATAAACCCGCCTGGCGTACCACTCCGCAAACCCTGGGGCCTTTCTGGCAATTCCATGAAATACCAGTGTAACAAAAAACAAACCACCCCAAAGAAAGATGGTTCTCTTCTTTGCATGTGGTTTGTTTTGAATTCTAACCTGTCTCATAAGCCTCAATTCTTCTCTTTCAGTTCTTCAATCTCGCCTTTGTACTGCTCAATAAGCACTTCCTCCTGGGCAATGGCCTCACACAGGCTCAAAAATCCCTCTTCCGCCTCCTGGGTCTCCAGATATTTTTCATATACCTGCTTTCCCAGAGTCGCAAAATCCCGTTGGATTCCCCTCTCCAGGGCATAAATCTGATTTTTCAGCCTGGCAATCTCTGTCACCTTGCTGGTCTTTCTTCCCACCGCCTCCGCGGCTCCCGAAAGCTTTCTCCCCACATCATCCCAAAACTCTGCTCCCATTTGCATCTCCTTTCCCGGCCTTGGCCGCCTGGGGCTTCGGTCCTATTTACCTCGCCCCACTCCTGTCTCTACTTACCAGTATAAAGCAACTTTTCCTGTCCGTGTTATCCAATTTTTGCTATCCGGAAGTGTCGTCCGGTAGGGCCAGCACCCCCCGGGTAACAATCCGGGGACCGCCGGTATGCTCAATATATTCCCGGGTAATGGTAACCTCCCCAATATTGTCATCCTTGGGAATCTCATACATAATGTCCAGCATAAAATCCTCAATAATGGAGCGCAGAGCCCGAGCTCCTGTATCCTTTTCCAGCGCCTTCAAAGCAATCGCCTCCAGGGCCTCATCCTCAAAGCTTAGCTTCACCTCATCCAAAGCCAGCAATTTTTGGTACTGCTTTAAAATGGCATTTTTCGGCTCCTTTAAAATACGCACCAGCATCTCCTGGGTGAGGCTGTCCAGGGTAAAGATCACCGGTAGACGCCCGATGAACTCTGGAATCATGCCGAAATTTCGGATATCCTCCACAGTCACCCGGGAAAACAGATCTTTCTCCTTGTCATATTTATCCTTTAAGTCCGCCTGAAAGCCGATGGAGCTTTTTTTATTCAGTCGTTCCTTGATCACCTTCTCCAAGTCTGGGAAGGCGCCGCCACAGATAAACAGAATATTTTTAGTATTCACAGTGGCCAGAGGCACCATAGCATTCTTGCTGTTGGCTCCCACGGGAACTTCCACCTCCGCGCCCTCCAGAAGCTTAAGCATCCCCTGCTGGACGGACTCCCCGCTTACATCCCTGTGATGGGTATCTTTTTTCTTGGCAATCTTATCAATCTCATCAATAAAGATAATGCCCCGTTCCGCCTTTTCCACGTCATTGTCCGCAGCCGCCAGAAGCTTAGACACCACACTCTCAATATCATCTCCGATATACCCGGCCTCTGTCAAAGAGGTGGCATCTGCAATAGCCAGAGGCACATCCAATAGCCGGGCCAGGGTCTTTACCAGGTAAGTTTTTCCGCTACCGGTAGGCCCGATCATCAGCATATTGGATTTCTCTATCTCTATCTCGTCCATGGTATTGGTGGCAACCCGCTTATAATGATTGTAAACGGCCACAGATATCACTTTTTTCGCCTGCTCCTGACCTATCACATACTCATCCAGACTGGCCTTAATCTTATGGGGAGGGGGAATTTGCCGGATGTCCAGAGACTCTGTCTTCTCCTCCTTCTCCTTTTTCTTCTTCACCTTTTGCCGTTGGGGAATCATGTTTTGCAGATCTGCCAGATTCAAAAAACTGATGTTTGGCATCTTAGAAAAATCCGGCATTTTTCCATAGTCTATATCCTTGCCCTGGATGGTGTCCATGGTTTTCTGCATGCACTCCGAACAAATGCAGATTCCCTTTGCCAGGGTAATCAATCGACCAGCCTTGCTTTCCGGCCGGTGACAGAGCACACAAACCTCCTCATAATCATCCTGTCTTTCTCCATCCTGTCCCTCAGGCTTCCCTGCGTCCTCTATCTCTCCTAAATCTATAATCTCCCGAAAATCCTTCTCGTCCACGTCTGCTCCCTTTCCTGCCACAATTTCCTGTCCTGCCATCCGTCAAAGCCTCTCCCTCGGCCCTGTTTTCCCTCTGGCTGTCAGAGAAAGTATACCACAAAATCCCCCAAAATGACAGACCTAAATACGGCCTGTCATTTTTTTAAGATTTTTTATCATTTTTTTAGAAAAACCGGGAATCTGAAAAAAGATCCCCGGCCTCATTTCCATTTTGCATGGATAAATTTTTGTTTTGATACTTATTTACTTGCCTCACTTCGGGAGCTTAAGGTCACCTGGAGGGTTTTCTCCACATACTCTGCTCCATCCGGAGACTGGACCACGATCTCCACCGTCTCTCCAGCAGAAAAATAACTCAGCTGCTCTTTCAGCTCCTCGTAGGTGGTCACATTAATCCGGTCAAATTTGGTGATAATGTCTCCCTTACGGATGCCCGCCTTATCCGCACCGGAACCCTCCGTCACACTGCTCACATAGATCCCCCGGGGCATATCAAACTGCTGGGAAACATCCGACGGTACATCCTGGCAGGTCACTCCCAGAAAGCCCAGGTTTGCCTCCGGCACCTTCTCCCTGGTTGTCCGCAGGGATAAATCGCTGATAATTGACTCCACATCGGAAATGGGAATGGCATACCCCATGCCCTCCACGCCACTATAGGAATACTTTGCCTCATTGATGCCGATAACCTCTCCCTGCATATTTAACAGGGCGCCACCGCTGTTTCCAGGGTTGATAGCCGCATCGGTCTGAATCAAACTGTTGGTAATACTGCTGCCGTCATCATTTTGCAGGGTTACATTTCGTCCCAGGGCGCTTACAATCCCTGTTGTCACAGACTGCCCATAGCCCAGAGCGTTTCCAATGGCAACCACCTGCTCGCCCACCTTCAAAGAGGAGGAATCCCCTATGCTGGCAACCTTGATACTACTCATGGTGGTATCAGGAATATCCGCAAGATTTACGGCAATAACAGCTAAATCTTTACTCTCATCAGCTCCCTTGATCCGGGCTGCCACAGCCTCGGCCTCCTCCTTGCCCTCGTCCACGCTGAAAACCACGGTCAAAGCTTTGGCATTGGCTATCACATGGTTGTTGGTCACTACCAGAAGCTCTGTGTCATTCATCCCAATGATAATGCCGGTCCCCGTGCTGGTCTGCTCCTGCTGCATACTTCCCCCATTCCAGAACCCCCAGTAATTGGGAACCTCCGCCACACTTACATTGGTAATCGCCACCAGGGAAGGCATACATTTATCTACAATGGCCGACACATTGGAGCTGTAATCTGCCACATTGCCGCCTGAAATCGTGGATGGCTCTGTGGTTGGCAGCATGGTGGTGATGCCCTCCTCTTTCTCTTTTCCATCCTCCACAGGCTCTTCCTGTCCCAGGACCTTGCCTCCAATATAGTTGGTAGCCTGGAAGGCCGCGCTGGCCACCACACCGAAAATCATTGCCACACAGATAGTCTTGGCAATCAGGGACAACCACCGCTTCTTTTTCGGCCTTTTTACCTCTCCGAAGGAGCTGGCAGAGGTATAGGAGTTATGGGTGGTCTGTCTGTCGGTATAGTTATCCTGATAAAAGGGGCCTGTATACCGGTATTCTCCGGTACCAGAAGTTCCCTGGTTATTTTTCATGGTTTTATCTTCATCATACATAGCTGCTTGCTCCTTTCCTTTGTTTTTCTTAGTGTAACAAGGAATTGTGTTTAATCTGTGATAAGACTTTTAAAAATTTGTTACCAGATCTGCCCGTATTTATTCAAAAAATGGCCCCTTTTAACAGGGACTGAAAAAACCAGGTCTCTTCTTTTTCTCCTCTGACCTGGTTCTTTCTCCTGCAGGGCAGCTCCTACCGCAGCCTCCGCTCTAGATTTTCCGGGCTGACCGCATAAGTCAGGGCCGTCTCCTTGGTAATCTTTCCTTCCTTGAACAGGCGAAGAATGTCATTATCCATAGTCCGCATACCAGCCTCAGCACCAGCATAGATCACATTGTCCATCTGATGAATTTTTCCCTCCCGGATCATATTTTGAATGGCCGGGTTTACAATCATAATCTCAAAGGCTGGCTCCAATCCTCCGCCAATCACTGGCAACAGCTGCTGAGACACCACGGCCCGCAGCACCATAGACAGCTGTACCCGCACTTGTCCCTGCTGGTTCGCCGGGAATACATCCACAATTCTGTCAATGGTCTTGGCCGCTCCCACTGTGTGTAGGGTTGACAGAAGAAGCTGTCCGGTCTCCGCCGCTGTCAAAGCCGTCTGTATAGTCTCAAAATCCCGCATTTCTCCCAACAGAATCACATCCGGTGTCTGGCGCAGAGCTGCCCGCAGAGCCGCTGCATAGCTTTTGGTATCCAGCTCAATCTCTCTTTGGCTTACCAGGCTCTTCTGATGGGAATGAATATACTCAATGGGGTCCTCAATGGTTATAATATGACCACTCTTCTGGTTGTTAATCTGATCAATCAGGCAAGCCAACGTAGTGGTCTTTCCACTGCCAGCAGGTCCCGTTACCAGAATCATGCCGTTTTTCGTCCGGTGCAGATCCATCACCGCCTGGGGAATATGCATGCTCTCACTGTCCGGCAAACCAAAGGTCACAATACGCAGTACTGCTGCCAGAGAACTCCGCTGCTTGTAGGCATTGCAGCGAAAGCGCCCCAGTCCCTTTACGGAAAAGGAAAAATCGTCGTCTCCACAGGCCTCCAGGGTATCCATATCCCGCCGGGCCAGCTCATAGATCTGTCGAATCAGCTCCGCGGATGCGTCCGGCATAATCCGCTCCTGGGTAATGGGGCTCACCTGTCCCCCCTGCTTTAAACACACCGGTGACCCGGGAATCAGAAAAATATCCGATCCTCCCTTTTCCAGTCCTGCCTTTAAAATATCCTGTATCTGTTCCGCCATCCTACATTCCTCCATCCCAAATTTCAAACCCGGCATCCGGATTCCATTCTCCCGTATTTACCAACCGCTGTCCAAGGACCCGGTAACGCCCCTGGTCCCCTTTTGCAGAAGGCTCCAGGATCAACAATAGCTGCTGTCCCTCCCGCACATTCTCCTGAAGCTCTAAGGAGCCTTCCTCCAAAAGCGTACCATTTCCCAGGGCCAGTTCTCCGTCCAGCTTGGAAAGCTTTTCCTGCAATCTGCCTTCCGCCGCATAATAGGCCCTCAGATTCTCTGTCATCTTCCCACTGGTATTGGCGTCCGCTCTGGCTGACACCAGAGACAGAATTCCAAAGGTGGTAAAGGCCAGGGTCATCACAATCAGCAGTACAGATGCCAATCCCACACCAGTACCCTGGGATATTCCTCCCCCGGCCTTGTCTATTGGGGTCTTCCCTGTAATATTCTGCATCTCTTTCCCTCCTAATTATAGTCGCTGCGCGACAGCTCTAAAGGGTAAAATCGCTTCGGCGCACCTGTAATGAGAGAAACTTTCATTGGAAAGGGCACTCATGAAAGTTCCTCTCGTGTGCCTGCGCGATTTTACTGTCCGCCAGGACCGGATTTCCCCCAAATTCATCTAAGTGTTCCTCTCGTGTGCCTGCGCGATTTTACTGGCTGCCAGGGCCAGATTTCCCCGAAATTCATCAAAGTGTTCCTCTCGTGTGCCTGCGCGACTTTCCTGATCAGAAAAATAGTAAAGGTTATGGCCCCGGCTGATATCGCGTGGTCTCTACCTCTGCCAAGTTCTCGTTGTCCCGGCATCTGACAAGACCAATTCGGATATGGAAAAGCTCTCCAGCCTGGGAAGGTTCCTTCCAAATCTCTGCCCGCAACTCATAGACTCTCTCCTCCCCGGCTCCCAGAATCAGATCCTCCCCACAGCCGTTTCGATAGGTCCAGGTGTCTTCCTCCGTCTTTTCCGCCACCCAGCCCTTTTCCCCAGAAAAAATCTGCTCCGGCTCCTGGGGAGCTTCCTTCCACTGCTCTATCACATCCTGCATAAGCAAAAGCCCCAGGGTTTCGGCCCGGCTGGTCTCACTCATCATCCGCGCCTTGACAAATACCTGCACCAAAATCACGGAGGACAGGGCAAAAAACAGTATCACCAGAATCAGCTCCACTAAAGCTGGATTTTTCTTGTTTGCACTCCTCATAAAACATTCCCCTCTAAATACAGCTCCATGCTGCGTGGATTTCCCCGGGCATCCAGGGTGTGCAGCCAAAGCCCTCCTGTCTCCGTTCTTTTAAATGTGAACTCCGTCGTCTCCACAATTATCTCCCCGGCATAAGGAGAAAAGGGCTGCCCTGTCTCCTGAAAAATCTCCCGAAGAGCCCCCTCATAATAGTAAATGCGGGTCTCATAGCCTTCTACATTTCCAGACAGCACCAGCATTTGGATACCATCTTGCTCCTTCACTTCCATTTCTCCGGAGCTCATCCGCACTTTGTTTGACACATAGGAAAAAGCTGCGCGAATCTGGGTGTTTTCCCTTCCCACAGTGGTAATGTCCCGGTATACCCGCGCGCCAATCACCACCAGCAACAGGGAAAACAGGGCGAAGATCCCGTAAATCAGAAAAACCAGCAATCCGTTGACCCCATTCCTCCGCTCTCTCATGATTTATCCCCATCCTTGGCCTGACCAAGTCTTGTCACCTTGACCAGCGGCCTAATGTTATCTGCAAAAATTTCATAGGTCACACTATATTTCTCCGTATTTATCTGTATTCCATAGTTTTCTTTTAGATAGTCCAGGCTCTCCGGATACCTGCCTTCCATGGCATAACAGTTGACCACCGCCTGATTGATGGCCTGGCGCAAAAGCTCTGTCTGCTCCTGATCCGCTGTGGCCTCCAGCTGTCCGCTTCCCACGGACAACACCAGCATGGCCGCCAGAAAGATCCCCAACAGAGCCGCCCAGCGGCCTATGGGCCCCCGCTTTTTTCTCTTATATAAATGCATGGAACCTCTCTCCTTCCCATCAGCCAAGAGACATCATTATGCTCACCAGAGGAAGCATTACAGACAGCAGGATTCCTCCAATAATCAGGGTCAAAACCGCCACCAGGGCCGGCTCAATCCAGGACACCAGTCTTTGAATCCCCTCCTGCACCTCCGTCTCATGAATTTCGGCTATCCTTTCCATAACCCGGTCTGTCTGTCCAGTCTCTGCTCCTACCCGAATCATTTTCTCATAAAGAGGAGGAAAGATCCCTGCCTGCTCCACGGCCGCAGCAAAATCCCCGGTTTCCTCCAGCACCGCTTTACACTGCAAAGCTTTGTGGGCATTGCGCACATCAGGCAAAAGCTCTGGTATCAGCTCCAAGGCCTGCCCCAGACTGTAGCCACTGCGCAGGGCCAGAGCTGTCACATCCGCAAATCGCTGGGCTGCCTGCTTATCCAGAAGCCGACGCACAGGGCGAAGAATCTGCCCTGCCTTTAAAAGCTTCTCCCGGCCTCCCACACGCCACAGCACAAAGAGAAACAGAGCTCCCAACAAAATCATGGCTGCCAGCACCAGCACCACCTTTCCCAGAGTCACACCGCCGGACAGAATAGCTGCCTCTGTCCCGGACAAATCTGTTCCCAGACTTTGAAATACCTCCGTGAAAATGGGAAGCACCCGAAGCACCAGCACACCGATCACCACGGACATAAGCACCACCAACACCAGGGGATAGGCCACCGCATTGCGAATAGCTCCCTGAAGGCGGCTTTCCCTCTCATAATAGCCTCCCAGCGCTTCCAGCACATCATCAAGCTTTCCGGCCATCTCTCCCACCTGCACCATATGTATCATATAGGTGGGAAAAAAACCTGCCTCCTTTATCCCTTCATAGAGGCTTCCTCCGTCTTTCACACCCTCGTAGATTTTCCCAAAGGACTCTTTGTATTCTGTATCCTGATAGCTGCGGTACAAAACTTCCATGCCATCGTACAGGGGAATCCCCGCCTTTAACAGCATCGCTGTCTGCTGGCAGAACAGGGATACCTCTGCAGCAGGCAGGCTTTTTCCTCGCGTTTGTTTTTCCATCTTTTTGCACTCCCTCCTAATATTCCCGTTCCTGTGTATAGTTGCTCTCCTCGTGGCCGGAATCCGGACCAAAGGTGGCGTCCATCCAAACCCATTTTCCATTCACATAAACCTGATTCCAGGCGTGATAAATATTCTCCGGCTGCACATTTCCCATGACCAGGCGCACGGGAATGTCCTGGGCCCGCAGCATGGCTGCAAACAGGGCGGAATAGTCAAAGCAGATTCCCTTTCGCTCCTCCAGGGTCCGGTCCACATCCGGCACATACCCCTTATCCACCGTCTCCGCTTTCTCATAGTCATAGGTGAGAAGTCCCACCACATAATTATAAATCCGGTCCACCTTTTCCTGATCCGAGGTTAAATCTCCGCACAGATCGTAGGACAGCTTTATGGCATTCTTGTCATTGGTATACCAGATATACTGACTGGGGTACATGAATACCCGGTTACCATCGGGCATCTCTACCGAAAGCTCCGTGCCGTAAAGGGGGCTGTAGGTGGTTCCCTCCACCTGCTTATATACCTGGACCTGGTAATTTCCATTTCCCATTTGCAGGGGAAACACCTCATATTCTCCATCCTGATTCAGGTTATAGGTATAAAAATCCTCCCCCAGAGTTATCCGCACCTTTAAACGTACATCCGCTTCGTCACATTTTACCATCACATACCCGTCTTCTGTGTGGCTGGCGTCTATGGTCACGCCGCTTCCCTCATAGGTCACACTCCCCGATGCCTCCGGTGTGGCTATCTCTATGCTTCCCTTATAGATGGAGCCCGGCTCCACCACCGTAAAGCCACTCCCGGCCTGCTGTAAGGGAGTGCCCACTTCCTCCCGGATTTCCTGGGTAACCTCCGGAGATTTGGCTTCTCCAGGGGATTTGCCGCAGCCTGACACCATAAAAATAACGGCCAGCAGCACCATGGGTTTCTTTATATTCATTTCTCTATCCAATCTTCCCTTCCGGTTATCATTTCTTTTTGTCTGCCGCTGATTTTTGCTTCGTTTATTTTACCACAAAATTATTGGGGAATGCAAGATTAAAAGACCCTGTGAAAAAACTCCCACAAGGTCTTTTATGTCTCCCACTACCGTTTATTTTTTTCCAGTTTTTACCAAATCTTCCAGGTTAAAATACAGGCTGTGAACCTTTGGCTCTTCCTCCAGCTCCACCACAATCACCGTGTTCAAAGGATCTTTACACTTATTCTTTGTGACCACCCGGAAACGGTGTTCATCTCTGGCAATCTCATAGGACTGATAGAAGGGAAGCTCCTCCCCTGTCTCCAGAAGGTAAACCTTTTTGGCCTTGGTCTCCAGATTGCAGATTTTAATTTCATCTGGATTCTCTCTGGTACTCATCACATGCATATAGAGGGTGGTTCCCTTAGCTGTAAGGCCGCCCCAGCGTATTTCATAAGGAAAATCCACACAGCGCCTGGTGCCATAGATGCTGTCTCCATTGATTTTCATCCAATCTCCCATGACTCGCATCACACGGTCTCCGCCTTCGGGGATCTTCCCCTTGGGATCCGGTCCCACGTTCAAAAGAAGGTTTCCGCCTTTTTTGGCCACATCAATGAGCATTTTCATAATCACCTGTGGATTTTTCCAGTTTTCATCTGTCTTGGAATACCCCCAGGTATTGTTCAGGGTCATGGGCGTCTCCCAGTCCCCCCGATAACCCAAAACCGGAATATCATTGTCTCCCATCTGGCGGTAATCTCCGATTCCATAGCCAATTCTGCCGTTGATAATGCATTCCGGCTGTATGGAAAGCACCCACCGGCGCAGCTCTTGGCACAGATCCACCGGCATATCATAGGGCGTGTCAAACCACATAATCCCGATATCTCCGTAATTGGTCAAAAGCTCTTTCACCTGGGGCTTTACCTTATTTTCAAAATAGAAACGGAAATCCTTTTTCTCCTCCTGGAAATCCCAATCGTTTCCGTTTCCGTTGGGGTCCTCCCAGTCCTGCATCTGAGAATAGTACAGGCAGAATACCACCCCATATTTTTTGCAGGCCTCTGCCAGCTCCTTCACCACATCCCGTCCAAAGGGCGTGTGCATAATATTGTAGTCCGACACCTTGCTGTCGTACATGGCAAAGCCGTCGTGATGCTTGGCCGTAAAGCACAGATATTTTGCGCCATAGTCCACGGCGCTTTTCACCCACTCCTCTGCGTCAAACTCCTCGGGATAAAAGGTATCTTTAAGCTTTCGGTATTCCTCCAGGGGAATGCGGGCATTTCGCATAATCCACTCTGTGCCATGGGGATAGGACGTCCCGTTCCAAATCCCTCCCAGCTGAGCATAAAGCCCCCAATGGATAAACATGCCATATTTGGCATCCCGAAACCATTCCATTCTCGTATCTTCCATCATGTCTTATATGTCTCCTTTATCAGTTTGGTCTCATTTTTCTTTCACAGTCATATGAATTTTTTGTCCTCTTATCCCTTAATAGCTCCATTCATGACTCCCCTTTGTATCTGGTTGTGGAAGAGCACATATACGATAATGGAGGGAACCGCAGATAATACGATAAACGCAAAAATCGGTCCCAAACGCATATCCCCATCTCCGTAGAAGGACAGCATGGCTCTGGACACAGTATAAAGCTTGCTGTTGGAAATCAGAGTCAGAGAGAAAATCAGCTCTCCGTAGGCATACACAAAGGCAAAGATAGCCTCTGTGGCCAAAATAGGCTTACAGATAGGAGTCAGGATGCGAAACAGCAACCGGAAATCCCCACACCCATCAATGATAGCCGCATCGTCAATCTCCCGGCTAATCCCATTCATGGAGCCGGATATCAGGAAAATGGACTGGGCCATGTTAAAGGCGATGTACACTAAGATCAGATACCAGTATTGATCCTTTGCCTTCAGAATCGTGGCCAGAGAGGAAATGGGTATCAGGGTGGTATGCACTGGAATCATAACAGCCAGCACAAACAGAGTATAGGTGCTTTTGACCCAGCGTATATTTTTTCTGGACATAGGGTAGGAAGCCAGAAGCGCCACCAGCAGCACGCCCCCTGCGGTTAAAAAGGATACCAAAAGGGTATTTCCAATGGAGCGCAGAGCTCCAACATCCACAATAGCTCTGATATAGTTTACAGGCGCCCAGGACTGGGGAAGCTGCCAGGGCCGAAGGTAAATCTCTGTATTGTCCTTAAAGGAGGATAATACGGCTAAGAGCAGGGGCACAGTCGTGGCTATGATCCAGAGAAAGGCCAGGATATAGGTAATGCCTCTGCCGGCTTTGGTTTTCTTGCTCATTTTCGTCTCCTCCTTTCTCAGTATATATCATCCTGCTTAAACACCTTGTTGCAGACAGCGCTTAAGGAAATTCCCAGAATCAGCAGGATCACGGCGATGGCTGCGCTTCGGCCGTACTTCTTATAGGTATAGGCATACTGGTAGATCATAATACCTGGGGTAGAGCTGAGATCATTGGGTCCGCCCCCTGTCATAGCCCAGATAATATCAAATACCTTCAGACAGCCGGTGATTCCCAGAATGGCAAATACCTTAAAGGAATTTTTGCTCAAGGGCAAAATAATATAGCGCAGACGCTGCCAGTAGTTACAGCCGTCGATCATGGCTGCCTCCACGGTGGTGTCGGGAATGCTGGTGATGCCTGCCACAAAAATCAGCATATTGTAGCCTGCAAATTTCCATTCGTTAATCAGAATGGTGGTCCACACATTTACCGTAGGCGTATTCAACCAGTCGATCACATGGTCCCCCATCCCCACAGCATTTAAAATACCCGCCAGGATTCCTGTATTGGGGTTTAAAATACAGCGCCACATCAAGGCCACCGTGGTGGTTCCCAGAATCACCGGCAAGTAATACATGGTTTTCATAAAGCCGGTGAATTTAAGCTTGGAGGTGACCACCAGAGCCAAGGCAAAGGAAAGAGGCATCAGGATCACAAAGGTACCTACCATAAAGTAGAAGGAATTGAGCATGGCATTCCAGAAGGTATCACTGGTCAGAACCTTCTGAAAATTGCTGATGCCTACAAATTCCTGGGCCATACCGTAGATTCCCTTCCAGGAATGAAAGGACAGCTTAATGGTTGAGATGGTTGGATAGATAATGAATACCCCCAGCAATAGCAGGGCTGGAAACAAAAACAGGAGCGAGATCAGGTGGTCTTTTCGTTTGTATGTCGTCACTTTATTACCTCCTTAAAAAATGCCCGGAGAAAAAGCTCCCCGGGCATTTAAAAGCTTATTCAATATCCTCGTAGCCCTCAATAATGGTATTGGCAACATCGTCCGGTGTAGCCCCCAGCACAATACTTTGCAAGGCGTCTCTTACAATATTCAGCCCTCCGGCCTCGCTGTCATAATTCTGCAGCTCTGCCAGCAGTCCCTTGTTCTGTCCCATTACCTCTGCCACCTCTTCATAAATGTAGCTGCCAGCAGAAGATTCCGCTGCAATAGCATAGGTAGAATTGGTCACTGCGGATAATCCGGAAATAAATTCCTCGCTGGTAATGTATTTCAGGAAGGTGATAGATGCGGCAATCTCCTCCTCGGTGGCCTGGCTAGATACGTAGTAGGCCTGGGATGCACCGCCCTGGCACCATCCATAGTAATCCTTATTCACAGCCGGGAACTGGGCAATATGTAAGTTTTCTGCATTCAACTCCTGGGTATCCTCCAGCCAGTAAATCCGGGAGGTCAGATCCCACATAAAGGCGCATTCTCCTGCTCCTGTGTAGGCACGCTCCTCAGAGTGTCCGTAGGCCAGCACATTGTCCCCAAAGTATCCTGCGTCAAAAGCATCCTTTATAAGCTTATAGATCTCTTTGCTCTCCTCAGAATCATAGCCGATTTCCCGGGTTCCCATTTTCATTGCATCCTGTCCGTAGCTGGTGATAGCCAGGTTGGAGAACAGATGTCCAAAGCGATAGGTATCCTTTTCTCCTACCATAAAGGGCTGAATGCCATTTTCCTTCAGCACCTTGCAGCAGTTCATAAGCTCTTCCCAGGTTGTGGGAACCTCTAACTCACACTGCTCCAGGTAAGCGCTGTTGTAAACCAGCACGATTTCATAGGAGTTGAAGGGAATTCCGAAAATCCCCTCATAGTCGTCGAACACACAGGGCTCCCACATGGCAGGATATACGGAATCGTACCAGGCGGAATCCTCCTCATAGTATGGGGTCATATCCACGATAAGGCCTGCCTCCAGATAATCCAGAATCCGGGATCCGCCGTACTCCATAAAAATATTGGGGCAGTCATTGGATGCAATATCCGTCGCCAAGCGGCTTAAATAGTCTGCCTCCACCGGATTCCACACAATGTCTACCTTTATGCCGTTATCCATGGCATTGAATTCTTCGATCTTCTCCAGCGTGTAGGCGCTCTCGGCATCAGCTCCTGTCGGGTCCTGCCGTGCACAGAACGTAATGACTACATCCTCGCCGGAGGCCTCTGCCTCTTTTTCCTCACCGGAAGAGCTCTCCGCTGGCGTCTGTGTGTCTGCTGCCGGCTCCTGGGCCGGCTTGGAACCACAGGCAGCCAGAGACCCTGCCATAGTTAACGTTAACAGTAATGCCAGAAACTTTTTCATTTTTTTACCTCCTGTTTAAAATTCACGTCCTTTTGTTCAATTATATTGAACTTTATTCAAACATACTGTACAATATCATTTATATCTCAATTTCACAAATTTGTCAACTCCTCTGCCCGTTTCTTCCTGGTTTTGTAAAAAGTATCCAACTCCTTCCCTCCTTTTTTGTGATAATTGACAAATTTATCACCAGCAATTCCCATGTCTTTTCCTGAAATTACTTGACTATTTTCCAAAAAATAACTACACTTACAAGGTAATGAAAAAATATAAATGGAAGAGGAATTTCATACATGGAAAACCCAAATATTCCCTCCCTGGCTGTGACAAAAGAGGAAAGTCCCTCCTGGATGCTGGGGTCTGTGGCCAAATGTATCCGTACACTGAAAACTTTTACGGTGAATCGACCGGAGTGGACGCTCACCCAGCTATCCAAGGAGCTGTCCATCTCCAAGAGCACCATGGTAAATATTTTAAAAACTTTGGAATCCTTTGGGTATATTCAAAAGCTGCCCAACCAGCACTATCGTCTGGGCATTGAATTGTTGGAATTAAGCTATCATATCCGCGCCTCCCTTCCCATTCTGCATTCCGCAATCCCGATTATGGAGGAAATTCAGCGCCAGAGCGGCCAGATCGTATACCTGACCATTCCCAAAAAAGGAAAAGCCTTTTATCTCCAGAGCGTAAACCCTGGAAACCGCAACATTTCCTACTCCATTACCGGCCGCTGTACCCTGATGCATTGCAGCTGCTGCGGAAAGATTATGTTGAGCGAAATGTCTGAGGAGATGGTGGATTTGATTATTGATACCTATGGACTCCCCCGCTTTACCACCACAACCATTACCAAGCGGGAGGCCCTGAAAGCAGAATTACAGACGATTCGGGATCGGGGCTATGCCATAGAAAACTGTGAAGAGTTTCCCAACGTAAAAGGGGTGGCCGTGCCCATTTGCTCCTCCAACCGGCTTCTGGGCTCCCTAAGTCTCACCGGTTCTGTGCTCAGCATGCCCGATGAAAATATGGTGCAATATGCCACGCTTTTGGCCAACGGCGCCAACCTATTGGCCTCCAATGAGGAATTCTTTCCCAAGTGCGATCCCTATCCTTAAAGGGAAAGAGACCGTCCCTTTAAGGCTGCTCCCCTCTTGGCAAAAAGAATCCTCTGCTTCAAAAAAATACCCTCAGAAGACAAAGAAAGGTCCGTTCCTTGTCCCCTGAGGATATTGTCTTATCTATTTTGCATAAATGGTCCGCAAATCATGGTATTCCAGAGGCCCTTCCGTCTCCACCACGGCTACCGTGTCCAGGGCATTGACAGGCTTCTCGGGGAAAAAGGCCCGGAATCTGTATTCATCCCTGGCGATCTCGTAGAGTTGGACAAATTTCAGCTCCTCCCCGGTCTCCAAAAGGGTCACGCGTTTCACCTTTGTCTTGAGATTGTAAATGCGGATTTCATAAGGCTCATCCGGGTAATCCAGCACATGCATATAGAACCGGCCCGGCTTGCCGGTGCATCCGCCCCACTGGTTCTCATAGGGCATATCCGCCATGGGAATGGCTCCATAAATGCTCTCCCCGTTTTTCTCCAGGAATTTTCCCACCTGCAGAAGGATCTCATGGCTCTCCTGAGGGATCTGCCCCCGCCCGTCCGGCCCAATGTTCAATAAAAGGTTTCCCCCTTTTCCCACCACATTTACCAGCATACGCACCACCTGGCTTGCTGATTTCCAGTGATGGTCCACCCGGGAATAGCCCCAGGTATTGTTCAAGGTCATCGGGCTTTCCCAGTCCTCCATAAAAGCATTGTGAGGAATATTGTTGTCGTTCATTTCCCGGAAATCTCCCAGTCCATAGCCTATCCGGCCACTGATCAGGCATTCCGGCTGAAGATCATGGACCAGCTGCGCCAACTCGTCGCTCAGATCCCGGGGCATATCGTAGGGCGTGTCAAACCATATCATGCCAATCTTCCCGTAATTGGTCAGAAGCTCCTCCACCTGTGGCCTTGCCTTCCGATAAAAATAGGCCTGAAAGTCCTTCTTCTCTTTGTCATAATCCCAGGTGTTGCCGTCCCCGTCCGGGTCCTCCCAGTCCTGCATCTGGGAATAATACAGGCAGAATACAATTCCCCGCTTTTGACAGGCCTCCGCTAACTCCTTTACCACATCCCTTCCAAAGGGTGTGTGCATAATATTATAGTCCGATACCTTGCTGTCATACATGGCGAAGCCATCGTGGTGTTTGGCCGTAAAGCACAGATATTTTCCGCCATATTGGACCACCCGATCCACGATTTCCTCTGCGTCAAAGTCCACAGGGTTAAATTCCTTTGCAATCTGCCGGTATTCTTCCACGGGAATCTGGCCATCCCGCATAATCCACTCGGCCCCGTCAAAGGCCGACACCCGCTCTCCCTTCCAGAATCCTCCCAGCTGCGCGTAAAGCCCCCAGTGGATAAAAATTCCGTACCTGGCCTGCCGAAACCAAGCCATTTTATTGTCCTGTGTGTGCTCTCCCATTTGACGTTCTCCCCTTTCGTATCTTGTGTGCTATGACGCTGTTGACTGCCATTTTTTGTTCAGTATTTCTGAATTATATGTTGTATTGTTGCACAGTATAATTCTGTTATATAACAATGAAAGAGGTTTGTCAACAAGACATTTCCCTCAAAACCTCGTTGCAAAAATTTTAAAAAAATGGTATGATGAGAGAACAAAATATCATAATTTACGGAGAAAGTCATGATGAGAAAAATCAACGTATGGCTCCCGGCCCTGGTATTGGCCGTATTATTGTCCGGATGTCAAAAAAGCGATTCCTCTACCCTGAAGGATGACCAGACTCCCGATTCTGATACGGTCAATCTGACTGTCTGGGGTGCCGCAGAGGACGAAGATCTGCTCCGCCAGGTGATTGACGGTTTTCAGGCAGAATACCAGGCACAGGCAAATTTTTCCATTACCTATATGCCTCAGAGCGAGAGTAACTGTACCGACGCCTTGTTGGCAGATCTGGAAAATGGCGCGGATGTATTTGCATTTGCAGACGACCAGCTAAACACTTTGGTGGCCGCTGGGGCCCTGGAGCCGGTGGAAAATGCGGCTTCTATACGGGAAGCGAACCTACCGGAGGCTGTTCTTGCAGCCTCTGTGAACGATACCCTGTACGCCCTGCCTCTAACAGCAGATAATGGCTATTTTCTCTATTACAATAAGGCATATTTTTCGGAGGAAGATATCACCTCTCTGGATCGGATGCTGGATATCGCAGCTGAGCAAGGCAAAAAGGTATCCATGGAATGGTCCTCTGGTTGGTACGTGTATTCCCTCTTTGGCAATACAGGTCTCACGGTGGGCCTCAATGATGATGGGATCACCAATTTTTGTACCTGGAACAGCACGGAAGGACCTATCAAAGGAACAGACGTGGCCCAGGCCATGGTAAACATGGCGGCACATCCAGGCTTTTTAAGCACAGATGATGCTGGTTTTCTGGAGGGAGTCAGAAACGGCACCATTATCGCAGGCGTCAATGGCGTATGGAATGCAGTGGCTGTGGAGGAGGTCTGGAACCAGAACTTTGGAGCATCCAAACTGCCCTCCTATACCTGTGCCGGACAGCAGATCCAGATGGCCTCCTTTTCTGGCTATAAGCTTATCGGCATAAACGCCTATTCTAAGGAGCCGGAATGGGCAGCAAAGCTGGCAGAATGGATCACCAATGAAAAAAATCAGGAGCTCCGCTTTTTCATGCGGGGCCAGGGTCCCTCCAATACCAGGGCAGCGGCTTCCCCGGAGGTTCAGAGCAATCCGGCCATTACCGCCCTTCTGGAGCAGTCAGAATTCTCCTGCCTTCAGCGGATCGGAGGGAATTTCTGGGCGCCAGTAACCGCATTTACCGCTGAGATTCTGGCTGGAAATCCTTCGGGAGAAAGCCTACAACAGCAGCTTGACACCATGGTGGAGGGAATTGTGGCTCCATAAGCAGGCCACTGCAGCCTGGTCCTTGGCAAAAAGGCCCCTGCCACATACAGCTCAAATCCACCTATGAACGCCTGATTGGTCCCTAGACCACAAGCTCTCCGGCCTTCCGGGATATTTCTGTAAGATATATAAAGGAGTAACCTGTCATAATGAAAAACATCAGTTTAAAACGTCGTTTGATTATCCCCATCGCCCTTCTGGGCATTGTGGCGCTTTTGTCCAATATTCTATCCATCCTGAATATCCACAATGTGAATGCAAGCGCCACCAATATTGCAGACAATTACATGGAGGGGCAAAATCGACTGGCGGAAATCTGCCAGGCTTCCATGAATATCCATAAAATGGCTTTGAGCCATATTGTCGCCACAGATTATAATACTATGATCACCCTGGTCCAGCAGATTAAAGAGGAGGAGCAACAGCTGGATCAGATGCTTGCAGAATATGAGAGCTATGTGATTTCGGAAGACCAGGCTCAGTATCAGTCTCTACTGTCCAATTATGACTCCTTTAAGCATGCCCTGGTTCACCTGGTCTGCGCCAGCGCAAGCCACAAGACCCAGGATGCCTATGTGCTGGCTAACAATGATGTGGCCACCTATGCCAACGCTATGGAGACAGATATTGACGCTCTAAACGAATCCATCAGCCAGCAGACCAACCAGGCCAGAAGCCGCCTCTCCATTGTGTACCTGGTATCCCTGGTGATAGGTGTGGCCGCGGCTCTTGCCTGTATTCTTCTGGTGTTTGCAGATCTTAAGCTTATCACCAATTATGTGGTAAATCCTATCAAGAGCATTTTAAATACCATTCAGGAGAGTTCCAGTCGCATCAACACCCTCACCGGGGAGGTGTTAAAAAGTACCCAGGCCTCCAAGGGAAGTGCCTCCGATCTCTCCACCCTTGCGGAGCAGCTGTCTGCAACCATCCAGGAGGTAGCCGGTAATGTATCTGTCATCAATGACAACGCTGAAAACGTCCGGCTGGATGTGCACAACATTGCCGAAGAATGTAACGCCATCACAGACTACACGGTACATATGAATGACCGGGCAGATGCCATGCAGCAGTCTGCTCAGAACAGTGCAGAAGTCACGGGAGCCAAGGCAGAGGAGATCCTGGATTCCCTGAATGAAGCCATTGAAAAAAGTAAAAGCGTGGATCAGATTAAGAATCTCACCGGGGAGATCCTGACAATTTCCCAGAGGACCCGGCTCATTGCCCTGAATGCCTCTGTAGAAGCCGCCAACGCTGGCGCCGCAGGGAAAGGCTTTGCCGTAGTTGCCCGGGAGATCCGGGAGCTTGCCCATTCCAGTCAGGAGACGGCCAACCGAATCCATGCCATCAACAATGTGGTCACTGGCGCCGTATACAACCTCACCGAAAATGCCCAGAACCTTATTGATTATATGAATCAATCTGTACTTACGGAGTTTCAGGCCTTCATACAGTCTGGCAGCCAGTACAAGGAGGATGCCGCCTATATCCGCCAGGCTATGGATGAATTCCAGGAAAGGACCCAGCGCCTGAAAAGTTCCATGTCCGGAATCGCCGACTCCATCAGCACCATTACAAAGGCCATTGACGACGGAGCCAATGGAATTACCGGGGTAGCCGGCAACACCCGAAACCTTGTGGAGGATATGGAGGACATCACCAAGCGCATGGGAATTAATCAGGAAGTTGTGGAAGGTCTAGAAAAAGAAACTGTGGTGTTTAACAATCTGTAGAGGAAAATTTTTACAAATAGGAGGACCCGGGCAAATGAAGACTTTGCTCCCAGTCCTCCTAATTTTTTTCATGTCTCTCTTACCGGCGATGCTCTGCCTGGGCACCCGGTAGCAACTGAGAGGCAAAATAATGTCCTATCCTGGCTATAAAGGAGAGCGCTTCCGCCTTCATCTCCTGGGGAAAGGCCGTCAGCACAGGAGCTGTCTCAAAGCTGAGTGCCCCCTGATATCCTATGCTCTGTAGACCTCTCAGAAATCCCTCCCAGTCTGTGGAAGGCAGGTTTTCCCGTGTCTGGGTAAAGGTAAAGGGGATCTGGTGCAAATCGGCAACACCGTCATTGTCATGGATGTGCAAAACCTTAAGTCTGTGACCTAGAGTCATGAGAAATGACTCAAAATCAAGCCCTACCAGGTTTGCATGGCCTGTGTCAAAGCAGAATCCCAGCACCTGCGCCTGGTACTTGTCATTCATTCGGTCGATCCGTTCCACCGCCTTCTCTGCCCGGCAACAAGGCCCCTCCACCAGATGATTTCCCAGTCCCTCATAAAGGTTTTCTATACACAGGGTGATCCCCATTTCCTTTGCCATAGGAGCAAGAAAATCCAAAAATTTCTCTGTCTCTTTCCACTCCTCTTCTTCGGACCCCATAAAGTAAGCGAGCTTAAAGCCGTGGACCACCAGATAGGGACAGTCGAAAAAAGCGCAAACCGCCAAACTCTTGGGAGCAACTACATTTCGAAGATAGGCATTCAGCTCCCTACTGCCCCTGGGTACATAGTTGGGGTATGGCATGTGCATCTGGCTGATGGTAATCCCGGCCGCTATTGCTCCTTGTCTATGGGGAGTAAAAAATTTCTCCAGCTCCCCAGTGGATTTGTCAAAAAAGGCATTCACCTTTTCTTCATAGAGAGAGGTATTTAAAAGATAGCCGTTTAAACTGAAATCAGCACAGGAGAAGCCGGTCCGGCCAAGCAAGGCAAAGCCCTCCTCCGGATGCGTGTCGTTTACTACGTTTTTTGTCTGAACTCCTATGGGATGCATCTTTACTCCCTCCTCTCCAACCGATCAAAATAAAAGCTGGGCATAAATTCATCGCTAAAAAATTCTATGGGATTCCCAATTCCCATATCCCGCAGCTGCTGTTCAATCTCCCGGTAATACACATTGCAGATAAATATTGCACAATCTGTAGGCAATTCCCGCAGGCACTGAGGGGCTTTAATCTCCAGCCCACAAAAGCTGGTTCCCCAAAGCTTCGCGTTATTGTCGCAGGTGAACAGGGGGGGATAGGCTTCCCCATAGCATTTCATGTAATTGCGGCACATATTTCCCGCACCGAAAAGCACCCGGGATTTGTATGTTTTCAGTAGATTTTCTATTCCGATCTGCCACCGAAAATATTCCCCTGTGGCTTTGGCAAGATTCAGAAGCTGCGGTCGCAAAAAGGGCGAAAAGGCTGTCGCTGTGGTGGAAAAATCCAGGATCAACTCTCCATCAAAGCCAATTTTTCGCAAGCCCCGGATAAGTCCCAGCCAGTCGGTTCCGCAGCGCTCAAAGCCCGAATAGGTGAAAGGCAACCAGGAGCTTTCCTTATGACCATCGCAGTCCCGCAGAACCACCGCCTTGATACGGTTTCCCAGGGTAAGGACGAACTCCTGAATGTTTTGTCCGCACAGGTTACAGATGCCCACATCCATACAGAAACCAAAGCGTTCCTCTCCTGCCTCCCTGTTAAGCTCATCCACCCAGAAGGCAGCTTCCTGGGGATCGGAGCAGACTCCACGAGTCAGATGACCGTTGATGTCCCCACATTGGTTTTCTAAGAGGATCGTTACATGGTCTTCTTTTGCTGTGGGAAGGAGGCGAAGATAAAAATCCTTGTTTATTTTCCAGCGGTCCCGCTTGTCTATGCCGGAAAAAAGGGGAGGTATGATCAGAAACTGGCAACCAGCCTGTCCACAGATATGGATGCTCTCCTTATACAGACTCAGTAGCAGAGATGTCAGGTTGACTTGCCTTGTGTTTGCTCTCAAATAGGGCGCCTGGGCCACAGGAGTTTGAAGATGGCAAGACTGGTAGTGGGTGAGAAGAGGGGCAACCACTTCCCCAAGCTTCTCTGGAGTTTGGGAGATAATTGGAGCGGTGACTGCATGGGATTTCTTTGATGAAATTCCAATATTTTCCAGTTCCTCTGGGGGACAAAATCTGGAGAAGTCTAGGAGAAGATTACTGAAACCTGCGTTGATTAGATCTGTGATTCCTTGTTTGGGATGATGGGTGTTGATTATGCCCGTTATAGTACAAATGATCTCCATTTTTCTACCTCCAGTTATGCGCCAAAAATCGGGGCGTCCTATCTATAATACTGCCGGCATTCTCCATAATATCCGGTCTCTGTCAACTCCCATTTCCAGCAGCTCTTCTTTTATCGCCTCCGCTAGTTCTCTTCTCTTTACCCCGATAATAATATAATCATATTCTGTTTGAAGCAGCTGTTCTGGCGATGCGATAGGTAAAGAAGTATCTGCGTAGTCTCTCCATTTTTTATCTGCCCATAAAACCAGCTGAAGCTGATTCTGCCAGTGGATCTGCCGATAGTAGCGCACTCCCACACTTCCCGCACCATATAAAACGATTCTGCTCCCTTTCTCCAGCTCGGAAAAGGGGAAGATATAGCCGGCAATCTGGGCATCAGCAGAAAATCCCATAAAATGAGGAATCAAATACATACGCGAGACCAGAAACAACTGTAGCTGGCGCAGAAGGCATTCCTCCTGAGGATGCCCCACAAAAACTTTTTCCAGAGAAAGATACAATTTATTCAGGTCACTCATAAAATTTTTATTCACAGTCCGCATGATAGACATGGGATTATATCTGTAAAAATAAAAGCTCTCATGAGAAACCCGGATACCTTTGGACTTTAAGATGCATCGAAATAAAAGGTCCCGGTCCTCGGAGTAAACAATCGTCGTGTCAATATCCCCGATGACATCTTTCACAATCTCTGCCCTGTAAAGCTTTCCCCACAAATAGGGCTGTATTCCCACTTCAAAGCGGCCTTGGAAAGCAATCATATTTTCAATAAAATACCTTATCCTCGTCTCTGTATCATAAACTCCTTCCTCTATGGCATCTTTCCAAACAGCGTATTGGCCCGGGGCCGTCTCACATCGGCAACCTGACGTGAGCAGATCACTTTTCCCGATATGTTTCCTGAAAAAATCCAGCAATTCCTCATCAATCCTGTCATCTGCATCCACAAAACAGATATAGTCTCCCTCCGCCCCCAACACACCGGTCTTTCTCGCCGCTGCCGCTCCCCTATTCTCCTGGTGAATCACCCGGATTCTCCCGTCTCTCTCTGCAAATTCATCACAGACAGCAAAAGAGTCGTCCGTGGATCCGTCGTCCACAAGAATCACTTCCAGATTCCCATAAGTCTGACCTATGATACTCTCCAGACACTCCTCCAAATAAGCTCCGGCATTGTATACCGGAACAATCACCGAAATCAGCGGCGTGGTTTCCATCTACAGCTCCCCTCCCTCTTTCAGCTTCTCTCTGAGCATGGTAGAGCTCACTCTCTCCGTGTAGGGGAAAAACACCAGGTCCACCCCCTGCTTCTCCAAAAATTCCTTATCCGCGAGCCAACTGGGATGATCCCCATGGTCGGTCCCTGTAAACTGACAGTCAAACTGAAACAGCTTCCAGGCATCCCGTATCCCGTCGCAGGAGAGAGGCAGCTCCTCCGCCTGATCCACATAGCGGCATGCCCTAACGATCTCCAGCCGATCCTGGCAGGGAATCACCGGGTATTTCTCCTTTTTTCGGTACACCCCCTCGTCCGACACAAGGCCTACGATCAGACACTCGCACTGTTCCTTTGCCCTCCGAAGAAGATTCAGGTGCCCCGCGTGGAACATGTCAAACACTCCCGCCACATAGCCCACACGATATTTCTTCGCCCGGCCCCTTCCCTCCTTTGATTCCGCCGTGGAAATCTGGGATTTCACAGCCCTGGGATATGCCTTGGAGGGATCAAAAATACAGTAATTCCTCATGCCCATATCCTCCAGCTGCTTCATGACAGAAAGATAATTTTTGATACAGATAAATACCTTGCACTCCTCCGGCCTAAGCTCTGACAAAATCTTCGGTGAGCGGATCTCAATGCCATCCAGCTTCTGCCCCCAATGCTCTTCCTTGTTGTCCACAATGGCCCAGATTGAATAATCTCTCCCGTACATATCCAGAAAACGTCTGGCAAATGTCCCAGACCCGAAGAGAACCAACTTTCTGGCCTCCGCGCCTTTAAAGATGTCTCCGAAAATCCTCTGATACTCGCTCTCCGAGTAATTCATCCGCTGGCGGTTGGCATGGACGATCTCCGGATTGCGGCGGCATTTCTCATAGTAGACCTGAAGCTCTCTTCTCTTCAGAAGATTCTCCAGAAATTTCCATTCCAGTCTCTGCCACCGCTCCAGATACCTGGTCAGCCCGTATCTCTCATACAGCTCCGCTGCCGGAAGAAGCTTATGGGCAACAGCATTGCCCAGATAAAAGCTGCCGATCATGCGGAGAAAAAGAACGTTGGCAGGATAATGTTCCTCACAGAATTCCTGATCGTAAAACACAAACTCTCCATCAGCGAAAAAGCTGTTGAGCGGAACCAGATCCAGATAGCCTCTTCTGAGAATGGCTCCCTCCCCGTCGCCCAGATCCGGCTTCTCGATCTCCGACGACTGTAAGATCAGATCCCGAAAATGATCCATGGCTGACAGAAATTCCTCCTTGCTCCTCTGTAAAAGCCGTTTCAGATAGAGCTGACCGCCCTCGGCCTCCACATAGGGCATCTGGTAGGAGCCATGTTCCACCCGGCCCTCCACCACCAGAAGCCCATGGGCTTTCAGATCCTTCCCGTGAGCCTCCAACGCCTTCAGGCGCTCCCTTCCCTCCGGATAGGCGGCCCGCTTTTCTACCATCCCCGACTGATGTATGATGGTCACCAGGGCGTCCTCTCTCCCCCGCTCCGTGGAACTGGTCACATGGCTCACATCCGAAAGCCGTCCGTCCATGGAACACTCGATCAGGTAGGCGTTGGCCATCTGGTGAAACATGCCGTTTCGAATCAGGCTGTCATACAGCGGCTCCTCCTCCAGAAAAACCGTCTCCGGGTGATTGTAGGTGGGAAACAGACGATTTGCCAGGTCCTCATTGGGCAGATAATCCTCCCCATAAATCAGCGCTGGATTGTTCAGATCCGGGAGGACGGAAAAAAATCGGAAGCTGCAAAACCCCGATTCCCTCAGTATATTTTTCAGAGTATCCTTATCATAAGTTCTTCCCGTAAACGGGTCTTCCCTGGCAACGTAAGCCCTTCTGTAGTCCTCAATGCCGTCCATGCTTCGCCCTGTATAAGGATCCCTGTCTCCGCAAAAATACCGAAGACCCAGGCGGTTATTCATGCCCAGCACCATGTGCCCGTCCGGTTTCAGAAGTCTTTTCCACACCTTTAGAGTCTCTATCGGTTCCGTACTTTTTTCCAGGTCCGTAATAGAGATCAGATAGTCAAAGGTTCCTGCGTTTTTCTCCATCCAGTCTGGAGCAAGGGTCTCCTGCCATGGCGCACAGGTTACGTGGGCCCCCTCCGCCATCTCTGTCAGCAGCTCCCCTATGGGCTCCTCATTGCTTCCTATGTATAAGATTCTGCTGTCACCCTGAAAGTCATACCATCGCAGCAGTCCTTTGCGGATCTCTCTTATTCTGTCTTCCATATCTGCCATCCTTTTTACTGATTTCTATTTTGAGACATGGCTTTTCGAACCGTCTCATCTGCCCTGAAAATATGACGGAACCCATAAGTTTCCAGAATCCCGTACAGCTCATACTGGCTCCACTCGGTGACAGCGATCACCACCGCACAGGATTCCGTCAGAGACGCAGCCTCCCCCACTTCCATAACCGGGATTCCCATACAGTCAGACTGGCCGTCCATCATCTTGGTCACAAGAAAGGCATCCACCCTTCCGCCTCGTCTCTGAATCACCTCCGCAAGGCCTTTCCCCACTTGCCCAGCACCGTAGACGAAGACCTTTGGGTAGGCACTCAGGGCATCGAAAAATGCCTTTTCGTAAACCTGTGTGTTTTTAAAACCGCAAGTACTCAGTCTTGTATCGGAAACAGGCCTGGCTGTCCTCTTAAAAAAGCAGTCCCGGTCCGCCTCGATCTCGCAGATCTGCGTCCATACGTTTGATAAAAAAGCAGATTCCTCAATCCAGCCCTTCTCTCTGTCCTTATGTAAAGACTGCTCCAGCTTTACCAACAGAACATACTGATACTGCGCTCCCACACGGTAATAATGATTCAAAATATCCCGATATTTGGAAGCGACAAAATGCCGGCACACGTTTGGACAGGAATCCAAAATGTTTTTCCCTTTTTCTTCAATCCACTCATATTCATTAAACACACAGAATAGCTTGGACGGATTATTCATGGAAGAGCCCGGATTATCCCTGCGGTAATGTAGCAGCGGGTCTTTTATAAAACACACCCGTTCCGCCTGAAGCCACACCTGAAGTGAAAAAGAAATATCCTGGTAAGAAGCTCCCTGCGTCTCATGAAAGCGAATCCCGTGGTCCATAAGAAAAGAACGCTTATAAAGGCAGGACCAGATGGAATCCGCCAGATTCAGGATATCTGGACAGGAAAACACATTTATCATGGTTTCCTTCTCATAAACTCCAAGGCGGTTTACAAAGGTATCCTGGCCATCTGCATAATGAAAATAGTCCCCCTTTACCACATCCGCATTCTGGGCTTCTGCCCAATCATATAATTTCTGTAGCATATCCGGCTCGGCAAAATCATCACTCTCCAAAATCGCGATATAATTGCCTGCGGCATGGTCCAAGGCCACATTCATGGTATTCCCATATCCTGTATTTTTTTTATGTATTACCTTAATCCTGGCATCCATCAGAGCATACCGGTCCAGAATCCCGCCGCTCTCATCGGTGGAACCGTCGTCCACACAGATGATCTCAAAATTCTGAAAAGTTTGGTTGATTAGGCTGTCCAGACATTGTTCCAGATACAGAGCCACATTGTAAACCGGAACCAAAACAGAACACTCAAGCATTAATATCACCCACTTTCTATATATCGAAAAAGAATATACATCCTGTTAAAATAGTACTACTGTATCAAATCCATTGCTCTCGGCACACAATTTCATTTTCTTTGATTCTATTTTACTTCCTACCGCAATGATAACTGCTTTCCCACCAGGTTCTATTCTACTAATTTCATAAACAGGTTTTTCAAATAGTGTAGTCTCTCCAATTATCGTATCCGTAGAGGCCCATGCAAATATTTTCTTATCTAATCCATAATATTTTAAAGCAAAGTATAACCTGACACCTACTTGTCCTGCCCCATAAATAATATATTCTTTATTGTCTTTCCAGCTCAGATAATTTCTAAATTCCCTTTTAGTTCTTTGATATTCGTCTCTATTTAAAATAGAGATATCTGTAACCAACGAATAGGCAATAAAGGAATATGCATTATGCTCAAAATGAACATGATCTGTATAGGAATATTGTTTATTTATTTTCATCAAACTATTTACATCAAAATATCTACAACCATGCTCCTTCGCAACAGATTTTACAGCTTCATTTCTTGCACTAATTTCCTTCTCACACCAAGTATCAATTTTTGATATATCATCAATCGTTCTCATGGATGTTCCATTCATGATTATAATATTCTCGCAATATTTTTTGCATAATTCTACAAGACTTCTATATCCATCTTTAATTTTTTCTAAATCCAAAGAATCCTCACAGCATCTGCACCCAAAATCATGATGAAAACCATAATTAATAATAATAGCTGTATACGTATATGCATCATCCCAAAAACTATGAAGATTTTTCCAAAATAATTGATCTGTAATAGCAAATGACGCTGCAAAAAGGTCTACACTCATAGCATTATTAAGAATAACCTCAAGAGCGCTTCTTATATTTCTAGTCACAGAATCCCCAATCAACAAACATCTTTTTGATTTCTTATTCGCACATGAATACCATGTATTTAACCATTCTGTTTTTTCTCTTCGCTCAAGTTCTGCTCTTAACATATCAGGTCTTCCTTTTTTAATACAACTATAAATTCTCACCACATAAAATATTTTCTACTATAAACCGTGCAACCCTTTCACTTGCATGCCCGTCTTCATGGACCCCATATTCCTTCAAAAATAATTCCACCTTTTCCTTGTAGGAATCCATATCGAATTCCTCCATATTCCGCTCCAGTTCCTCATTGGATTCCGCCACCGGAAACGGAAGCTCACGGTAGGGGAGCAAAAGCTCATACTCATTGGAAAGATAATCCTCCAAATCCGTGGCAAACAAAAATACCGGTTTCTTCACAAAAGCCGCCTCAAACATAATGCTTGAGAAATCAGATATGAGAATGTGGGAGGCGGACACCAGCTCTTGGCTGTCTCCATATCTGCTTGCATCGATGACAAAATCCGGTTTTTCCACCTTCTCAAAGGCAGTGGCCACGGAAGGGTGAAGCCGGACCAAGATATACCACTCACCGCCAAACCGTCTCTCCAAAGCCCCTTTCAGCCTCTGAAATTCCAGCCCGATATTGCGGGATTCATGGGCGCTTTTTCCCAATTCCTTATTAAAGCGGTAAGTGGGCGCATACAGAAGGACCCTCCGCTCCTTCTCTATAGCAAAATACTCATAGACCTTTTCCCTGTTTTTCTCCTCCCAAAACAAACCGTCCGAGCGGGGAGAACCATACTGCAACACTTCCCCCTCAAACCCAAACCCTCTGCGGCAGGAGGCCGTATCAAACGCACTTCCGGTAATAATATGGTCAATGAGCCCCTTTTCTCTTTCCCAGATTTTGATTTTCTCCGGCTCCGTCTCAAAAGCAGCATCCAGGTAAAACTTTTTCAATGTAACGCTGGCCCAGTGTTTTGTCTGAATATACAGTTGTTCCGGACGCTTTATAATATACTCCGGAACCGTCAGATCCAAAATCCAGATTCCGGCAGTCTCCATTTCATAAATAAATCGTTTCCAGTTGCCCTCATAAATCTTTCTGACGCCTTGGGGAACTTCCACAGCCAGGTCATGAACCGACCATACAAGATCCAGATCCTCCCCTGTTTTCAGCAATGCCTCCGTAATGTATTTCCCATGATCCGCATAATCCCCATATGCCCTGAAAAACAGTTTTCTCCTGTCAACCCGTTCATGCTGACAACAGTATTTTACAAACTCAGTTTTCAGAGAATCCATATCCCTCTGTATGTCTCTTTCTCTCTCACAGCCATTCCTTTCGTTTGCCTCCATGATCAGCAAAACAAAATAGTTTGTAAATCCGTTCTGACTTAACTGCGTCCCGATGATCTCATAATCATTGATACTTGTAATCAATACGACTGTTTCATCCGGATTGTAAGAATCCAGCAGAGACCCGCAGGAGATGATCTTCTCTCCTCCCTTTAATCCAAAGGCTTCCGGTACAAACTCATCTATCCGAAACCCCTGTTTTCTGCTGTCGTTATCAATGACCCCTTCCAGGATTCCCTGTTCTCCATATCGGTCAAAGTAATAACCGGAAGCAACCCCTGCTCCAAACATCATTACTTTTTTTCGGGTCATCTCTTTCTCAAAATCTGCCCATGTCTGACAGTCCAATCTCATATTTCCGGAAATCTGCTTTCCACTTTCCACCGCACGATCAATTACGTCCATTTGCCTCAGCCTTTCTCTACCATATCCTGGGTGTCAGCACAAAAAAATCCTGATTATAAACTCTGGAATGCCTCCGCAACAATTCCAACACTTCCTCCTGCCCATTGGTAAGTCCCACCAAAATAAGACTGTCCTGTTTCTGCACAATTTCTCCTGGAGCATATACTGGCAGTTCAAACAATCTGCTTCCCTGTTTATCACGGTCAAGGAACCCTTGTACTTTTATAAGCGGAAAAAAAGATTTCATCACAGCAATCATCGTTCCTGCCAGCCGCCCCGCTCCCCATATATAGACCTTTTTTCCACCCTTTGATATTTGTCTCTCAAGAATCTCTTTTATATGATAAATGTACCAGAGCTTTAACCGCACCATGTCCGGGTGCGCAAAGCTGTCCTTATTCTTGGCATATCGATTCACCAGATCAAAAAACTTCTCTCTGATCTCCTCCACTGTAACAAGGGGAATCTTACGGTTCTCCTCTAAAACATGCCTGTAATATTTCATCAGTTCAGAACCTACACTCTTGGGAGAATGCACGGTTTGATATGTATTCTCAGCGTTCCGTAATATCTCGTCTACCTTTCCGCTCTTTCTTTCTCTGTCAAACTCCATGATTTTCTCATAAATACTTATCTTGGAATAACCTTCACAAAGATAACCATTATATCCGTCCCGAATCACCTCCGGAACCCCGGCAACAGGGGTAGAAATAACCACAAGACCATGAGCTAATGCTTCGGATATTACATTTGGGTAAGATTCACAGGTACTTCCGCATAAAAGCACATCTGCCTTTTCATACTCCTCCTCCATCCCGCTGCAAAACCCCTCGATCTTAATAAACTCCTCCAAATTCTTCTCTTTCACATATTCTTTACAGCTGTCTGCATAAGAGCCGCGGTCATATCCATAAAAGTACAATTCCCCTTTTACTCCCTCTCTCACCGCCATCTCAAAAGCTTTCATCACTTCCAGCTGATTTTTCCTGGTAAACATTCCCCCCACACAGCAATATCTCACCCGCTCATGATCCCCATCTCTTTTCCGCCTGTTGGACGATCTGCTTGCAATCGTCCTGATACACACAGAATCCGTATGAATCATCTTCTTCCATATATCCGCGTAATACCAGGAATCACAGATATGGTATCTGGCAAATAGATCTGTATACGAAATCGAAAAGAACTGCTCCTGAATCTGATAAATATTCATGATATGAGGAATGGATAGTTCTCTGCTTGCAAGCTCCACCACAGGATTCATCTGTATGGAATGTAATAAGTCCGGGGCATATTCTCTAATCCCATCTCGGACCACCGGATAATTGCTGATTATAGAAAGGACATCAATATCCTCCGGGTGAGACGAGATCTGAAAGGGAAGGCGGATCATTTCCATATCACTTTTTTCGCAGATATGAAAATACTCTTCCCCGATCTCTTCCGATCTCTCGTTTGAAATGCACAGCCAAACCTTATGGCCGGCCCCCTTCATAAGGACAGCCTGCTGGAGCAATGTATTGGCCGCTCCTCCGAATCCCTGGCCGTCATCCAGGAAATACATGATCTTTAAACTCATCCGCAAGCTCCTCCCAGGTAATGCATATCAACATGGGGTTGTCCAACCCTTTCACCTGTAACAGAATCTCTTCACTGAATCCTTTTGCCAGAATGAGCAATATCCCATCAAACGTCCTTAAACTGTCAGGTGAGGAGATCCTTATCGTTTCTTTTGACTTTTCCCAAAGATTTTTATTATTGTCAACGAAAAGGGAAGGAGAAAAGCCTTCACCGGACAACAGTTTAAACATGTCCATTCCCCATGTGCCTGCGCCGAATATGGAAATCTGGCTTTTGGAATATCTGTGAAGTTTATTCTTTATACCATCAAAAAACCAATCCGGAGCTTCGTCCAATAACTGTCTGAAGAAAAATGGTTTCCACTTATTGTCAATTATTTTTTCTAAGTCCGCTCTCTTATCTGATGGGCAATAGGGCAAATATTTTTTTGAAATGGATATGGTTTCGTATGCACAGACTTTGGATTGTTGATTGCTGACTCCACCCATTCTGAAATTAGCCAACAACTCATTTAGAAAGACAAACTTAACCCCTTCTGAATAATATCGAAGCATCAGGTCATAATCCGCTGCTATCTTATAATCCAATGAGAACAAGCCAAATTTTTCATAAATATCTTTCCTGACAAAAGCCGTCGAATGGGGAATTTCCATTTCATACCTCAGCTTTTCAATATCTGTCGGAACCAATAATTCAGGGCTTCCATTTTCACTGACCAAATTCATTTTTCCATAGACGATATCCGCACTAGAATTCAAAAAAGTTTCCCTGATGGTCTTAAACGTCCCTGGTTCATACCAATCATCTGAATTTATAATGCCGATAATCTCTCCCTTTGCTAAGGAAATGCCTTTATTCATAGCGTCATAAATTCCCTGATCCGGTTCACTGACAATCACGTCTATGCCTTCCCTGTATTTATCTACTATCTTTCGTGTCCCATCCATAGAATTTCCATCTACAATAATATACTCCACATGTTCATCTTTTTGTACAAGAACACTTTTTATTGTTTGTTCAATAGTTGCTTCACTATTCAGGCAGACTGTGATTATTGAGATCTTCATATCCATTTGCTTTTCCATTATAAAATATCCTATAATACTCTTAAACAGATTCAACTTTATCTATAATCTGTTTCAAATATTCTTTATCTTCAATCACTGGCATTTCATGACAACCTGAAATCTCCGCCACGCATTTTCCAGGTATACTGACACGTTCAGAAACACCTCTGAGATACCATTCATATTCATTATCCAACTGTCCAATATCCAAAGCCTGTATTCCCTCCATAGCCAAATCATATGCCAGCACAGTGGCTGTTGGGCCCAGACTGATTAGAACTAATGTATCATCTAATGCATTGTTCCTCACTGTATCCAAAATTTTTTTATATGACAAAAACGCATTTTTCGATGGTGCCAGAATCCTTCGTATACTGGCTGCTCCCTCAAACAAATCATTTCTGACTCCTGTAAAGGCATTTTTTCCCTCTACAAATAAAACATTACGTTTTTCCCATATCTTCTTAAACAATTCAAATATATATACCGCATGTTTTTTATCTCTATATATCATATAAGGCCTGGTTACATAAGTATCATAGTAAATCCGATTGACATCAATTACATTCATTAAATCTTCCCGAATACCATTCTCCAAATACTCTCTGATTCCGTCCGCAGCCTCTTCTGTATAGCGATCTAAATTTCCAAAATTATCAGCAAGCGCAATCATGATCCGCTCATCTTCACTATGAAATACTTCTTTTAAGCGTTCAGCCAATCTTTGATCCGGCATCTGAAACCATGGACGTTCTCTTCCCTGCATGATTTCCAGTTCTCCATCACCGAAACGACTCAGAGATATTCTTTCACTTAAAATTCTTTCAAGCAACTCTTCTGCTGGTCGAATTAAAGGTATCGGTTTCATTCCCAACTCATAGGGCATATTTTTTAATTGCCGTTTACACCTTAACAGATCTCTTTCCATAAAAATCACTTTTTTAACGTTTTCATCTATAAAATCATATTTCTTGTCCGTTTTCCAGTAATCAACAACTTTATCTTTTGGTATTCCCATAGCCTCACATTGCTGCAATATTTCACCATTCACACGTACAGATACAACCACATAATCAATCTGACTGTTCATTAAAACTTTTGGACCGACAATCAGCCATCTGTTCCTATAAAGACTATGGTGAAGTTTTTCATTGGAATCTACGATTCCGATCAAATTACACAGATCCATACGGAGTGCTTTCAAAATAACCTCACAATTTTTCCCGGCTCCCCAAATCATTACATTCCACATAACCTCATCTCCTTCTTTCCCCCCTTATCAGCCCTCTGACAAATTGTGGAGAATATACTTCTCTATCTAAAAACTCCTCTGTTATAAATATCATATATCCATCAGACACCGTTGTCTCATAGCCGGCCTTTTCTAAGAGCTTTTCGATTCTCTTCTGATCATCAACATGATGGTATGTACAGACAGCCAATTTCACATCATTTCTTTCCAGGCTCTGTCTTCCGCCGCACAGCGCCTCATATTCTGCGCCCTCAATATCCATTTTGATAAAATCAATCCTGTCATTTCCAATTATCTCATCAATGGTTTTACTTTCTTCCAAGCCATTTCCCAGCATACCCTCGATAATTTCCACCTTATCTTTATAAGGTTCGAATGTACATTTCAGGGCCCTTAACCACTCTTTATCACATTCGATCAGATACAATTTATCTACTAAATCAATGATATCCAACGCGAAATTCCCCTCTGCCACTCCGGCATCCAGAACGATATCATGGGGACGCACACAGAAACGATCCGTTTGATATCTGTGCGGCGAGTCTTTATCCTGTTCCATAAGCAAAAAAGAATAATATCTTTTTACATGTTCTTTCTTAGTGAACTCAGCAGAAAAATACATTTTTTTATTATTGTGATAAACATAATAAAGGCCTTTTTCAGAATCGAAATAAACTTCCATTTCTAAATTCTCATATTTATGTCTAAAATTGTCATTAAATACATCCAGGGCATGCTGTTCTAAAAACAGAATATACTTTTCTTTATCACACTCCTTATTCTTCTTGTAATGATTCAATAAAGATTGCTTCTGTCTGTAATACATATTATCGATCGCTCGGGATTCGACACCACTTTCTTCGATAATTTGTTTTCGAATCTCTTTCCAATGAATACTCGCTATGACAATCCGGTCAAAATTTCCATTATAATCTCTTATAACAGAGGGACTTTGGACTGTAAAACCATTCCAGACGGTTCCCCATTTCTTTATGTCATTGTCAACAACAAGAACGATCTCGTCATTGATTGCCGGAAATAACTTATCTGCAATCTTTCCAGTTCCCCATACTATGATTTTTTCCATTTAAAACTCTCCTTATGAAGTCAGATAGGAAAGGCCATCATATTTAGATGTCATAGACAACGTCAATGATTGATACAACAGGGCAATCAAGTTTCTTCTTTATATTTTCCGAAATCGCTTCAAAGGAATTAACCGCTGTAACCACAACAACATCTACTCTCTGAAGATCATCCTTTAAAGACAGAATATCAATATTTGCATAGATGGTATCCGCATTTTGATCAATGCCATAAAGGACCTCTGTTTTGGTACCGTTTAACTCACTGAGCAATGTCTCTCCTATATATCCCATACCATAAATCGCAATTTTCCTATAACCTGCCAGTTCAAAATACTCTGACAGATTTTTCCCTTTCTGTTTTACCTTTACCCATTGGTTCATTAAACGAAATGACATCTGCCTTTTATTTAAAACCAGCAACAATTTAATAATATTCCTCTTAATATACTTATTTATTGCTATTATTTTGATTATACTTCCTAAAACCAAAAAACATAGCAGTAACATTTTCTTTTTCATTATCCTTACCCTGCAAATAACTTTAGCTGTTTTCGCCAAGCAAAACTTTAAAACTGCTTGAAAATCGCTTTTAAATTAGAAATCCATAAATTATTTATATTATTTAAAATATCTTTTTCCTCTGCACCTACTCTATTTAAAATATATCCAAATACGCATCTATATTTTACAGAAATCAATAATAACTTCCAGGAATTAACAAATTCAATATCTATTCCATATCGTTCCATCTCTTCCTGATCTGCAGATATATGCTTATAAAAAAATGTTGCTCTATATAAACCATCTGCAAATCTTTTACATATAAACTCATCCTTATAAGCAACATCTGCAAACTTAATCAAATATAATATCAAAGCATTATATGTTTTAATCACAGTATCTGGTAACCACCAATAGTTTTTTTCATTTTTCTTACTATAAAATCGTGATTTACTATTATTCCTGTTATAAACATGATAATAAAACGATATTGGTGAATATAGAATATCTCTATTTATGGAGATTATACTAATGACATAAGAATGCGGATAAATTCCAAATTTCTTATCAAAAAAGAATTTTTTAAAATTACTGGTCTTCCATAAATCTCTCTCAACAAAAAAACCTGTTGGGTGTATAGGTATTCCTCCCACTGTCAAAAACCCTATTCTCCCCTTTTTGCAAATAGCATAATTTGTTTTTTTCTCAACTCCCTCTATTGGAACTATTGAAGATCTTCCAAAATAACCTGCGCCAACAGAATTATTCTCTAAAATATCTAAGATTGTTTTCAGATACCTTATTTCAATATCGTCTCTGTCTAATACATGAAGAATATATTTTCCATTGCCACTGTCAATTGTTCTAAACCAATTACGGCATGGCCCCCAATTCTCATCATTCAGAATTAGATGTGTCTTAGGACTGTCCAGTGTTTTTAATATTTTAACAGTTTCCGTATTTGAATGATCATCACATATAAAAATATTAAATCTCTCATCTTCAACGGACAATAATTTTTTTACTAATCGCAGGCACTTAATTCCGCGATTATAACTAGAAATACATATACTAAGAAGAATTCTTTCCATTTCTCTCCATTACTTTTATTCGAATATTTTATTTTACAAAATGAAAGAGACCATACCTATATTCACCATCATGTATATCTTCATCATATTTATGAAAATCTTCTTCCATTTCCAACTTTCCTTCCGCGGTATAAGCAAATTCAACCAACTTCAATTCAGAAAAACTGTCTATAATTGTCTGCACATAAAAAACTCTGTGTGCATTAAACTCTACCCTCTCTCTCCCAACTGGCAATGATAAATATACATGTCCACCAATTTTTAACTTTCTTTTTATTGCCTCAAAACAAACAAAGCATGCTTCTGGATTAATCGGATCCCCATATCTGCCAAGTCCAAAATGTTCTAAAGAACACAGCGCTGACAGACTGTCAATGCTATTATCTTCAAATTGGTGTAATGTCATTGCATCGTCAAGTATTGTCTCCAATCCATCTATCACCGTCGGAAATGAACGAATATCTATCATTTTTACAGAAACTCCGTAACTAAGTAAATGGGCAATAAACCCATCCAATCTAGAGCCTATATCATAATGTACTTGAGGTTTCCTTTGATAAATCAATTTTGCAGCCCATAAATCCTGCCAAAAATAATTACTCACTGTTCCGGCACTTTTATATTTATCTCCAATAATAGGCCATAAATATTTTTCATCTATTTGAAAATTAGGTCGTGTATTCATTAATCTATAAAGCTCTTTATCTCTATGAAAACTACTCTCATCTATCAACTTATATTCATTACAATAATATTGAAAACTACCGTCTCCCAAAACTTCACGAATCTCTTTAATATTTGTTCTTGGATCATAAAATGGACAAAATTTCCAAAATATAGTTTTATCTATATTTATTTTTAATTTCTGTATCCGTTGATAAATTTCTATCGTATGTATACTTGCTATTAAAATATAATCAAAATCTGTCGGAAGCTCATCACTTCCAAATACCGGAACCCCCATAAATTCATCATTTCTTTTGTATGTCTCTACGATTCCAATAATGACGGCATTTATGTTTAAACTTATTAATTCTTTAGCGGTCTTTCCGGCTCCCCATATCAGAATTTTTTTCATTCGCCTTGCCTCCGTCAAAAAAATCTAAAATCTCTTTTAAAGATATAACCTGCAAATTTTTATTATTTTTTAAAACTCTATTTTTAATTTCTTTAAACTCATCTATTGATGTAACAATAACTGCATCTACAGGCGGCAGTTTATCTCGCATAACACAATGTATTTCTCCTTCATAAACCGCATCTTCTCCTTCGTCTATTATATATTTTATTTCAATTCCCACTTTTTCCAATTCATATTTTAAGTGATTACCAATTTTTCCCATTCTATAAATTGCGACCGATTTAATATCATTTTTATTAAAATAAGTTTCAAAATGATAATTATCTTGTTTCAATGTCAACCAGTGATCTAATAGATTAAAATACAAAAAAAATCTGTCTGCCCTCTTACTTTTTCCTTTTAAAAGATATCCGCAACGATATATCATATAAACGACTCCTAAAAAAAACCCTGATATACCTGCCAATGCTGTTAATACTCTACTTTTCATTCATTCACCTGCCTATAATGCGATCCATGACTCAGGAATAACCTTCTGTCTCCAGCCTTTCGGAGCAATCACCAATTTCTTACTATTGCTATTTAACCAGGCTCCCCAATAGCTAAAAGTGCTATTTGCTATAATATTATGAGAACACATACTCATTAGAGTCATCTCTTCGTTATCAGTAAATTCACCATTACTTATAAATAAGTGCTCAGTTTTAAACTTTCGATTCATTCTTACCCATTCTATATCATCTGAAAAAACGAGTAAAAAAACATCCTTAAGTCTATTTTCCACATACTTTATTGCCCTGTCATAATAATTATTTTCACTTATATTCCGACCTACTTTAAGGAAATCTCCTCTCCGGATGTGTAATGACACTGTATTTCTAGTTTTTAATATCTCCTCAATCTTTTTTGGTAAACACAGTCTTTTTTTCAATTTAAATTCTTTCCTCAATGCATTCTTAATGCTATCACTATAAATTTTATCAAAAAAATAACCCTCTACATAATAGTTCTGATAACTCGTATATCTAATTCCAGTTTCTCTACACTCCGACTCTTTCAAATACACGGTAGGCAATAAACGCAGTTGCTCACAATAGTTCAAAAATTTAGACCTATCGCCAGATCTCCTGCACATTTCTATAGCTTTTTTTTCATCTATAACAGGTAATGATATAGAAAAGCCATCTAATTCATATTGTCTTCTATCACATAATCTTGTCCATTGTGTGTCCTGCTGATTATTATGCCTTATATTATTAATATCACTTATATCTAAATAAACATTTTTTGATAAACATATCTGTAATGACTTTGCATACGCATATTGAAACATTTGATTTCCTAATCCGTCTGTTATTTTTACTACAATCAAAATATCAATCGTCCTTTCAAACGTAATTAATTGTAATATCAAATCTATACTCATAAAAATTCAGTTTATATCAGCAATCCCCACATCTTTCTAATCTCATATGGAAGCATATCGACAGACATCATATTTTTATCCATATAAAGAATCTTCTTTCTGCTTACCCCGATCTTCTCTATGCGTTTTATTGCATCTGCCACAATTGTGGCATTAAAAATAGCAATTACTATATAATCAAATTCCTTCTCTTCTATACTTCTAATTCTCTCTATATCTGTTCTATCCACATTATCTATAATATTACAGTACTTCATCCCCTTGATCTGCTTCTCCAATCGAGCGGCAAAAACACCTTTTCCATAAATAATAATATTAACATCAGGAGTCATGTTCGGATAAATAGCGCAGCCTTTAGGACCTAAAAGTTTTTCCGGTACATCCAGTATCATATGGTAAAATATTTTATATAATAAAAATTGCCTGTTTCTCTCATTATTTACGGAACTGTCCTTCAGCGATAAAATCAAATGCTCTGCCAAATTCAAAAAGTATGAATAATCCTGATTTTGCTTTTTCCATAATATAGAATTCTTTCTAACGCAGTAATGATAATAAAATCCTTTTTCTACATAAATACTTTTCATATTTAAAAGGCATGGGTATATGACTGCGTCATCTACATTTTTTTTTAAATAATCCGGGCAAGCCAACTGATATTTTTTCCATAGTTCGGTTCTTATCATCTTATTCCATAAACTCATGTCAACAGGCTGGCAGAAAAAAGCATTTTTGCTTACAATATTATTAAAAGCTCCCCAAAAATCCTCACTCTGGTAAAGACCTTCCTCCATTCCTCCCCAACACTCTTCCATGAACCCCTCATACTCCTTTTTATATCCCATAATCATCATATCCGGAGAGTGCTCTTCTAATCCTTTTACCATGGATTCATAAGCGTTTGATTCTATCCAATCATCTGAATCTATATTGGTTGTGTATTCTCCCGTCGCACGCTGAATGCCGGCTTTTCTTGCGCTGACTATTCCTTCATTTTCTTTGTGTATAATTTGAATTCTTGAATCAATCAGAGCATATTCATCACAAATTTTTCCACTGTCATCGGTAGACCCATCATCAACAACTATTATTTCCAAGCTTTTATATGTCTGCGAAAGAATACTATCCAAACATTTCTTTATATACTTCTCAACATTATATACTGGAACGATAACAGAAATTTTAATTTTATTCAAATTCCCTTTTTGTAACAAAAACATCCACCACCTTTTGTCTTGTTGCAATCCAAAATTGATTGGTTAGGAGAAAAAAACCGCTCTCTAAAATCACGTCATAATAGCTGGGGTTAATATTAATAATATGAATTTTTCTAGGTTTCCTTTTCAAACTTTCAACAATATTTTCTATTGTCTTTACAAATGTCTTTTTTCTAAATGGCTCAAAATAATAAAACCAATTATAATTGTCTAATTCACTTGTAACATTCATTGCATCCCCTTGTATACAGGAGACCATATCACCATTTGTAGAAATCCCAAGTTTTTTAAAATTTGAAATCATAATCTCAAATATTTTCTTTTCATATTCCACCCCACCTACCCGTTTAAATCCATAATCCAGAAAGCTTATCAACGCGCCACCCTTTCCACAGCCAAAATCAAAAATAGCATCTTTTTCTTGTGGATTACAATGACACCTGTCCAAAATGGGAAATATCTCTTTTTGTGTACTAATTACATAGCTGATCCTTTCAGCCCCTTTGTCCTCAAAATGACAGCTATAAATATGTTCAACATAATTACAATCGTAAATATGCTCCAGCCATTCCATAAACTGGATATCTCTCTTACCTGATTTTCTTTTCAGAAACACGTCTTCTGTTTTAGCATTATCAGAAATCATGTATTGATTCTCATATATGATTTCCAAAAACGAAAACCAAGTTTCATTTTTTATATATCCATTTCTTTGAAGCCGCTTTTGTATATTATCATCTTCCGGAACTGTAAGCCATACAACTGCATCCTTCACATCTTTGTAGTTAAAATCAAATATATTATCACTGAACAGAGGAAAGTTCTTCGGTAATTCTATAGGCCAATCATTCACAATAATATAATCCATTTTTATGCTATGATAATAATCGGCATACCACTCTAAAAATTGTCCCGTCCGATCATAACCATATAAAACTACTCTTTTTCCTATTGCCTTAATCATAACTTCATCTAATTTTTCTCTAAATAACTCCAATACTTTAAGCATTATATCTCCTAATCATCATCTAATTTGATATTCTATTCAGTTCTCATTACAAACTCAAAATTGCTCTCTTTAATTGAAACAATACACGTTCCATAAGATCCTTTGGCCCTACAGTTATCCTTAGCCTCAATGCATCTTTATCAACAAAAAGCCGAACCAAGATATTATTTTCTTCCATAAATGCCCTTACTTTATCAGCATCAACGTTTAGCAATTTAACAAACACAAAATTTGCTTCCGAATAATATGCTTTTACACTGTCTACAGCATTTAATTCATTGATAAACCAATCACGTATTTGATTTGTTTCCTTTTTCATCGCTTTATAGTATTCTTTATCTCTAATTGCTGCAACAGCAATTTTTCTGCTGATTCCGCTCGCTCTGAATAAAGGAAGGTCAAGTCCAATCGTCCTTCTTAATGGATAGCTGCATAGCCCATACCCGATTCTGATATTGGCGAGACCATAAAATTTTGAAAATGTTCTTGTAATGACTACATTGCTGTAATATGTAATCATCTTTTTTTCAAATACATTATCATTGTTCCCATATCCCCAATATGCCTCGTCCAGCATAACTATAGCATTTTTATTTTCTTTAATGATCCGTTCTATACTTTCCTGCTCTATCACACACCCTGTTGGCATTTGTGGTGATGTGATTACTATTATTTTAGGATTATATTTTTTAGCTTTTTTTAGTAGGTCATCTATATTATATTCATAAGATTTTTCTCTCTCGCATACTTCATAAGAAATGCAATTAGCAAATTTTGCATCAGAAACACTTTTATAATAACTCCATCCTGGCATTGGAATAAGAACATTATCGTTTTCATTTAACAAAATACTAAAGATAGATTTAATTACTTCTGCTGAACCATTATGCACAAAAATATTATTTGCTGAAATATCACAGGCACTCGACAACGTATCGATCAGCTCATCCCTATGAGATAAATCATAAAGATATAAATCTTCCATTTTAACATCTTTAAGTACCTCGATACACTTCGGAGAGGGCCCAAACAAATTTTCATTTAAATGAAGCCTTCCATTTTGTTGTTCTGTAGGTACTGAATGATATGACTTTACATCTAAATATTTTGAAAATACCTTTATAACTCCATTGTCTTTGTCTAAATTATTATCGATAAACTCTCCAAATTTCCCGTCATATTGTCGAATTTCTTCCAGAGTATCAAATTCCAGAATACATCTTCCCGGACGTTCAACTTTTCTTAAAGGCAATTCTTTCATGTGTCTTATATGAAAATCGTCCATTAACATATTTCGTATCTGATAATTACTCCATTCGTCATTCATAAATTGTATAAACTTTTCTGAGAATTTTTTATTAAAAAAAGCGTCTCCTATAGTATACCATGATCGTCTTCCCCCTCTGTGAATATCCGTAATATATCCATTTATATCAGTTTCCCGCACGCAATACTCATCACAGTATTCTTCTGAGTAAACACAGGAATAGTATGAATCAAAAACATATGAGTGGAAAACATTTTCCTCATAATAATTATCAGAACATAGAATATATGAATTTTTCATATACTCTTGCGCGACATATAAAGACGACATATTATTATATTTGTCAAAATCTTTATTATGTATAAGAATAACCCCATATTTATTCTGAAGATACTCAAACTTTTCGTGCATAAACCCTGTTACAATCACAATTTCTCTAATTCCGGCTTCTAATAATTGTTCTATTTCTCGTTCTATTAAAATCTCATTTTTTACTTTAAACAGTCCCTTTGGCATTATATTCGAAAGAGGCATACATCTCGCGCTATATCCTGCCGCCATAATAATTGCATTGTCAACCCGATACGGTTCTAAGGATTTATAATCTTTTTTGTCTGCACTTCTATTTTCTGCTTTATCCCGCAAGATAATAAACTCACTTTCTTTCATCTCTATCCCTCATACTTTTTCTCATTAAAATATTTTTGCTCAAAATTTCAGCAAAAGCTAAGTATCTATATACCTTCCACCTTTATTTCTCCAAAATCTATTTTTGTAGATATATGCCTTGGAACCCTGTCTTTTTCTGGTGGAGGTATCATATAATTTTCATCAAACAAATATTTTAAATATCCATCATAATCCGCTGGCGCTAAAAATTTACTTCCTTCAAATTCCAATTCACAATACTCATCCATCCATTGTCTAAGATATCCCTTTGATTCCTGCTTATAACCCCAAGCTGGAGTTCGAATAAGTCTGGTTTTTTTCCCCGCATATTGATATGCTAACCTCTCAAATTCATTGAAAGATAACTTATATGGAAGTCTTCTCAAAACGCGATAACAGAATCTCTTAACCACATTTTTATCATGGACTGCTCCTACTGGTGAATATGCTATTTTTCTGGCAAAAAAACACCTGATATTATAAATAATTTTTGCTACTTCTGCCTCAGGCATATTATCACACGGAAAAATATCTATAAAGATTCCTCTTTTCATAGTAAGCATCTCTTGATTTTTTCGACTAAAATATGTACCTTGTCTAAGGATTCTGGCATATCCCCATCGATATCCAGGATCCGTTTTATATGTTTGTAAAAAAAATTTGTCTATATTTAGCTGTTCTTTACATGCCTCACAGAATTTATCATAATCTTCACGAAGCATTCTCACATCAATATCATCGTCCCAGGGAATAAAGCCTTTATGTCTGACAGCACCAAGTAAAGTCCCACCATCCAATTCATAATGAATATTATTTTTCCTGCAAATCATATCTAATTCTTTTAATATTTCCAATTCTATTAACTGAATTTTACGTATTGATTGCGAAGTATACTTAAAATCATCTATTGCTGTGTTCTTATGCATTATTTCTATATCTCCTATACTGAATTACGATAAAACATAATTTGCCAATACATGTATTGAACTTACCCAGCCGTTCCAGTCACTTAAGACTCAATCAGTTACTTGCAGCCAAATCCTACCATCTAGTTTTTATAATTTTCAACAGTCCAGTACATCATATTCGCAAATTATTATTTTTCAAATTCTTATAAGATAACAACAAAAAATCTGATGTAAACTATAACAATCCCATACTTTTTATCAGATTTTATATCTCTTCTCTAATATTTTCCTTTAAATCACGCTCTCTGATTCCCTCTCAAATCCAACCACTCCTAAAATCTAATGTAAAGTATGAAATTGTCAAGGTACCATGTATCCTTCCTACAAATATCTCTCCGGCTCATTCAAAAAAATATCAGTTATCCCCTGAGCCTCCAGGGAGGCAAGGTCAAGCCTTGTCCCGGTAGGCTTTTCCGGATAAAGATGCCCGGTCATCCAGGCCCGCACCGAATACCCTTCCACCCGTTTCTTATGCAGATCCATTCCTCTCCAGAAGGGATGCAGTGCATTCCCTTGTAATCCTTTTAGCTTAAACAGACAATCCGAGACCTTCCCATCCAAGACCCCGATTTCCGCCTCCGGCTCCAACCTGCGGATCCTCTCCAGGGATAGGGCATAGAAGGATGAATACACCACCTGATCTGCCCCCCCTTTTTTGTGCACCAGCTCCACCAGCTTCTCCTCAATACCTAGATAGGGATAGACACTTGTTTTTAGCTCGATATTCAACTTCAATCCTGTTTTCAGCCGCTGTTCTGCCAGGTCAAAAACTTCTTCCATTGTGAGAATAGACTGACTTGGCCCCTCATCTGCGTAAATATGCAGTCTCTTCAACTCCGAAAGGGTGTAATCCTTCACAAATCCAATCCCCTCGGTGGTTCGATCCACTCTCTCATCGTGGATGACCACCAACTCCCCGTCCCTGGTCAGCTGAACATCCAGCTCAATTCCTGTGAGTCCTTTTAGCTCCAGAGCCTTCTCAAAGGCAAGCTGCGTATTTTCCGGATACCTTTGGCTACAGCCTCTATGCGCCCATATCTTCATCTCATCGGTTCTCCAACTTCATAAATTGTTCCATTATATCTGCCAGAGCAATGGACTCACCGCGGGTCAGCTTAAAATTATCCTTATTGCTTTTATTGATCATGTAGAGAAAATTGCTGATCTCATACCGTAGTCCATCTCCTAAAAAGATTTCCGAGTATCTATCCACCCGGTTTGCCTCCTCATAGTGGACTTCAAAGTACGTAGTTTTCCACCAAGGCGCCTCCGCCACAATGTACCCCTTTGTACCCGCTATCAAAAGCCGGCCATCGGCCTTTACCCCCAGGCCGCAGGTAGCAGTGGCCACACCGGTGGGATACACCAGGGAAGCTTTTGTGAAAATGTCCAGCCCATTCTCTCCCCGGATGGTGTCAAACCGAAGCTCCCGAAAGTCCGTGCCAAATAGCTTTAATATAGGCAAAAGAACATAGCTTCCCAGTTCCGTAAAGCTTCCTCCGTAGGTCCGGTCTGTGAGCTCCCTGGTATGAACCTTCTCCAGCTTGGTAAAGCAAGCCTCCACATTACGAATACTGCCAATACTGCCACTGCAAGCAATGCCCAAAAGCTTATTAAACCCAGGACAATAGGCAGTCTTTATCTCTTCAAACAGAATCAGCCCCCGCTCCCTGGCATAGGCAAATACCTCCTCTGCCTGATCTCTTTTCAGCACCATAGGCTTCTCACAGAGAACATGCTTTCCATGCTCCAACGAGGCTTTGATATACCCATAATGCGTCTCATGAGGGGATGCAATATAGACAACATCAACCGCAGAAAAAAAGTCCTCCAAATTCGAATAGGCTTCAATCTCCCAACGTGCTGCAAAACGGAGCGCACTTTGGGTATGTGGATTATATACGCCCTGAGCGCTGACTCCACTGACCAGCTTGGCTTCGGGAATAAACCGGTCTGCAATCCTTCCTGTTCCAATGATCCCAATTCTCTGAATCGGCCTGTTACTCTCTCTGAGCATGGTACTGGAAACGTTTTTCGTCCGATCCAAATAAATCACCTTACAGTAATCCTTGAGATAATCAAACTCTCCCACCCAGTCTGAGCCCACAGTGAAAATATCAATGCCATACTTTTTTATGTCACTAAATTTCTGCCCTGCATTTTCTTCAATAATAATCTCATCTGCGAATCCTGTCTTTCTGACATTTTCAATACGTGTCATAAGACTGTCTATCACATTAAATTTTCCTCTGGTCTCATCATAGGCTTCCGTTGTCACGCCTACAATGAGATAATCTCCCAGGGCCTTTGCCCTTTGAAGCAGCCGGTAATGGCCCTCGTGGAAAAGGTCAAAAGTACCATATGTAATTACTTTTATCATGCCGGCCTCTCCTCCATATTTCAAATTTTACTTCGCACAAATTCATGGATCTTCTCTCCACTGCTCCCATCACTATTGGCCGCTAACTGCCGATAGGATGCCAGCTGCCTCTCCTTATTAAAGCTGCTTCCTGCAAGAGTACCCTCCAGAAAATCGGGAAGGGCGTTAAAAGCATTTTCCGAGCAGGCATACTGGAGCCACTGAGACTGCTCCCAAAATCCTGGTTCATGCTTTCGCAATTCCACTTTGTCAAAGACGATTTCTATCTCCTGACATTCATTCGTCTCAAAATTCACACGGTAGAGCCTTCTGTCATAGACGGAAAACAAACGATATTCCCTGACTTCTCTTCCCTCCATAAAACATCCTAGATATCCTTTTGCCCAGCAGGTGAAATATCCGTTTTTCGGCTGTTCCGGCTGTTCTATGGGCGGTACCCAGCAAGTTGCCTCCCCGGTCTCCTTATTCAAACAGACATACTGATTTCCCCAACAGGGAGAAAGATACACATGATTTTTATGGAATACAGCGCTTCCAAAAGGTCGCTCCATGCACGTATATCCATGAATAATATGGCGACACGCAAACCCCTGGGGAAAAGCTGGATACTCCCGCACCTCTCCTGTTTGTGGATTCCACCGGGTCACCACATTTCCAGCAAAGGGCAACAGCCAGAATTCCCCCTCATCCGGTGACAACATCATGCCCAGATATCCCCCAGGGCTCTCTATAGAAACAGGCAACAAACGCCATTCTCCCGTCTCTCCATGGATTTCCAGCACATGTCCGTCTATGGGTGAGGCCAGATACAGTTTCTCATCCTTCACGCCTACCCCACCACATCGCCGTTCCCCTTCCACGATTCCTACAAACATATTTTTGTCAATATCAAAATAAAGAACTTCTTCCTTTTTGGTATCATACCGGACAATAGCAGGATATTGATTGGGGATCAAAAACAAATAATTTCCCACCACTGCCGCCGAGTAGAAGGCTCCAGCCTGTTCCACCAAAGGCTCCAGCTGTATCCTCTTTTCTATTCCCTCCTCACCAATCACCAAAATATCCTGGGCATTGACAGGAAACAGATACACCTTCCCATTTATCAGAATCGGACCATCATAATAGCCTCCCGAAGCATAGGTCGATAAATCGCAGAAATATCGGAAGGTTTCCTCTCCTTTGCAGGCGCGGTACAGTTTATTTCCCTGGGTCAAAATCCAGGAATCCTCTTCCATACAGGGACTTCCTTCTCTCACACCACTTATCACTGGAAAGCCTCGAATAATAGCTCCTTTCCAGTCCTCCTCCTCCGGAGCACTGCAAATATTGTTATCCAGGATAAACTGAGGTTTTCCCGCCATTCCAAACAGAGAGGTTACAGAGGTGCCCGCATCCCCAATATAAGCATCACAAAGGGCGATGGTATTACTAATGTCAGGGGTATCATCATAAATTCCCAGATCACTATCCATAAATTTGTCACGCAAAGCATCATACCTGGGTTTGTAGGTATTGCGCATGGACTGAAAAGTTGATTCCATTAAAGGATGAGGTCGCCACAAAAGGCAAGCATCCTCTCGTCCCTCAAAACAGTGAAACACATACTCCATCTTTTTCAAAAAATGGTCTGTATTTCCCAACATTCCCCCCAGACTCGTATTATAGAAATATACCCTCCGCCCTTCCATCTTCTCCTTCCACCCAGCTGGCGGTTCTGGTGGATTCTCACACATCCGCATCACCCGGTCAAATTTCGGAGACCCCAAGGGGACCAGTTTCTCAGCTGGCAGGGAAAGATCAAAAAATTTCCGGTATTTCTCCGCTTGAATTACAATGTAATCTGCATGATAATAAGCCGGGCAAGATGCCTGGCCCTCACTCATGCCACCAGTCGTAGAATAATAAGGAATATATACCAGACAATCCGTATATTTTTTCAGCTCACTGGAATAAAACTCCGGTGAAACGCTTGTTACATAATTTGCATAATCATAGGGATTGTGGATATAAATTGCATCCGGCTGTCTTTCCCGGAGACCGTAGGCCCTGTAATGAATTACTGGTACATAGGATGGAAACTGCTCTCCCTCATAATGGCAAAGCCCCAGCGTGCCATTTGGCTCCCGGTCATAATAGGGGATGGGCACAACATAAGCATCACAGTCCGGATCAGCTTGGGCCGCCTGCCAGACACTTTCCATGGAATCCCACATAGATGCTTTATATGGAAGAAACACTACCTCAAGCCGCACCTTAATATGGTTTTTGACGCTGTTCTCAATTTGAATTAAAGCTTTGCGAAGCTTTTTGTATTCTTTATTTACATGGATCTCCTGATCCTGGGCCAATTCCTGATGGAGTTCATAAATCAGCTCACAGTAATCTTCCAAAAGCGGAATTGTGGGCCCTCCTTCTCCATCTGTATTTTCTATAAGATTCCCCAGTCCAACCGCGCCTTCTTGGCATTGTCCTAACAATTCCATGGCGACCAGTTTTTCTTTATTTTCAATCAGCTTTTTTATCTCATCATGGGCCTGGTCGAGAAGCTTTATGAAATCCTCTGCCTGTTTTTTCTGAGCTTTCCTCATATTCGTTTCTCACCCTTCTATCTATTATAAATAAGGTATATTGGTCATCATTTTCTGATGATGCGGTTATTTCCCGCTTCGCTCCCTGGTACATCACAGTTCCCCATGTTCCCAAGGTCTTGGCCTACCCAATGCGCAGAGGCCAGATAGATCCGGTCCCGCCTTCTAATGCCGTTTTTTCTTTTTATATCAGGAACCCACATCCCAGTCCGGGCAATCCCCCGGTAAAATCCCAGTCCCTGACCGGAATTTATCTGTTCTGCGGTTCTTATGAACATTTAGGTATGCACTCCAGGGGCACGCAATCGCTAGTTGATTGTCCTGCCAGATTGTCCCCGATTTAACACGTTTCTTGCAGTGTTTGTCTTCTCTTCCACTTGGTACCCACAATTTTTACAAGCAAACCAACCATTTTCTTTTTGTCCTATGGCGCCGCAGCTGCTGCATTCTCTGCTGATATCCTTTCCCAAAACCTCTATCAGCTCCACTGCCTGCTCCTTACATTTTAATTTCATACGTTCCCGAATGTAGCCTCGTGGCCACAGGGAAACACTGCTATTGATCTTTCTGTTGACGCCTCCGGATTGTCCCCAAGGCAACTTTACCATATAGATTACCTGGGGCTTTTCCTCCTGAAAAAATCGGTTCAGCTCATGGTTGATATAGCTGTGCAGTTGTTCTGAATACCGCCTTTTTTGGGCTTCATACTTTTTTCTTCCCGGATTGGCCGCGCGGTTTCGGCGATAACTGGCCTGCTGGCCGCGTATCCACTGTGCATATTCTGTCTGCCAGGCTCCCAGTTGTTCTCCATAAGAATGCCCTTTATCCGAGGTCAACATCGTGTAAAAGCCCATGGATACCCCCACATAGTTTACATAATCCTCATGATTGCGCACTGCTACAGTAAGTGGCACAGCAATCTCAATTCTGGCCTCCTGGGGCTTAAGCTTTATATACAGCTGACTTCTATAAGAGTTTCTATCTGTTAAAGCCACAAATACACGTTTCCTGGCTTCTTTTGTGGAAATATATATTCCATATTGCTTTCCATTTTCTCCATAGCGGTAGGCCCGTTCGGAGATGGAAAAACCTTGGACCGCATCTGTCTGAGGTTTTTTGTGATATTTTCTCACCTGTCTGCACAGATACCGATTCAACCTGTCTGTTTCCACCGCTTCCGTGAGACTCTCGTACTGCTTTTGGATTTCTTTTGGTAGTTTTGGTTGCCTCTGATTTAACACTGCCTCAAAAGCATTTGGCACCCGTAGCAGAAAGCGAATATAGTGCTTCTCCTCCTGAGTAAAATTCTCATTCTTGCCTGCCAGTTCCAAAACCTTGGCTTTTGTCCGGCTCCACTGGCTTTTAATTTCTCCCAATGCCTCAAATACAGCCAAATAAAAGTAAACAGCCGGAAGTCCCAGCTCTGTCCGAAGCCCGCTTTTGGTCATCTCATTCTGCACGGTATAGCCCGGATAAAGCTTTTTCAGGCTTCCAATTCCCCCATACCGAGAATACACGCAGTTTTTTACCTTGCAGTAATCCACCGCAATTTCCAGCAGTTTATCCATCTCTTCCTTGGGAATCGGAAGCTTACTGTACTGGTGAATAGTTTTGCATAGGGTCTCTGCAGGCATTTTTCCATTCCTTTACTGAATAGTCCCACTGACAGGCAGATATTTCGCAGATTATCTCAATCTGCGAAATGGATTTATAATTTATGATACATAAAATACTACGACGGAATTTCCAAAAACATAAGTGAAAATCTGTCTTTTGATTATGATTAGCTCTTGGTTTTTTCCATCTAAAG
>JAAWAC010000052.1 GCA_022791975.1 Lachnospiraceae bacterium | reverse complement strand
GCAGCAAACAAATACCAAGTAGAAAAGAGAGCTCTAAGTAGAAAGGTAAATTGACGAAGGCGCACGAGAGGAACTTTCATGCAAGTAGTTTTGGATGAAAGTTTCTCTCAAAAAGTGTGGGCCGAAGGGAATTTACCCTTTAGTGCCGTCGCGCAGCGACTAAAAATAGGAGGAAAAGACTGTGAGCTATGTGGATTTTCACTGCGATACTTTAAAGAGAGCCTTTGAACAGGAAAAGAGGGAAATTGGTAGCTTTCCAGAGGTCAGCGTGGATTTGGAACGGCTGCATCTGGGAGGGGCCCGGGCTCAGTTTTTTGCAGCCTTTGTGCCCCCCAGGGAAAACAACATGGACTGGTGGCAAAAGTATGGAGAAAAAGACCCGGCCGGGCAGCTTCGGGAGGATTATGAGCCGGAGGACGCCTACATCCGTGCATTGCGGGAGATTCTGATACATACCGCAGAGGTTTTTCCGGATATGCTTCAACCAGTGCAGACGGCTCGTGAGATGCGAGAGGCCTGGGACCGGGGGCAAATAGCTGCCTTCTTTACCCTGGAGGACGGGCGCAGCGTGGGGGGAAGTCTGGAAAAGCTTAAGAGCTACCGAGATTTTGGAGTGAGCCTGATTACCCTCACCTGGAATGGTGCCAACTGTTTTGGATTTCCCAATTCCAGGGATGCCAAAATTATGGAACAGGGGCTTACGGCCTTTGGACAGGAGGCTGTGGAGTACATGAATGAGCTGGGGATTTTGGTGGATGTGTCCCATTTATCGGACGGAGGTTTCTGGGATGTGGTCCGCATTTCCAAAAAGCCCTTTGTAGCATCCCACTCCAACTGCCGGGCCCTGTCCCCTCATCCACGAAATTTAACAGATGAGATGATCCGGGCTCTAGCTGAGAAGGGCGGTGTGGCGGGCTTAAATTTCTGCTCAGCCTTTTTGGGTATGGACACCATGAGTTGGGACAGCAAAATTGCGGATATGGTGGCCCAGGTCAGCCATATGGTCCAGGTGGGAGGTCTGGAGTGTGCGGCCATTGGTACGGACTTTGACGGCATTGAGAGCAGGCTGGAGATAACAGGGCCAGATCAGATGGAGAGGCTTTGGGATGCCCTTAAAAAGGCAGGATTTTCCCAGGACGCAGTGGAGAAGATCGCCTGGGAAAATGGGGTGAGGGTGCTGGAAGAGGTTTTGCGCTAAGTCTGTGTAGGCATTAAAACCGAAATACAATCCCCACCACAGCTGCAATCAAAAGCCACATGGCCGGGTGCCAGGTCTTCAGCTTTTTGATGTGCATCAGCCCGAATACCACCACACACAGAATCAGGGGCTTGATGGCCAGGCCATTCTCTGTCATAAGAGCTACCTTGAAAAGCCCGTAGACAGCGGAGGCAATCAGAGCAGTGACAGCGGGACGGATGCCGAAGAACACGGCCTTGACCGTGGGATTCTCGCTGAAATTAGCCAGAAATTTGGCTACAATAATAATCACCATAATACTGGGAAGTACCAGGGACATGGTGGCCACTACGCCCCCCAGAATACCGGCTGCGTGGAATCCGGCGTAGGTGGCCATGTTAATGCCCAAGGGCCCGGGTGTGCTTTCCGACACAGCTACCATGTTGGTCAGATCAGCCATGGAGTACCAATCGTATTTCTGGGTGAGATCCATGAGGAAGGGAAGAGTAGCCGGGCCCCCTCCCACGGCAAAAAGGCCGATTTTGAAAAATTCCCAAAAGAGATAGAAATATGTCATGCGCGGATTCCTCCCATCTTATCTAATATCACACCGAAAATCCCGGCCATCACTACAATGGCAATGGTGGGAATGGGTGTAAACAGAGTTAAAAGAAAGGCAGCTGCACAGATTGCCACACATATGGGGCTCACCAGGCTTTTTTTTGCCAGAGTGATGACCGTATTCAGCATCAGGGCGCAGACCACACCTTTGATTCCCATCATGGCGTGCTGGAAATATACGTTATCCATAATGGACTGAAGAAAGGTGGCCACAACGGTGACTATGAGCAGGGAGGGTGAGATCATCCCCAGGGTGGCGATAACGCCGCCCAAAACCTTCTGCCTACGGTACCCCACAAAAGTGGCTGTGTTTACAGCGATAATGCCAGGAGTACACTGGCCGATGGCATAGCAGTCAATCAGCTCTTCTTCTGTGATCCAGTCTTTTTTGTTGACCAGCTCATGCTTTAGCATGGGCAACATGGTCAGTCCGCCTCCAAAGGTCAGTCCGCCGATTCGAAAAAAAACAGCATAGAGCTGCCACAATTCTTTCCAATTCAAAACTAATCCCCCGTTTCTCAAAATAATTGGGCCTTACGGCTGTCTTTTTATTATACGCATATTTTCATGGGACTGCAAGGGAAATTATGCGAGAAGAGCAAATGATAAACAGGAAATACCAAATGCGAAATTTGTAAAATTATAGCCTTGCAAAATCCTCTGGCAAGCCTTATGATAGAGGTGGAACCTTTATGAATGCAAGCAATTCGTTGCGTCAGGGCATTTGGCTGGCTGATGGAATTTCCAGAGGGCGGCAAAGTGCGCGGAAGAGGAAATGAACATGCTGTTGATAGAATACCCCAAGTGCAGTACCTGTAAAAAGGCAAAAAAATGGCTGGAGGATCGAGGATGCACCTTTGAGACTCGCCATATGGTGGAGCAAAATCCAACCAAGGAGGAGCTGCGCGGTTGGGTAGAAAAAAGTGGTTATCCAATCCGGCGTTTTTTTAATACCAGCGGAATCAAATACCGGGAGCTTAAGCTTTCTGAAAAGTTGCCAACCATGGGTGAGGAGGAGCAGCTGGAAATATTGTCCTCGGATGGAATGCTGGTAAAACGGCCCCTGCTGATTACAGAGGAGAAAATCTGTGTGGGCTTTAAAGAGAAAGAATGGGAAGCGGTAGTGGATGAATAAATGGCTGCGCAGAGGGCTGCTGGCTATCTATCTGCCGGTGGCACAAAATCTGGTGCTGGCTTTGCAGCAGCTGAAAATCTGGCTTCGAATGCAGCAGGTGCCCATGGTGATCATTTGGCAGATTTTGATGGTTGCGGCGGTGCTTTTGCTTATTCCAGGCCTTTATCTTCATGCTGCCCCAGCCAGGGACAAGGTTAAGACGGCCCTCCGCCTTCGCATTATGCTGGGTGGGCGGAGCTTAATTTACTGTGGACTTTACGGAATGGCAGCACAGATGGCAGTGTTTTTTGGTCTCTATCCAAGGCTTTGGGCTGGCGAAGGACCTGGACCTGCCACGGTACCGGGCTTGCTTTTCAATGGAATCTGGGCTTTGCTGGCTGTTTTTCTGTATCTGGCCAATGGTGTGGTGAGAATCTTTTGTACCTCCCGCCGGCTGAGCATTGTGCGGCGGGTGGTTATGGTTTTGACCATGTGGATTCCCCTGGTGAATCTGGCTGTGCTGCTCTATGCATGCCGTCTGGTGTATGAGGAATACGATTTTGAGCGGGGCAAGACCTTGCTTCGGGAGCTTCGGACAGATACACACCTTTGTGCCACCCGCTATCCCCTTTTGCTGGTGCATGGCATTGGATTTCGGGATTTGCGCTATTTCAACTACTGGGGTCGGATTCCACGGGAGCTCATGCGAAACGGCGCGGTGATCTACTATGGAAATCAGGAGGCGCTGGGAACGGTGGCTTCCAATGGGGAGAATATTCGACATCGAATTTTCCAGATTTTGGAAGAAACTGGTTGCCAGAAAGTAAATATTCTGGCCCACTCCAAGGGAGGATTGGACGCTCGCTATGCTATTTCCAAGCTTGAGATGGCGCCTTATGTGGCCTCTCTGACTACCATCAATACGCCCCATGGGGGATGCCGTTTTGTGGATCGGGCCTGTAAGCTGCCAGAGGGACTTTACCGTTTTGTGGCCGCCTGTTTTGACAGAAGCTTTCGAAAGCTGGGAGACAAAAATCCGGATTTTTATACGGCTACGCACCAGTTTTCCACCTGGGAGACCGCTCGCTTAAATGAGGAGATGCCGGATAAACCGGGTGTGTATTATCAGAGCTACATGTCCAAGATGAAGCATGCCTGGAGTCATTTCCTTTTGTGTATTCCCTACTGTATGATTCGTCATCTGGAGGGGGAGAACGATGGTCTGGTCAGCGTTTCCTCTGCCAGGTGGGGAGAGTTTCAGGGGATTTTTTCCAATTCTCACAGCCGGGGTATTTCCCATGGAGATATGATTGACCTTACCCGGGAGGATTACCGGGGCTTTGACGTGACAGAAACCTATGTGCAGATTGTAAGTGAGCTGAAAAGAAAGGGCTTTTAAAAGGCCCCAAAAAGGCTCTGATATAGAGACGGGCTGCTGGGCTGGCCATGTGCCTGCCAGGCAGAGTGTTCGGGAGAGACAAATGGGAACCTACGGGGAAAAGGCAAGGGCCCTGTTTTTAGAGGGATATAATTGCAGTCAGTCGGTGCTGGTGGCTTTTTGTGAGGAGACAGGCCTTGACAGGGAGACCGCTCTTTTGTTGTCTTCTTCTTTAGGGGGAGGCATGGGGCGCCTGCGGGAGGTCTGCGGCGCAGTCAGTGGCATGTTTTTAGCTGCAGGTCTGTTGTATGGGTATACGGACCCGGAAGATAGAGAGGCTAAGACGGCACATTATGCCCGGATACAACAGCTGGCCGGGAAATTCTCTGAGAAAAACGGCAGTATTGTTTGTCGGGAGCTTTTAAAGCTTGGTACCCACAGATCGGCTCCGGTGCCGGAGGCCCGGACAACAGAATACTATAAAAAACGTCCCTGCGCGGATCTGGTGGCTTGTGCCGCTGAGATTCTGGAGCAGTATATGGAGGATTACAAAAGGGCAGAAGGATAAGAAAAATCCCTCCAATGGAGGAGAATGCTTGAGGCTGTAAAGGTTTTGGTTACAGCGACATTGACATAATAGAGGATGAAGCCATGGTATTCAGCAGTTTGACGTTTCTCTTTTATTTCTTACCGGCTTTTTTACTGCTTTATTTTCTGATACCGAAGAAAATGAAAAATGCAGTTATTTTCCTCGGCAGTTTGGTTTTTTATTTTTATGGGGTGAAGGAGCAGCCAGCCTATGTGCTGTTGATGCTGCTGTCCGTGGGGGTGAACTATGCGGCGGCCCGGAAAATGGGAGGCCAGACAGAACGAAAGGGCAGAAAAAGATGGCTTTTTGCAGGCCTGACCTATAATTTGGGATGCCTGTTTATATTTAAATATTTGGATTTTATCAGTGAAAATATCAATGCATTACTGGGATGGGCAGGAGTGGAGGGCAGGCTTCCCTATGCGGAGTTGGTGCTGCCCATTGGTATAAGCTTTTATACCTTTCAGATTACTTCTTATCTGATAGATGTCTATTGGGAGAGAGTACCGGAAGAGTCGTCCCTCTTAACTTTGGGAACCTATCTTTGTATGTTTCCTCAGCTGATCGCCGGGCCCATTGTCACCTATTCCCAGGTGCGGGAGCAGTTAAAAAGCCGGAGGCAGTCTCTTTCCAACCTGGAGGAGGGGCTGCGGGAGTTTACCATTGGCCTGGGGCTAAAGGTACTCATTGCCAATCAGGTGGGAAATCTTTGGAATCAGATTCGCTCTATCGGCTTTGAGAGCATTTCCACACCCTTTGCCTGGCTGGGACTTATGGCCTACAGCTTTCAGATTTATTTTGATTTTTACGGCTATTCCCTGATGGCCAAGGGGCTGGGATTGATCATGGGCTTTCAGTTTCCCGACAATTTTCGCAATCCCTATCTGTCCACCAGCATGACGGACTTCTGGCGGCGCTGGCATATTACTCTGGGCAGCTGGTTTCGGGAGTATGTCTATATTCCCCTGGGAGGAAACCGGAGACATTTATTTCGAAATCTGCTGCTGGTGTGGATGCTCACGGGCCTTTGGCATGGGGCCAGCTGGAATTATATTCTGTGGGGGCTGTTTATCTGTCTGCTGATCTGCCTGGAAAAATTGGGATGGAGGCGGGTGTTGGAGCGATTTCCCCTGCTGGGGCATCTGTATATGTTCCTGGTGATTCCCCTTTCCTGGCTTTTGTTTGCCGTTACGAATTTGGGACAGCTGGGTGTGTACATAGAACGGCTTTTTCCCTTTTTCAGAGGAGAGGAAGCAGCTGTTTTCACGGGGGATTTTTTCAAATACGGCCGGATGTATCTGTTTTCCCTGCTGGCTGCGTTTGTGTGTTGTACCGGACTTCCCAGAAAAATTTACGAAAAGAAGAAAGACTCTCTGGTAATGGCCCTGGGGCTGGTGGCGATTTTCTGGGCTTGTGTGTACTGTATGTACATAGGGCTGGATGACCCCTTCCTCTATTACCAGTTTTAGTGGAGAAGATCGTGTGAGAGAAAGATGAAAAAATATACCTATACAATCCTGCTGGCGACAAGCTTTCTGGCGGTACTGATAGCCTGGCAGTCAGGAGCTCTGGTCCTTGAGAACCACGCCTCCGGAAAGCCCACAGGGCAGATGGATGAATCCTGGGAGGAACCTGTGGCGCTGGCTAGGCTGTCCCTGGACAGGCTTTCCCAGGCTGGAACCCAGAAACCAGAGCCTGCCATAGAGAAGGAGCCTCAAAGGGAGCCAGAGGAAAAGAAAGAGGAGTCCGTGTTTTACAAGGCTGGCGTTTCTTATTTTCAGGATGCCCTGTTTATCGGGGATTCCCGTACAGTGGGACTTTCCGAGTACGGAGATTTGGGAGAGGCAGAGGTCTTCGCAGATTCGGGAATGAATCTCTATGTGATTTATAAAAAACAGCTTGCAGTAACCTCCGGGGAAAAGCGGAAGCTTGAGGAGGTGTTAACAGAACGTCAGTTTGGGAAAATTTATCTGATGCTGGGGATCAATGAGCTGGGGTATTCCTACGAAAAGACAGTGACCCGCTATAAGGAGCTGTTGGAGCGAATGCGGGAGCTACAGCCGAATGCTATTTTTTTCCTGGAGGCCAACCTACATATTTCCCAGCGCAAGTCAGAGACCTCAGAGGTTTACAACAATGAGAGCATTGACCGGTTTAACCAGGCGGTGGAGCAGCTGGCGGACGGAAAGACAAGCTTTTACATTGATGTAAATGAAGTTTTTGACGATGAGGATGGCAATCTGGATCAGAAATATACGGCAGATGATGCCCATGTTCTGGGAAAATATTACGCGGACTGGGTGGAGTGGATTTTGACTAAGGCAGTAAAAACAAAGCCTGTGGCTCAGCACTGAGAAGTGCGGGCCACAGGCTTTTGCCTTTGGAAGGAATCCTTATTTTTGTACCAGATGTACGGCAAAGCCGCCGATTTCGCCTTCCATATAAACGGCAATCAGCTTGTCATTTTTGTATTTCGCGGTGCTCATATCAAAGGTAAAGCCCTGGGATTCCAGATAATTCAGAGCCCGATCCACATAGTTGGTGCCGATGGCAATGTGGCCGTTGGCGCCCAGATAAGGAGTTTTCATGGCTTCGATAGCAGTTCCCGCAAAAATAGAGCTGTTGCCGGTCTTCTTGGCAAAGCCAAATACCTGATCGAAACGTCCGGCTACCTGGTCAGCTTCGTTCTCGTCCTTGCAGTTGATTCCCACATGGCGCAGCTCAAAGCCCAACATGGTCTGCACAGCCTCCCGAGTTAAATCCCGGATTTTGTCAAAGTCACCAGCTGCCACCAGATCCCCCTTTACCATCCAGCTGCCACCGCAGGCGATGATTTTGGGGAAGTCCAGATAGCTCTTCATATTGGAAGCGCTGATGCCTCCGGTGGGCATAAATTTCATGGTGGTGTAGGGAGCTGCCATGGATTTGATCATATTTAATCCGCCAGCTGCCTCGGCCGGAAAGAATTTCACCACCTCCAGACCAAGCTCCAGAGCCTGCTCTACATTGCTAGGGCTGGAACAGCCAGGAGTAATGGGGACACCCTTGTCAATGCAATACTGTACGATCTTGGGATTCAGGCCCGGGCTTACAATAAATTTGGCCCCTGCGGCCACGGCCCGATCCACCTGCTCTGTGGTCAAGACAGTTCCGGCGCCCACCAGCATATCCGGGTACTGGGAGCTCATAATGCGAATGGATTCCTCAGCCGCGTCGGTGCGGAAGGTCACCTCGGCACAGGGCAGCCCACCCTCGCAGAGAGCCTTGGCCAGGGGAGCGGCATCCTTGGAGTCATTGAGCACCACAACAGGTACGATTCCGATTTTCTGGATCTTTTCTAAAACTTCATGCATAGGTCGTTCTCCTCTTCTCTGTATGAAATAATTGGATAAATCTATTATACTATGCAGGCGAAGGGTTGACAAGCAGGCAGAGGAAAATGTTTCTATTCCAGAATGGGGATTTCGATCTGCACAATGTAATCTTCAATCCGGTCGATAACCGCTTCATTGATTCCCTTTTCATAGGAAAAACCTGTAAGGGTCAGCCCCTGGTTGCGGGCGTATTCCAAAATGGCTTCATACCGCTTGGGAATGTTATCCCAGCTGCCTTTGTGGAAGGCCCGCAGATATTTTCCTTTGGGCTGTGTGTGCAGGCCCTTTTTCTGCTTGAGAAATGGAATCTCCACAAATAAACAGGTATAATTGTAAAAATTTCCCATAAGAAGGCTGGATACAGGGATCATGGAGCCATAGGAGGCGTCATGGAGCCGGCCCAGCTGGTATCTGGCTGTCTCTGCGGTGATAAGCTCCACCTCTTTTTCAAAGGAAGTGTCCCTGTCAATATCTACGGTGACTAGGCAGCATTCTTCCTTTTCCACCAGGCTAATCTGTGACAAATCCATTGTCAGCAGGGTTGTCATATTTTGCTGATGATTGCGCAGGGTATTTCTGAGAGCTTCCAGATGGACGATCTGTAGATCCAATGCAGCTATTTTTTCGTCCAGCAGGCATTTCAGATTTTCGGCGGAGCGGTTTTTCATAAATCCCTGAATTTCATCGATGGATACATCCAGCTCCCGAAGCAGCAGAATGGTCTCCAGGATGGGGCTTTGGCGGTAGCTATAGCAGCGGTAGCCATTGGCCGGGTTGATGGCGGCAGGCTTGAAAAGGCCAATTTGGTCATACCACATAAGGGTTTTTTTGTTAATGCCGTGGAGAGAGGCAAACTGTCCGATGGTGAGCAGTTTTTCGGTTTTTTCCATTTTTTGATTCCTTTCTGGCAGGAGTCATGTGACACCTGTAAAGTAGACTAATAAATAGTAAAAACTACTTGACTGTACAGTTACTGTACGGTTTATGATACCTCATACAGGAAGTAAATACAAGGTGAGAGGAGAAAAAAGATGGAGAGCCAGAATGTATATTTAAAACCTGTAACCCTGAAAAATACTTTAAAATTTGCTGTTCCAACCATGGCCATGACCGTGTTTATGTCTTTTTACACCATGGTTGACGGTCTGTTTGTGTCAAACCTTATGGGAACCGACGCCCTGTCGGCCATAAACCTGACTGCACCGGTGATCCAGCTTGTCACGGCTGTTTCCACTATGTTGGCCACCGGGGGAAGTGCGGTTATCATGAAAAAGATGGGAGAGCAGAGGAAGGAGGAGGCAAGGGAGGATTTTACCTTCCTGATCCTGGTGAATGTGCTGGTGGGACTTGTAATGTGTGGGCTGGGATATCTGGTGATGGACGGTATTTTTGGAGGAATGCATCTCTCCTGGAAGGTGGAGGAGTATTGTAGGGCATATTTAAGCCGTTATCTGTTGTTTACGGTGCCTATTCTGCTGATGAACAATTTTACCCTTTTTATGATTGCCAGTGAGAAAGCTACCCTTTCCCTGATTTGCTCTGTAACTGGGGGCGTCTTGAATATGGTTCTTGACTATGTGTTTCTGGCGGTCTTTCACATGGGGATCAGCGGCGCAGCCATGGCCACTGGTCTGGGATATTCTGTGACTGCTGTGGTGGGACTTTATGTATTCAGCCAAAAGAAGAGCCTTCTACATTTTAAGAAACCAATCCTTCGGCTGAAGGTCCTGGTAAATGCTGCCACAAACGGATGCTCCGAGATGGCCACTGCCCTGGTCACGGGAATTATCACCATGATGTTTAACTGGACCATGCTCCGCTATGTGGGAGAAGACGGGGTGGCCGCAGTTACCATAATTATGTACGTACTGATGTTCGCAAGTTCCCTGTATACGGGATATTCCTATGGAGTGGCACCTATGATCAGCTATTACTATGGAGAGCAGAATCGGGAGAAGCTTAAAAAGCTGGTGGCCCTCAGCCTAAAGGTCATTGCCTTTCTCTCTCTTGTGACAGTGGCGGCTTCCTTTAGCCTGACAAAACCCCTGGTATCCGTGTTTGCCCGGAGGGATAATCCTGTGTATGACCTGGCAGTAACCGGCAATCGAATCTGCACCATTGCCCTGTTTTTCATAGGCTTTAATATTTTTGCCAGCGGCATGTTTACCGCGCTGTCCAATGGCATGGTCTCGGCGGTCCTTGCATTTTCCCGCTCCTTTGTGTTTATGTTAATTACCATGCTGGTATTGCCTATGCTCTTGGGAGTAAATGGCATCTGGCTGGCCACGCCGGCGGCAGAGCTGATGGCTTTGGGATTGTCCGTGTTCCTGTTCTTAAAGTACCGAAAACCATATGGATATGGAACATCATAGAGTTTATAGCAATAATGCACAAAAACAGTTCTTTTATTTTGGTGAAAGAGCTGTTTTTATTTGAAAAAGACAAAAATTTAGGAAAAATGATTGATTTCACAGAAAAGAACGATTATAGTAAGGTTGTAATACAACCTTACAAAATAAAGGGTTAAAAATAGAAGCTTGGGAAGAGGAAAAAGAGAGGAGGCTTTTAGCATGAAGGCATTGCGTTATTTGGGACCGGAGAAGCTGGAGGTACAGGAGGTACCCGTGCCGGAGCCGGGAAAAGGAGAGGTTCTGGTAAAGGTAAAGGGGTGTGGCATCTGTGGCAGTGACGTACACGGGTATTACGGGTTGACAGGCCGGCGGATTCCGCCGATGACCATGGGCCATGAATTTTCTGGAGAAATTGCCGGACTTGGCCAGGGGGCAGAGAAATTTAAAGTGGGAGATCGAGTGATTGTACAACCCATTGATTTCTGCGGCTCCTGCGAGAACTGCCAGAAGGGCATGACCATGTTGTGTCTGAACAAGAGATTTTTTGGAGTGCTCACCACAGACGGAGCCATGGCCGAGTATGTGGCGGTACCGGAGAAGCTTCTGTATCCGGTGCCGGAGAACAGTGACTGCTACATAGGAGCCCTGGCGGAGCCCTACGCGGTGGCCTACGGCGCCGTGGAGAAGGCCGGGGATCTGGAGGGAAAAAATGTGCTGATCATCGGTGCAGGCATGATTGGCGCCTGTGTGTTGCAGCTGGCCAAGCTTAAGAATCCGGCCAAACTTATCGTATCGGATTTAAGCGATGCCCGTCTGAAAACAGCCCTGGAGCTGGGGGCGGATGCGGTGATCAACCCCAAGAATGAGGATTACATGGAGGCACTGTCCCGGCTTACCGACGGGGCTATGATTGATACTTCCATTGAGTGCGTGGGCGTACAGGCCTCAGCCAATCAGGCTATCAAGTGCCTGAAGGTAGGAGGAACAGCAGTTTGGGTCGGCATGTCCCAGAAGGAGATGACCATCAATATGCAGGATGTGGTCTGCTCTGCCAGAAGAGTCCTGGGCAGCTTTAACTATACCCACGAGGAATTCGGCCAGGTAGCCAAGATCGTTACCTCCGGCCGTCTGGCCACAGATAAGCTTATCACCAAGGTGGTATCCTTGGAGGAGGCTGTGGAGGTATTCCCGGATATCCATAACCGTCCAGATGACTATCTGAAAGTGATTATTGACCCCACCTTATAAAGAAACTAAAAACCAGCGAAAGCCCCAATAGGCCCTGGAAGGAACCATGGGGCCTATTGGGACTGTAGCGGAACTTAAAAAACAGCGGAAGTCGCAAAAGGCCCCGGAAGGAATTATGGGAGCGGTGCGACCAGATGTGCTTCATGAACCATGGGGTCTATTGGGACTGTAGCGGAACTTAAAAAACAGCGGAAGTCGCAAAAGGCCCCGGAAGGAATTATGG
>JAAWAC010000051.1 GCA_022791975.1 Lachnospiraceae bacterium | reverse complement strand
GTGTATGGGCTAAAACATCAATAAACTACATGGAAAGATACAAAAAGATCGAACAGGGAGTTATTTCTTTCCAGTCAAAGAGACCGCATAAACCATAGAAAAACAGCAGTATTATTAAAGTACGCAAAAACTCAGGGAAGTCTTCCAAACACCAAAGGATACTTTCCAGATTTTCTGCACATAGAGCGAGGGTGACGCTCAATCATCTAATTTGATGATTTTGCGACACCCCCTTTTAATAAGTATGAAGGAGGAATTAAATGCCTGACTATACGCAATATAAAAAATTAGAATTACCAAAATCTCCAGAGCGTTACAGTGTTCAAGTATTTAATAAAAATAATACCGTAATAGACTCGGAGCTCCATAAGCTTGATCAAAAAAATCAGAGCCAGGATAATTTATTAGCAACAAAAGAATCCTTGAATGCACATATAAATAACAAAAATAATCCACATGAAGTAGATAAACTCCAAGTTGGCCTTGGTAATGTTGAGAATAAATCATCCGCAACCATTAGAAATGAACTTACACAGGACAATGTCACAAGTGCATTGGGGTATAAACCCTATACCCCTAATGAAGTGGATAATAAATTGTCTTTGTTAGAGACAAAAATTGATTGGAAAGAATCTGTAGATACCTATGAAGATATTGCCACAACATATCCAAATCCCGAGGACGGTTGGACAGTAAATGTTAAGGATACTGATTATACCTATCGTTTTAATGGAGGATCTTGGATTGCTATTTCTGCCAACGCTATACCAAAGGCAACCGATGATACCGATGGTTTATTGAGCAAAGAGGACCATATTAAATATGAGGATGCCAATACCCAAAAACATGTGCATGAAAATAAAGCTCTTTTAGACAGCGTTACTTCTGAATCTATTGCTAATTGGAGTTCGGCATATGCCCACAGTGTATCAGAACATTCTCCCTCCGACGCGGAAAAAAATGTTATTATTGGAATCCAGCAAAACGGCGAAGATATAGAGATTTCTGAAGATAGAAAGGTAAATATTACGATACCAACAAGTATTGATGAACTTTCTGGATCTGAGAAATTGTTATCTTCCAATTATGGAATATGCTCTACTTCTGCTACTGCCACAGAAAAAATTGTAGATTGCGAAGATTTCAGTTTAGTAAATGGAACAGAAATCACAGTAAAATTTCTCTCTTCCAATACTGTTGATAACATAACTCTAAATGTAAATAACACAGGTGCAAAAGATATTTATTATAAAGATACGCCTATTGCCAGAAATTATTTGCAAAAAAATGGAACTTATAGTTTTAGATATAATGGAACTTATTATGAATTTGTTGGCGATAGTAACACTGCGTCTGGTATTGTATCAACAGAATCGGATGGTTTATGTCCAAAATTGGAAGGAACCGGAGAAAAATATTTGCGCGACGATGGAACATGGAATACTCCTAATGGAAATGCAAGCTTAGATATTCCTGTTACTCTTCTTTCTTCTGATTGGATAGGTAATTCCGCCCCTTACTCTTTAACCTTGTCTCTTCCAGAAATACGTGAAGGTATGACGCCTTTATATATGTTGGATGATTCTGCTGTTTCAGATAAAATTTGGGATTACATGCAATATGCATATAGCCTTATTACTGGATATTCTACAAAATATGCAGAAATCACTTTTTATGCCGCAGATAAGCCAGATAGAGATGTTTATATTATTTTAAAAGGTGTCCCAACGCAACAATTAGAGTTTGTAGATAATACTGTTGCAGTGGTTGTGCCCATAGATGGTTTTACACTGAATGAAGAATACCATCGATATGAGAATACGATTGCTGTGGAGGGAATGGTATCTGCTGCACAAGGATCCTGGGATATTGTGCGCAGTGGCCCTGTATTATCTTCTGAGGAATCTAAGATCGCAGCGAATATTACTGATGTTATACCATTGGACGGCGCTGTCAAAATTGTTTGTTTAGAACCTCCAGCGAAACAGTATATACTTAAGCTAAAAGGTACATACACCCAGGCTACCGAGGGCACTACTTTACTGGCGGGGATGCAGGGGTGGTTTGATAGGGTGGAGGATGTGGAAAAAATCTTGAATTTTAATCCTGTATCATTTGAAAGTGAGAACGGAGTAAGTGGACTAAGCGTTAGTAATAATAATTTTGTTTTTACTGTTAGTTCTGGATTTACAATAGACAACCCGCCCCAGTTGCCTATTATTAATGCATCAGGCAATCAATATTCTGTTATTGCCAAAGCAAAAAATACAAACTTGTTTAATCAATCACCTGATGAATTTAAGCTTTTAGGTAGAATGATGACAATTATTGATAATAATATCGCGCATGTAGATTTAGCAATGTATAATTATTATGATGGTGTTAATAGTTATTTTGTGACTGGAAATTTAATCAATCAACCTAAAATAACATTTTGTGGGGCATTAATTGCATTAAAGTAGGGGGAATTACCATGTCAAACATGACAAATTCAGGCTCCGGAATTTTAGAGCTTATGGATAGACTTGAGAAATTGGAGAAACGCTACTTGGGTAAATTAGAGGTAATCAACTTCGAGCTGCCCGCCAACAAAAACCGAAAAATTATGGAGCGATGGGCTCCATTTACACAAATGCTCTTTATGCAAGGCACTACCGGAAGCGCCACTGGAACATATGTTTTGTCTGGCTATGGTTCAGGCACAGCTTTAAGATATCACGTTGGGAATATAATCACAAGTGAATACGTTACTATAGAAATAAGCGGAGAAGAATACGAGCAAGAATTTATCATCAACAATCAGTCACAGGCAAATTTGGAATGCACACTTATGATTATACAAGGGGATATCCCTACTATTAATTAAGGAAGTGTAACCATGGAAATTTTTCTAGGGGTAATAACTCCTTTGCCTTAATAGATAAAATCAGAGATAATTATCTCTTATATGGACCGAAAATTGATTCTGCAACTGGACAAAATTATGTGACAGTGCAACCGCCAACGATAGAAAAATATGATTTATTAAGTTCCATCACTGTAATGATTGCGACAGAAATGAAATTACGTTAAAAAGATTTACCAGCGACGGAAAGGTTAGATTACATAATAATAGCAGATCCGTTATACGCGCAACAATTTGGGTAACATGGGCCATGAAAAGGAAGGAATGTTATGAATAATTTGATAGGGGGGGCAGACTCCCTCGCACTTTTGAATAAAATACAAGCTCTTGAAAATGAAATTATAGAGATAACAACAAGCAATCAGTATATTAGATTATCGGACAAAATTACTTTTGATGATACAAAATGTGTTCTTCGCTATGCATATGCCGAAAATGGCGTAGTGACAATATGCATTGGCATAAAGCCGGGTTTTACAAGCGGTGATAGTGTTCTGACCATAGACTCCAAATATGCACCAAGAGAAACTTGTTATGGTTTATTTTCAATCGTATCATCAGGAGCTAATAACGGAAAACTTAATACAGCATTCATAAGCACAGCAGGGGCGTTCAGCATTTGGTTGAAAGAAGAACTTACTTACGGCGAACTTGTGCAATTTATTTATCCATTAAAAAATGAAATTAGCAGGATCAAACTATGACAGGGAATTCCCCCCCTATATGTATTGGAAGAGATAGAAAACTTAAAGAAAGAAAATGAGGAATTAAAAGAAAAATTTTCCAAACTACATGAAGAATTAAGCTATATTAATTATTCAGGAAAAATCACACGTGATGTTGAAAAATGCTCTGTCTCTTATGCATATGCAGAAAACGTTGTTGTGATAATGTGTATTACCATAAAACCAAGTTTCAGTGGAGGCGTTAAAGAAATCTTTACTATATCCCCCGAATATGCACCAAGAACAATTACTTATGGCACATATTCAGTTATATCAGCCTCGGTTGATTTTGGAAAATTAAATTTTGTATCTTTAAATCCGTCTGGTATGTGCGATATCTGGTTAAACAGTAGACTCGATTTCCATGAATCTGTGCAATTTATTTATCCGCTCCAGCGGTCGATGGGAAAATATATGTTATCTTTTGTAAAATATAGAAAGATTTGAGGAGGTTACTACATGAATAATTTTTCGGGGGCAATCTCTCTTGCATTGTTGGATAGAATCGGAAAATTAGAAAAACAGATGAAAGAAAATATCCAAAATTTAAAAATATTATTAGTGAAAACAGAGGGACATAATATTACATTTGAGCCCCCTTGGGAATTCTTACCTGGTCCAATGGTATCTATTATGGCAATGACTGGTTATGGAATTATCACTGCAATACTCAATAAAGACGAGAGAATTATATCAAATATATCATATCATACATCTGCAGGGAACATAACAGGAACAGCAACGGTAGAAAATGGCGTTGTAAATATTCCTGTGTCAACTATCTGGCATACAACACAGATGGTATTTATCCCAGTAAAGGACGATTATTTCATATACAACTCAGAAAAAGATAATCTTTTCACATTGCTTAACAAAATCGAAGCTTTAGAAAATAAAATTGATAAAGTAGAGTCTATTCAAAATATTAAGGCAGGAATTTATTCGATACTTGACGAAACAGTTATTGCTGACCCAGTACAAACATAAAAAAACAAATGGGACACATTACCAAATGGAAGTTTTGTAACAATCATTAACTGTGGAACAACTTATACGGCTTTGGTACAAAAAATAAGTGACGGAGATTATGGGTCAGCTTGTATAATAAGTTATTCTTTAGGTGCACCGATATATGTAATTAAAATTTTGTCAGAATGGTCAAATATATATAAAATAAAAGGAGGATTAACCAAATGCCCAACAAATCAAATTGGACAGCCGATACTCGTCCAGAAAATATACACACATACACAGAGACATCCGGAGGCCAAACTGCTACATATAAACTCGTGGATGCTCACCCCATTATTGGCGGAATCCTACATAAACTGGCGTTTTTTCGGACACATGCGGCAGCTGTGTGGTATGACAAGATTGCTGGGAAAAGTGTCAAAGATAAATTTGATGAGATCGATCGAGAAATAAACAATGTATCTGGAACTGTGGAAACAGTTGACCCTATGACAGTAACAACGGCAGGGTTCGTGGCGGATGCAAAGTTGACGGGGAAGGCAATTAAAGATGTAAGTGCGAATTTAGGTAGCCTGTCTGGTACAGTGAGTAGTTTGTCTACTACTGTAGCCAAAAAGGCGGATACTACGGCACTGGCCAGTAAGGCAGACGCCGCTGCAATGGGTAAAATACGCATCTATGTTGGTAGTGATGGCCTTCTTCATTTTGTCAATTCGGCAGGTGCAGATTCAGCGCTCCCTTTTAATGGTTTTGCTATAATATTTAATGAGGTATGGGGCGATTGGGACTATGATGTAAACTCCAAAAATATTGGCAACTCCTACACCTGCCCCCGAGCCGGCAAGATGCTGGCGGTTGTTCATGCAGGAGGATGGAATCAAAACCCGCAGGGCGTCCCGTCAACCTACTGTACAGTTAATAACGCGGCCCAAACAATTAGGAGCACCAAAAGGGGCACATCTGGGCTTACAAATGTGTATCAATTTAATGTAAAAGCTGGTAATGTGGTTAAATTGGGAGGCACTTGCATACGTGCTGGTTCTACTACAGGATTTTTCTGGGGTAGTTACACATTGTGTTATGTTTAAAGGGATCATGATGCACGCCTCCACATATACACCACCAGGTAGGGGGGCATATTGTTATGGGCGACGCTACCTCCTGCTGCACTAATTTTACTCTCATTGCATGCGTTACCTGCTCCCCAACTAGTTATGCTAATAGATACGTTATTGTGTCCACTCCAGCCAATAAGCTGACTATTACTACTGTTTGCCACGGCATGTGTATGACTTGGCATCTCCGCCACAGTCAATGTATGGGACGCCTCCCCACCCGTGGCCCCAGCCGTATACCCACCCCCGGCAGCCAGCAAAAATCGTCCGGTTATTTGTTGCCAGGTCCCGCCGAAGAGGATTGCAGGGTTGGTGGCACTCACGGATACATAGATAGCCCCCACAGGATATATCTTTTTCCAAACATCTGCCAAAGCGGTATTTACCGTAGAGGCATCCGCCTTTTTGGCCACAGTAGTAGACAAACTACTCACTGTACCAGACAGGCTACCTAAATTCGCATTTAGGGCTTATTTTCTCCTGGAAATGTATCTTGCAATCAAAATCGGCATATGCTATAATGCCAGTAGGCAAAAAGTAACGAGTGGTCCATGCAGGACGACAAGTGAAGAGCCCCCGACCACGAATCGGGGGCTCTTCTATTCCCAATTTTGGCAATGGCAGGGCTTAAAGCCATAGGCTAGTTACCGACTATCTCCGTCACTGTCTAACCATTTGATGATGTAGTGGCAAGCTACACCAGCCGCAACAGCAACTAAAAAAGTAACGAGTATTTCCATGCTGACACCCCCTTTCTTTACCAGTCTAGGGGCGGTAACGGAATTATTATATCATGCATTTTGGCAATATGCTACATTTTTTGACATCCTAAAAGCTCCCGGATCCTTCCGGGAGTGAAAAATTGACCATGTTATGCTGCCAGATAGCGCCGGTGTGCTGCCCTGACGTTATCTCTGGCCACGGTACAGTAAATCATTGTGGTTCCAATGTCCTCATGTCCCAATAACGCCTGAACGTCTTGTACTGGCATCCCACGGTTAAGGGCATTGGTGGCTGCTGTAGCCCGGTACCGATGTGGATGTACCTTTTCCACGCCAGCACGAAGACCAAGACGCTGGAGCATCTGAAGTACACCATGCTCTGTCAGACGGAGATAGGGGGCTTTGACAGACACAAACAAGGCTGGATTGGTGTCTATCCAAGACAAGAGGTATTGCTTAGGGTGATAGCCGGAGAAAGCATTAAGGTACCCTCCTCTCCTTCGCACCTTTGCCAAATACTATGCAACCTTAAGTATCCCAGTGGATATCCCAACAATTTAGGAGGACTAATTCCCCGACACCCATGCCAGTGCTATACAAGAGCTCAATAAGGACTGGACTGCGCTCCCGTTTGCAGGCGCAGCGCAGGATTTTCTGCTCCTCATCTGTATCAGACATTTTAACCTTTTTTCATAATGGATTTGTTCCAGAACGGCAGTTGGGTTGTAGATACTATGCTTTTTCCGTTGTAGCCAGCCAAAAAAGCTGTTAAAGCATACCTGTTTATTATTTAAGTACCTGTTGTCAACCTGCCTGACAGATTTGCACTGTGCTAGATATGTAAAAAGAACCTCTGTGGTGAATTTTTGTACAGGTTAAGCAAGCGTATGAGGCATCCGCCCCAGCTGGAGCTTGTAGTGTTCAATGGTTTTTTCACTCCAGACGCCATACGCAGGGCTGCCAGTATAGAAGAAATCCATATAGATTTTTTCCTCCCGCACGGCCACATCCGTGCATTTTTTAACTATATCATACTCGACTAGTCAGTAATAAGGTGGCATGTTGTTATGCTCTCCACCGCCTCCCGTTACACCAGTTTTACATTCGCTGCATGCTTTCCAACTGACTATGCCCATGGATAAATTTTTTGTTTACTCCAGCTAATCATCTAGCCACTACTATTTGAAACAGTATGTGTATAACTGGGTATCTCAGTCTCCATTGCTGTATAGGATACTCTGCCTGTGCCCTAATCGTATGCCCACCCCTGAATGCCAGCAGATATGGGCCCTAAATTTACTGTCAGGCACCACCAAAAAGGGACAGGACTGGTGATACTGATAAAAATGTATATAGGTCCTATAGGATATATTTTGCTGCATATGCTATTTAGCTCGGTAGCATCTGCTATGCCCGTCAATGCTATGATATCCACTCTTTAGCCATCATGGTAGATAATATCAAGTGCAAACTTTTCTAGATTCTACGCTTCCTATTATTTAAATAAATCTTGAAATATAATAAGGAGATAATAAATTGAACTATTATGAAAATGAATTTAGTAATTTTCCAACAAAAAAAATTACTAAGCATAATTTTAAAAATGTTGACGATGATATTGCATCTATCGTTAATCAAATTAATACTCTTCGTTCCCAAGGGTTATATGGTCAGGCATCTCGCATTATACAAGCAAATCTTGATGTGCTGAATCAGTATGTGATTGATGCTACCACATTTAGAACGTGGGAAGAGGAAATTTACAATACGCAATTATATGCAAAACAAGTACAACAGTGTGTGTATTTTGATGATGTGGAACCTGATTGCCAGTATAATGATGTTTGGATAGGAGTCTGAAAATGATTAATACAATGTCAATATATCCAAATGGTATTGATTCTATGATTTTTTTTCAGGATAATAATATTGAGAAACTTGAAATTATCAATATTTACAATGATTTAATTTCAGAAGAAAAATACAACGAAGCAAACAATTTTATAAATCAACAGGAAGGTGTCTATGGCTTTTTTGCTGATTATTTAAATGCAATAGAAAATCGTATTTATAATTTGCAGGAATATATACTAACAAAAACAAAAATAAATCCATTTATACCTTTTGAATCTGATAATGCAGATGAAGAACCTCAATCTACATTAGAAGGTGATATTTGGATTTAAAATAAAGGATAATAGGGTTAAAAAATCGGCACTTTTTTGGAGTGCTTTTTTATTTTAGAAAGGATGATTTTATGGCAATTAATGAACAAATTGTAACTGGAAGAAAATTTAGAAAGCTAATGGATGAAGCAAATAAAATATGGCAAAGAATTTCTTTTTGGACAAAAGCATCAGATGTTGAATTCAACGATGGAAAGAATGCCGAAACTAAGCTTGGCGCAATTAATGGTATTACATCCGATTTGAATTGTGATGATCCAACAATAGCTGCCAGCGCAAAATCTGTTAGAACCTTAAATACAACAATAACTAATATGTCTACAACTTTCAATGCAAATCTAAACAATAAGGCAAATGCCTCTGCGTTAGGAACCCAGTGCATCTTTTCTTTATCAGGTACCACTCTAACAATTACACCTAAGTAAGGAGATATACAATGGCTTTAATATACAATAATACTACCATACCCAATGGTGCAAATTTAACTTATGGTAATGTTGCTTTAGAAAAAATCATCTATCATGGAGTTACTGTCTGGGTAAAACAGATCTTAAGGCCTGGTAGCATCTTATCAGTCTCCGCTTCTGGAGGAACATATCCTGATTTAATATCTTTTACCTATCCAAATATAACAGCTTCAGCAGATCACACTGGAAAACCAGTATTCCGTCAAAATCATTATTGGGATAACCGCGCATGGCTTGATTCTTATAGTGGGGAAGGTGCAAATGAATTAATTGCTAGTCTGAAAGGAGGTTGTATTCATTTTAAAAAGGATGCAAATATTACTGTAGCGTTAACATCATTATCTTTTATTGCCTCTGGGACCCCAAATGGTATATACAATAACTGGGGCGACCCAAAACTTCGAAAAAATAGAATTGTAATATCCGCTGGAGCCCGAAATTATATGAATTCTACCTCCTGGCAAGCGATCCCTGCCTCAAGCTATCCCCCTGCTTGGACTGGAAATGTAAAGGCTGGTGATTGGATCGATCTGTGGTGTGACGGTATGTCATTTGGTGGTGGCAGCAACAGCGAAAATGACACGACAGCATGGGGGCAGATGGCTGCTATCTATGCTACAAATCTAAAAATCACAATAAATAGTATTTAAGCACGTATAAAATGTATCTACTTCTTTGAAAACTACTAATTTGGATAAATTTAGTAGTAAATAATGAAATGTGCATTATTTGCTATTTTTAGCACGTTTTAAAGTTTATGGAGGAATCTACATTTCATTAAAAAATGTCTATATGCCTAAAATAGAGCGTCATAGACCTAGAATAATAGGGTAGTCAGCTCTGTACTTGATACAGATATTTGACTACCCTATTTTTTTACGATTTTTTCTTGAAATTCATTTTGACATCCTTTAGAAATCATATATTTTTGCGTTCTGCGGTCAAGTATGATGGTATTTTCTTCGAATGTAAAAGGACAAATGCTAGACAAGGATATAAAAGTAGCGCTTGAGAAGCTTAGTGATGCTTAAAAAGGAATGTCCGCTATATACGGACATTTGTGCTGTATACAATTCTTGTAAAACAGTATAAAAATGTGTTAAACTAAATAAGAAATTTGAGAGGAAATCGGCAAAAAATCAAAAAGGGGATGACAAACAATGCCAATTAAAGTGCCAAGTGATTTGCCGGCTAGAGCAATACTGGAAAGAGAGAATATTTTTGTTATGGATGAAAACAGGGCTTTGAATCAGGATATCCGTCCGCTGAAAATTGGAATTTTGAATTTGATGCCCCTTAAAGAAGACACAGAGCTACAGCTTTTGCGTTCGCTGTCCAATACACCCTTGCAGTTAGACATTACCTTTATTACGGTGAGCAGTCATGAGTCTAAAAATACGGCTCAGAGCCATATCAATAAATTTTATGAGCCCTTTTCCGCGGTAAAGGGAGGACGCTTTGACGGTCTTATTATTACAGGTGCGCCGGTGGAACAGATGGAGTTTGAGGAGGTGGACTACTGGCAGGAACTGGTGGAAATTATGGACTGGTCTGAGACCCATGTGACCTCTACCTATTTTATCTGCTGGGGCGCCCAGGCGGCTCTGTACCATTTTTATGGAATAAAGAAAAAGCTTCTGCCTCATAAGCTTTTTGGCCTCTATCCCCATCAGGTATTGAATCGGAAAGAACCACTGGTCCGGGGCTTTGACGATGAGTTTTATATGCCCCATTCCCGGCATACCACTGTGGAGGCGGGAGATATCCGGAGCTGCCAGGAGCTTCAGATTGTGGCGGAATCCCAGGAAGCAGGCGTTTTTGTGGCTATGGCCCAGGAAGGACGCAAGATTTTTGTATTCGGACATCCCGAGTATGATCGCATGACCCTGGACAAAGAATATCAGCGTGATAAAGGGAAGGGGCTGGAAATTCAGATTCCCAAGAATTATTATCCCAACGATAACAGTAGCCAGCGGCCACTGCTTATTTGGCGGGCCCATGCAAATACTTTGTATACCAACTGGATCAATTATTATGTATACCAGCAGACGCCTTATGTCTGGTAACGAGATAAAAGGGTAAATGAAGTTTGGGGAGGATGTTTGACTAAGTTCGACATCCTCATCTTTTACCAATATCCATCCAGAAAAACCCAATTAGATTTATGCAATCTGCACAAATCGATCTTTTTTTTAAAAATTTTCAAAAAAATGCTTGCAATTTAAAAAATATCTGGTATACTAAACAAGTGTAATGCAGATGGCTCGTTGGTCAAGCGGTTAAGACGCCGCCCTCTCACGGCGGAAACAGGGGTTCGATTCCCCTACGAGCTGCTAGAAAGTACCTTGAAGACTCCGTTGTTATAGAGCTTTGAGGTTTTTTATTTAACAATCATGTAGAAATGGTTAAAAAGTAATCAGATTAATGTTTGATTAAGAAATGTTATTAAGGAAGGGAATTTTATACATTTGTACAAGAAATACTTCGATAAGTGTAGAAACAATAAATATCTGCATTTATGGAAGTATTTTTTATTGTCACTTAATATATAGACTTTACACTTTTTCAGACGCTTGCTATAATTGTAACAAATCTTTAAATGTCCACCAGAAGTTCATGCAGATATGCCTGAGAAAGAACTGTTAAAAATAGCAGGGGGATTTTTCAAGAATGGAAAGGTAAGATTGGCAGCCTCGGGATAAACCTTTGGAAGATTAGAAGAAGTGAGGAGCGACACGCCTATGTTTTGCAAATTTTGTGGGTATGAGTTAAACGACCAGGCCCATTTCTGTACCAAGTGCGGAAAGCCTATAATCTCCCCGGAGAACCAGCGCGAGAATCCAGGGGGACAAGCTCCCTTGAAAAAGAAGAAGAGCCCTATCTGGATTGCGGTCACAGCAGTATTTCTACTACTTTTGGCGGTGATTGCTGTCCTTGGCTTTCTCCTCTGGAAGCAAAAAAATCCGGGAGCTAACCAAACGGCCCCACAAAGCCCTGGAAAAAGCAGTTCCTCGGAAAACGATTCAGAAAGGGAGGCTAAAAAAGAGGACACCGCCCACCTGATGTCCCAGAAAATTAGCTATCATGAGGACGGAAGTATTAGCACCCAGACCAGCTATATATATGACAGCCAGGGCCGCATGACCCAGGCTGTGGAGTCCGACGGCCTGGCCCCCTACAATACCATCACCTACACTTACGAAGCGCATTCCCCAGGACTTTTGCGCATAGGTGCCTACTCTCAAACTTCGGGCACGGCCCGAAGCGAGGAGCTGCTGGATGAAAAGGGACAGATTCTCTGCTCCAAATTTTTTAATCAGGACGGCAGCTGCTACTCCTGGAGCGAAATCAGCTATGATGGGGAGGGACGCATTCTGTCCTACGAAAATTACGACCAGGACGGAAATCTTCAGCATGGTTTTCAACAGACCTTTGACCACAATGGAAATCCCCTCATCTATGAGAACTATGGCAATACCAGAGATCAAATTCTCAATTCTATGGAATACAGGTATACCTATAATGAGGACGGGTATGCCCAGTCTGCTGAAGTCTATAGCAATGACCAGCTCTACGGCTCTGCCATCTACAGCTATACATTCCATCAAAACGGTAAGCCAGAACGGATGGAGATGCATATGGAAAACAGACAGGAGAAGAGCATTTATCTCTACGATCCCAACGGCCATATTCTAAGCATAGATAATTACAATGCAGAGGGTCAGCAGACAACTCTCATGGAATTCAGTTATGATAAAGCTGGAAACACCCTGTCTCAAAAGGTTACGGATGAGTCTGGCAACATGATTCAGTGGACAGAATATTTATATTAAGCTTTTCCCGAAAGCCTGCCACGGTACCGGAAATGTCCGCCGCCTTTAAAATCCCTGCGGAAACCGCCAGTCCATGAGCTCCACACGCCAGAAGCCGGTCGCAGTTTTCCAGGGTAATGCCCCCCACGGCCACTGTGGGAATGGGCACGGCAGACAAAATTTCTCCATAAGCTTTCGGAGCAAGGGGAAGCGCATCCGGCTTTGTGGTGGTGGCAAACCAGGCGCCGCTGCCCAGGTAATCGGCGCCCTCCCTCCAAGCCTTTAGAGCCTGATCCCTGGTCTTAGCCGTAGCGCCGATAATCCCTCCGGGAAACAGGCGCCTGGCCGCCTCCACAGGCACATCCTCCTTCCCCAGATGTACCCCGTCCGCCCCGGCCATAAGAGCGATATCCACCCGATCATTCACCACAAACAGAGTGTGAAACCGATCTGCCAACTCCCGCATTTTTAAGGCCCTGCGCAAATATTCCGCGGAGGACAGATTCTTTTCCCGCAGCTGGACCACATCCACACCGGCCGAGAGCGCCTTACAGAGGGGCTCCTCTCCTTCCATGAAATCCCCTATCAAATATAAAATTCCCTTTTCTTTTTTAAGCCTTCCCCTCTGCATTTTTCTGTCTCCTTTTCTCTCCTCTAAATAATGTTCGCTTCCGTCTAGCCACCATTCCAATTTCTCTCTATATACACTCTAAACGCCTCCTGCCCACTCAAAGCGCTCAATCCATCCAGCAGAAGTTTCCGACAAGTTCCATACTCCCCGATTCCTGCTGCCTGCTCCTGCACCATTCCCATGGCCAACAGGGCCCCTCTGGCCGCTAAGTCATATTTTTCCAGATCCGACAGCCTAAGTTCCCTAGTCACAGCGCAGAGAGCGCCCAAAATGGCGCCTGTCATACAGCCGGTTCCCACCACATTGCAGGCTGGTCTGGCCCTGTGTGCAAGCTTCCAGCGAAGCCTTGCCTCCTCTCGAATATTCTCCTCCTGCTCCATGCTATAAATCCGATCCTCCTGCCCGGTAACCACATAGATGCGCTTTCCGGTAAGCTCCCTTTTTTTCTCCCAAAGCCCACCGTGTCGTCGAAGAGAATCTATTCCCTCATGGGTCAGCTCCCCGGTACACAGCGTATGCATCTCCGCCTCATTTCCTTTTATCGCTCCGTTCCAGGGAATTGCCAAAAGCTCTTCCAAATTTTTCCATCGATAAGCGCTGGCTCCCGCTCCCACCGGGTCCAGCACCACCGGACAGGGGCGCTTCCCTGCCGCAGTCAGAGCCAGAGAGGCTGCCTCCTGTTTCTCCCGGGTAGGCTGTCCCATGTTTACCACCAGCGCATCCGCGTAGGAAACGATTTCCTCCATTTCCCGTGGACATACAGCCATCAGAGGGCGAGCCCCTATGGCTGCCAGGGCATCCGCACACAGAGAGGCTGTCACGCTGTTTGGCAACATGTGCACCAGAGGGCGCATCCTGCGAACCCGGGAAAATAAGTCTGTGATTCTCTCCACTGTTTCCAGCGCTTCCATCTCCACCGCCTCCTTGTTCTCTTTTAATTTCTTCTACTCTTCTCTTTCCCCGGCTTTCTCTGGAAATCGTTTCCTCCAACCGTGATGCAGGGGCCCGTTTCCCCGGCCCAGCCCCGGCGCATGCAGCAGGGCACCGGTCACATAGATCTTGGCTGCCTTTATGGCCTCCAGAAGGGACATTCCCGCCGCCAGGTTACAGGCAATGGCGCTGGACAGAGCACAGCCTGTCCCGTGGCTACCCTTTATGGCCTGTATCTGCTCCCCCAAAAACCAGTGAACCTGTCCCTCTGTGCACAGGACATCGTGGGCTCCTCTCTCCCGATGGCCTCCCTTTAGAAGAACCGCCGTGCCATACTGCCAGGAAAGGGCTCTAACCGCCTCCTCCATCCGGGAGTCCTCCGGCCAAGTCCTTTCCCCCAGTAAAGTCCCGGCCTCTGGCAGGTTGGGAGTCAACAGAGTCACCTGGGGAAACAGCTGCTCCTCCAATGCCTCTATGGCCCAGGGCTTTAATAAAGGCAGACCGCTGGTAGACGCTAACACCGGGTCCAGCACCACCGGTCCGTGGTCCCACTGCTGCAAAGCCTTGCTGATAATCTCCACATTCTCCCGGCTGTATACCATGCCGATCTTTATGGCAGCAGGCCGAATATCCGAGAGCACTGCCTCCAGCTGTTTCTGTAAAATTTTTCCAGAAACTTCCTCCACTGCCAGGATTCCTTTTGTGTTCTGGGCTGTCACCCCGGTAATCACGCTCATTCCGTAGCAGCCATGGGCCTCTATGGTTTTTAAATCTCCCTGAATTCCGGCTCCCCCGCCGCTGTCAGACCCGGCAATGGTCAAAACAGCTTTCATGAATTACCCGCTCCCCATAAACCTTTCAGGGCTTCCAGCACCCGGGAGCGCCCCATAATAGACAGAAGAATGGCCGCTATGCAAGTTCCACCCAGAGTGCTGATGAAAAATGCCGGCACATAGGTAAACAAAGCCGCTTCTTTTCCCAAAATCCAGATAGCCACCGGACAGCACAGCATGCCCCCCAAAATTCCTGTCCCCAGAACCTCCCCTATATAGGTCCAGAGAAGCTTGTGGGTTTTCTGGTAGGCAATTCCGCAGAGGCAGGCCCCTATCATACTTCCAGGAAATGCCAGAATGCTGCCAGTTCCCATGAGATTCCGGATAAGGGAGGTGCAAAAGGCCATAGCCGTCCCGTAAACCGGTCCCAGAAAAATCCCGGCCAGTACGTTGATAAAATGCTGGATGGGAAAGCACCTGGAAGCTCCCACAGGAATGGAAAATGTAGACAGACTAACCCCTAATGCCACCAGCATACCGGCAGCTGTTAATTTTTTCGTCGAAAACCGCATATCTTTATCTCCCCTCTCACTCATCAAAAATGCTCACGATTTCTCCGTCCAGAATCCGATTCATATTCCGGACTGCACAGAAATTGCCGCACATACTACAGGTGTCCTCCTTTTTAGGCCTGGCCTTGGCCCGATATCTTTGGGCCTTCTCCGGGTCCAGACACAGGGAAAACTGCTTTTCCCAGTTAAGCTGCTTTCTGGCCAGGCTCATCTCATAGTCCTGCACTCTGGCTCCTTTAATCCCCTTGGCCACATCCGCCGCATGAGCCGCAATGCGGGAGGCTATGATGCCCTCCTTCACATCCTCCACATCGGGCAAGCCCAGATGCTCCGCCGGGGTTACATAGCACAGGAAGGAAGCTCCATGCATAGCCGCAATGGCTCCGCCGATAGCAGCTGTAATATGATCATACCCTGGGGCTATGTCCGTCACCAAAGGCCCCAGCACGTAGAAGGGCGCCCCATGGCAAAGCGTCTCCTGGATCTTCATATTGGCGGCAATCTGATCCATGGGCATATGTCCCGGTCCCTCAATGATCACCTGTACATCCTTGTCCCAGGCCCGCTTGGTAAGCTCGCCCAGAGTAATCAGCTCCTCCACCTGGGAAATGTCCGAGGCATCCTCCAAACATCCTGGCCGGCAGGCATCTCCCAGACTTAAGGTCACATCATATTCCTGACAGATTTCCAGAATCTCATCAAAATGCTCATAGAAGGGATTTTCCTTTCCCGTCATTTCCATCCAGGCAAAAATAATGGAGCCTCCCCGGGAAACAATATTCATCAGCCGCTTATTTTTCTTAAATCGCTCCGCTGTGGACTTGTTTATCCCACAGTGAATGGTCATAAAATCCACCCCATCCTCCGCGTGCATTTTCACCACATCCAGCCATTCCTCCGTGGTGATCTCCCTCAAGGCCTTGTGGTAATGCACCACCGCGTCATAGATGGGCACGGTGCCGATAATAGCCGGGCATTCCTGGGTCAGTCTCCTGCGAAATTTCCGGGTATCCCCATAGGAGCTCAAGTCCATAATGGACTCCACTCCCATGTCCACGGCGCTTTGTACCTTCTCCATTTCCACGTCCAAATCCCTGCAATCCCTGGAGACCCCCAGGTTTACATTGATCTTTGTTCGCAGCCGGTTTCCGATTCCGTTTGGCACAATGCTGGTATGTACCTTGTTACAGGGTATGGCTACCCTCCCCTGGGCCAAAAGCTCCATAAGCTCTCTGGGCTCCATCTGCTCCTTTTGGGCCACAGCTTCCATTTCCTTGGTGAGAATGCCCTTTTTGGCCGCATGCATCTGGGTTGTGTACTGCATACATCTTCCTCTCTTTCCCGCCTTTTTGGCGTTTGTAAGCAGGGAGCTCTCACCTGTTTCTCTCATTCCCATTGGGAAATAAAAAAACGCACCCCTTCGGATGCGTCTTTCCATTCTAACAATATGTGCGTTTCGCTAACTTCCTACGCCGGCATGATCCGTATCAGGTTTAATGGGTCGGAATCGTTCGGAAAATTTCCCTCTCAGCCTGGCGCGCCAGACTCCCCAGAGCTATGCTGTTATGATGCTATTGTAAGGGATGGAGACCAGAATGTCAACTCTAATCTTTCCATCACACTTCCCCCTCCTCCTTCTCCTTGGGAAACAGCATCTCATACAGACTATAAATCTCCCCAAAATAGTCTGAGACAAACTTCGCCGTCTTTTCCCCATACCGCAGCCGGTTCTTTTCCACCTGGTCTCCATAGGGATTCTCCTGCTCCTTTTCCAAAAAGTCTTTCCAAAACGCCTGCAAAGGTCCCCGCTTTTCCTCTGCTGCCTGCTCTATCCAGCTCTCCACCTCATCCCGGCTCTTTTTACTCTCTTTTAGCATTTCCTGAATCAGCAAAATGGGATTGTTGGACACAAAAAATACAAGCTTTATCCCCGGCTCCAGGGTTTGATCCTGCAACATGGTCTCCACCCGCTTCAAGTCCCCCTGGCTCTTGCTGGCCGCCCGGTAATCCTCCAGGAGAATCTCCAGCTGCTTCATCAAATGAAACTTCAAATAAATTTCCGTCTTGTCCCTCTTTTTGTTGATTTTCAGCTGGTCACACAGACAAATATAATTGACCTTCTGATTGGGAATCTGTGTGATTTTCTTGTAGGTTTGCCCGCATGCACACGCATAATTCCCCTTGTTCTCCGGTATTTTTCTTCCACAGTTTCCACACTGGAGATAATTGTGCTTGCCACTGATGGAGATTTTAAACCGATCCCACTCCTGTAAGTCATCACATAATCGTACCATATAAGAAATGGGATCGGTCAGGTATACCATCCGCTCTCCTTCCGGAAACCGATCCGTATGCCGGTAAATGGCAATGGCCGACATCTCCAGAATACACCGCTGCATGGTATTCAGGGTGTAGACCCTCCCATTGTGATAAAAATGCATCAAAAGGCTTAAGGCTGACAATACCCCGTGGTCATCTGCCTGATATTTCTTATAGATCTCCTTGGAATCCACCAGCTGAAAGAGTCTGCTGTCCAGCAAATAGGACTTGAGCTCTGCAAAATTCACCTTCACCATGGGACAAAGAATCCGCAGATAGGGAGGATACTCTGTCATCTGCTCCGCAGATCGCAGATAATAAGCCAGGGGATATCCAATATCATGGAGAAGTGCGGAAACCATAAAGGACTTATAGGAAATTTCTTCCAGTTTCTTTAACACCTCCGACTCGAAGGATTCCCCTGTCATTTTGGGGTGCAACTGCCGCAAAATTCTTTCCGCCTCATTTTTCAAATATCGGGTAACAGGGCTCTGGGCCTGGGAAATATTTTTTGCCATGTCCTTCCCATATTTGCAGTCCAACAGCAAAACTGAGCCCAAATAGGCATTCTTCATCTGGTGCTTCGCATGCTCCCGGATATTTTTGGAGCGTCCCTGGGCGTCATGCTCCAGAAAAATATGATTTTCAATCACTCCATAGTTGTTGATAAAAAGCTCCTCCAACCCCTCCACACCAACATACTCATGAAGAAATTTCTCAAAGCCCTCCAGCAGACAGGCCTGCTGTTGGGCATCCTTTGCCCCATACAACAGCCTCTTGGAGCCAAGAAGCATGGCCGCATAGCGCTCCGTCCTCCCATATTCCCCGGTAGCCATCTCTAACCGCCATTTAGCCGAAAGACGCCGGTCATTCTTATAAAACAGACTATCAAAATATTTATACATCTCCTCGTCACAAATCGGAAAGCTTTTGGAATCTCCCATGCCTTTACACCTTTCTTTTTACTGATTCTCTTTCTCCGTCTCCTTTTCCTTCTGGTATAGAATCTGATAGTTATCCTCCGTAAAAACATACCATTTGGTATGATTTTCCACCACGCTCTCGCTGCCATACACGCTGAGCTGGGCAATGTCCTCCGAATATCTCCACCTTCTTATGACCAGGTTCTCATTGCGCAGCTCCTTTCGCATCCTTCCCACAAGATCTTTCCAGCCCTGCTCCACCTTCTCCGACCAGGAAGTGTCCAGATACCCGGAATAATTCTGGATATCATTGAGCACCACCTGGATATTTCGCCTGGGCGCCAGCTGGGGAAGAGCCGTGATGGTATCATTGAGGCATAGGATGCACTTTTTTACATGGGCGGAATCCAGGGTGGTCACATAATCCTCCTCAATCTCCAGCTTGCCCAAGATTTCCAACCCATAGCATTCCTTTAAAATGGCCTGCTCCATATCAGAAAAGCCTGGGGCGCAGTCCAAAACAAACAGGGTTGCCGGCACCTCCTCCACCTGCTCCCGAATAAACTTTACCACCTTATCTATAATGTCCGCTGCCGCAATCCCCTGATGGTTCCCATAATGTCCAGTTCCATAGACAGACCGGATCTTAAGCTTGGGATCTAAATAGGCCACATAGATACTTCCCGTCTCCTCCTCCAACGTAAGGGGTACCTCCACAGGAACTTCCGTCTTTTCAAAGCACTTCGTCTCCGGCAAAAGTCCCTCCTGAAAGAGGAAGCAAGTCCCCGTCCCCAGAATATCCAGATCCATATAGATAATATTCTCGTACTGCTCCTCTTTCCTGTGAAACAGGCTGTCAATGCAATGGGTCAGGGCCAATGTAGTTTTTCCAGCCCCGCCCTTAAAAGAATTTACAAAAATCACCTTCGCTTTTGTACTCATTTGCCTTTTTCCATTCCTCTCCCGTTTTCTATGCCCTTGCCTGCTCCCGCAATTCCACCAGCTTCTTAAGCTCCAGTAGCTTCTTTCTTTCCTTCTCCTCCAAAATATGCTTCTTTTGCTCACTTCTCCAAATCCGCCGGAGCATTTCCGGATCGTATTTGTCACAATACTGCTGGGCCGACTGGCTGTCCATAACGGCCTTATCATCAATAAACCGTAAAATCTCCTGGATGGTCACAGCCTCCATACAGTCATACTCCAGAGCCACGCTACTTCGCCCTTCCAGCTCCTTCTCCTGATAATGGGTGATAATATCCCCTCCTCCAAAGAGCTTGTGCACCATCAGCCCAGCGGGTACACTGCGAACCCCCTCGGACCAGTAATTGATCCACAAATCCATAAAATAACGAATCAGAATATTTTTACCTTTGGGAAATTTTTCAAAATTCCATGTCAGCCATTCCCCACAGGTGTCTCTCCATTCCTGGTCCGCCTGTTCCCAGTTCTCCACATAAGCTGTACACAGGCTGTGAAATTCCCCCTCCTCCAGATAGAGCTCCATGTCAATGTCCTCAATTTCCTCGGCCAGAAGCCTGGGCATATCCGGGATCTCCAGAAACCCTTTATAAAAGTCCGACAGGGAATAGCAGATACGGGCCTCTCCCTTTACCGGCAGCTGGTTCAGCCGGTTATCCCTGGCAAAATTAATCAGGGTAATACTCTTTCCATTGTCATTTTTCCGGTGAGCCTGAATATAACTGTCCTTATAAATTTCATCGAGAATCCCCGTGTTGGAGCTAAGCATCACCACGGTGCGATGGGAATCCGCAGAAATCACCTGGTTGATATAGGACAACACCCGGCTGTCCAGCTCCCGGCTCTTCCACTTCCAGAAGCCCTCCTCCCTGCTTTGCTCTGCCTTCTGCAAGGAGTCCCACAAAATTTGGGTATCCGAAGCTCCCCGAGTAAAATATAGGTCTGTCTGCTCCTCCACCCTGATCTGACTCAGCCTGTTCTGGAGAGCATTTCCCCCCGCCCGAAAGCGTTCCAGATGAGGTTCATAGTATAAAACGGAGCTATCGGCCAACACCACCAAATCAGCCTGGAATACTATCTTTTCCATATCGTATCCCTTTGGGGTGCGAAAATCCTTTCTTCCAAAGCGGAACCGGACCAGATCGTCGGTTCCCATCGTTTCCCACATGCCAGCCAGCTGTTTTTTCAGCTCCTCCTCCCTGGAGGAAAGAATGCGAAAAACCACCCTCCCTATATTACAACAAGGCAAGTCCGAGATCTGTCGAATCTTATCCACAAGCTGGGGAAAACCACTTAAATCGCTGATTTCCACCAGAGCAACCGTCACCTCCGTCACCAGGGGATGTTTCAAAAGGTAATCTGTAATCTGCTTTTGGATCATCCGAACATCCAGAGCGGAATAGGTCACCTCCCCCTGGGTACTGGTAAATTCCACCGCTCCCCTATTCCATATGGTGGTGTAATCCAATGCATAGAGCTGCCCCTGCCAGCTCAAAAAGCTAACGGGAAAGCGCATGCCCAGCTTTTTAATCAGCCCCAGTAGCGTCTCTCTCACAGGGATCTCAATCCCTTTTTCCCCCTTCTGCTCCAAAGCGAACCCATACATCTTTTGTAAACCCATAAAATAGAGCACACAGACCGGGTGATAGAAGGGCATCCTTATCCTTTCCCCCTCCCACTCACAGAACAAATTCTCAATCCCTGACACAATCCCCGCCTCCAGAAGCTGCTGTCGGATCATCTGGTCGGACAGGGCAAAGGAAAGTAGCTCCAAATACGCCTGGGTATAGGCTAAGGCCTGATCACAAAAGCCCTTAAGACAAATAGGCGTCCACTTCACCACTTGGGGATACGCCACAGTAAAGGCTTCCCGAAAGTTTGTCAGTTTTTGTAAAAACATACAAATACGCTCTTCGGGTATATTCATCTCCCGAATCTTATCCCCAAGCTTCTGAAACTCCTCCTCATAAGCTTCCAGACTTCCCAAGGGACTGTAAACCCCCCAGTCCAGGGCCCACTCCTGCTCCTCTTCCTCCCGATCCTCCAGCCAACACTGCTCCAGCTCCTCCAGGGAAATCTCCGGCTGCTCCTCCAGCCAGTGGGCATAAGAACACTGCTCCTGCCTCTTTTCCTCCGAGGCATCCCCGGAAGCTGGCATATCCCCCTCCCCGCCTCGCTCCGGACCCTTGAGAAACTCCTTGACTGCTCCATAGGATACCCTCTCCCGGATGGTCTGGATATCCCCTCTGGCCAAATTAGTGGAAATAATGTTCTCTCCCTTTTTGATCCGGTTGTCCATCAAAGCTTTTGTCAACCGTCTCTCAATAATCTCATCCTTGGAAACCCGAATCATTCTGCGGATCTCTCCCTTGGTGAGAATCTCTCTCCCTCTGAGTCCCCAGATGCCAAGTTTTGGAAGATTCCGGTTCATTCGGCCAGGGTTTAACTGACCAGCTACCACACAGCTACAAATATATGTAAAAAATTCCCAGAAAGTAACCTCCCCTTCATTGAGAATTACATCCAGAAAATCCCGGACCCTTTTGGGCACCTTCAGGGAAAAAGCCGTCTCCATACACCCCCAAAACCCTTCCTGGTCCTCTCCCTTTACCGAGTATTCATGGAAATCCTTCAGGGAATCCATCTGCTTTACCCCTTCCGCAGACAGCAGGACAATCCGCTTCACCTCTGGGTCGTTTCTCACACACACCGCCTCCGCATAGTCGTTGTGCTCCACAACAAGGACCACAGCCCCCTCCACCCCCATATTCCGCAGAAGCTCCAAAGGCTCCTCCTCCAAATCACACAGGGAAAGGAAAAATTCTTCCCGATCTCTCGTAAGCAGCTGGATATATTGCCGGATATATTTGATAAAAAATTTCTGCATCTCCTGGACTTCCGTCATAGTAATTTAAAATCCCCTTTCTCCTCCGGGAGTGTGATCACATAGCCACTGTCCGAAAGCTTAATCAGACAGTTGATGCCGCTGAGCATCTCCGTAAAAACCCTCTTATTTTGCCCATACTCCTGGGCCGACAGGGAAATTCTCGCAGCCCGCAGGGCCCGTTCCCCCTCCGGTGACTTTACCAGAACAATATGATACCGCTCCTGCAAATCCCGGATAAAATGATCCAAATAGTCATACTTCTGCCCCTTTCTGGCCAAATAAAGCCTGATGCAGAACTCAGACAAGTTCTCCGACATGGCGAAATATTTTTTGTTGGACCTATTCTGGGGAAACACCATATCGATCTGTCTCCCGCTGGTAGGCAAAGTGGAGGAAATCTTGGTAAGGGTGGAGCCCTGCCTGGTGCCCATCATATGAATGTACCGCACCACAAACTCCTCCACAGAAAAAACCTTTTTCTTCCCTTCCTCCAAGCCAAAAGCCTTTCTCACATCCTCACTGGTGATTTTTCTACCCCCTCTGCGTTTGCTCTGAAAGGTCTCAGCCAGAAATTCTTCAAACGCAGTCCCATTGACGGATACTTTTCCATCCACATCCAAAAGTAGAAGGCTTTCCACCTTGGGATTTTTATTTTTTATGGTTTTTGTATAAAAGGCTTTCAATAGATCCGGAAACAGAGTCCGGATATCGGCATAATTATTACAGCTGGCTCTGTGAAAGGCCCCGCTTAAGCGGCTGTCCCTGGGTGCTCCCTGACAGAGCATATAAACATTTCTGCCCCTTCTGTATACAATATATTGGATTACATAGCTGGTCAGCAGCATGGCAAGATAATTATAGCGCCGGTAAAAATCCAGCTTCCGAAAATAAGGGTGGGTCAGCAGCGCCTCCAAATCCTCGTTAAATTGATCGGCCAGCCTGCGCATTCTCCCGCGCTCGGCCTGGGTCAGCATGCTCCAAAATCCCTGGCACACCCTTTTATCCACAGGCTTTTTCAGCCTGATTTCCTCCTCCTGACTTTGCAGCAAAATCTTGATAATATAGTTAATCCCTGTATTATCCTGAAAAATATATTCTCGAAGGAGCCCCTGCATTTTTCTAAAATCATAGTCTTTTCCCATATTCTGCAAATAAAACAAAATATGGCGCAGATTTGCCGGGGTGCTCACCAGCATATCTGGCATAAAGGGAAAATAATAATGTTTGTTTTTGTTTAAACGTCCGTTCTCCGCCCGAATACTATCCTCCCCCAGATATCTACGAAAAAAGCAATCAAAGGAGCTCTTGAGCATGTCCTCATTTTTTTCCTCCTCCGTATAAAGAGTCCCTATGTCCTGAAAAGCGGCATAGTTGTACTCTTGTTCTACATTTCTGGAGGTTTCAAAGTAATCCAGGAGAAAATTATTTGCCAGCAGATACTTGGGGGTCTCCGGCGCGGTTATCCCCACATAGGCCGCCAGGCCTTCGTAATTCGGCTCCTTTTTGCCCGTATTTTTATCCAAAACGCTCCTCCTTAATCTTCCCTGCGGATGCGGATGCTCTGGCTTTTCTCGTCGGAGAAAATATCCTCGCTCTCATGAACCAGAAGAGAAAAATCACATTGCTCCCGGGTTTTCTCCTCAAACCGGACAATCACAGACTCATAAGCCTCTCCCCGCTCCTGCAAAATCTTCCGGTAAAAGGTATTTACTGCGTATTCTTCCATGGTGAGCTCATTCCGGTTTAGAAAATAGTCATCATTGCACAGCATTAGATAGCGAAACTGCCGGTAATCCACCAAAAGGCTGATAAACTTCCTGTCCTTTTTGGACACATAGCTCAAATAAAATTTATTCCATAAGCGGGAGGATCTCCCATACTTTTTTCCAGGCTGTATGTCATACCTGTGCCAGATCATACTCAGATCCTGCATCACCATAAACTCCAGGCGAATCTGATTTCCCAGAATCATGGGGGTGTCCGTAACCACCAGGCCTCCGTCGCTCTTCCCCTGACTGCTCATTTTGTTAATGCCCCTTTTCAGACATTGGAGAGTGGCATTTCTGTCCTTTATAGTATCATAGTGAAAAGGTGGCTGGTTCATATACTCCAGGACCTGGTAAAATTCCACCAGATAATCCACATGGAGCATCGCAAAGTAGTCCTGTCCCTCCTCAAAGAAAAGCCAGCGCCGGTAGCGGATATACTCCTCCTTGGTCTTGATCTTCCTGGGGGAATACTCCCCCCGCTTTAAGGCCGGGTCCATGACCGCCACCTTATGAAGCAGGGCATCCCGGCTTTTTTCAAACACCTGATAATACAATACCCGCTCCTGGGAGCCTCCCCTCTCCAGGTAGGCCTGGCGCTCTTCACAGTCCTGCCCAAAGGTAATGAGATAGGAGAGCAGAGACAAAAGCTCTCGAAAGGTAATATGCCCTCCCGTGAGATAGATGGCATTGCACAGGACCCGCACAGCTTCCGTGCCGACCTCTGACAGGATCTTTTTCATATTGATATCGTAAGCACAATCTCCATAACAGGGACAATCGGTCTTTGTACAGGTGAGATACTCCTTTTCACTTTTTCCATCTGTCAAAAAGCTTTTCACAATCTGTGCAAAGGCCTCTTTGTCCTCCGCCAGATTGCGATTCTCGAAATTACAAATATGCACATCCTTCCGCTCTTTTGTCAATTCCCCCATAAGAGCCATATCATACCGGATCACTGCCTGGGTGAAAATACCCACATTGGCAGAAATCACCAGCTTCTCCTGCCCCTCCCCATCAAGGACACTCCGCAGCTGCCGGATAAGCGCTTCCTTCTCTTTCTCCTTCAGGGCGGAAAAATCCGTATGGATTTGCGAAAACCCGTGTTTTGTAAACAAAGGCTCCAGATTCCGCATCATTCGTGTTTTCCCGTCTCCGGCCTCCCCTGTAAGGAGAATTACCCGCAGGCTCTCCATAGAATCCCGGATTTTCCTCTCCTCCGGCAATTCCACATGAAAGGTCACATCTGTATTCCGCTCGTCCATCATAAAGCCATGGGACTGATATTGCCCGCAATATCGTACCAGCTTTGCTATAGTATTCTGTAATGTCATTTCCTTCTCTCCGCTGTACAACCCTTTTCTTCCCTATTTAGTATACTATTCAGGGCCAATTATTTCAAGTTATGGACTGTGAAGTAATCACTTTTTTACTCCCCCAATAGAAAATGCTGTGATTAAAGCAAAACAAGCACCTTATCCATCATCAACGCAATGAATAAAGTGCTCATTCTTCCAAATATCTCCCCGTTTTATACTGGCAGACGATTGCCTCCTTACCGCTCCTGCTTCTCCGCAGCCGCCTCTTTCCTGCGCCGCTTCACCAGGATCACTGTCATCACTATGAGAGCTGCCAATGCACTGGCGCCCACCACCACGGCTCCCAGCATGTTTGTGGCGCCTTCCTCCAGGTTGCCGATGCGATAGGCCAGGGGCACCTCGTCATCGTCCAGATCGATGAGATCCTGAGGGCCGTCAGCCAGGGGAACTTCTTCCTCCTGCATATCCACCAGCGGAGTATCCTCACCTTCTTCGCCGTCCTCTTCATCAGGTGTGGCTGCTGCTCCACCATCGCCAGCTCCGCCGGCGCCAGGCTCCACAACGGTAACGCCGCCCTGGACAATGGTCTCCTCTGTGGTTTCTCCACCGCCAGTTGCACCACTGCTTTCAACAGGTACCGGAGTATATACAAAGGTAAAGACATTTTCCGTTTCATTTTTGGACAGAGTTTTCGTCAGGTTATAAGCCTGTGGTTCATAACCCTCCACATACACAAAGGCCACCACCGGACGGTCTCCCACATTTCCGTAATAGGTCCGACTGGGAGCCAATGCATTTCCGGCTGCATCCTGATAATGAATCACATAGGAAACCATCTCTCCCCGAATGCCGTAAGCCACCACGTAATCCTGATCCTGCTCCACCCGAAAGGCCGGGGAGGTCACCGTATCATTGTCATATCCGCCCTTGCGCAGGCCACGGACGTAATACTGGCTATTCTCCTCCAGCTTTACCCCGCTGCCCTGTATATCGTCAAAGGTAACCGTAGACCCAGGCTCCAGATTTTCTACAGTAATGGCAGAGCCATCTGAACGCATAGTCACCTGTGCCGGCACCCGCCGATTCTGAGCATCCACCACCTGAATCTGGCCCGTCCCCGGAAATACTCCCTGATTTCCCGCATAAAAGGTAATTTGATAGGTATAGGGTTCCTCTACCTCTGCCGCAAAGCTGTGTAGACTGCACAGCTGAACCAGCAGGCAGAAGGCCAACAGGCCTGTAAAAAGCCTTCCCCGTCTATTCATAGCCTTCCCCTCCTCTGCTCTTCTTCTGATAGATAACGGCGCAGATCAACAATGCCAACCCACTAATCAGAGTCATAATGGACCAACGCACCATGCCGCCAGGATCACCGGTTTGCACGGAGCCTACCATACGGGTTTTGTTTTTTCTGCTGCCCGGAGTAGGGGTGTCGTCTCCAGCAGCTCCCTCCACAGCAAAATTCAGCTGTAGCCTTGCCAGGGTATTCTGATAGGCATTGCCTTGAGTCTCTCCGTTTAAGGCCACCTTTAAAGTAATATGGCCCTGGCCGCCCTTTCCCAGCCGGTCCAAATAAAAAAACTGCTCCAGATTATCTGTGGCCTCATGAAGACCCTCACCGGCCGCAGAGATAGCCTCGCCACCTACGCTTTCACTGCTGTAAAGGGTGGTGCTCTCTCCCTTGCCGTTTACATAGGTCAACACATAAGTATAGGCTCCACCCTTGGCCGAGCTGCTGTCCTCCAGACTCTGGAGCACCTCATTACTCATATACCAGTCCGTATCCCGGTTGGAACCATTTTTCACCGCTACCTGAATCTCAATACTGTCCCCAGGCTGCAGGCCGGTAACCTCCTCCGCAAAGGCCTTGGAAGTAAAATTACTGTCGATGGCATCTCCTGTAAATTCCGCCTTCCAGCCGTCCTTTCCCTTATAGTCATCCGCATAGGCGGTGATGGTACTGCTCACAAGCATAAAGGCTGCCAAAGCAAGACAACCATATCGTTTTTTCATTTTCCACTACCTCCTGTCTTTGTGCTCCTCTTCTGCTTTTTCCCTGCCTTGGGATTCCATTCAAGCAAGGACGCCAGTATTTGCAGCAGGATTGCCACCACAATCATGCCCGCGGCGGCTCCCTTTCCCTGAGGACTTGTGAAGATTTCCGCCACCTCCCCCACCTGGGGAACCGAACGGGTCACCTTACCAATATAATGGTCATAGGGAATGGGATTCATATCCTCCGTCTGGTTGGCATCGCCCTTGGTTATAAATTCCCCCATAAGAACCCGATTCTCCACCACCCGGTGGGTAATGATAGACGCTGAGTCCCTGGCACCATAGAAGGCAATCACATCCCCCTCCTGGACATTTTCCGGCTCCTGGGCCTTAATATAGACCAGGCTACCCACGGGAATGGCTGGCTCCATACTTCCACTTACCACAGAATAAATCTGATAGCCGAAAAGCCTGGGAACCGTGAGGGGAATACAGGCCACCACCAAGACCACTAATAAAAGCATTCCCAAAGTGCGAACGCCTGTAGCCAATGGTTTTTTGTGCTTCTTTTTTTCTGCTCTATGTTCCATCTTCTCTCACAGTGCCTCTTCCTAGGGCTGCTCTGTTTCAGGCGTCGAGGGTCTTACTCCACCTCTTGTCAGGCTCAAGGAGCCGTCCCCTCCAATAGCCACATCCACACCCCAGGCGCTCTTAATGGCATCCACTGCGTTGTGAGTCTGGACCGCGTCCACCTCAGCCTTCAGATTAAACCGGTAGCCATCATAGGCAAAGGTAGTGGTAATGGTGGTTCCCGATGCTGTGGACGTCCTGGTCTCCGTTACCTTGGTACCAATCTCTGGATTGATTCGCAGCACATCGCTAAAGGGCGTGGTCTCCTGCCCGCTGGGCAGCACCTGGGTATAATAGAGAACCGTGCGCTCTCTGGTGGAGGCATTCGCATCCTCGATCCAGCCATTTCCCAGAAGGTTCAATTCTATCAGCTCCGGGGAAAGCTCCGTATCCACGTTTTCTCCGTCCTTGGTCCAGTTCTTATAGAGAATGACCCGCACATAGCTGTCAATGGAGCCGCTGTTCCGGACACTTAATGCCTCTGGATAATTCTTCCCCAAAACCAGCTTTTCATTTTCTCCCAGCATATGGGAAAGGAGCTCTCTGGTCTCCTCCCGCCACTTGTCATTCACGTAATTCCGGGAGCTTACCACCTGGCCGTTCTCCACCAGGCTTACCCCGATACTGGGCACCTCGATCTGCATTTCATAGTTCTCACTGTAATAGGTAAGAGCTGCCCGGGTACTCCCCACGGTACTCATAAGCAATAAAACCGCAGAAGCCGCAAAGAGCAGGAAGGATTTATTTAAAAAAGCGTTTTTCTTCTTTCTCATTCCTTACCCTCCTCCCCGTTCACCGTCTCCTGGCTCTCCTTTTTCACCACATCTGCCGTTTTAGACCAGTCCACTTGAGCCCAGGACAAAGGATTTCCCTCCTCATCATAGGCCACAGGAGTACATTCCTGAACTACTATCACGTTAAAGCTCTCCGTGGCATCCAACTTATCAATCTTTACCAGAAGGGACCCTGTGGTCTCCCCGGGAGCCAGTATGCCATGCCAGTAATAATAGCCATCCGAACCGGCCGACCAGCTACCCCCCGATCCATCCACATAATCTAGCTTATATTTTGTTCCTGCAAAGGTTTTTACCCGAACATAACAATCATTTTCCCCCGTGTTGGTCAGGGTGATATCCTTGGTCCAGTCCTTTACCACCTCATTAGGTATGGTAGTGGTAAAGCCCAACTCCAGCTCATGCCCTCCCTGAGCCGTCACATAGGTAGTAAAATATGCCATGGCTTTTCCTGTAGCCGCACCGGCTGTCAACACCAGGGCCGCCGCCGCAAGGCCCAGCATTTTTTTATTCTGCATTTTCTTCATGCTCTACAGCCCTCCCTGTCTCTTGGGTGGAATCCTTCAACTGTTCATAGTCCCAGACACCCTCCGGGGTCTGTGCTCCACTTCCAGAATCTGCTCCTGTCCCCGTCTCGCTGCCGGCTGGCTCCGTGTATAAGAAATGGTTCACCACGCTAGTTCCCCCATTGAGCCGATCATCGTAATCGTTGGTAAAGGCTACAGAAGCCACAGAGCCAGGATTATCCGGATCACTGGCCACAATGGTGGTGGTCTGTTCTGGATCAGAGGTTACCTCATAGCTGGCCCCGCTGTAAACCTCCTTTACCGTCACCACAGCTCCAGCGGGAATCCGCTCTGCCAGCTTCACGGTTTTAGTCCCTGGCTGATCAAAAACAAGGGAAACCACATCGCTGAACACTACGCCATCCTTTTCCGCATCCACCTGGAAAATAAAGGTGGCTCCTCCCAGGGTGGCGTTATAGGACTTTAGGGTCTTGGTGATCTCCAAATCCCCATAGCGGTTCTCCTGGCTGGGCTTTAGGCTCACCTCCACCTCATATTTCCATTCGTCGCTATCCCCCTCCTGCTGGTAATCGTTTCCTGGCAGGGATACCAGATAGGGCGTAAACCGATAAATATATTCCGAGGATTGTACCTCCTTTGCAACTACCAGATAGAGACCCGTGGAAAGATTCTTTATCTCATTTCCCTGCCCGGAGTTCAAAGTGGTTTTCGCTATGGAAGAAAGAGATTTTTCCTCCACCTGCTCCATGGCTATTTTCGCCATTTCCATCCACTGGGCAGCCTTTGTCTCTGCGTTTACCTTGTCAAGCTCTCCTTTTACCACCTGGTAAAGGCTCTTATCCCCTTCCTTGGGCTCCATATATTTGCCACTTACATTCACATCCGCCACCCGATAGAGCTCCACCTCTATAGGCAGCTTTTCTAATTCCTCAAATCCGGTCAACTCCTGGGCCCCGTCATCTCCGGTTGTGGGATCTTTGCCCTCTCCCGGCTTCTGCTCCCCGTCTGTTCCCGGCTTTTGTTCCTCCCCAGGTTGGGGCTTCTGAGCATCCACAGCCAGATTGAACTTTATGGAACAATCCTTTCTTTCTGTGTCGATTCCTATTGCTCCATGAGCCACATCCGTCCGGATGGTAAGCGCCAGCAGGACAAAAACAGCAGCCAGTGCGACGCCAATGCTCCTTTTCTTCACCATCTCCACATTACCTCCTATTTAAAGTACCGCTACACCCCTACCAATGCCCCCTCATCTGGAAGGATTTCCGGCTGCTTTCGCATCCCGAAATTCTTCCGGGCATTGTCCGGGCTTCCGCTGTTTTTTAGTACCGCTACACCCCTACCAACGCCCCCTCATCTGGAAGGATTTCCGGCTGCTTTCGCATCCCGAAATTCTTCCGGGCATTGTCCGGGCTTCCGCTGTTTTTATAGTTCCGTATTCTGCTCTGACCCACGGGGCCGAAACAGGAATCTCATAAACAGGATTATCAACACGGTTACCGACAATCCCAGGATTAAGTACAGCATATAGTAATTCTGCACGGATTTCAGCATGGTATCCACCGGGGTACTGGCCACCTCTTCCTCTCCCTCATAGGGAATTCGTGTTCCCCGAACCAGGAGCCGGTGGCTATTTACACCGTAGGGGGTACAGGTAAAGAGGGTTACGTAGTCCTCCCCCTCCTGGATGCGAAGGGCCTCCTGCAAGGTGTCCATGTCGTCCTTATCCACCATGGGCAATATCTGATCCACCTCATAGGCCAGAATCTCATCCAAAACATGGATATAAAACCGATCCCCCCGCTCCAGCTGGTCCACATCCGTAAAGAGACGGGCGCTGGGCAAGCCTCTGTGGGCTGCCAACACGCTGTGAGTGCTGATTCCACCGATGGGAAGCTTGGTTCCGTTTAAGTGGCCAATACCGGTTTGGAGCACATCATCTCCCGTCCCATGGTACACAGCCAGGCGGATATTGATTTTTGGAATGGACATATAGCCCATCACTCCGTCTCCCGCCGCATTGAGAATCCCCCAGTATTCTGTATCTGTCAAATCTGTATCCGTCTCCCCAAAGGCATCTCCGTACAGATTATTTTCCTGTAAAAGATCATTGAAGCTTCTAGCTAAGTCCCATTCCCGGGTATAATCCTCCGGCTCCATCTCCGCTATTGCATTCTCATAGCTGGTAATCAGCTGACTCTGCCGGTAGGTATTCCACTGGTCTGACACCGTGGGATAAACCAAGATTCCAAATCCAGTCAGGAATAACAGGCCGAAAACAACATTCATCAGTTTCCTTTTCATGATACCTATCTCTCTGTCTGTCCCTCCGTCTTTTCTGTCTGATCCTCTGCCTTTTCTGAGCGTTCTGTCTGCTCTTCTGCTCTTTCTGCCTCTCCCTCTGTCACTTCTGTCAAAACTTCTATCTGTTCCTCCCTGGACTCCTGCCGTTTAACCTCTTCTGGCGACAAGGTTTGTTGGGCAGTCTTTCTCCTCTTTCTATCAAGGAAAAATAGCAGCAAAATAAAGATTCCAGTGACGGACAGTCCTACAATCACCCAGAGCAGGTAATTGGTATGTAGACTGGGCCCCAGGGCTCCAGCAGCCACCACCTCATCCTCTATTTCCTCATAGGGCACCCGGCTTCCCCGAACCAAAAGCCGGTGACTGTTGACTCCATAGGGAGTACAAGTCAAAAGGGTCACCAGATCCTTTCCATCCTCCGCCGCCAGGGTACTGGTATCCTCCGGGTCCACCACATTTATCTGATCCACCTGATAGCAGAGCACTTCATCCAGAATATATAAGAGAAAATAATCCCCCTCCGTAAGCCGGTCCAAATCGGTAAACAGCGTAGCGCTGGGAAGTCCCCGGTGAGCCGAAATCACCGCATGATTTCCCTCTCCTCCCACTGGCAGGGAGCTGCCCTCCAGATGGCCTGCCGCCGTCTGTAATACCTCCTCCTCCGTAGTATGAAAAATAGGAAGCTTCACATCGATTTTAGGAATCTGCACATACCCCATCATTCCGTTTCCTGTCAGGTTCAAGCAGGACATATATCTCTCGTCCGCACCCTCCGACCTTTGGGCTGTGGCAAAGGAATCAGGAAGAATATAGGGTTGCAAGGAATCGTTGTAATTCTGAGCCTGGAGCATTTCCGTATCATAGGCAATGGTTCCGGCCTCTGTCTTTTGCGCCACCTCCTCATCGTAAGTGGTAATCAGCTGGCTCTGCCGATAACTATTCCACTCATTGGACACCAGGGGATACAGCAGCAAGGACAACCCGGCCAGAAATAAAAGAGGTACTATTAATTTTGCAAGTAATTTTTTCATCCGGACTCTCCTTATTGTTGTAATTAGCTGCATGAACCGGGGACAGCCCCGGTTTTTGGTGAACCAGGGCGGGCTGTCACCCACCCCGGTTCACCATACAATAAATTATCTTATGTAGGTAGTAAGTTTGACTGGTATTTCAGTCTTACTTATTTCACTTTCTTTCTGCGGCTTGCAAAGAACAGGCCTGCTGCAATAATCATAATGGCACATCCACCGATGGTGAAGATAGTGGTACCGATGCCACCGGTAGAGGGAAGACCTATTATCTTGGTATTCGGAATCTGCTGGGTATTAGAATTTACATTGCCTACAGTCTTATCCATTTCGTCAGTCTCATCATTCTTCTCATATGTTGCCTCATATTTAGAAACCTTTTCCCCATCACTCTCGATTTTGGTTCCATCTACGGTAATTGTATAGCTACTCAAGGTTCCGTCCGTATTATATACTGCCTCGATCTTTACTGGAATCTCTACCGGATTCAAAGAATATCCCTCTGGAGCCTTTGTCTCCTGGAGTACATACTCGCCTGCATCCAGACCGGTAAATTTAAGATAACCGGAAGGAATCTCCTTAGCACCAGCCAATGCATTTCCATTCTCATCAACGTCTTTGCCTACTTCACCCTTACCAGATATGGTAGTATACACCTTGGCAGGAGTAGTCTTGCTAGTCAATGTGAAGGTTGCACCATCCAATGGAGCCTTCTCTGTTGTAGAACCGGTTACAAACTCTTCCCCTGTTTTCAACAGCTCTTTTGTAATTTCATCCCAACTACCATTAATGCTGGCGTCGATACCGAAAGTATAATGATAGGTTTTCTTTTCTTCTGTCTCACCCTTGCTGCCTGTGGTCGGATTATTTGTGTACTCTGCCTTTACGGTATTTGTGTTCTCGTCAAAGTTAAGACCAGCATCTCCATTTAAAGCAGCAGTATACTGTACGATTACCTCATTGTTTCTGTTTGCCAAAATATAATTCGAAGTAAAAGAGATCGTCATAGTTGTCTCTTTGCTGTCACTATCTGTTACTGCCTCTACTGTATAATCTGTATCCTTTACAGGCTGCTCTTTTGCTCCTGTCACCTCTACTGTCACGCTCTCTGCATCCAAAGTCAATCCCTTGCTCAGTGTATCAATAACATTGAACTCTACCTTGGTGTACTCATCGCTGTATCCAGGAAATGCAGTCTTTACTCTAAAAGTAATGGAATCGCCGATGGCTGTATCATCACCCAAATTATTTCCACTTCCAGAATTTACGATTTCCTTTGTAATATTAGGATTCATAGATTTTGCAAATATTTCCTGCCCATTTACTTCAAATTTATCTTCAGCACTTACTGCCCCACCGATGGCTTCATTGTTATCACCCGTTCCTTCAACGGAATAATACACACTTGCAATCATCGGATTATAAACTGTCATATCTTCTGATGCATTTTTCGTAACCAGAATCAGATACATACCAACTGGAAGGTCAGCAGTATAAATACCTGCTGTTGTGGTAGATTCGACTACTGAAATTCCCTCATTTTCCTTATCTACAGCATTCGCAATAGACATAACTTCTTCAGCTGTCGGATTTGCCAAATCTTTTATTGTTACACCGCCTACCTCAACTGCCGAATATCCCGTAAAACCAAAATCATTCCACTTACCTTCTGCAATCTTGTAAGCCTTAACTGTTGCACCTGTTTTAACTCCATTAACTGTAATTACAGCGCTGTCCGTCTCTACCGGCTTGCTCTGTTCCGCCAATGCCGTCACCGACATCCCAAGAACCATCACCATGGCTAACATCATGGCTAAAAACTTTTTCATTTTCTTCATAATCCTTTCCTTTCTTTTTTAGGCATTGCCTATCCTATTTTATTCCCTGTGTCCCGGTGCAGCCGGTCTGGCTGCACCCTGCTGCGGTTTGGAGAAACCGCTGAAAAACCCATCATCTTCTGACCCTTTCAGCACCTCCCCGCATTTTTTTGTTATATAAAATCAGCGTTCCTGCCAGCATCAGCAGAGTACCACCAATCATATACCAATAAATTCCACTGCCACCCGCAGACGGAAGAGCGTATAATATTTCATCTTTAAACAGATAGCTCCCGTTTTCATCCGGCGTCAATGTATCGCCGCCTTTTACCGAAATACTCGTCTGCCCCTGCTGAGAAATCTCAATCAGCCAGACCTCCTTACTAATAGCATAATCGGCTGGAGCTTTGATCTCCCGCATCTCATACGTACCCGCAGCCAAAAGCTCTGCTGGTATAGCTTCGGTGCCTCCTGCAGGCATCCAGCTATCTATATAACCATCTGCTCCTGAAACTCCTGTGTAAGCTGGCTCCGTCGTCGCACTGCCATCTGTTACTGGATACAGCGCAAATTCTGCTCCCTCCAAACGCTTGCTGGTATCCGATGCACTGGTCTTTAAAATCTTCCAGGGCTTCGTATTATAATAGTCCAGCATCAACGTCCCGGAGTCTCCATTGATATGCAGGAAATCCGGACTGACGCCATGCTCGTTATGCTCCACGCCCAGCGTGCAAGCGCCTGTATTTACAGAGCCCCACTTTTGATCCTGCGAAATATCCCATATCCCCGGATTTGCCTTGTTCGAAGCATCGGATCCCACATATGTTACACTGGACACTGTAACGGTAAGTGGATGCAGGACCTTATCCCTTACATATCCTTCTGGAGCCTCTGCTTCCTCCAGATATACGGTGATCTGCCCGCTCTCCAAATTCTCTTTGCACAAATCGCTTTGTCCCAGCTGGAATGCAAAGTGTCCATTTTCGTCCGCCGTTATATCCTGCGCAAGGAGCTCCTTCGCCTGAGCGTCTCTGTATACATTGAACACAGCACCCTGTAAAAAGTCACTCTCACGATCCGTACTCTTTTTTGTACCGATTATATTAACGAAGAAGGGCATTTTTTCTGGGTACAGACACCTGCCATCTGGCATTGAAATGTAAGTCGTAGAATTGGTATTCCGGATTTCTGTCTTTCCACTGTCTGAAAAGCTTACATAGTACGTGAGAGAATAGCTACAATATCCCTTTCCATCCTCCCCTATCACTACATCAGCCAGTCGGGAATTTAGATACCAGGTAATTGTCCCCGTAGACGCTTCTCCATCTGTCCCCGATCCAGGTCTCAATCCTGAGCCTATCACTCCTCTTGACGTCATGGACAGCATTTCCGACGAACCGGCCATATCTCCCAACATATCCCCTGACATTCCCGTATCTCTTGTATCTGTATACTCCGCCACAGGGATTAACATCCCCTTTTCGTCTTCCATCAAAAGACAACGTCCGTCCTGGGACAAAGTCAGCTTATGCCCATTCAGCTCACATTCTGCAAAAGACAGGAAATGCGTATATGGAGCTATACTGTCAATTACCGTCCAGCCATCTCCTGTGGAGCCTGCAAACATGTTGTTTTCAATCTCCCCACACCTTATCTGGATGGTAATCGGGTAGCCCTTCTCGTCTACAGCTCCCATTTCCTTTGTGATTCCCACATCATCTCCGGCTTCGGGCTTCTCTACCTGCACCACCGGATGGGCATAGGGCGATTTTTTGTTACCATTTTCATTGTAATTGTAATGTACCTTTGCCCTCTCATCATAATTGGAATGGAATCCCGGCTTTCCTGAGCTCGTGTCATTATCCGGCGCATCCGTACCTTCTTCTCCAGTATGCGGGTATCCGGAAGCAATGTACTCCCTCACAGCCTTTTCTGTAGGCTTCACGTGGAAGCTGATGCTGTAGGTGACTCCATCCTCCAGTTCACCTCCATTTAACACTTTCAAGGCAATGGTCTTTGCTTCTGTGTCATATTCCACGGTATACAATGGATTGCCGCTTTCATCCACCAACGGCTTTGGTTCCGGATCCTCCTGGGAATGATATGTCACGGTAAATATTGGGGTCTCCTCCGCAAACTCCACGTATTCGCTCAGTGTGTCATGAATCTCAACATTTTTAAAGGATGAATATTTGATGTCGCTGGCAATGGTCCGAAAGCTTTCTTTTAATTCTTCTTCATTTAGTCCGTATAAGATATCGGCGCCAATATCTTCGGCCAATTCCCTACATTTATATTGCACTTCATTCCCTGCATCAAGCACATTGACAACATATTTTTTTGACGCAGACTGTAAAGTCGGTGAAAGCCTCCATTCATTCACAGCAGCATCATAACAGTTTCCATAGGGATCTCCGGATCTCTCTGTATTGGTTGCCTTTCCGGTTCCTACCGAAACAGTATCACTGCCAGCTGCATACCTATTGGTGGGATCTCCATCTGTCAAAAACACAACATATTTTCTGTCGATACTTGAACATTCGGAAAGCATGCTCTCACCTGTCCGTATGCCAGCCTGCCAGTTTGTCGCGCCTCCGCTCTTGCCGCTGCCTTTTATATCTTCTTCTTTAAGCACCCATCCAAATTCGCCAGCAGCTCCCCACCCAAATGCCACCCTGGCATCTGGATCCTTATCTCCTCCAGCATATTCCCAGTCATCACCTGTTACACTGCGGCCATCAAATGTCACAACTCCTACATTAATTCGCAAATTTTTATCATTTTCAGCGATAGCCTTTAGCTTCTCTTTCAATTCACCCAACGCATCATTTACAATCTGATATCTCGGTTTTCCCCCCTGGGCGTTGTCAACGGTAACCATACTACCCGAAGTATCGACTATCAGTAGAACATCTATATCCTGCGTATCTCTCTCTCCTGTGACATCCAAAGTAAGCGTATAATCGTTGTTTCCGTTATATTTAATATATTTACTGTGAGCCGGCACCTTATCTCCCTCTTCAGGGATCTCTGGGAGCATCACCTCTGGGATAGAACTATACACAAAATAGAGGGTGTCTTTCTCGGATGACACATTTGACCATTTTATATCTCCCGAACCCGCATTTGTCCATTTTCCATCAGTCCAGCTTCCATTTACTAGCCAAAAGCTGTTATTTTTAGGATTATAACTGATTCTACATACCTGCAAATCCCCCATTTCACTTTCACTGCCCAGCACAATCCGTTCCAGCTTATAGCCTAAAAGATAGGGAGCCTGCGGATTAAAGTACCAATTATTCGCGCCCTCCTTCGCTTCCATAGCTATTGGACCGACTTTCTTTTCCCAATCTATCCCCTCCAGTACATTTCCATTTTCATCTACGCATTTTGCTTTTAAGGTTATATTGGTTTCTATATTATCTGCGTCCTTCTTAGTCCAGGAAATGGTAAAAATCGAAAAGCTGTCAACCACAAACTCCGCTTTCTCCAGTTCCGCTGCTTCTGTGGTAACCACCTCTGCACTTTCCAGCACTTCTGCCTTTAATGCAACCTCACCGCTCCCCTCATCCGTAATTTCCTTCATATGAATCACGTCAACGCTGTCGATCTGTACTTCTTCTCCGCCCGTAACCTCTTCCGGAAGGTATGTCTCCACAAAATCCATAGAGACAGACACCTCACCCTGAGGCTCTATTTCCTCTTTTTCGCCATCCTCATCCAATATGTAGAAACTGATATCATAGGCCAGAAAGCCGGCAATCTCTCTGGAATCGTCGTCGGCCACGGTTGCCTCCAGCTCCTGCTGTGTTTCTTCATACTTTGCATTGATCTGCTCAGCTTCCTCCCTCTCTTCCTCCGGAAGCTCGCTGACATCTTTCTTCACGATGGGGGTCACCAAGAGCTGTGTTCCCTCAGGAAAAACGCCCTCACCGGCCTGTACGGAGATCACCACCTGATCAACCGTCTCCTCAGCTTCAAAGGCTGGCATCTCTACTACCGAAGCATCTATCAAGCATTCCTCCGTGTGGCTATGCTCTTCCTTTTCACAAATCCATTCTTTTTCATAGCAACTTTCCCCATGGACGTGACCTTCTGTCTCCTCCTGGGTACAGGTGAGAGTCTTTGTCTCCGTATAGCAGGCATCCTCATGGGTATGACCCTCCCCTTCCTTCTGGGTGCAGACAAGATTTGTGGTGGTTTCCTCCACAGTCTCATAGCACGCATCCCCGTGGGTATGACCTTCTATTCTCTCAGTTCCCTCGGACTCCTCCTGCTCACAGACCAATGAGCCGTCTTCTCCAAAGCAGTCATCCCCATGGGTATGACCTTCCGTCCCCTCCGTCCCCTCGGATTCTTCCTGATCGCAGACAAGATTCGTGGTGGTTTCCGTCACCGTCTCATAGCACGCATCCTCGTGAACGTGATCGCCACTCTCCTCCAGACCGCAGGTCCATGCAGTTTCCAGAGTATAGCAGCTCTCATCATGTCCATGGCTTTCGCCTTCCTCCTGCTCACAGATAAGCACTTCCTCATAACAGAATTCATCATGCTGATGCTCTTCCATGCCACACTCGACATCGTCAGCTATAACCATACCATCCTCGGTATCGCCAGTCATAGCCATCCCATATTGGGTCAAAATACCTGCCACACCCCCAACCACCAGCACGGCCAAAAGCAGCACAGCAATTCCTACTCTCCTGCGCCTCCTTCTCTGCCTTTTTAAATCATTGAAATACTCTTTTACAAGCTTCTGCATCTTCTCACCTTCCTAATGCATAATTTCCATGCGGTCCTTTGGCCACACCCTGATGATTACCTTTCCCATTACCTGGAGCTCCTCCACACATCCAATAGCCTGAATACGGCTATCCATGGATACGGCTCTGTTGTCTCCCAGCACGAAGTACATTCCCTCTGGTACCTGGTACGGAAAATCTATCTGGCATTTCCCCAGGCTTTTCTCTGTCAGGTAGGCCTCCTCTATCACCTGGCCGTTGACAGATACGTTTCCTTTTGGATCTATCTCTATATAATCCCCTCCGCGTCCGATAACCCGCTTTAGGAGCACTTCTCCACCATAATGAAATCCAATGATATCTCCCACTTCCACATTTTTTGTCTGATAGACGATCACCATCTCTTTATCCGCCAGGGTAGGCGCCATGCTGCTGCCGTTTACCTGGAGGAGAATCAAAAGCCGGGTAGCTACCAGAGTAGCTATGGCTGCCACAACAAGCAGAATCCCCACAATGTTCAGAACTACTTTTCGGATACGCCTTTTGGTTTCTCCTCTTGCCACCTCCATCATGAGACATTCCACTGATGGGAGCTCCAGCTCCTTCTTGGGTTTCTTTTTCTGCCCTATCAATCCTTTATCTATCCTTCCTTATCTCCACCGCCCTGGGCTTCTATTGTGCCAGAAGCTCATCTAAAAGCTGTATCAGCTCCATGGCGCTGTGAAATACAATTTCCTGATTCTCATTTTTCCATATCAACCTCCCCTGCCAGGTGTAATGCTCCCGAAAGAGGATTTGAATATGAAAAACTGCTATACTTTCGATTCCCTGGCAATCTGGCCGTACCAGAGGCAGAGGATTATTCAGACAGTCTTCCAGATCCAGGAGGCTATCCAACAATAATACCAGCTGTGACAAACTCTGGAGTTTTTCCCGTCCCTTCAGCCTGGGATGCTGCAAATAGCCATCCATAATGCCGTTGTGATAGGATATGACTGTTACCACTGCTTCCCGGCTCTGACAGGGAAGCATTCTCTCCCGAAGCATCATTCCATAGCCTCCTTCTCCTTTTCCATCTCCACTATAACAGTCCCCGGTTACTTACCGGTTATTTTTCCCAAATCCCCTACATTTTTTTATGCCTTGGCAGTATCTGCCTGCAAGGCTATTATTCGAAAGGAGATACATGCCCTGGAATGAGAATAAGCTTTGTGAAAAGCCCGCTCCAGCCTCTCCATCACCAGACGGGCATTTTCTGTGGAGACACCGGCTAACATAAAAATATAGGAGCCTGCATCCAGTCGTGCCACCGGGTCACCTGTGCGAAGCCCCTCCAACAGTATCCGCTCCAGTCTCCTGGCATCCGTGGTAGGTGTCACCTTGTTGCCCAGGCTCACATGCAAAAGAGCGGAGCTGCCACCAGATCGGGCCAAATGCCGCCGTTCCAGCGCCACAATGCTCTGAAACACCCCAAAGGTACACAGAAAAGCGCGGCTGTCCAGCTCTCCCTCTGCCACCAGCTTTAAAATATCACGTCCGTCCATATGATTTTGGCACATACCCTCTGCCAGCATGTAAATTTGCTCCACCTGCTCCGTGGGCTCGATCTCAAATTCCTCCCACAGCCTTTCCCGAAAAGCTTCATAAGCCCGGACTGCTCCTTCCGGCTGCCCCATGGCAATCAGAGCCTGCATCTGATAGGTGACAAAGGTATCCGCGCTTACATCTACCACCGAGGCCTGTTCACAAAGTCCGATAACCTCCGTCCACCGCTCCTCCTCCTGAAGCAGAGGTAAAACCATTTTGCACACATCCAAATACAAAGTCTGATAATACCGCCTCAGGGACACCGCCCAGCCGCTGTCATTTCCAGGAAGAAAATCTCCTTTATACAGAGACGCTGCCTTCAGAAGGGCCTCCAGATAATCCTCTCCCCACTTTCTTCTCACCTCCAGGCAGATCTGCTCGAATTCCTCCGCATCTGTCTCTATGGTCACACCTGTATCCCATCCATAGCATCCCTGAAGCGTCCGGATCAGGGTTTCCTGTCCGGGAAACAGAGTCTTCAACAGATTCCTGGTCTTAAATAACATATTTTTCAATGCATTGGCCGGGTCACTACTGTTGGTGTCCGGCCAAAACTGTTCGATCAATTCCTCTGATGATATATTTCTTCCATGGTTCACAATAAAATACTGGAGAAAGGACAATGCCTTTTTTCCCAGCTTATCGGGAACCACCATATTTTTTGTCTGCCCGCCCTCCATTTCTCTGCCCGCAAAGGCGCCAAGCAGCTCAAAACGCAAGACTATTCTCTCTTCCACTCTCTATCACCCCGGTATGCTGTTTCACTGTCTGTCATGTGCAATGCATTGTCGCTCCTTCGAATCTCTATGTTCTAAAGCTTCCTCCTCAAGTTGCTCCAGAAACTGGTCATAAATCTCTTCCCCCCTTTGCCGGGCCTTCACAGCATCCGCCAGTTGATGGTAGGAACCTAGATATCTGGTCTTTCCCTGAAAAGTAATTTGAGCTACCCACAACTCTCTCTTCTTATTAAAATAGACTCCATTGTATCCGCTGGTATTGGTTTTAATCAGCCGTCCGCTCTTTACCGCCCGCAGCATAGTGACGGAGGTCCCTTCCGTCAGACCCAGATTTTCTCTGTAAATACTGGCCTGGAGACACCCACAGCTCTTGGTTTTTCCATTCTGTAGAAGGGTCTGCCCCACCACCGTCTCTCTATTGCAATCACACCTACACAGCCACTGATGCATTCCCGTCCGCTTACCTGCATAGTCAATGACTGTCAGCCTCCCGAAGCGCCGCCCAATAAAATCTTTTAAGGGCGGATGAGACAGACAGCCACAGCTTTTCCGGTAGCCTGCTGTCAACTGGCCCAGCTCTACCCCCACCTCATTACCACAATCACATCTGCAACGCCATATAATGCTGCCCCTGGGGCCCCTTTCCTCTGTGGGGCCTATGGCCATCAGCCTGCCAAAACGCTGCCCCGAAATATCCCTCTGGCCCGGGCGCACCACAGTCTGGCAGCCACAGTCTTTTATGGTCCCTCTCTGAAGACAGCGAGTATCCAAAAGGATCTCCCCGCCGCAGTCACAGCGACACCTCCAGACTGTATACCTGGATTTTTTTTCACCAGTCGGTTCCAACACTGTCAGACGGCCGATTCTGGTTCCGATTCCAATTCCTCCCAATGGCTTTCGCCTTCTTCCGCACATAATACAGGCACCCTTGAAACGTGACGCAAAGGTTTATGCTCTGCGACATCCTTCAAGGGTGCCTCTATGTAAAGCTATTATATTAAAAAAGTTTCCTTAAAAACAGATTACATTTTTCAGCCGGCTCATATTCTCCCGCTTCTGTTCCAGATTGGGATGGACATATTGAT
>JAAWAC010000050.1 GCA_022791975.1 Lachnospiraceae bacterium | reverse complement strand
TTCTCCTGCTTTTTGTGATACTATTTTGATACTAAAAAAATTAGCGGCCAAAAATAGCGGGTAAAATATTAACAAATTTGCGAATGTTATGACTGTGAAAGTATAGGAAATACAGCCCCATATAATAGGATTTGTCGAGTTATGATAGGAGAGGTTGAGGGTGGGATGTACTAGGAATCAGGAGGAGAGAGCTTTGAGGAAGAAATCGCATATTTCCCTAGCAAGATTTATTGTACAGGATATGCAGATACCAGCTATGGAGGAGCATTGGAAGGCTTTTTATCTGGGGAGTATACTGCCAGATTGTGTGCCTTCTTTTCTCACGACAAAGCATGAATTTGATGGAACCTTTGATCGGGTAAAGAACAGAATTTCTGGGCTTTTGGAGGATGAAAAGGGCTTGGAGGAGCATGCCAGAGTTTTTATGAGGAGACTGGGAGAAGTGCTTCATTATCTGGCTGATTATTTTACATTTCCCCATAATAAGATTTATCCGGGGAATATCAAGGACCATTGCTATTATGAGAAGGAGCTGAAGTTTAAGCTTCGGGAATATGTGAGCAGTGGGGAGGCTTTTCAGGATCGGATAGAGACACCAGAGCTTCAGACAAAGGAAGCTGTGTTTCAATTTATTGAGAATGCCCATGAGGAGTATCTGCGGATCAAGCATTCCGTGGAGGAAGACTGCATGTACATTGTGCGGATCTGTCATCAGGTGGTGCAAGCCATCCTACAGATTCGGGAGCCGCAGACAGCATAGGAAACATCAATAAAAAGGGTATCGCGGATAGCCGGCAATCGGTTATTTCAGCGATACCCTTATTTTATTTCCAAAGGCAGGTTTATTTTTTCCTGCCTTTGGAAGCAGTAGGCTATTTAAGAATGGAACTGGGCACATAGCCCTCCACCCGCTTTCCGTCCTGGTTAAAGGAGATTTTTGTCCACTTTTCTCCATCTTCTCCGGTTACCTCTTTGATAATGCTTACCTTGGTGCCATTGGAGAGGGTGGTGCGCACATCGGCATAGGGAGAAGCATAGCTTCTGACCTGAGCCACGCCTCCGGAGCTGGGTGGTGTAGGGTTGGTAGGGGTAGTGGGTGTGGTGGTGGTTCCTCCCAGAGTAAGCAGATCGCTTCGGATATAGCCTTCCATGGTGGCTCCGTTCAGGGAATAGGAAATCTTATACCACTTCTTTCCGTCATCTCCGGTTTTTTCGGAGATAAGGCTTACCACTGTGCCTGCGGAAAGCTTGCTGCGCACATCTCCGTTGGGAGAGGCGTAGGTACGGATGTTGGCTACAGTGGGAATCACTGTGGCCGTGCCATTGACTGGGGTTGGTGCACCGGGAACAGTCCCCGGGGTGGTGGTTCCTGGGGATTCTACAGGGCCAGTGGAGCTTGTCCCGTCAGCCAGCAAATCTCCTCGGATATACCCCTCTCCAGATACACCATTGCTGTTGTAGGATACCTTATACCAGGTACGACCGTCTGTCTGGCCTGTGGCAGACTTAATAACCGTTACATTGGTTCCTCTCACCAGACGGGCGCGGATGTCGCCATCGGTGGAGGCATAGGTCCGCACTAAAGCCACATTGGTGTTGACGTATTTGGCAGCTCCCGATGAGGGAGAACCTGTGGAGGTGGACGGAGTGGTGGTCATGGTGGCGCCTGCGGGAGCCGCAGTGAGCAAATCGCTTCGGATATAGCCCTCTTTGGTGGAGCCGCCTTCCTGATAAGAAACCTTGGACCATTTTCGTCCGTCATCCGCTGCCTGTTCGTTTACTAATGTAACGATGGTGCCTTTAAACAGCCGGGTACGGATCTCCGCCTTGGTGGAAGGATAGGAGCGCACAATGGCGGCATTGGGTACAATGCTTTTTAAGGCACTGTTTGTGGAAACGCCAGGGTTTGTGGTTGTAGAACCGGCAGATCCCGCTATATTGATAAGGTCTGCACGCACAAACCCCTCCCGGGTATCTCCTCCATAGGCAAAGTATACATTGTACCATTTCATGCCGTCTGTACCGGTGGTGTCCGAGAGAATGGTCACCTTGGTTCCCTGGCTCAGCTTGCATACCACAGAAGAGCTGGTGGAGGCCTGGCTGCGCACGTTCAAAATCCTATTTTTTACCGTCCCAGTGGAACGGGCCGCAAAGCTGGCAGAAGCGGAAAACAGTATCCAGGCACAGCAAAGTCCAAGAAGCAGAACCAGAAAACACCGGATACGTTTTGTCTTAGATGTTGTCATTCAAAATCCCCCCCTTACGAAATAACGGCTCCCTAAAAATTGAGCCGTGGTGAAACATCCATATAAAAACAGTATAGACATTTGTGGGGAAAAAAGCAAGTCAGGGGGAAGAATCCTAAGAAATATTTAAATAATTTGTAAATTTTTGTGGTTTGATAGGAGGAGAGACCGGTGAAAGTCCCTCCTCCTATCAAACGGAGCTAGAGCTGTTTCAGTCCCTGGATATCAGAATCAATGACCAGAGAGTAATTAGTATAATATACCACGAACCCTGGCTTGCTTCCCCCCGGCTTTTTCACATTTTTTCGCTGGAGATAATCCACCTCCACCTTTTCGCTGTCCCGGTTTTTGGAGTAATAGGCGGCCAACCGGCCAGCCTCCTCAAAGGTACGGTCCGGAAGCTCCTGGCCTTCGGTCTTGACAATCACATGGGAGCCGGGAATTCCCTTGGCATGGAACCACCAGTCCTGCCCGGTGGCAAACCGGAAGGTAAGCTCCTCATTCTGAAAATTGTTTTTTCCCACATAGATGTGAAAGCCATCGCTGGAGAGATAGTGGAAAGGCTTGGAGATAACCTTGGGCTTTTTTCCGTCTCCCCGGCGTTTTCGGATGTAACCATATTCCACTAGCTCTTCCCGAATCTGGACCAGGTCCTCCTCCAACAGGGCGATATCCAGAGCCGTGCGAATGGACTCCAGATGCTGGATTTCCTCCCGGGTTTCCTCCAGAAGCTTGGTGACTGCCTCAAAGGTGCGCTTAAGCTTGTTGTATCGCTCAAAATATTTCTGCGCATTCTCCTGGGGATTTAGCTGCGGGTCCAGGGGAATGGTGATCTCTGCGTTGGTATAATAGTTCAGGGCTGTCAAACTTTTGCTTCCAGGCTCCAGCTGGTAGCCATAGGTATTGAGAAGTTCCCCGTAAACCTTGTATTTATCCCGCTTTTCCGTGTCAGACAGCTGTTTGTACTGGAGATCGTATTTTTTCTGGTTCCGCTCCAGGGCAGTCTGCACGATCCGCCGCAGATCTGCGGATTTTTGTCGGATACGGGTAATGGCATTTTTTGAGGCGTAGTAGGTCTCCAATAGAAGGGAGACACTGTCAAAGCTTTGGCTTTCCAGCTCCTGGTACATGGAGAGGGGAAGACAGGCAAATTCCAGGGGCTCCTTTCCCTGGTAAACAATATGAGGAGAAAATTGTCCAAGCTTAAGGTTAAGGAGCATGCCCTCCAGCACATGGCCCAGACGGGCCTTTTGCGCTTCCTCCAGGGACACAGCTGGCCGATCGGAGTCCAGGCCGGCCCGAAAGCAAAGCTCTTCGGCCATAAGGGGGGAGAACCCGGTGAGGGTGGTGTAAACAGCCTTGGAGAGCTTGAGCGCTTTGGCACAGATGGCCGTTATCATTTCCTCTTGCAGGGCGGTAAGGGGATTGAGCTTTTCCTGGGTTTCTGCAATGAAATAGGGGCGGCCGGGCAGTACCTCCCGCACAGAGCTTACGGCGGAGGAGACATGTTTGATGCTGTCCAGGATCATGCCCTCCTCATTGCAGAAGATCAGGTTGCTGTGTTTTCCCATAAGCTCCACAATCAGGATTTTTCTGCACAGATCCCCCAGCTCGTTTAAGTGCTCAATTTCCAGATGGAGAATGCGCTCCAGAGAGGGCTGGGTCACTGAGAGAATCCGCCCGCCGCCAATATGCTTGCGCAGGAGCATGCAGAAATTGGGGGCTGTCATAGGGCTGGGCTTATTATTTTTTGTGAGATAGGCAAGGGGAAGGCTTGCGCTGGCCGAGAGCAGCAGCCGATACTGCCCCCCGGTATTTTTAATGGTCAGCAGAAGCTCGTCGGCTTCCGGCTGCGCAATCTTGGTAATTCGTCCGCCGGTGAGAGCCTGAGATAGCTCCTCTTTCAGGGCGGCGATGGTGATTCCGTCGAAGGACATGGATTAGGTACCTCCTTAAACTATGGTTGGTTCTTTATAGAGATTCTCCTGAGATAAAATACAAGGCACTTTTCCTGTGCCTACAAGTCACCGAAAAACTACCTCCAAGTATACTTGACGCTCCCCTAAATTTCAAGTATAATAAAATTAATTATGTTCACAAATAGAACAACCACAGAGAAACGAGAGACAAAAAACCATGGTTAAGAGTATGACAGGGTTTGGCAGATGCGAGGTGTCCGAGGGGGAGCGGAGGATGACCGTGGAGATGAAATCTGTCAACCACAGATATTTGGACATGAATGTGAAGATGCCCAAAAAGCTGAATTTTTTTGAATCCGCGGTTCGCAGCTTTTTAAAGAATTCCCTCCAGAGAGGAAAGGTGGATGTTTTTGTCACCTATGAGGATCTGACAGAGAGCAATCTGACCCTGCACTATAATAAGGCCGTTGCGGCGGAGTATTGGCAGTACCTCAATCAGATTGCCCAGGATTTTGGGATTGTGAATGATGTGCAGGCAGGAGGGCTATCCCGGTACCCGGAGGTGCTGGTGATGGAGGAGCAGCAGGTAGACGAAAAAGAGCTTTGGCACTTGCTGGAGCAAGCTCTTAAGGGGGCCTGTCAGCAGTTTGTTGAGACTCGGATCACTGAGGGAGAAAGCCTGAAAAGGGATCTGCTTTTGAAGCTAGATGAGATGGCGGTTCATGTAGACTTTATCGAGGAGCGAGGGCCCCAGATTCTCACAGAGTACAGACAGAAGCTGGAAAATAAGGTTCAGGATCTTTTGAAGGATACGCAGATGGAGGAGAGCCGTTTGGCCGCGGAGGTGATTCTCTATGCGGATAAGATCTGTGTGGACGAGGAGACCGTGCGCCTGCGCAGTCATATGGAGCATACTCGGACTACCTTGTCTGGGGAGGACAGTGTGGGCCGCAAGCTTGATTTTATTGCCCAGGAGATGAATCGGGAGGCCAATACGATTTTGTCCAAGGCCAATGATTTGGAAATTTCCAACCATGCCATTGAATTGAAAACGGGAATAGAAAAAATCCGGGAGCAGATTCAAAATATCGAATAAGGGGAATGCTATATGGCAGAAAAAGGAATTTTGCTGGTGGTGTCCGGCTTCTCAGGAGCCGGAAAGGGGACGCTTCTGCAAAAACTTTTGGAAAAATATGACAGTTTTGTGCTGTCCATATCCGCAACCACCCGGAACCCCAGGGAGGGGGAGAGGGATGGACGGGAATATTTTTTCCGGAGTAAAGAAGAATTTGAGGCCATGATAGAGGCCGGGGATCTGATTGAGTATGCCTGTTATGTGGGAAATTATTATGGCACTCCCAGGGCCTATGTGGAGGAGCAGTTGGCCCAGGGAAAGGACGTGATCCTGGAGATTGAGATCCAGGGAGCCCGGAAAATTAAGGAGCGCTATCCGGATTCCGTTCTGCTGTTTTTGTCTCCCCCCAGCGCTGAGGAGCTGAAACGCAGGCTAATAAGCCGTGGAACAGAGAGCATGGAGGTTGTTGAGAACCGACTTTCCCGAGCAGCTCAGGAAGCCCAGGGTATGGAGGACTATGACTACTTTGTGATCAATGATAACCTGGAGGATTGTGTGAGGCAGGTGCACCAAATTATAGAGAGTGAGCATGCCAGATGCTTCCGCAATGGGGAGCAGATCCGGAAAATTCGGGAAGAAGTTGAAAAATTTCAGAAATAATTCCTGATATTTACAAAATATGATTGAACTATTAAGAAAGGAACAGGTGAAGAGATATGCTACATCCCTCATACACAGATTTAATGAAGGCCGTAAACGGTGATATGGAAGGTGACACCCCGGTGGTAAACAGCCGCTATTCCATTGTGCTGGCCACAGCAAAAAGAGCCCGCCAGCTGATTGCGGGAGAGATGCCATTGGTGGAAGGAGAAAACAGAAAGCCTCTTTCTGTGGCCGTGGATGAGCTGAACAGTGGACAGATTAAGATTATGTCTGAGGAGGAACCCTCGGAGGAATAAAAAATAGGTGGCATGTGAAAGAGCAGGTTCTTTTGAGCCTGCTTTTTTTGTAGGCTGATTCTGGAGGTGTTGCTGGTGAAGGGACTTATTCCCCTGCTCTTGTAACCACAATAGACAAAGTTTTCCGTCAACAATGCTTTTATTTTCCAGCAGAAGATGGTATACTAACAAATAAGTGTGAAGAGCGACGACAAAAATAAAGCTCTTCCCGGACATCAGCAGGGATTGGCAGGCGTCCGAAAAATTTACCAATAGTGGATAGGAGTGCAGGAATGACGGTAGAACAAGTACAGGCATATGAACTGGTAGAAAAAAGGGAGATTCAGGAGCTGGATTCCACCGGCTATCTCTTCCGCCATAAAAAGACCAGGGCCAGGGTGTGCGTCCTGGAGAATCAGGACCCCAATAAGGTATTTTATATTGGTTTTCGTACCCCAGCACCCGATGACACAGGAGTGCCCCATATTATGGAGCATTCTGTGCTCTGTGGTTCCCGATTGTTTCCGGCTAAGGACCCCTTTGTGGAGCTGGCCAAGGGCTCTCTCAATACCTTTTTAAATGCCATGACTTATCCGGATAAGACGGTGTATCCAGTGGCCAGCTGCAATGACCAGGATTTCCAGAACCTGATGCATGTGTATATGGACGCGGTGTTTTATCCCAATATCTATGAGAGAAAAGAAATCTTTCTCCAGGAGGGCTGGCATTATGAGATGGAGGAGCCAGAGGGTCCCCTTACGCTGAATGGAGTGGTGTATAATGAGATGAAGGGAGCCTTTTCTTCTCCGGAGGGCGTGCTGGACCGGGAGATTTTAGCTTCCCTGTACCCGGACACCACCTATGCCAATGAGTCTGGTGGAGACCCAGATTTCATTCCGGAATTGAAATACAGTGAATTTTTGGACTTCCACAGCCGGTATTATCATCCTTCCAACAGCTACATCTATTTATATGGGGACTGTGATATGGGGGAGAAGCTTGCCTGGCTGGACGAGCAGTATCTGAGCAAATATGATCATCTGCCGATCGATTCCGCTATACAGCTTCAGAAGCCCTTTACCCGGATGGTGGAGACTTCTCGCTCTTATTCCATTTCCGCGGAGGAGACCACCCAGGATAATACCTATCTTTCCTATAATAAATCTGTGAGTACCACGCTGGATGCCAAGCTGTACCTGGCCATGCAGGTGATCGAATATGTGCTTTTGTCAGCGCCGGGAGCGCCCCTAAAGCAGGCACTTTTGGATGCGGGGATTGGAAAGGACATTTTAAGCTCCTATGATAATGGGGTTCAGCAGCCTGTTTTTTCCATTATTGCAAAAAATGCCAATGCTTCTCAAAAAGAAGCCTTTGTGAAAACCATTGAGGAGACCCTTTCCCGGATAGCCCAGGAGGGAATAAACGAGAGGGCCCTGGAGGCGGGAATTAATTTCTTCGAATTCCGTTATCGGGAGGCGGATTTTGGCAACTATCCTCCGGGGTTGATGTATGGACTCCAGGCTCTGGACAGCTGGCTCTATGCGGATGATCAGGTGTTTCTCCATCTGGAGGCCCTGGACAACTTTGGGTTTATGCGGCAACAGGTGGGGAAGGGATACTTTGAGGGATTGATTCGCACCTGGCTGCTTGAGAATCCCCATGGCTCTGTGGTGATCATTGCGCCGGAGCAGGGGCTGACAGCCAAAATGGATCAGCAGCTGGAGGAGAAGCTGGAAAACTATAAGGCTTCCTTGAGCCAAGAGGAGCGGAAGGCTCTCATAGAGGCCACCCAGAAGCTTCACGCCTACCAGGAGGAACCATCCACCCAGGAAGATTTGGAAAAAATTCCCATGTTGTCCAGGGAGGACATTGGGAAGGAAGCCCGGCCATTTGTAAATGAAGAGCATAAGAACGGAGATACTACCCTGGTATTTCATCAGGTCAACACCCACGGCATCGGCTACGTAAGCCTTATTTTCCGGGCGGATAAGGTGCCAGAGCGCCTGTTTCCCTATATGGGAATCCTGAAAGGAATCCTGGGCTTTGTAGATACGGAGCATTATAGATACACAGAATTTTTCAATGAGGTAAACCGCAAAACCGGAGGTATTACCTCTTATGTAAGCGGCTACGGGGATATGAGAGATCCCCGGGCCTATACCGCCACCTTTGAGGTGCGGGTAAAGACCTTGTATGAGAACCTAGAGTTTGCCTTTTCCATGCTGGAGGAGATGTTGTGCCGCTCCCGGTTTACGGATGAGAAGCGTCTGTATGAGATTGTGGCTCAGGGAAAATCCCGGTTGCAGATGGTGATGAACACGGCGGGCCATTCCATGGCATCTCTGCGGGCCCTGTCTTATTTCTCCCGCTCCGCTTATCTCACCGATCTCACTGGTGGTGTGGCATTTTATGAGTTGATAGAAGGGCTGGAGGCAGATTTTGCCGGGCGGAAAGAGGAGTTTATCCAAAATCTTCAGGAGCTGGTGAACCTTTTGATTCGCCGGGAGAACCTGGTGGTCAGCTATACGGGACAGGAGGAAAGCCTTAACAGGACCCTGGATTATGTGGAGAAGCTTGCAGGAAGGCTGTTTACGGGGCCTGTAAAGACCGGTGGTGTGGATTTTGTGCCTGTGGAGAAGAACGAGGGGCTTCGCACCTCCTCCAAGATACAGTATGTGGCTATGGCCGGAAACTTCCGGGAGGCGGGGTTACCCTACACGGGTACCCTTAAGGTGCTTCGAACCATAATGAGTTATGACTATCTGTGGAACCATGTGCGGGTAAAGGGAGGGGCTTACGGCTGTATGAACAGTTACACCAGAAACGGAGACGCCTATCTGGTTTCCTATCGGGACCCCAACCTGGAAAAAACATTGCAGGTCTATGAGAATAGTGTGGAATTTGTAAAAAATTTCCAGATTTCTGAGCGAGATATGACCCGGTTTATCATTGGGACAATCAGCGATATGGATGTGCCCCTCACGCCCCATGTCCAGGGAATTCGATCTATGGGGGCCTATCTGAATCATATGACCTTTGCGGATGTGCAGAGAGAGCGGGATGAGGTGCTGGCTGCGGACTGTGGGGCAATTCAGGAGCTGGCTCCCTATTTGCAGGCAGTTGTGGAGCAGAGGAATCTCTGTGTAATTGGAAATGAGGAGAAGCTTAACAGCCAGAGGGAGCTTTTTGGAGAGCTTCGGAATCTGTTCCACTGATCCCCACAGAAGATAGAGGCAGGAGGAGCCAAAGGAGTATGAAAGAAGCATATAAATCGGGCTTTGCCACCCTGGTAGGCAGGCCCAACGTGGGGAAATCCACCCTGATGAATCGACTGATCGGGCAGAAGATTGCCATTACCTCTCCCAAGCCTCAGACCACCAGGAACCGGATTCAGACGGTCTATACCTGCAAGGAGGGACAGATCGTGTTTCTGGACACGCCAGGGATACACAAGGCGAAGAATAAGCTGGGAGAATATATGGTAAATGTGGCGGAGCGCACCTTCCGTGAGGTGGATGTGGTGCTTTGGCTGGTGGAACCCACGGTCTTTGTGGGAGCCGGGGAGCGGCATATTGGAGAGCAGCTGCAAAAGGGAAACGTGCCAGTGATTCTGGTTATCAATAAGGTTGACCAGGTAAAGAAGGAGGAGCTTTACGGGGTGATCGATGTGTACCGGAAGCTTATGGACTTCGCGGAGGTGGTGCCTGTATCGGCCCTGAAAGGGGAGAATACGGACACCCTGATAAAGCAGATCTTCAAATATCTGCCCTATGGTCCTCAGTTTTACGACGAGGATACGGTTACGGATCAACCCATGCGTCAGATTGTGGCGGAGCTTATCCGGGAAAAGGCTCTGAAATGCCTGGATGAGGAGATTCCCCACGGAATCGCCGTGTCCATTGACAGAATGACAGAGCGCAAGGGTGGCGGCCTGGTGGATATTGACGCCACTATTATCTGTGAGAAGGACTCTCACAAAGGCATTATTATTGGAAAGCAGGGAGTTATGCTGAAAAAAATCGGCAGCGCGGCCCGCTATGAGGTGGAGCGGCTTTTGGAGGCAAAGGCGAATCTGCAGCTGTGGGTAAAGGTGAAGAAGGACTGGCGGGACAGCGATTATCTCATCAAGAATTTTGGCTACGACAAAACGGACCTGGAGGGATAGGAATAGAGTGCCTTGGGATTTGTCAAGGTGTTTTTTGCAAATTTCAGCTGGCAGATTTTACGAGGATAGAACCCGGGTCCGGGGGAAAGCTATTTTTATCAGGATAAAAGGGGCGATGTAAAATGGAAGCGGAGTGGGAGCAATTCGAACTGACTGGCAGTGTGGAGGCTTACTTAAGCTACAGACAGAAAGACCCGGCGGAGGCCCATAGGGCGACGGCCTGTGCGGAATCCCTGGAGACCGGGGCCCGGGAGGATGAGGGAACAGGAGCATGGGACAGACAGTAACCCTGATAGGTCTGGTATTGGCTGCTTATCCCTTTGGGGATTATGATAAGCGGCTGGTGATGCTGACTAGAGAGCGGGGAAAGGTAACAGTGTTTGCAAAGGGAGCCAGGAGACCAAACAGCTCCCTTTTGGCTGTGGTCAAGCCGTTTGTATTTGGAGAGTTTATCCTCTATGAGGGGCGTAGCGCTTTTAATCTTATGCAGGCCAGGATTTCCCGGTATTTTGAGGAGCTTTCCCAGGATATGGAGGCGGCCTGCTACGGCTGCTATTTTTGTGAGATTGCGGAGTATTACACCAGGGAGGCCAATGATGAGGTCCAGATGCTGAAGCTTCTGTACCAGTCCCTGCGGGCGCTGTCAACAAAAAGTATACCCAGACCCTTGGTGCGTTATATCTACGAGCTAAAAGCTCTGGTTATTAACGGCGTATGCCCTGTGGACTTTGAAAAATTGGAAATTTCTCCCTCCGCTCTCTACACCCTCCAGTACATAGCTACATCTTCCATGGAACGACTCTACACCTTTACGGTGTCCAGGGAAGTGCTGGGAGAGATACAGGCTGTGATGAATCGATACCGACAGCTGTATATGGAAGGTCAGTATAAATCTCTGGAGGTACTAAAGGTACTTTCCCAGTCTAGTGGTGCAGAGCTTTGGCAGGAAGAGCAGGAGAATGCACTGGCAGGAAAAAACGTCTTGAAAAAAAAGGAAAAAGACGGTATACTAAACGGGTAAAAATGGAGGGAGTTATTTATGAAAAGATTTCTACATATAGGAATGTGGATTTTTCTTATGGTGCTTCTCACCGGATGCTCTAAATTTGACCCCCAGGAGGATGCCGTGACCGTAGACAAGGATGGAAAGGTGATTCGGGTGTTTGCGGATGAGTTTCTGGATGAATCTGGTCAGGCCTATGATGTGGAGGAGATAAGGGCCATGATGGAGCAGGAGCTGTCCGTCTATAACCGGAAATTTGGCGTGGACCATGTGATTCTGGAGGAGTGTCAGTGGGAGAACGGACTTTTGCGGATTCAGATTGCCTGTGATGAGCCCAAGTATTATGTGGATTACTGCGGCTATTACAACGATGATTTTTCCACAGAGGAGACGGATGTGGAATTCTTTGTGGGCACTCTGGGCGAGGCCGGAGAATATGATTTCGGTGTTTCCTTTGTGAATACCAGCGGAGAGGCTGTGGAGGCTTCCCAGGTGATGGAAAATGCCAAAAACCGGGTGATTATCCTAAATGAGCCTATTTTGGTGGAGACCCAGGGGAACATTTTGTATGTGAGTAGTAATGTGGAGCTTTTGGGGAAGAAGCAGGCCAGAGTGATGGCTGGCGACGGACTTGAGAGAGCTTATATTGTGTATAAATAGCCCGGTTGCAAAAGGCGCGCGCCCAGGGGAATTTCCCTTTTCATGCCATGGCGCAGCGATCTCAAACAGAAAAAGAAATATCAATAATAAGAGGAGAATGGATTATGGAAAAGACAATGGAGAAAATCGTGGCCCTGGCCAAGGCCAGAGGCTTTGTGTATCCGGGTTCCGAGATTTATGGGGGACTGGCTAATACCTGGGACTATGGCAATTTGGGCGTGGAGCTGAAAAACAATGTGAAACGGGCCTGGTGGAAGAAGTTTGTTCAGGAGAATCCCCACAATGTAGGTGTGGATTGTGCTATTTTGATGAATCCCCAGACTTGGGTGGCCTCCGGTCATTTAGGCGGATTCTCAGATCCCCTTATGGATTGTAGAAGCTGCAAGGAGCGATTCCGGGCGGACAAGCTTATTGAGGACTACCTGGAGGAGCAGGGGATGACCATAGAGGGCTCCGTGGATGCCTGGAGCCAGGAGGAGATGAAGCGCTTTGTGGAGGAGCACCAGATTCCCTGCCCCTCCTGTGGAAAGCATGACTTTACGGATATCCGTCAGTTTAATCTGATGTTTAAGACCTTCC
>JAAWAC010000049.1 GCA_022791975.1 Lachnospiraceae bacterium | reverse complement strand
TTTTTTTAAGTTCCGCATCTGTCCTCCCGATTCCCTCTTCTCTGGAAGGATTTTTCATCCGCTTACGCGTCTGCAAATTCCTTCCGGGCGTCGTCCGTACAGTTGCTGTTTTTTTAAGTTCCGCATCTGTCCTCCCGACTCCCTCTTCTCTGGAAGGATTTTTCATCCGCTTACGCGTCTGCAAATTCCTTCCGGGCGTCGTCCGTACAGTTGCTGTTTTTTTAAGTTCCGCATCTGTCCTCCCGGGCTTCCTCTGACCAGATGCTGTTTCCGTTTTCTTATTTTCCGTCCGTTTCTTTTTGTAGCTTTATTATAGTAACTGTAGGTCATAAAGTCCATAAACTTCATTAGACAAAACATGCACAAAATGATACAATCAAAAGAAAGGGGGCTTTTATGTACATCAATTCTGCGTATCTCAACCACTCTCTGGTGGATTTCAAGGACAAGAGCCGGCCGTTGATTGTGGGAAGCTGCGGAACCTATCACCTCTATACCCATCCCCGTCTGCCCACCCATCGCCCCAAGGGGAGGCGGGATTTTCAGCTACTCTATATTGCTGCGGGCAAAGCACACTTTTATTTTGATGGCAGCGATATGGATACGGTGGTGCCAGCCGGCCATATGGTGGTGTACCGCCCCAGGGAGCCTCAGAGATATGTGTATTACGGAAGCGACCAAACGGAGGTTTTTTGGGTTCATTTTACGGGAAATAATGTAAAAAATATTCTTCGACATTATGGAATCGAAGACCAGATGCGGGTCATTCCCGCAGGGACTTCCCTGGAATACAACAAGCTTTTTAAGCAGATGATACAGGAGCTTCAAAAGTGCCCCACCCATTACCCAGAGCTTCTAACCCTGCTACTTTTACAGCTTCTGATTCAGATGCACAGGCAGATTACCCGGAAGCATGGGAAAAAGGATGCCTATCTGGAAACGGAGATGGAGCTTGCTATGGAATTTTTCAATGAAAATTACCATACAGAAATCAATATAGAAGAATATGCGTCTTCCAGAGGGATGAGCGTCAGCTGGTTTATCCGGAATTTCAAGCAATACGTCCACACAACTCCCATGCAATATATTGTAGAACGGCGCATGACCAATGCCCAGGTTCTTCTGGAGACCACCAATTATAACGTCACGGAGATCGGAACCCTGGTAGGCTATGAAAATCCTCTGTATTTCAGCCGGATTTTCCGAAAACAAAAAGGCATGTCCCCTTCCGAATACCGAAAGCTGGGACAGAATCTATGATCCTCCAGGACTCCAAAAGTTTCCATTATCATACCATGGGGAATGCGATGATGCAGTAACGGAAACTTTTGGTAAAAAAGAGGCCTTAACTTTCCAAAAAAGACACCAGATGGCCCCAGCGCTTATCCGGCGCCGGGGCTTTCAAATATATGTGTGCTTCCTTTCCATCCCAGACTATTTTCTCCACAATGCTGCGCAACAGTTCTCTTTTCTCCTGAACTGTGAATACGGAAAACCCTTTATCAAAATCAAACAGCATCTTCTCCATATGAGCAATCGCCTCAGAAGGCTCCGCATTCACTTCATCCTCCAATGCTATCTCATCGATTCTTCTCTGAAGCTCCCCGCATTCTGTGTCCAACTGTCTTATCTCTTCGTCAATATACTGTACGGAGACGATCTGCGCTTCCAGCCTCTTTATGGAACTCACCAGATTGCCTATCTGTTCCTGCTTCTTTAGAAGCTCCTTTGTCAATAAGTCCCGCTCTGTCGTCACCAGTGATTCGGACTGGCAGATGCTATCCTTCAGCTCCTCCAACATGCCGATAAACTCCCCGTCCGGCTTTGCCAGGGCTGCAAGCTCCCCGCACACCGTATCGTCGAGCGTATTCCCGTGTACATTTTTATTCTGGCATTTCTCTCCATGGGTGCTGTCCTTATAAGGGCACAGATAAGCAAACGTCCGCTCTCCCCTCTCGTTCACTCTGGACGCAGGATAATTTTTGGGGCGCATCAGATGGCCACAGGTGCAGTAGAGAAGCCCCGACAGAACGGATACGGCATTTCTCACCTTTCTGAAATGCTCTCCCTTATCCTTGCTGCACTCCAATATTCTCTGCACTTTCACATAGTCGCTGCCGGACAGGATACCCCTATGCTTTCCCTTTGAGATAATCCAGTAGATGCAGTCCATCTCCTGCCCCTTATAGCGGCTGGAGGACGTTTTTGCATAGCTCATAAGGCCGCTCTGCCCGTCAAGCTCCTCCTGGTCGATACAGACCTGACACCCCAAATCATAGAAATAATCATACGCCACTATATCAGCCGTACAGTACACAGGATTGGTCAGAATATCCCTGATGCCCGTGATACTGTATTCCTTCCCATGCCTTGTCTTTATCCCGTTGGTCTGCATGTAGGACACCACCTGCGTCAGCGACTGTTTCTCCAGGAAATATTGAAATACAAATTTTACAATGCTTATCTCATCCGCATTTTCCTCCAGATAAAAGGCGGTCTTCTTCCGCCCCACCTTCGTCTCCTTCTCCATCTTCCTCGACGCATAGCCCATAGGGGTATTTCCACCGAGCCACCTCCCACTCCTGGCCAGCATCATCATGTTGTCCCGTACCCGCTCCGCTATCTGCTCCCGCTCCATCTGCGCCAGCACCCCGGAAAAATACAGCATCGCCTTTCCAATGGGCGTCGTCGTATCAAACCGCTCCTTGATGCTTATAAAAGAAGTCCCCTTATGCTCCAACTTCTCCATCAAGTTCGCAAGGTCGGCCAGATTCCTCCCCAATCGGTCCAATTTGTAGCATACCAAATAATCAAAGTGGCTGCTGTGCATATCCTTCATCATCCGCTGGAACTGCGGCCTTCTGGTATTCTTCCCGGAGAAACCCTCGTCCTCATACTCAATAATCTCTGCCCCCTCCGAGTCCTCAATAAAACACTCTATGTACTCTCTGCACATAGTTAATTGGTTTTCAACACTCTCGCCTTTTCCCGTCCATTTTGATTTCCTGCTGTAAATAGCTATCCGCATAACTCAGTCCCTCCATATATCCTCGCCCCTGCAATCGGGAGGATATTGCCTGATTCAGACATAAAAATTCTCCTTTCAGTGGAACTTGAACCTATTGTTATCTCTGCATTCTGCTTTTACAACGAATATTTTTCTTTTACCAACCTCAGCAGCCTCTCCAGAATTGCTCTCTTCTCCTGTAAAGTCAGATTGCTCTCATTTAAGGTTTTTTTTATCTTCCTTATATAAAATTTATTTATGATATGCCGGACATTTACCAGGCTTTCCCGCGTTTTTCCTTCTATTTTGCAGTTTATATGATGCTTCCTCATAGTTCCTCCTATCCTGCCGATATTTCAATCTATGCGGCAATAATTTGTCCCTATGAGGGAGTTATGAGGACAATACTTTTCTATTTTTACAGTCCTTTTCAGCTTGACAATTTGGCACAAATTTTTATCAAAAGCAATATTTCAAATTTTATTCCGTTTCGCAGGAAATATCGGAACACATAGATGCCTCCCTGGATCCTGATAAACTTTTCTCCCGCTCGGTATTTCAATATATCTTTACATATAATAGAACAGAAGAATAGCCCTCTTGTTTTATTGTGTAAAGTTTGATATAATAAGAAAGCGTGTGGTTAGATTTTTGGCTTGTGTTTCGCAAGTTTTGAAAAAAATGTTAGGTGCATATGCTCACCGTTCAATTTTATTATGCGTTATATTAATCTGATAAACGGCATAAGGAGTAACCACACGCATTTTACTGAGGATAATATTTATGGATTTTTCAAATATATATACAAGAAACGATTTTGCGGATTTTCTTGGAATAAAACGCGGAAAATTAACTTATATTCTTTATATTCAGAAAGTTGATACAATGTATTCAACTTTTTCTATACCTAAAAAAAATGGTGGCGAACGAATAATCAATGCCCCTAATGATGATTTGAAACAAATTCAAAGAAATTTGGCGAATGCTTTATGGAAATATCAAACCAAAATCTGGAAAGGAAATAATGTTCACCCCAATATTTCCCATGCATTTCAAAAAGGGAAAAGTATTGTTACAAATTCTCTTCCACATAAAAATAAACGCTTTATTGTAAATATTGATTTAGAAAATTTTTTTGATTCATTTAACTTTGGACGTGTAAGAGGATATTTTATTAAAAATTCCTATTGGAGCTTAACAGAAGAAGTCGCTACTGTAATTGCTCAACTTACATGTCATAAGGGTACCTTACCCCAAGGCGCTCCTTCTTCTCCTATAATAGCAAATATGATATGTAATATCATGGATATACATTTGTTAGGTATTTCCAAACGTTATAAATTAACCTATACTCGTTATGCAGATGATATGACCTTCTCCACAAATGATAAACATTTCTTGGAGCGTTATGATAATTTTTATAAAGAATTATCTAAAGAAGTAACCAAATCGGGATTTTGTATTAATAAAAAGAAAACCCGCATTCTTTATAATAATAGTCGCCAAGAAGTTACTGGGCTGATTGTAAACAACAAATTAAGTATTAAAAGAGAATACTACAAAGCGACACAGGCAATGGCACATAGTTTATATTTAAATGGAGAATTTACAATTAACGGTTCCATTGGAACGATTCAACAACTGGAAGGACGATTTTCTTTCATAAATCAAATAGAAAAATATAACAATACACACGATGGCAAAGAGCATTCTGTAAGAACTTTAAACCGCCGCGAAAAAAAATATCAGGAACTCTTATTTTATAAAAATTTCTGTGTAAACCCAAAACCTTTAATTGTAACAGAGGGAAAAACTGATATTCTTTACCTAAAAAGCGCATTAAAGAAAATGTACTTGAAATATCCTAGTTTAATTGAAAAAAAGGACGATAAATGGATTTTTAAAGTTTCATTTTTACGAAGAAGTAATAAACTCTCCTATTTTTTTGATTTTAGTCTTGATGGTGCAGATGCAATGCAGAACATATATAATATGTATACAGGTTCTGGAAAAATGCAGGTAAATTATTATAAATATTTCCATGAAAAATATAAAACAGAAATGCTTAACCCTGTTATATTACTTTATGATAATGAATTTATAAAAGATAAACCAATAAAAAAATTTATTGGAGCATGCAAATGTGATGAAAAAACCTTACAACAAAAATTGTATTTACCCTTAGTTGGCAACTTGTTTGTACAAATCGTGCCTCTTGTAAATTCTAAACAGACATGTGAGATAGAAGACTTATTTGACGATCATATACTTAACCTTGAATTATCTGGACGGAAGTTTGATCGCACAGGCAAAGCCAATAAAAAAGAGTTTTATAATAAAGATATTTTTTCAAAATATATCCTTACTCATTATGAAAATATAGATTTTTCATCATTTACACCTTTATTTAATGCATTAGAAAAAATAATATCAGATTATTCAACACAAAAGAAATTTTGATTTGTGTGTAGATTTTAACTGTATTCAACAGGACAATACCTGCTGTGTAATTGCCCTGTTGAATCCTTTTTCTTTAAGAATCTTTCCAATATAAAATTTATAAATTTCAAATCATTTTTCAAATTTTTTAATTATTTCATCCGGAGTGAACACTGGATCATCCGATTGCTCAAAATCACTTATATTTCTTGTTACTATTCCATCCATATTGCCAAGCAATGCCACCGAATACTGAACGGAATCCTCAAAATCATTCCAATTCCAGAGCCTTATGAATCTCATCCTCTGACACAACTGCAACAGAAACTACCTGGAGCAATTTACACAATAATTCTCTGACAGCAGTCTTACTTTTCATTGTTCTGCTCGCTATATAAAAAATATCTATCACGGCAGAAGCTGAAACAAATTCCTGAATATCTTTTCTCTCTGACATTTTTAACAGAGCCACACCTGTCCTGTAAAAAGGCTCTCTCTTCAACAAAACATCCAGTATCACATTTGTGTCAATCAACAGCTTCATATTTACTTAACCTCTCTAACCGATATTCATTTAATGTCATACCATTATCTGGAATACTTCCCACCAAAGAATCCATAATATTTCCTATTTCCGCCTTTTTCGCCTCTGTTTTTTCTGATTCTTCCACCGGAAAAACAATAACCTCCAACTTGCGATTTTTAAACGCATCCGGCAAAGAAAGCACAGACATTAATTTTTTAGCATCTATAAATTGGCGAACCACTTCCATATTCCATACTCCTTCCAAGTTAAAATCAAAAATTGTTTCTTATATTATAATCTGAAATCACCGGAAATACAACCGGGAGAGGGGTGTTTTCATCCCTCCCCCTTCATGACGCCCGCCGGGAAACGCCATGCCTTCTCCGACACCTTCGCCTGTCCACTCTTATAGGCTTTACAGGCATACAGGGACACCCCTGCGCTTTGTGCGAAATCTTCTGGGACATACATGCCTGCGCGCCTCCTTTAAAATGCCGCCCCATCCGTCCGGTCTAAAAGATATGATAAGCGTTGCAGCAATTCCCCATACGATACCTGTTCCAGATAGGCCTCCTAGTGTATCCGGTCGCATATTTTCCCCATGTGGTATTCCCCAGCGATTTTGGTCTCCCCAGAACCTTTGCCGACACGACAAATAGCCAGCCTCAAGTTTCCCCTGCTGCCACGTCGTTAAATCCACCCTGCTGTCTCTGATCTGCGGCCTGTTGACGCCCTCAGAGGGAGAAATCACGCTCAACAACCTCCCCCTGAAAAAGGCCGGGGCCAATATTGGCTATATGCTGCAAAAGGACCACCTTTTTGAATGGCGCACCGTTTACAGCAATGTGACCCTAGGTCTGGAAATTCAGCATCGGCTAACCCCCAAAACTCGAGAAAATGTGGATATCATGCTGGAAACCTACGGCTTGTCCGGATTCCGGGATTCCCGGCCCTCTCAGCTCTCCGGAGGCATGCGGCAAAGAGCGGCCCTTATTCGCACCCTAGCTCTGGAACCGGATCTACTGTTGCTGGATGAGCCCTTCTCCGCTCTGGACTACCAGACCCGTCTTTCCGTCTGTGACGATATTGCAGGAATCATCAAAAAAGAACAAAAGACAGCCATTCTGGTAACCCACGATCTGTCGGAGGCTATCAGCATGGCCGATGAAATACTCGTACTCTCCCGCCGTCCTGGCCGTATCCGCAAGCAGGTCCCCATACACTTTGCTATGGAAGAGCGCACGCCCATGGGCTGTCGGAATGCACCAGAATTTAAGGATTATTTCAATTTAATATGGAAGGAGTTGAATACCAATGCCTGAAAGGCCTTCCAAGCCGGAAATGTCTCTTGCCCAGCAAAGCTTTCTGGAGGAGCGGAAAAGAAAGCGGCATTGGATTATGGCTGCCCGCATTCTGCTTTTTCTTCTGTTTCTGGCCCTGTGGGAAATCGCCGCCCAGGCTCACTGGATAGACGCCTTTATTTTCAGCAGCCCCTCCCGGGTATGCACTACCTTCTGGGGCATGCTGCTGGATAAAAGCATCTTTCTCCATGTGGGCAGTACCCTGCTGGAAACCCTGGTAAGCTTTGCGCTGGTGATCCTGCTAAGCCTTGCCATTGCCGTGCTCCTCTGGCTAAGTTCCACACTGGCTCAGGTGCTGGACCCTTACCTGGTTATTCTTAACAGTCTGCCCAAATCAGCCCTAGCCCCGCTTCTTATCGTATGGCTGGGCGCCAACCAGAGAACCATTGTGGTGGCTGGTATGTCCGTGGCAATCTTTGGCAGCATTTTGACCATTTTTACCGGGTTTTCCCAGGTAGACCCAGCAAAAATTAAACTTATCTATACTCTGCGGGGAACCCGCTGGGATGTGCTTTGCAAGGTGGTTCTCCCAAGCTCTGTCCCCACCTTTATCAACACCATGAAGGTAAATATAGGCCTCTGCCTGGTAGGCGTGGTCATCGGAGAGTTTATCGGTAGCCGTCAGGGCCTAGGATACCTGATTATCTATGGAAGCCAGGTATTAAAACTGGAGGCACCACTGACAAAAATGCGCATCCCTCTGAAAGCCTAAGTCCTCTTTCATATCTCCCACCCCAGCCCATTGAACCCCCTCACTCTCTGATTCTCCAAACCGTATCTTTCGTATGGCAAGGTCCTGTGAGTTTTATCTTCGGAGCAGGTCCAGCATACAGAGCTCTTCCTCCAGTGAGATCAGGTTTTCTTCTGCAAGAATTCTTATAATATGCCTTAAGAGCCGCTTCTTTTCCTCTTCCAAATTTTCATTTTTCTTTTTCAATTTTCCTAATATCCCATGCAACGTCCTTTCTGAAATATTATGGAATTTCTACTTAAAAAATGTGTGTGGATCTGACAAAGACATCCTGACCGGATTTTGCAGGCAAAATCGCCCCTGGAATAGAATAACCATATAAAAATATTTGACTCTTAAATAACTGACAATGTATCAAAAAAGAAAAGACTTGTAAAGTCCTACAGAATTATCCAGTATCCCCTTCCATTGGGCGAGCTGTATTGAATCCTTCCCTCCTGTTTCAGGCTGTTTATCCTCCGATGAATTCGGGACAGGGGCGCCTCCATACTTTCAGCTATTTTTCTTGCTGTTATAGGAGGTTCCTCCCGCATGTACTGCAAAATTTTTCTTTTTTCCTCCTCTATAGCAATCTGCGGAGAGGATTCACATTTCTGTGGAAGCCTAAGTCCTGCCAAGGGGGAACCCTCCACAGAGACAGACAAGGGCCTGGCTCCCTGTACTCTATTCCACGCCAGACTGTCTGGGGCATCCAGAAACAGATACAAACATTCCGGAAAAACCTCTATCCTTTGAATATGATCTATCCGCTCCGCTATCCGGGCCTTTTCCACGATTTCTTCTTCCAACCTCTTCCTCAACTCCGCCATTCTCCATTCCAGCCGCTCTTTCTGTAAAGGTATAACCCTCAGCTGGCTTTGGATATTCTCCAACTGCTCCTCAAATACCCGATTTTTTCGCATAAAATCCTCATCAGACAGTATACCATCCAGAAGCTTTTGCAGCAGGCGATCCTTTTTCTCCCATATACGCTTTTCACGCTCCTGCAAGTCAATCCTCTTTTTCTCTGCACTATCCTCCTGTAAAGCCTTTTGCAACATAGACAATGTTTCCTTTATTAGCTGCTCTCCCTGTAGAGCAATGTCATCTTCCCTACCCATACAATTTACAAAGGAAAGAAATCTTTGCTCACTCAGATGGATGTTTCTGCACCCGTTCTGCTGCCTTCTCCCACCTTCCAGATAGCTCCTGCACTTCCACGTAATGGCTCCTTCTCTTTTTCCGGATCGCACAGTTCGATAAAAGGGCTGACCACACAGGCCGCACACCAACTTCCCGGACAATCCATACTTTCTCCAGCTACCGGCATTTTTGTGAGCGTCTCCTCTCCTCCCTTCCCTTTTTCGCATATCCATACACCGGTTTGCGGTCTCGTATAATTCTGCATCCACAATGGCTGGAAGCACCCCCTTATGAATGACCCATGTACTTTTTGGATTTTTTATCTGCCGCTTGCTCTCAAAATCGTAGTGCTCCCGGTTTTGAACCACATCTCCTTTGTACAGAGGATTCCGAATAATCTTCCGGATTACGGATGCGCTGATTCTCTCTCCCTTTCGATTCCGGTACCCCCTTTCATACAAAATCTGCGAACTGACATAAGTCCCAACCCCCTCAGAGGAAAGCTGAAACAGCAAGCGAATCATGTCTGCCTCTCTCTCATCCAGAACAATGCTTTTATCGGGCAGCTTCCTGAATCCGTAGGCGCTGTTTGTAATTACAAAGCTACGCCCCTCTTTCTGCCTGTTTTGATGGGCATTATTGATTTTCTTACTCAGCTCCCGGCTGTACTCCTCTGCCAGAATAGCCTTAATTCCTATAATCAGAGAATCATCTGGGGTATAAAACTTCCGCTCCAAATACATGTACAAACGCTTTCCATTTTTCTGCATACAATCTAGGAAAAGATACCATTCCTTTGTATTTCGCATCAGACGATCCAGAGATTTAATTACAATAATATCGAATTTCTCTCCTTGCAAATCCTGATAAAGACGATTGTACTCCTTTCGTCCCCGGGCTGTCGTTCCGCTCCTGGCCTCCACATAGCTGTCTACCAGAATCCATCCCTGCTGTCGCACACAGGCCTCGGATTCCTGAACCTGCTTTATCAGAGCGTCTCTCTGGCTTTCCTCCTCCGTGCTGCAACGATTGTAGATGACAGCTCGCAGTTGTTCCATTTATAACCGCCCCTTTCTTCGTAGACCCAATATGAAAAACTGCTTCTGACATATATTTTTCTCTTTTAAAAGGCCCATAAAGCTTCCTAAATTTTATTTTTCAGGAAATTTTATGGGCCAAAGCCTCGAAAAATGCTTATCTTAATAACATTCTCTATCTATCTTTCCACCTTTGGAAAGAGAAGCTTAAGACAACCAGTCCCCATAAAGCTCCAGCAATCAGCACTATCCAAAGACCCACTTGGCTGTCATCACCAGTTTCAGCGGAGGCTATACGAAGGCTGGACGAAGAATCGCTGGTAGAGGTTGCAGTAGGAGTAGGAGGCGCAGGAGTTGGGGTTGGCGGTGGATTGGAAGATATATCAGCTTCTCGGTAATAACGGAAAATAATGATTTCATCTCCCCGCTCCGTAGAAGCAGCCCACTGCTGATTAGGATTGCAGTCATAGCTTTCATCTCCATACTTGGCTCCATAGCCTGCGTCGATATACGTATACGTCCTCCCCTGGAATGCCAGCTTCCAGTTATCTCTTTCTGCAGTATGGGTAGATCCCAGGAGAGCGGTGACGGACTCTATCTCCGTGATTCCCTCCAAGGTATATACAAAGCCATCCCTGGGATTCAGGGTGCCGGTAAATGTGTCATTCAATGCGCCGGAAGTATCCTCCTCAGCTTCGCCAATCTCTGCATCATCTTTCAGGGACTGTCTAGTGCTACTGCTCTCAAAGCTGGACAATGCATCAACCAGCTCCTCGCCTTTCTCCCGAACATAGTACTCATGGACCACATGGTAGTGGCCCTCCTTACTAAGCTCCCGGTAATAGCGCAGGATAATAATCTGATTTCCTTCCTCTGTGCCCTCTGCCGCTCTCCAGGCATTGTTTGGCCGGTACACTAAGCCATTGCCGGCAAATTCGTTCTCACTGTCTGTTTCGCTGGTTTTTTCTACTAAGCCATATTGGGGTCTGCCGTCCCAGGCATAGGTGTAAGCCCGATCTGCATCCGCAGGCCGAAACCTGTACATCTTTTTGACACTGGAATCGGTGTACTTGACGCCCAGCTCGCCATTCTGGGGCAGGACATCACTGGCCCCTTCCCAGTGGTCACCTTCCTCGTCCCGAAGGTAGTACACATGAACCACATTGTACTTCCCCTCAGGCTTCCTGTCTCGGTAATAGCGCAGGATGATAATCTCTTCGGCTCCTGTGGTAACCGCAATGTGATCCTTATCTTCTTTGACTCCATAGTTGAGAATTTTCTTATCTGAGCTGCTACCAGCGCCCTGGGACACAATGCCATTTTCCTCTGTGATAACATCCGGCTGTTCAGGGATACTGCCCTCTGCCTCGCCACTAGAAACCCGCTTTGAGCTGTCATCATCAAGAGCCTCCTCCTCTCCGCTAGCAGATTCTTCCGCTTTACTGGTAACGGAATCCAGGCTATCTCCATCTGATTCCTCTTCTCCTCCGCTGGCAGAATTTTTCGTTCCGTCATCTCCAGTGGGCTCTTCCTCCCCATCAGGAACAGGATTCATACTGTCTGTATCAGAAGGCTCTTCCCCCTCTCCCAGAACAGGGGCTAATCTCTCTCCATCCGATTCCTCTTTTTCTCCGCTGGCAGAATTTCCCATTCTGTCATCTTCGGTGGGCTCTTCCTCCTCTCCTATAACAGGATTCATGCTGTCTGTATCAGAAGGCTCTTCCCCCTCTCCCAGAACAGGGGCTAATCTCTCTCCATCCGATTCCTCTTTTCCTCCGCTTACAGAATTTTCCATTCTGTCATCTCCGGTGGGCTCTTCCTCCCCGTCAGGAACAGGATTCATGCTGTCTGTTTCGGAAGGCTCTTCCTCCTCTCCCAAAACAGAGTCCAGGCTATCTCCATCCGATTCCTCTTCTCCTCCGCTGGCAGAATTTCCCATTCCATCATCTTCGGTGGGCTCTTCCTCCCCGTCAGGAACAGGATTCATGCTGTCTGTTTCGGAAGGCCCTTCCTCCTCTCCCAGAACAGGATTCGTACTATTCTCATCAGTGGACTCTTCCCCTCCACTGCCAACCTCTCCGTTCTCTTCTCCGGTGAAAGGTGTCTGGATTTCTTTGTCCGTGTCCACCCGGGTTACCTCTGCCGATATAATAGGATCTACCCAGCCGTATGCCTCGTCAAAATGCCTATAGTCATTTTCGTTATATTTGGGAATCTTGCTGATGTCCAGCGCCTGATATTTCTCCTCTCTCTCTCGGCCCAGCCTGGTCGTGATCTGGCTGTTTCCCTCATAGGTGTAAGTGCCGTCAGACTCCCTGATATAGTATTCGTGGACATAACGATAACCATACTCTCCCTTGCTGAAGGAATTAGTAAAGGTAATGGTACCCGAAGAACCTGACGCTGTGCCGTAGACCGCGCCGCTGTCTGTGTAGGACAGCTTGTATACCTCAAGGGTATCCCTTTGAGGCGTTATTGTATATGTACCATAGCTTGGCAAGGTTATCGTCTCGCTCTTTCCCGCTTTAACAATGACTGTCTTAAAAAAACTGCCTGTCCCCATCACATTGAAGGTATATTCCCGATTATCCGTCGTTCCATCCGGATGAACGCCCAGGGCGGGCTTACTAATGGTAACAGTACGTTCGCCGCCTACCTTCACTTCTATCTGCTTACCTGCCTCCGTTGTGCCAAAGGGATCCCCCTCCACTTTCATGGTAAAGCCTATGGGAGTGCTCCCCACAATGGTCTCAATGATTGTATAGGAGCCCGCAGCAGAAAGCTGTAGCTCTATACTGGTTCCGGGAAGCAGCTTTATGGTTGTGCCAGCCCTGTCCGTCGGATTCTGTATCAAATTGCTATTCTTGTCCATCGCCTGAATCAGATTGCCATCCTTGTCTTTGAGAGTGTAATAATAAGCAATCTGATCCGCGCCAGTTGCACTGGAATCCTTTAATGCAGGCGTCTCAATCTTTATCCATTTCCGGTCATCCACCGTTATAGATTCTGCTTTTCCATCACGATTAAACGTCTTTTCTGTTTCTCTTTCATCATATTCGATCCAGCTTACACCGATCGTTTTTGCTGTGCTGCTCTTCACACCTGTAACGGCAAAATACAGTCGTTTTAAATCATTTATTTCCATCTTGGACGCATCCGACATTGTAATGGTCTGATTTCCCGTATAACCAGCATCCCTTCTATAGGTTTTAATGTTTGTAATGAGTTTTCCATCGTCAGAAGGAAATCCATAACGGAAGGTAGTGTAAGAGGTTGAGGAATTTAGCTTATTCCCCTTTTCGTTATAAAGAGGGCCAAAGCTTACCATCTTGATGTAATCCACATCAAAATTTGCGTAGTTGAGGTTTATGTATTTCCAGCTGTTTGTCGTTCCGCTGGTCAGCGCACTGCTTTCTTTTGTCTGGGTTCTCTCAATCGTCTGAGGCATGGTCACCTTAAATGCCTCAATGGCATTAACCGTTTGCTCCATCACCGTATACCCCCCCTTAGGCAGGTTATCCAGCACATAAGATTCTCCAGAAGCAATGGATACCGTTCGCTCCACAAATAGGGAGGTCTCTCCGTCCGGCTCCGTCCGATCTATGGTATAATAATGAATTGCGCCGTCACCTTTTGTTCCGCCAGCAGTCAGAGTCAACCTTCCGGGGGTCCCATTGATATAGAAACGGCCCTCTCCACTGCCACTGACGGTTTCCTCCCTCACTCCCATCTGGAGCTGATAACCTTCCGGGGCCGCAATCTGCTCAATGGTGTAAATTGCAGCACAGAGGCCTTCCAACTTTTCCTCTTCCCCTGCTCCAAGAGAAAAGACCTTATCTAGGGCTTCAAAGTTGCTGGTGGGATGCTCATCATAGGGCTTGTTAGTAACATGATACCAGAGCAATGCCGGCCCGCCATCCTTCTCAGGCCTTTGTATCGTGAGAATGGAATTGTTTCTCAACTGCACCTCATGTCTCCTGCTGTTAACTACCACTCTGGTATCAGAGGAAGAACCTGACATGTTGTAGTGATGGTGCGTATTGTCCTCGATATCAATATTGTCAGTGAGCTCAGTCACTATAACGTCAAAGGGACCCTCGGATTTGAGTTCTTCAGATTCCCAGACCTTTTTGCCGTCTACTTCCCGGGGAAGCGTGATAGTTTCATCCACCTTGATGTTCACCCACTGTTCAATCCCCTCGACGACTTGCTTCACCTTCCGCGTCCCGATGATCTTGAAGGTGTAGGTCTGTTCTTTGGCCTTGTCTTTCACCTCCTCCGGTATCTCCTCCCCCTTATAATCTGCTGAGTCAAAATCGAACTCTTTTTTGATAACCAAGCTGTAACTGCCACTGACTGCCCCTTCCTCTGCTGTGGCTGCAAACCCTATGGTACCCACAGCAAGTATCGTCATCATCAGGAGGATACAGGCTCCCAATATCCGATTTCCTCTGCCTTTGACATCCATTGCACACTTACTCCTTTCCTAAAAAGCTATTGTGACGTCTCAAAAAGGCGTTCCTGTGTAATCTATGTAAAAACCCACCTTTGTATAGGTTGTCAGTCCTCGTCCAGTCGCCGATTTACCTCGGCTGCAATCTTATCCATTCGGCTTTTTAGATAGGGCCCCGGACATTCCGTCCCACTGTAAAACATACTGTGCAAAGTCAGGTTCCCTGTCTCATCCCCCGTATACAACAGCTCCTGAATTTCATTGCGTTGGCAAATGTCCACACACAGATCGATGAGCCGCTCATAGGCTGCGTCACTCACATGCCATTCCCCGCCAATCTCATCGTTGGCCACCTCGATGGTCACAGCCTGGCTGTCGTTTTCCGGGCTTCTGGAGGTCCAGGCCTGGTTTGCTTCCTCCACATAAAGTCCCACCCGACCCTGGCTGTCAATAGCGTAATTGGACGAAGCACGACGGTCCTGCTGCGCGAAGGTTTCACCCAGTCCCTCCAAGGTCAGGTCTCCCGCCATATGGTGAATTGTTATTTTGCGGATAATATCTCCCCGGGGGAAATCCGCATTAGGGGAGAGGTAAACATATTCGATAAGGGGACTGTTCTGCTCTATGACCGTCTCCCTTTCTGCCTCCGTCAGTTTTCGCCCCACCGTATTTGGCATTTGGGATCGGAAAACCAAACACAAAACCAGTACCGCTCCGGAGGCGACGCAGAATCCCGCCAGCAGCAGCCATATACAAAGAAATTCCCTTTTTTTCTTTCCCATCCTGTGCTCTCCTCATATTTAAAATAGCTGCGCGACGACACTTAGGATGAAGGCACTTGGGCGCACACTATATCCACCGTATGGCGTGAAACAGGCTGTAGGCAAATAGAACGGCAAACAAGGCAAAGACCGCCTTTACTGCTGCTTTGCCTATTTTCCTTCCTCCTGTTCCAGGCTCCCCCATGGCCATCATGGTCAGTGACGTAATTCCCAGATAGAAAAAACTGGTGTCTATCAAATTATGGAAAAGAAATGCGGCGATGCCCGCCCGCAAAGAAGGAGCCTTCTTTTTACATAAAGCACACAGTCCATTCAGAACCACCATTGCCATGGCGATCCATCCCATCTCCACTCCTATATGAATCGGTATGTTGTGAATATGCCAGGTATTGAAGTATTTTCCGCCATCGTTTAAGTCTAGCAGTCTCCACTGGAGAGGCCCCACCCCGAAAAGGGGATCTGCCATCAAGTAATCCAGGCCGCTGGCCATCATCTCCAAACGCTCGGAAAAGGTAGCAATGGCGCTGGGCCGAAGAACTACTGCCACCGCCGCTACCAAAATTCCCAGCGCGGAAATCAGAATGGCTACTGGCGGATACACCTCTAAAAATCGCCCAAAGGTCCTCCAGCATGCCATCACCGCCACCCCGTAGGCAAGCAGAGGCAAGCAGACAAAGGGAATGCTGGTCCGAGCAGCCGCCAGATAGATCAGGATGCCTGTCCCCATCCCCAAGACAACCCGGGCCAGAAGTTGGCAGACATATGGAAATGTCTCCCTCCAGGAGGTGTCCCGTCTTTTCTCAGCCAACAGCACTCCGATTCCTGCCCCCATAGCTAAAAAGCTGCCCATGGACAATGTCAGGGCCAGGGCCATTAGCAAAACCGGTTCCAGCAGGGACACGTGTGACGCCCGCTTCCTTTCCTTGTCCTCCTTCACGCAGTGCAGCACGGCAAACCAGCCTACCACCAGAAAAATTCCCATAGCGTTAGAATTGCCCAGCAGCCCGCTCATTCGTCCCGCCCTTCCCTGGGTAACGGCCTGAAAGATGAAACGGCCAATTCCTGCTGCCGCTATGCCTCCCACCCAAAAGGAGCAACAGCGTTTCAGCAGACACAGCTCTTCCTTTTTTAGACAGGCCATCAGCAGGTAAACGACGGGAAAGAGCGCGTGCATGGCACCATAGCCATCCACAATATTTCCATAGGCCATATAGGAGGAAGCCATGGCAGCCAGGTCGTAGAGAATAAGAGGGAACAGTATCCGCAGATCCACCCGGGCTGAATCCTGGGTCATGCCTGCCCCACACAAAAGGAGACCTACCATTCCCGTCATGCGAACATCTCCCACACCAATCAGGGAGAGAATCACCAGCGCCAGAGCGGCGCAAAGTGCCACATAATGGTCAAGCAGACTCTCCAGTCTTCTTTTCATTCTGTAGGCCATATTCCATCCCTCTTTCGTCACGCTGTTTGCATCCCCTTGTCCACTGAGAGTATGCATGTTTAATAGCAATCATCTACCAGTTTGTAAACTTCAAACACGCAAACAACACAAAAAATATTGGATCTAAAAATCAGGAAAATGGGTTGCCTAGAATCAGCGGTAGCGATCCGCGAAAAGGGCTCCATAACCATGAACGATCTGCATGCTGTTAACACAAAGAGCACTCTCGCTTTCTTACAGAAAATATAGGAACGATCTGGATGGGAAGACTAAAGTCACTAGTAAGAGCGCTAGAATCATAACTTTTGACACTCATAATGTATTATTTTAAATCACTTTTCCAGGTACTGTCAAGAAAAATATTGGCAGTGACACCCAATTCCCTTCCACAAATCCCCTCCTCATTTCTGTCAGTTACAGCACCCGCCTCTTTAAGCTAGACTGGGTCATTATGAGTATCCTGCTTTTATGTATTATGGCCCTGCTCCTTTACTCCCTGATTCATTTACTGGAAAAGTGTTGTCTGAAACGTCTGTAAAAAATACAGGAGATGCCGAGGCACCTCCTGGATACATATCAATGGCTTTTTTACATGTTTATAAATGTATGCGCTTTCATTTTCCGCGTTTCTTCTGACACTGTCTGGTCAATTCTTTTTCGATATTTTCCCAGAATAAAAAGCAAGGTCCCCACGCTGGACAAAATAAATGCCACCCACAATCTTTCTAAGGAACAATGCCTTATCAAAGAAACAGCAAAGTCACACACCCGACCGCACCCACCAACAGAAACACCACGCCCCCAATTCTGACATGGATCAAATACCATCGAGAGGGCTCTCTTTCTCCTTCGTGTTTCCATCCCTCCGTAATATCATAGAAAAGACGCGGACTGGCAACCATAATGCCTCCAACTATAAGAATCATGATACTTAAAAGAAAATACATGCCTTTCACCCCCTAACAAAATCAGAATTTTCATTGCAATCCGTCCAAAATTTGGATATACTCTTTTCATACCACTGGAAGACAGAGGCACCTACACCTCTACCAGTTGTGTCAACGAGGGAGGATATGAAATGAATTGGAAGGATCGCTGGGTCAATGGATTGGATAACGAAAAATTATTTCAGGATTCCTGGCACAAAACCCGATTTAAAGAATTGCTGGATTGCTATGGGGATGCCCCCTTTTTTAGCCGAGGTCTCTGCAAATGCATGTATCTGTCCGCATGGGATGAGGAACATTTCGGCATTATGCTGGAAATGCTTATGAGTATGAGCCTGGGTCATGAAACCACCACAAGTGACATGCGTATCAACGGGGAAATTCTCGCCGATCAGCAGGCAGACGCCCAATCCATCGTCTATCAGCTGTCCAATGCCTTTTTGGATGATGTTCCCTTTTACCTGGAGGAAACCCTGTCCATTCCAAAGGATATCCGCTACATCATTGAGAAAGCCCTGGAGGCCTCTGCTGTTATCGATAAGCTTTGATCCTTAGAATTTCCCCATTTTATGAACATTCTCTCTCCGGCAATCCCCGAAGTATGGCGAGAATATAAGGCGCTCCGAACACATTCAGGGCCTTAGGGCCTGTGATTTTCTCTGGGTTTTCCTTTATTTTATCCAGAGCTTTGGCAAAAGTCGCCTTGGTGATGGACTTGGATCTTCGGTCTACAAACATTTCACCCCCCTTAATGGTATAGGTAAAGGGAAGTTTTTTTGCGGTTAAAAATTCCTCATTTTGGTGCCTGCACAGCTCCTCCCAAAGCTCATCGATGGAAAGTGTCAGTGTTCTTATGTTCATGATGCCCTCCCGCTTTCTTCTGTCGTATATTCCTATTCTACCCCCTGGGTATTTTTTTGTCACCCTTTTTCTTTCCTATTCCCCTATAAAAAGATTTTTTGTAAAATATTTGCATTTTTTTCTAAAAAGGTATATGATAAACAATGGTGTTTTTTACCAGAACTGAGAGGAGTGTTTATTTATGAAAGCGAATGTAACTGTTGAATATGCTGGAAACCAGTATGAAGAGAATGACATCATACAAAAGATTAAAGACGCGTGGCTGGCTGCCGGTAAGAAAATCAAGGATATCAAGAGCCTGAATATCTACATAAAGCCGGAAGAAACCGCTGCCTATTATGTGATAAACGGGGAAGATTCCGGATGCATTACACTGTAATTACACAAATGCTCAAAACCTGTGGGATTCTCCTTTTTGGAGAGTCCCATATCTGACACAGGAGAACTCTTTATGAAGCCTTCTATTTTCAACCGGCGTAACCTCTCTCTGGTCCTTCTGCTGCTGACAGGCATTTTTGTGCTTTTCTGGGTCTCCCAGCTGGCAGATTCCAAGAGCCAGCAGACTTTCAGCGATCCCTCCTGTCCCCCCATGGATTTGTCCTTGGAGATTAGTGAGGTCTGCCCGGCCAATCCAGGCACCCTGGCTGGCAATTCTACCATCTATGAGGATTATATTGAACTGTACAATCCCTCTGATGAGGCCATTTCTCTGGAGGGTTTCTACCTTTGGGATGATATCCATGAGCTCTATGAGCATCCCCTTCCATCCCATATATCCATAGAAGCTGGTGAGTATCTTTTGATCTATGCTGTCAAGGACAGAAAAGATGCCCCGGCCAATGCACTCAATGTGCCTTTTCAGCTTTCCTCCTGGGAGACGCTGACCCTGGGATACTGCGATGATTCTGCCCGCTATGTAGTGGATATGGTCCAAATTCCGGACCTAGACCCAGGCACAGTCTATGCTCGCACAGAGCAAATGGAAAACGACTTTGCTCCCATGTACCCCTCCCCGGGACTTCCCAACCACAATGCCCCCCTGGCATTGGAATCCCCTGTTTTCTCTCGGGAAAGCGGCTTCTATGAAGATTCCCTCCTCCTGGCCATGGTGGGCCCGGAAAATGCCTCCCTGTACTATACCCTAGATGGCAGCACCCCCAACCAGAGCTCCCTCCTGTACACGGAGCCCATACTTCTTTCCGATCCTTCCACCCAGGAAAACCTCTATGCTTCCCGGGAGGACTTTACCGTCGGTACCACCCCCTCTTATCTTCCTCCCCTGGAGCCTGTGGACAAGGCCGTGGTAGTACGAGCCATTGCCATTGACTCACAGGGAAATTACAGCATTCCCACCACCGCCACCTATTTTCTGGACTTTGATCACAAGGACGGCTATGAGAATACGGCTATTCTTTCCCTCACTACAGATCCTGCGTTATTCTTTGACGATACTCTGGGCATCTATGTCCCTGGCGCCTCCTACAAGGAAGCCCTGGAACAGGGAATTGTTACGGAGCAAACGGATTGGATCACCCTGCGGGAATACACCAACTATTTTCAGCGAGGTCCAGAGACAGAGAGGAAAGTACACCTGGAAATGTTCGCCTCAGACGGACAGCTGACTTTGTCCCAGGACTGTGGCGTTCGCATTCACGGCAACGAGTCCCGCAGTTTTCCCCAGAAAAGCTTCACCTTGTTTGCTCGAAGCCGCTATGGGGACAGTACCTTTCCCCCGGTATTCTTTGACAGCGAAATTTCCTATTCCAGTCTGATTCTCAACGGAGCCCAGAAGCTTTCCAAGGTATTTATCTTCTCCCTGGTGGAAGATCGCCAGGCCATTGCCCAGCGCTATATGCCCTGCCAGGTATTCTTAAACGGAGAATACTGGGGCATGTATTATCTCATGGAAAAATATTCTGCGGACATGCTGAAAGAAGCCTATCATGTTGACCCGGAAAGGACCCTCCTTATCAAAAATTCCCAGGAGGTACAGGATGGAGAGGAGAAGGATTTCCTTCGCTTTGAGACTTTGCTAAAAAATTTAGAGACTTGGGATCTGTCTGATCCCTCCGCCTATCAGGACATTGCAGAACAGCTGGATATACAGAACTACATTGATTGGCTTTGCATCAATATTTTTATCGCGAACACGGATACCCTACCCTTGGGCCGGAATGTGTTCACCTGGCAGAGCCTTCCCGGCTCCTCCCCTTCCCTCTACGGGGACGGCCGGTGGCGGTGGATGCTTTACGATGTGGATGACTCCATGGGGGTGCGGGAGACCCGCGCACTGGAGCCGGCCTTTTTCCACAACTCCATCGTAGACTTTTGCGATACCCCTCCCACCTGTTATCTGCTGAAAAATGAAGATTTCCGCCGACAGTTCACATTAACCCTTCTGGATATGGCCAATGAAACCTTTGAGCCGGAGCGGGTCTCACAGCTTCTGGACAGCCTTCTGGTCTCCTGGAAGCCTCTTAGCCAGGCTCAGGAAGCCCGGTGGAACCAAAACGAAGGGGAACTGCCTATGAAGGAACAGGCTGAGATTATCCGCTTCTTTTTCCGGGAGCGACAGGATGTGATCCGAACGCAGATGGCGGATTACCTGGATCTGCAAGGAGAGCTCTTCACCCTTTCCCTGACACAGGAAGATCCAAAGAAAGGGACCATTCATCTAAATACCCTTTCCCCAGATCTGTCCCATGGTTCCTGGCAGGGGCAGTATTATGCAGACTATCCAATCACCTTACAGGCAGAGCCCTCCCTGGGCCACCATTTTGCAGGCTGGGAGATCTCCGGCGCGTCTATCCTGGAGGGCAGTCCCTCCGAAGAAAATATTCAGTTGCTCCTGGAATCAGAAAATGTGGAGGTAAAAGCCGTATTCCGCTGACAGCTCTCATTTATCTGTCCTAGGTGGTGTGCCGAAAACGCTTAAAAGGATTTATTCAAACAAAAAAACGCTATGCAGGCTAAAATGACTCCCCATAGCGTTTTTTGTTTTCATCAGCCATAAACCAGACATGAATCCACGCCTGCATATTCGGCAAAGGTCCCTATCTCAGGGCTTATACACGAATATCAATATACTGCCCCAGATCCGGAGATGTAGGAACCACTGTCTCCATCATCTCTACTAGAGCATCTCCCGCCTCCTGGGCTGTATCCAAAACCTTGGACATAAGGGCCATACTAATATTTGCCCCTAAGCTGCTATTGGCTATGGCCATAGACAACCCTGATAATTCCATACTGATCACCTCTTATTTATCATAACAGATATGGCTGGAAAACACAAGAGACTTTCCCTGTTTCATAAGAAACTTCTTTATCTATTGATGTATATGATAATCCCCATCTTCTCTTTTTTCGTCTGCGCCATCAGAACGTATGTTTTTATTTTTCTCCAAGCTCCTGAAAAACTCTGCGGAAGCCAAACCAATCCCACACACAAGGATGCCTGTGGACAATAAGACAAGATAAACTGCCTCCCGAAATCCATCAAACAAAAAGCCGTATACCATTTGCCCGGCCGGCTGGGTACACATGGTAATAGCGCCCGTATAAGCCATCACTTTTCCAAGCAAGTGATTGGGCGTATTCTGTTGGATCAGGGATACCGCAAAAATAGAAAAAATACTGATGGCAGCCTGCGTCCCAGCAAATGCAATCACATGGACGACATATCTCAGTGCTATCCCGCTTGGAAAAAGAAATACCAATCCGGCCGGGAGCATACAAACCCCCATAGCCGCCAAAACCCAGGATAATCTGCCAGCCTTCATCCTTCCTGTGAGAAGCCCTGCCCCAAGGCTCCCCAGTATGGTGGCAACAGCCAGTGCACTCTCCGCCCCACCATAATATTTTGCATCCAGTCCAAGGAGGGTCCGCACAAGAAAGGGAAGGCCAACCAGGGTAACCCCCATAACAAAGAAGCGGGAAAGCGCCACTAAAAAGAGCATTTTTAAAATATCCCGCCGTTCCCTTGTCATAAACTGGACGCTGGAAAGAAAATCATTTTTTATCATAGACAGAACATTTCCGGAATACACTCCCGGCTCATAGTCCAATTTTATAAAACACTCCAGCAATGCTGTTATAAGGAAACAGACAACGCTTGCATACATCACAGGCTTTAGGCCAAAGGCCGTATACAGCACACCACCCAGAAAAGGCCCTGTTAAATAGGACAGGGATGCCACCTGATTCACAACCGCATTTCCCCTGATAATGTTATCCCCCGTGAGCATCTGGGGAATACAGGCCTGTACCGTGGGCGTTTCAAAGGCCCCAAAAACCGAAAGGGCCACAAGCAGGACACTGATAACAGTAAGTCCTTGATTTTCCCATAAAAAAACGGCCCCGCAAAAAACGGAAATACTGGTCAGAGTGTCCAGGACCACCATTAGCTTTCGCCTGTCCATCCGATCCGCAAGAATACCACCGAAAGGTGACAATAAAATGGTGGGTACTATTGCGATAGAAAGAATACCAGCGAATATGGCCGCTGATCCTGTGGTCTCCAGCACATACATGGACAGAGCCAGCCTTAATATATAGTTGCCAAATAGAGAACTCGCCTGTCCCAGTACAAGAAGCACAAAATTTCTTGTAAATAGCTTTTCTTTCATGGAAATTCCCCTTTCTCAATAATTAATGACTATTAGTCAATAATTATTATACTGGAATCCCTATGGCATGTCAACAGGAAACCTTGTGGGCTATCCAGAGTTATTTCACTGCATATGGTTGTGGTTTTGAGAATTTTTGTGTATACTTAATATCATTTGCAGTTATCCAGGAGGAGGATACGAAGTAAGTATGAATATGAATAGAACTGTAAGAGAAACATGCTGAGACTTCTTATTTTGCTGGCAGGGCTTACCATTGCCCACCTGGGCGTCACCTTATTTCTGCTGGCTGATTTAGGCGCAGACCCTTTTAATGTCCTGGTGCAGGGAATTTTCCGGACGACCAGCGACCTGATTGGGTGGAAGAGACTGACTCACGGCTATACCCATATTGCCATATGCTTTTTCATTATTTTGGTGCTCCTGGTTGTAGACAGAAGTTATATGAAAATCGGAACTCTTCTCTGTATGGTCTGTGGAGGACCCATTATTGACTTTTTTACATATCTGCTGGGATTTTTATCTCTTACAGAGAAGTCTCTGTTGGTAAAGCTTCCAACTCTGGCCACTGGCTGTGTGATTCTGGCCTTTGGCATGACCATTGTGATCAAATCAGAGGCTGGAACCGGTCCCAATGATCTGGTGGCACTTGTAATCAGTGACAAGAGTCCTTTCAGGTTTAGCATAGTACGTGTTATTGTGGACGCCGGCTTTGTGATTGTAGGATTTTTATTGGGGGGCTCCTTTGGAATCGGCACCATTGTCTGTGCTTGTCTGGTAGGGCCGGTGGCAGGATTTTTCCTCCCCAGAAGTGAGAAGCTTATTAATAACATACTTCCCTAAAAAGCTGGCAGATCCACTGTTGATAGAATTTGACAAATCTTCTTCCATCCAATACAATAACCTTATATCGCTTACCTATAAAGGAGGAATGATGTTGTGAAGGACATTTATTGGGAGGAAAGCTGGGTTTCTGTCTTGGCTGAACAGGAAAAGCTTTTGCGCTATTCTGCATTTACCCGGGAGTCAGCCCTTGCTCTGGGAATGAAAATTTTACAGTTAGCTCAGGATAACTATAAAAAACCTGCTGCTATTCGTATTGTGGAGGACGGAATTACTATTTTTGCCTATAAAATGGCTGGTACCTCCTCCGAAAATGACTGGTGGATGGATAGAAAGCTTGCTATTTCCCGTATGACAGGTATGAGCTCTCTGCGCTCTTATGTGGAGGCAAAGGTCGGGCATCAGCCGGCTGGTTGGCTACAGCGCCCGGATAATTTTGCCGCCTGTGGCGGCTGTATTCCCATATTCCCTGCAAACAACACTGCTCCCTGGGCTCATGTCTTGGTGTCTGGTATGCACCATCATGAGGATCACCAGATTATAGCAGATGCCATGGCCCAACAGCTGCGCATGGAAATCCCCAGAATCTTATAATATAAAAAAGGCTGGCAGGTAAAAATCTGTCAGCCTTTTTTATATTGCACCAGAGGTAACTTATCCATTCATCGTATTGGATAAAAGACAACAAAGGCCATGGTATAGAAAACCATGACCTTTCAAATTTCATGACTGGAAGTTAAATACACCTTCAAAATTACATACTGAATTATCTATCAAGACATATCTCCTATGACGTGCGCTTGCTCCTGACTTCTTAGAGTCCGCTTCGCTTTTACTTATGGAAGTTCGAGTTCTCTTCGCTCACTCGAACGACCAAAAGCTCTAAGCTCTGTCTGCGGCTCCACCTTGCCAAT
>JAAWAC010000048.1 GCA_022791975.1 Lachnospiraceae bacterium | reverse complement strand
GTTGAAACGAATAGTATCAATCCAGTATCACAAGGCAAAGTGACAGGTCAAAAACCCTGTATTCATGCGGGTTTGCGCCGTTTTAACGGTCATTCCCACTCTCTTTGTACGAAATGTCCAGAGGTTTGTTTTGGAACTATTCCAGAATTTTTTACTTTATCAGGATTTTTTAGTCTGCATCCACCGCTACCCCTATCGTGCCAGGTCCCACATGGCAGCAGATGCTCATGGGCAGCTTCACAAGCTTTATTTCTTTTCCCGGAAAATGCTTTTTTAGCTCTTCCCTCCACTCTGTGGCTTCCTTGAGGGCATTGGCATGCCCCACGGCCAAGTGTAGCCGCTCCTCCCCGTACACCCCAGCCAGCCGCTTCCAATCCTCCATCAAAAGCTCCTCCATGGATGCCTTGGCCTTTTTTCTGCCCCGCACCTTGCTATGTACCTCCAAGAGTCCTCCCTTGATCTGAATCACCGGTCGAATATTGAGGATTTCTCCTGCCATGGCCTCCACCCCACTGATACGCCCGCCCTTTTTCAGATACCGCAGAGAGTCCACAGTAATATAAATGGATGCATCCAGGGCAATTTTTTCCAGGTGCTCCTGAATATCCTCTGCCCTCATCCCTTCTCCTACCAGCTTGGCTGCGTGAAGCACCATGTTTTCCAGAGTGGCAGAGATTCTCCGGCCATCCACCACCAGCACCCGCCCCTCATATTCCTGGCTAAGCCCCGCCGCCGTGTCGTAGCTGCCACTTAGGGCCCGGGTCATGGGAATATGAAGGACCTTATCATATTTTTCCAAAAGTCCATCCCACAGCTCCATTAGCTCCGCAATGGAGGGCTGAGAGGTGCTCACCTCCTCTCCCTCCTCCAAGGCTCCAAAAAACCGCTCCTCCGTCAGAGACACACCCTCCGCGTACTCCTGTTCCCCCACATGGAAAATCAGCGGAAGAATGTGAATCCCATATTCCTTTGCCATCTCCTGGCTAATCCCGCTGTTGCTGTCTGTAATCACTGCTATTCGTTCCACCTGTCATTCTCCTTTTCTGCTCTCTAGGTTTACAGCTCAATCCCCCTCCGGGCAGGAATCCCTTTGTCATAGGGGTGCTTCTTTTTACAGACTTCCGACACATAGTCCGCAAGCTCCAGAAGCGCCGGCGCCGGGTCCCGACCAGTCAAAACCACCTCCAGCCCCTGGGGCCGATTTTTGAGAAAGGAAAGGGCAATCTCCTGATCCAGTAGGTTGTGGTTATAGGCACTCATAAACTCGTCAATCACCAGCAGATCCACACCCTCTTTCTTTGCCCTGTCCGCGACTGTCTGAAATAAGCAGGTATAGGCGCAGGCGGCCCGCTCCTTCTCCTCTTCCTTCATATTCCAGTAGAATCCAAATTTTTCCTCACAGCAACAGTAGGAAGCTCCCAGCTTTTTCAGCATAGCCACCTCGCTGGAGGTACCATTTTTCATGCACTGACAGAACAAAACCTTCATTCCGCTGCCAAGAGCGCGGACAGCCAGCCCCACGGCTGCCGTGGACTTTCCCTTTCCGTCCCCACAATAAATATGCAGCAATCCCTGTTTCATATGCGCTTCCTCTTTTCCTTTTTTCTGCCCCGGCCTTACAAGAGACTTACAAAAAGATCCGGCCCAGGTCCCAGGCCACAAACAGCAGAACCGCCAGGCTCATGGTCAAAAGAGCCGTGGCATACATCAATACATTCGCCCGGCGGATATCCTCTGCCTCCACTTCCTTTATTTTATCACCAATGGTGGGTTTTTCATACAGCTTTCCAAAATAAAATGCATTTCCTGCCAGCTGAAGGCCCAGAGCCCCAGCCATAACCGCCTCCGTATGAGCCGAGTTGGGACTGGCATGATTTCGCTTGTCCCTGCGGTAAATTCTCCAGGCGTTTCCCGTGTCAAAGGACGTGAAAATCGTGGCTGCTATCATCAAAAATGCAGACAACCGGGCCGGAATATAGTTTACCCAGTCATCCAGCTTTGCCGCCGCCCGTCCAAAATAAAGATAGGTCTCATTCTTATACCCTACCATGGAATCCATGGTATTGATGGATTTGTAAAAAAATCCCAGAACCGGACCGCCCAGAGCCAAAAACAAAAGAGGGGCTATCACCCCGTCAGAGGTATTTTCTGCCACAGTCTCAATGGCTGCCTTGGCTACTCCCTCCTGGTTCAGCCCTTTGGTATCCCGTCCCACAATCATGGACACTGCTTTTCGGGCTTCTGGAAGATCCCCCATTTCCAGCTGCCGGTATACCTTCATGCTTTCATCCTTAAGGCTGCGAGTGGCCAAAAGCTGATAGGAAAACAGGGTACACAGCCCAAAGGCTAGTCCTCTGTGAATTTTTCCTGCCCCATACACCAGGAGCGCTGGCACTGCTGTGGAAATCCCAGTCACCAGAATCACCAGAAAAACCCCGGCCAGAAGCTCCCCGCCTCTGGTCTTGGGAAACAGCCGGCGCAAAAGCTTTTCCCAAAAGCTTATCAGCATTCCCACCGCCTGTACAGGGTGATAGAGCCCCTGGGGATCGCCAACGGCTAGATCAAACAGAAAGCCCAGCAAAAGGGCTGATAGGGTGAATCTCATACAGTCTTACCTCGTCTCTTTTTTCATATGCTTCCTCATCAAGCCAGGCAGAAAAGCCCTGACCATTTTGGACCTGCCAGCTGTAAAATTCCTTTTTGGGACTTCCAAATGCCTCCAAAATACTCATAATGGTGCCTCCATGGATCACCAAGGCCACGCCGGTTTTTGTGTCCTCTGGCCCGGCTTCTTCCCAAAACTTTTCTCCCTTTTTTCCCTCTATATCCTCCAGCACCTTAAGAAAGCCCCTGCGGCATCTCTCCCGAAAGGCTTCTGTATGCTCTCCCCCGGGAAAGGGCAGCTGTCCTTTGCTATCCACCCAGGCCTGGTAGGCAGGATTTCCCGCCAGCTCCTGATAATTTTTATTCTCAAAGTCCCCAAAATCGCATTCCTGAAGCAAAGGCTCCACCAGAGGGCAATGTCCCGGATAGATCGCCTGGACCGTTTCCAGGCAACGCTTTAAAGGACTGGAATAGACCATGTGCACCGGGGGATAGCTCCCCTCCGCAAGGCCCTTACGCCCCTCTTCACAGAGAGGCTCATCCGTCCGTCCAATATAACGTCCCAGGGTATTTCCATAGGTTTTTCCGTGTCGAATCAGATACAGCCTAAGCACCCTTCTTTTCCTTCCCCTCTTTGATCCGGGTGCCAATTCCACAGAGCACCCGATGTACCTCCTCCGCCTCCCGGGCCAGGGCACAACACAGGCGGCCTGCTCTCTCCCGATACTTTCTGTCAAAGGCATCCATGGGCACTACTCCACAGCCCAGCTCATTGACCACCAGCACCACCTGAGGATTCCTGTCCATAAGCGCTCCTGGCAGCTCCTCTAAAAAGGTCTCCTCCTGTAAAAAGCGACGAATATAGTCCTGAAAATGCACGACCATTCCCGCTGTGAAAATTGCTTCCTGTTGACAGCTTTCCCCATCAACAATTCGCTCCTCCTCCATGGGAAAATTCTTTCGGGCATAAGCCTGTTTCCCCTGGAAGGCTCCTCCTATCACCAGCTTCATCCCATTCCTCCTATCCGCCCTGCCAGCAGCACACAGACTGCCATAAAGAGCTCGCAGATCTGGACAAAATATCCTGCCAGATCTCCTGTGATTCCTCCAAACTGTTTTTTGGACATGTGATAATAGTGGGCAAAGCAGAGGGCTGCTCCCACAAGCAGGGCCGGGCCATAGATCCCGTGCAGCCCCCAGGCCCCTGCCACACACACCACCAGAAACAGAACCATGGTCACCCGCACCCGGGCCTTTTGCGCCGCATCGGAAAATAGAGCCACCAGCCCGGTGTTTTTGGCACAGGGAAAGGTTACCACAGCCAGGCCGCTTAAGGCCCGGGACAATACATAGCCCACTCCCAATACTGGCAGCTGCCCCCAGCTAAGTTCGCTCCAAACCCCCAGAGCCAGGAGAAAGTAGCAGATACCTACAAGAATGGCAAAGGCCCCTGCGTGGGAATCCTTCAGGATTTCCAATTTCCGCTCCATGGGCTGGTAGGAGCTTAAGGCATCGGCCGTATCCAACAGTCCATCCAGATGGATGCCCCCTGTGACCAACACCGGAATCAGCACATGGCCCACGGCGGGCAGCAGGGAATTCTGGCATATAAGGGGCGCCAAGTATCCCCATCCCAGCTGGAGAGCACCTATGCAGATACCGATAAGGGGAAAAAAGCACATGACATAGCGCATATTCTCTTTGCTCCAGTCTGCCCGCAGCATGGGAATCTTGGAATACATGGCAAAGGCGATTTTAAAGCTGTTCCATAGCTGTCTCATAGCTGCTTCTCCCCCTGTTCTCCCTTATGCACCACCGGAATTCCGTAGACCACCTCCACCACCTGGTCCGCCCGTCTGGCCATGCGGCTGTTGATTTCTCCTAAGACCTGCTGATACCGGCGGGTCTCCTCCTCATAGAGAATGCCATCAGAAAAAATCTCATTGGTCACCACCACCAGGTGCCGACATTTCTCCAAAAGAGCTTCTATGCCTGCCCAGATTTCCTCCACAGCCTTTTCCTTTGCCCCCTCTGGCCGGTAGATTTCATTTGCTGCCAGATTGGACATACATTCCAACAGTGCCACCCCATTTCCAGGCAGACATAGCTGTCGCAAGCCTGTGTACTGCTCCCGGGTGACAAAGTGTTTGTCCCTTCGCATGGCCTGATGCCGGGCAATCCGCTGATGGCTCTCCTGGTCATAGGGAACCATGGTGGCAATGTAATAGAGCATTTGATTCTCTGGCCTGGAAAGCTCTACCGCCCGATTCTCCGCATATTCCGATTTTCCGCTGCCGCTGCCACCTGTCACTAGGATAAACATGGGGATTCCTCACATTTCTTCAAAAAATTTAAGGCCACCTGGGGATTGGAGTAATAAAACAGATGGGGGAAGCCTGCGTACAGGGTTTTGGTGCCGTGACCGCAGCTCCAGCTTCTTTTTCCCACAGGCTTTTGAGCCTCCAGACTCTCTCCACAGTTTTCACTCTCCCAATAGTGAAATTCATGCCCTCGCACCTGCTCCCCCTGGGCCAGCAGCAGCTGATCCTGACGGGCTGTCAAGGTAATATATCCGAACCGGCCCAGCCGCTCTGTCCCATAAGCCCTGCCTGGGATACTGCCCACCATGGGATAGCATATCCCCTCCGGCCCCTCCAGCTCCTCATGGAGGTATAAAAAGCCGCCGCATTCGGCGATACAGGGCATTCCCCTGGCAATGGCTTCCCGGATACTTTGGCGCAGGGACACATTTTCACTGAGCCTCCGGGCGTGAAGCTCCGGATAACCGCCGCTTAAAATCATCCCTCTGCATTCTCGGGGGATCTCTTTATCCTCCAGAGGGGAAAAGGGCACCAGCCTGGCCCCCAGCTGCTCCAAAAGCTCCAGATTGTCCCGGTAGGTAAAGCAAAAGGCCTCATCCTTTGCAAGGGCAATGGAAACAGGCTTTCTCTCTGCCCTCTGGAAAAATTCTGGGGGATGGTAGGAAAGAGACGGCGCCTCCTGGGAAAGGGCTATAAGCCCATCCAGATCCAGGGTTTCCTCCAAAATCTCTGCCAGTCTTTGAAGGTTTTCTTTCAGCTCCTCCACCTCGTGAGGCAGCACCAAACCCAGATGACGGCTTTTCAGGTCCAGATCTTTGATGGGAGGCACATAACCCAGGACCCGCACAGAGAACTGATGTTCCGCTATCTCCCGAAGCCTCTCGTAAATCATAGGAGACATGCGGTTAAATATCACACCCTGGATCATACTGGGGCTTTGATATTCCAGAAACCCCTTCATTACCGACAGCACGGACAGGCTCTGTCCTGCGCAGTTTACTAGGAGCACCACAGGGATGTCCAGGGTCCGGGCCACATCATAGGAGCTTCCTTCCAGACAAACGCCTCCCAGGCCGTCATAATATCCCATGACGCCTTCCACCACAGAAATATTCTGATCCGCCGCTGCCCGTCCGAAAAGATAGCGGGTCGTCGCAGGATCGGTAAAGAACGTGTCCAGATTCCCGGATTTGGCCCCAATGACCCGCTGGTGAAACATAGGGTCAATGTAATCCGGTCCGCATTTAAAAGAGGCGACCTGTAAGCCCCGATTGACCAGAGCCTGTAATATCCCACAGGTGATCAGCGTCTTTCCGCTGCCACTGGCCGGAGCCGCCAGCATTATCCTTGGGCTTTTCATGGCTGCTCTCCTTTTCCCCTGCAGGATACGATATAGACCGGATTCTGCCCAGTCATCAGATGATAGCCTCCCAACCTTCGGGCCCTGGCCACAGTCAGCTGGAGGATCTCCGTCTCCTTAAGGGGCAGCTCTCTTAAGCACCTTTCCATCTCACTGAGGGTTTCCAAGGTTACTCCATTCATCACCAGGCGAATTCCGGGATTTTTTTCCAGAAGAAGGCACAGGATCTCCCGGAGATTTCCCGAGGAACCTCCGATAAAGGCGTGGGTGGGAGGCGGCAACTCTCTTAAGGCCTCCGGAGCCAGGCCGCGTATTACCCGAATATTGGGCACTCCAAACCGGCGCATATTCTCCCAGATAAGCCCGACAGCCTCCTCTTCTTTTTCCACCGCGTAGACCAGGCCCTCACTGGCTTGCAGAGCCATCTCCACCGACACGGAGCCAGTGCCCGCCCCCACATCATAGACCACCGCGTCTCTGGTAAGCCCAAGCTTTGCCACGGATATTCCCCGGACCTCGCTCTTGGTCATAGGAGCCTGGCCCCGGAGAAAGGCCTCGTCCTTAAGGCAGCACTTTATGCCCTGGTATGCCTCCGGATTTTCCAGAAGAGCTGCACACAGAGAATCGAACTTTTGTTCTATAAGTTCTTGGGCTGTTCCCTCAACCAGCCGCTCCTCCGTATAGTGAAGCCTCTCCCCTATGGTCAGTCTCACCTGACCTAACCCATATTCTGTAAGCTCCCGGCACAGCCTGCCAACGCTTTCCGAACCGCTTAAAAGGGTAAAAACCTTTCGGTTCTCCCGCACTGCGGCCACCAGATTTTCTCTCCTTCCATGGACGCTACAGAGCTTTACATCCTCCCAGGAGATCTGAAGGCGGCTGCATAGATACACCACAGAGGAGATTCCTGGCAGCAGGGATACCTGGAAGTCCGGTGTCTGAAGCTCCTCCATCAGGCCCTTTGCCCCGCTGTAAAAGCCCACGTCTCCCGACAGCAACACCACTACACTCTCATATTCGGGATGCTCCTCTAGGTAGCTTCGGATTTCTGCCGGCCGGTAGGATTCATACATGGGCCGTCCAAGCTCTGCCACGCTCTCCAGCATTCGCCTGGCCCCTATCAGACAATCTGCCCGGGTACAGGCCTCCCAGACCTCCCGGGTCATATTTTCCCGCATTCCCATGCCAATACCGGCCAGGATGACCTGCCTTCCTCCCGTTTTCTCCCCAAGGGCTTCCCGGATTTTCCCGTCTGCCCTCTCCAGCACCAGGCTTTGGGAAAGCCCCAGCTGTTTTTCCAATATTTTACAGACGCTTTCCGGGCTCTCCCCCGGCTGCTCCAGGGGACGGCCTATGAGAATCACCTGGGCCCCCGCCTCCCGGGCCGCTGCCAGCTTCTCCGGAAAGCCTCCCGCACTGCCGGATTCCTTGGTTACCAGATAGCGGGCATCCACCTGCCGCAGCATGGCTCTGTTCATCTCCCTGGAAAAGGGCCCCTGCATACAGATAAGATGCCTTCCCCGAAAGCCCATGCGGCTGCATGCCTCCACAGACTCCAAGGTGGACAGCACCCGGGCATAGATCCGCTCCTGATAATCGGGAAGCTCTGTAAAAGCCGAAAGCTCCTTGCTGCCTGTGGTAAGCAGCACATTTCCGGTGGTGTGCCTTAGATATTCCACAGCCTCCCTCACGTCCGCCACCTGGATACAATCCTTTTTCTCCACCTCTGTCTCCCGACGGATCAGACGCAGGTAGGAAACCCGTGCCTGATCACAGGCTCTGTGGATGTTTTCTGACACCAGAACCGCGTAAGGGTGCGTGGCATCCACCACCATCTCCGGCTTCTCCTCCAAAAAAAGCCCTTCCATCTCCGCCTCTGTCAGACGTCCGGAGCGAACCTCCAGACCGCCATCCTGGCCCGGCTGCTCCCATTTCTCCTGGTCCTGCTCTACCAGCCATCCTCCGTACTCTGTGGCTGTACAGGCCAGCACAGACACACCCTGACGGCTCAGCTCCCGGGAGAGGGCGCGCCCTTCGGTGGTTCCCGCAAAAATTATGATCTGCCTCATTCTGGCTCCTCGCTTCCTGTCTCTGCCGCCCGGGAAAATGTAAGCTCATATGCATCCTGGGCTATGGCTACTGTGACTTTGTTTTCCACCATTTTTCTCTGTAGCAGAACTCCCTCCCGGGCCGTCCTCAGAGCTGCCCGCTCGCACACATTGCCCACCCCGGTCACCTGCCTTACAAAGGCGGACTCCAAAAGCTCCTCCGCATACTCCACCTGTGCAAGCTCTGAGGCCGAAAAGGTAAGAAAGGGAATCTCCCACTCCCGGGCCAGAGCCAACAGTCCCGGCTCTTCCTTTTTCAGATCCAGGGAGGCCAAAGCTCTCACGCTTTTCCTGGAAATGCCGTTAAGGGCCAGGGCCTTTTCTGCTAATTCCCGGATCATCTTGGCAGGCGTATCCCGCCTACAGCCCATCCCCAACACCACAACAGGTGGATACAGCTGCAAGGTCCTGGAAAAAGGACGACAGTCTGTCCTTGGGGAAATGGCAATTCCAAGGGAAGGTCTCTTCCCTTCATCAAACTGTTCCCCACACCAAACCACCCCCGGCGGTAGCTCTCCCCTCACAGGAAAGGGACTGTAGAGCCCCACAGGCTGTTCCTCCAAAAGGGCTGCCGAAACCTCTTTTGCCAGCTCCTTATCCCCCAGAGTCATGCCCTGCTTTTTGGCAAATACATCCACCGCAAATTTTTGCCGCAGATCCGTGGCTGTGGTGATCACCGGCTGAGCCTTCAGATACCTGGCCAATTCCTCGGCCAGCTCATTGGCTCCCCCCACATGTCCGGAGAGCAGGGAGATTACAAACTGTGCCTGCTCGTCTATACACAGCACCGCCGGATCGGCAAGCTTACTTTTCACAAAGGGAGCAATGCTGCGCACAGCAATGCCTGTGGCCCCCACAAAGATCAGAGCCTCACTCTCCCTGAAATGCCGCCCGGTCCACGTCCGCAGAGATTCCTCCACCGGCTCCACCTGACATTCCCGGGCACAGGCACATTTTCCAAAGGCTGTGCACAGAAAGCCCCGTCGCTCCAGCTCCCCTTGGATACGCCTGGCATATCCGCAGCCGGAACGAGTAAATCCTATGATTGCTGCCCGCATTCTTTTTTCTGTGCCTCCAGTCGTCCAAGCAGTTTCTTTGCCTGCCTGGTCTGTCCCAGGAACCCCCGCTCCCTGGAAAAGGTTATAATGCCTGTCTCTATTTCCCCATAGCATCTGTGATTTACATAATATTCCATCCGTTCCAAAAGCCCCTCCATGACCGGACAGAGAAGTCCCGCTGCCTCCAGAAGGTCCAGAGCCTCATCCGTGGTCACACAATCCATCAGGCGCCGACATAGCTCCCTGTCCGCCCCCTGGAGCGCTCCATGGGCCGTGAGGATTTCCATTCGCCCGTCGGCATTGCGGGAATGGGTATTCATAATCCCTGCTGCCAGCTTTACAAACTTTCCTATATGTCCCACCAAAAGCACGCCTTTGGCTCCCTCCGTCACCGCCACGTCCAGGGCCTCTCCCACAAAGTTACTGCATTTAATGGCTTCCTCCAAAAGCTCCCTTCTGGCCTCTCCCAGAAATTCTGTGCCATAATTTCCCGGCACCAAAAGGAGATATGCTCTGCCATTGGCCAGCTGCATGCGGATCTCCGCCCGGATACTGGCTATCAGGGCCTCCTCGCTCATGGGCTCCACAATGCCACTGGTCCCCAGCACGGATAAGCCCCCCACAATGCCCAGACGGGGATTAAAGGTCTTCTGGGCGACTTTTTCACCGCCGGGTATGGAAATCACCACCTGAAGTCCCCGGCTTTCCCCATATTGGGCACAAGCTTCTTCCAGGGCTTTGGCTATCATTTCCCGGGGTACCCGGTTAATGGCCGCCGTCCCCACCGGCTGTTCCAAGCCCTTTTTGGTCACCCGGCCCACGCCCTCGCCTCCCTCTATGGAGATTTGGGATTCCTCCCAATTTTCCATAAAGGATACCTTCGCGTAAATCCGCAGGCCATGGGTGGCGTCCGGGTCATCACCGCCGTCCTTTTCAATGGCACAGCTGACCCACCCTGGTCCTCGCTTCTGATCCAACACCTCCAGCCGCAGGAGAATTCCCTTTGGAGTCAGAAGCTCCACACAGGGAACCACCTGCCCGGACAGCAGACAGAGCGCTGCCGCCTTGGCCGCCCCGGCCGCACAGGAGCCTGTGGTATAGCCTAGACGAAGCTTCTTATTGTTTTTTGTCACATATGCATCCAGCATTCCCCCGCGCTCCTTACTGTCCCTCTTCCTCTTGCTCCCAGCCAGCAGCCTGAACAAACATTTGGTGAAAGGCTTCATTGACGCGTTTCAAAGACAACAGCTTTCCCTGCCTGTCCACAAAGCAATGTCGGGTCTCTCCCGTGGTTCTAAGCTCCCCGGTGGCCTGATCTGTGATGGTATAGCCAATGGTCAGCTTAATGCCATTGTAATCCTTTATCCGGAGCCGAATCTCCACCACATCCCGAAAATACACCGAGGCCTTGTATTGACACTGGACAGAGAGCACGGGACTTAAAATCCCTGCCTTCTCCATTTCTTCGTAGCCCATTCCCATCTGCTCCATAAAATCACACCGGGCTTCCTCAAACCAGCGGATATAATTGGAATGATGGACAAATCCCATCTGATCTGTCTCATAATATTGGGCTCTGTGTGCATAGGGCCGGATTTCTCTTTGCTGCTTCATGGTTCTATCGCCTTCCCTTATCAGTTTCAAACATCAGTTCTGATGTGTGTATTCCTCCACATTTCCCTGGGCAAAGCTTGGCATCTTATGGTAGATTGCCAGGGCATACCCATAGAGGCTTAAAACAGTCACACCACCTGTGCCTTCTCCCAGACGCATTCCCCCATGGAGAGGTGCTTTCATGCCCAGCGCATCCAGCATCAGCTGTCCCGCAGGCTCCGCAGAGCAGTGAGCAGGCACCATGTATTCTTTTGCCCCTGGAGCCAGCACAGAGGCCATGTAGGCCGCCACCGAGGAAATAAATCCGTCAATGACTACCGGCGTCCGATGGCTGGCCGCCCCAATATAACAGCCTATCATTCCCGCAATATCCAGGCCACCTACCTTAGCCAGCACGTCTACCACATCCTCCGGGTCTGGCTGGTTCACCTCAATGGCCTTAGTTATGGCCGCGATCTTTTTTTTCAGTCCCTGGCTGGACAATCCGGCCCCCCGGCCAGTCATTGTCTCCACCGGCTGGTGCAGCAGCACAGAAGCGCAGGCAGAACTGGTGGTAGTATTCCCGATTCCCATCTCACCAGTGAGGAACAGGCGATAGCCCTGACTATAAAGCTGGTCCACAGTCTCCACTCCCACCAGAATTCCCCGAAGAGCCTCCTCCCGGCTCATAGCCGGTCCCTTGGTCATATTGTCCGTGCCATATTTTACCGGCTTATTGATAATGCGGGGGTGCTTTCCATCCACCAGCATCCCCACATTCACCGGGATTACCTCTGTGCCGTGAAGATCTGCCATGATACACACGGAGGACATGTGATCCCCCATATTTTCCAGAACCTGGGCCGTCACCTCGCTGCCTGTCTGGGTGACGCCTTCCTCCACCACCCCATTGTCCGCTCCCATTACAATCACCGCGGACTTCCCAAGCTTAGGACTGGGGTCCCCGTAAATCCCCGCCAGCTGGACCACCATCTCCTCCAGCAAGCCCATAGCCCGCAAGGGCTTGCACAGAGAATCCCAGTGCTGCCAGGCTGCCTCCATAGCCTTGGCATCCAGCGGCTGTATTCTCTGTATCCGATTGATCAGATCTTCTTCTAACTGCATTTTTTTCTCCTATTTATAGTTCCGCATCTACTCTTCCATCGCCCCCTGGTTTGGAAGTAATTCCCAGCTGCTTCTCAGCTGTTTATTCCTTCCGGCCGTTGTTCGTTTCGATGCTGTTTTTATAGTTCCGCATCTGCTCTTCCATCGCCCCCTGGTTTGGAAGTAATTCC
>JAAWAC010000047.1 GCA_022791975.1 Lachnospiraceae bacterium | reverse complement strand
TCCGCGCATCCGCTGTTTTTTTAGTTCCGCTTCTGCTCTCCCTGAGCCCCTACCCTGGAAGGAATTGTGGCCGCTTTCACGTCCACAACTCCTTCCGGGCTCACTCCGCGCATCCGCTGTTTTTTTAGTTCCGCTTCTGCCCTAGTTTAGACTTCTGCTGTCTTTAGTTCTGGTGATTGCCGGAAATTCCGCCGTACATAGGCTATGGCGCTCATGCCGGCCTGGGCGCCTTCTCCCACAGCTGTGGAAATCTGCAACAGGCCACCAATGCAGTCCCCAGCTGCAAAGAGTCCCGGGACGTTGGTGGCCATTTTTTCATTTACACAGATGGTGTTTTTTTCTACCTGCACACCGATTTTTCGGGCCAGATCCACGGCTCCCGCACTTCCCAGGGCCACAAATACACCGGAAACTGCTGCCCGGCTGCCGTCGGCAAAGGTTATGGCCTCTACCAGGGACTCCCCCTCTATGGAAGTCACAGCTGTCCGCTCCACACGGACACCCTCTGGCACCTGGCCCTCTGGCTCCTGACCATTGGTGCAGAGTATGGCAGATCCCACCACCGGCAAAAGCTGTCCCAGCTCATGGAGGGCATATTCCCCATGTCCCAGCACAGCCACATCCTTTCCCCGATAAAAAAAACCGTCGCAGATGGCACAATAGCTGACTCCAGCTCCCTCATGCTCTGTAAGACCGGGAATTTTTCCTTTTGTGCGGGAGGCTCCGGTTGCCACAATCACCGCTGCTGCCTCATACTCCCTTTCTCTGCAAGCCACCTGAAAAGTGCCATTCCAGGAAATCCCCAGAACCTCATCCTCCAGAAGCTCTGCCCCCAAGCCCTGGGCCTGCTTTCTGGCATTCTCTACCAGCTCTCCACCTGAAACTGGAAAAGGCAAGCCAAAATAATTCTCGATTTTCTCCACCTTCTCCAAAGCCCCCTTATCCTTTCCCATGACAAGAGTGCTTAAGTTGGCCCGGCTGGTATAAAGGGCCGCGGAAAGTCCCGCCGGCCCTGCCCCAATAATTATCACATCATACATCTTCCTTACTCCTCACTCCCACCTGTAAGGCCCGCTTTTTCTCTACAGCCCCAGAAGGCCTTTAAGATGCTCCTTATCCGCAAACCCGATTTGCTTTTTCACTACCTGGCCACCCTCAAACACCAGGAGAGTGGGAATGTTGGCCACCTGAAACTGCTGTGCCAACTCCATATTCTCATCCACATTCACCTTGGCAAATACCGCTTTCTCCGTCTCCTCAGACAGGGCATCCACCACCGGTCCCTGGGCCTTACAGGGTCCACACCAAGGCGCCCAAAAGTCCACCAGGACAGGCTTGTCAGATCGTAATACCACTTCTTCAAAATTTGCCTTTGTTACCGTAACAACTGCCATTTCCATTTCCTCCATTTTCCTATTTTCTGTTGTCGAGAAGCACAAAAGCTCCTCACCTGCACTTTCAGAGCATAAAAACCAATCCCCATCTATCCAGGGAATTAGCTAAAAAACTTGGCATAGTAGCCCTGTAAAAAGATAAACAGCATAACGGCAGGCAGAACCCATTTCAGATAGATCCGCACGCCGGAGGGAAAGGCCAAGCCTTTTCCTGTATTGGCCTCCTCCAGGAAATTTCTCCAGCCCCAACCATAATGGCTGGTACAAAAAGCCACATAGACCAAGGATCCCAGGGGCAACACATTGTTGCTCACCAGAAAATCCTCCAGATCCAGCACGGTACTCCCCGGTCCCAGAGGCTGGAAGCTGCTCCACAGGTTAAAGCCCAGTACACAGGGCAAGGAAAGCACGCAGATGGCCACACAGGTGATCGCAGCCGCTTTCTTTACACTGCAACCAGTCAGATCCGTGGCAAAGGAAATAAGATCCTGAAATACCGCCACAATGGTGGAGATGGCCGCGAAAAACATAAAGAGGAAAAATAGGCTTCCCCAAATACGGCCTCCCGGCATCGCATTAAACACATGAGGCAGAGTGATAAACAAAAGGTTGGGGCCTGCATCTGGCTGAATATCATAGGCAAAACAGGCAGGAAAAATAATCAGTCCCGCCATCAGAGCCACCACGGTATCCAGCACCAGTACATTTACCGCCTCGCCGGCCAGACGCTGTTCCCGACCAATATAGCTGCCAAAAATAGCAATGGCTCCCATGCCGATACTCAGGGTAAAAAAAGCCTGCCCCAGAGCCGCAAATACCGCCTCGCCCAGTCCGGCCTCCTTAAGCTTTTGAAAATCAGGCTTCAAATAAAAGCTTAGTCCCTCCTGACCACCTTCTAAAAGCACAGAGTTCACTGCCAAAGCCACCATCAACACCATCAGGCTTACCATCATAACCTTGGTAATCCGCTCCACGCCCTTCTGGAGACCAGCTGCACAAATGGCAAAGCCCAGCACTACCACCAGCACCATCAAGCCAGCCATCAATCCCGGATTGCTCAGCATAGCGCCAAACTCTCCCTCAACGCCTGCTGCATCCAGCCCTGCGAAATCTCCCCGCGCCATTTTCACAATATAATAGACCATCCATCCGCCGATGGTGGTATAAAACATCATGAGCAGATAATTTCCTGCCATGGCCGGGTACTTAAACCAGTGCCACTTGGTTCCCTTCGTCTCCAGGCGGTCAAAGGACAGGGCCACACTGCGCTGACTGGCTCTCCCCACGGCAAACTCCATCACCACCACCGGAAGTCCCAGAATAACCAGAAACAGCAGATAGATCAGAACAAACGCCGCTCCGCCGTATTTTCCCACAATATAGGGAAATCTCCACACATTTCCCAGGCCAATGGCACATCCCGCAGAAATAAGGATAAACCCAAGCCTGGAAGAAAACTTTTCTCTCTCCATAATTTCTCCCCTTCTAAAGAATCATCTCCGTACAGATATGAAATTATTCCTGTACTGGCTAAAAACCCTTGGGAACATTATAACAGTTCTTTTAGGTATCTGGCAAGAACATCTTACATTCCGTTGTTTCCACTTGCTTGTCCCGCTCTGTCTCTCCCACCGGTCAGGGGCTCTACGCAAAGAAAGGGGAATCCAGCACAAATAGGAAACCTCTTTAGAGCTTCTGCATCCTTGTGCATACCCGCTCCAGAAGCGGCTGACTGTGGCTGACAGCCACCATACCAATATTTCGCCGGGTGCATTCCTCCACAAGAAAGCTCCAGATCTGGCTTTGCGTAATCAGATCCAGCATGGTGCTGATCTCGTCCGCCAGCAAAAAGCGGGTCCGCTCTCCCAAGGCCCTTGCAATGCAGAACCTTTGAAGCTCCCCGCCTGACAGTTCTCCGGGATAGCGGGAAAGCCACTCCGGCTCAATTCCCAGCTCTCTCACAATGCGCTCCTCCACCTGGTCCCCCTCCTTAAGCACTGCCTTCATGCGCAGCCTGGGATTGATCACCTGCTCCGGATGTTGCCAGATCATCTGTACTGGGCAATATCCCCCATAGGAGGATAAGGGTTGGCCATTCATCAGCACCTCTCCCCCATCCGGCTTTTCATAGCCAGCCAGAATCTTACACAGCGTGGTTTTCCCAAAACCGCTGGGAGCTACCAGTCCTACCCGCTCCTGGCTCTCCACCTGGAGATGAAAATTTTCCAAAATTTTCCTGTTATTTTTATCATAGCAAAAGGTGATATCCCTTGCCTCCAGAAGCATGCCCTTTCCCTCCTAAATCTTATCAAAGTCCACCCTTGTTCTATTTTTTGCTCTGTCCCTTCCCACCATACAGCATATATGTCCGCGTCTTCTTCTCACTTAGCCCGTTCTTGCGCTTGCTTACTCCTTAGCATGCACACAGCGCACGCGTCCTCCCCGGATCTCCCTCCAGGGAACCGGTTGCAGGCACTCCTCTGTACACTGGTCACACCTGGGACCAAAAGGACATCCCTGAGGCATATGGGCCGCATAGGGCTGAGTGCCAGGAATAGCCGTAAACCCGTTTTGAGGCATAGCCCGCCACAACGCCCGGGAATAGGGATGGCGCAACAGCTCTTCCTCCCTAAAATCCTGGGCTCGTGCCTCCTCCAGAGTGGTTCCCGCATAAAACACCACGATCCAATCTGCCGTCTCTATGGCCAGCTCCAAATCATGGGTAATCAAAAGCACCCCAGCTCCCTGTTCTGCCAGCTCCCGGAAATGCTCCATAACCCGCCGGGCCAGCTTCATCTCCAGCCCCGGCGTAGGCTCGTCGGCAATCACAAGCCCTGGCGCCTCCATCAGCGCCGTGGACACCAACACGCGCCGATTCATGCCTCCGGATAGTTCAAAGGGATAAAGCTCTCCCACCTCCGGCTTTAAAGAATAGCTCTTCAAAATCTGATCCACTCTCTCCCTGGAAGCCTTATCCTTCTTCCCCTTTCGGATTTGGGGACCAATCTTCATCAGAGGGTCCAAAAACCCAATGCTCTGAGGTACCAGGACAATCTCCCGTCCCCGCAGACGGGCAGCCCGCTCCCTGTTAAGCTCCTGCCCCCGGTAATAGATACTCCCGCCCTGGCTGGCATTGTAGGGCAAAATTCCCAGCACAGCGTGGGCTAAAAGGCTCTTTCCCGAACCACTGGCCCCCACCACCGCTGTGATCTCTCCCCTGCGAATGTTTACACTCAGGTCCCGGATCACCTGAAGATCTCTCTTTTCCATTCCTCCTTGGTACTGCTCAAAGGCCACAGACAGATGCGCAATGCGCAAAAGCTCTTCCGGTTCCATCTCTTCCCTTTTTTTTACTTCTCCTGCCGTCATCCTGTCCTCCCTTTCCAATCCGTTCCTCGATATCCCTTCCACAGCCCTACCATATACGGGTGTTGTCAAGGCATCTACTCATGGGCACTTCCCGGGTCCAGAAGCCGCCGCAGGCTCTCCCCTGCCACATCAAACAGCACCACAGTCAATACCAGCAAAAGACCTGGAAACAAAGCCAACCACCACTTTCCCATGGCAAGATATTTCATGCTCTCTGACAGAATCACACCGATGGCCGGCTGCTCCGGAGAAAGACCAAACCCCAGAAAGGTAATGCTGGCCTCATGGAGAATCGCATGGGGAAACATAAGAATCAGTCCTACCAGAAACTGGGGAAACAGATGGGGCAGCATATGCTTCCGGATAATCTCCAGCTTTTCTGTGCCCAGCTTCTCCGCCATTTTTATATAGGGGGCCTCCTTAAGCTGGAGCACCTCCCCCCGCATCACCCGGGCCAGGGAGGTCCAGTGGGTCAGGGCTACTCCCGTCACCACTCCCCGAAATCCCTTTCCGCAGGCATAGGAAATCAAAATCAACAGCAAAATATGGGGAATTCCCATGACCAAATCAATCACCCAGGTAATGGCTCCATCCACCGTTCGCCCCAAAGTAGCAGCTGCGGTTCCCAGCCCCACTGCCACCAGAGCACTGACTCCTGCTGCCAATAATCCAATGCGGATACTCATGGACAGCCCTGTCAATGTACGCAAAAACATGTCCCGGCCCATCCAGTCTGTTCCAAAGGGATACTCAAGACAGGGCGCCAGGTCCTTTCTGGAAAAATCTGTTTCCATAGCCTTCTCCGCCGCTACCTGTCCCCACAGGGTGACCACCGTCAAAAGAGCTAGGGCTAAAACAAATAGAACAAATGTTCTTTTTCTCCCATTCCAACCAAAAGAACCCTTTCTCATTGCTTTGTCGCCCCCTTTCGAATTCGGGGATCAATGATGCCATAAAGGAGATTGGCTGTTAAATTTCCCCCAAATACAATGGCCGCGCTAATCACCGTAATCCCCAGAAGCAAGGGCACATCGCTTCCCAAGCCTGCAGTCACCGCCGCCTGTCCAAGTCCCGGGTAGGAAAAAATCTGCTCTACCAAAACAGATCCCCCAAAGATTTCGCTGATGGAGGCAAATTGCAGGGTCAACGCTGGCAGAGAGATATTGCGCAGCACGTGATTTTTCAGCATAGACCAAACGCTCTCTCCCCGGGCTCTGGCAAAGAGCATATAATCGCTCTCCATCACCTCTATCATCTTCTCCCGGGTATGCAGGGCAATATTGGAAACTCCCGTGATGCTCAAGGTCAGCGCCGGTAAAATGGCATGGCGCACCCGATCAAGAAGCGTCACCCCACTGGCCTCCACCCCGATGGGAACCGACAATCCCACCGGCAACCAACCCAGCCATACGGCAAATACCATCAGCAGCACCAAAGCCAGCCAGAAGGCCGGCGTGCTGGCAATCAACAGGGAATACCCCTTAATAAGCTTATCTGGCCAGCGTCCCCGATTCCAGCCAGCCACAATCCCCAGGGCAAAGCCCCCCAGACCAGAAAGCACCCAGGCTGTCACCATCAGCCACAGGGAATTCACAAGCTTTACCCCAATCACATGGGCTACCTCCTGTCGATACAGCAAAGACACACCCATGTCTCCCCGGACAAAATCCCCGGCCCAGGAAAAGTAGCGCTCGAAAGGCGACCTGCCTACCCCCCAGTATTCCTCCAACCTGGCAATTTGCTCATGGCTCATGGAGCCCAGGGCCACCTGCCCCACATTGGCCTGCAGAGGGTCCATAGGGGAAACACTCACCAACACAAACGCGGCAATGCTGACTCCCAGAAGAAGCAGCAGCATGCGTATAATATTTTTCCCAACCCAGATTCCGTATCCCTTCATGCTCCTCCTAACCGCACAAAGGGGAGCCGCAAACGCTGCTCCCGCCTGTGCATATAGAAATGTTAATAATGGGCTTATTTTTATGACTCTATTCCCAGCTCCACTGATCCACATTATTTACAATGGACCATCCATGACCATGGGGATGAAGCTTCTGCTCCGCCACCTGTAGCCCCTGCCGGGACCAATACAGATGGTCAATATTCACCAGCCAAATCCAGGGGATATCTCCCTCCTGGGTAATGCCCCCCGTTCCGTCCCACTGGGCCTTTTGCCACAGCTCATAGGACTCCTCCAAATCCGAGGCAGCCAGGGCCTCATCCATATAGCGGTCCACCAAAGAATTGGCGTAGGGCGAATACTCCGCGCTTCCATCCAGGGTGTGATAGATATTATACAATTCCATAGGGGTATGGGCTCCCCACCCCCACATAAGAGGCTCACTCTGGGCCCTTGTATAGGCTGTATCCCAGCCAACTCCCTCTATAGTCACCTCGATCCCCAGCTCCCGCAGCTGATTTCCCGTATCTGCTGCCAGGGCCTGACGCACAGAATCACTGGCCGGATACAGAAGCGTAAAGGCAGCGCGCACTCCATCCTTTTCCCGTATTCCGTCTGCACCTACTTTCCAGCCTGCCTGCTCCAGAATCTCTTTGGCACCTTCCCGGTCAAACTCCACCTGGGAATCCGGATTATACCAGGGCATTTTGTCACACACGCTGTAGGCCGGCGTCCCATGGCCGTTCAGGACATTTTCCAACATTTCCTGTCGATCAAGGCCGATATTGATAGCCCGCCGAACCTCCACCTGACTGGTAAAGGCATTTCCCACAGTCCCTCCATCCCGCTCCTCTGGCTCCACAGCCGGAAGATTAAATCCACGATTATCCACGGTCTCAAAGGACAGCAAATCATAGCCCTCTATGCTTTGGTCTCCATAGGAGGCAGCCGTATAGGCCAAATCCACCTGGCCAGCCTTAACCGCAGCAAAGGCCGCATCCTCCTCCATAAACAGGATAGTCACCCGCTGCATTTGGGGTGCCTCCCCATAATAATCCGGATTGGCCTCCAGGATTACCTGCTGTCCCTTATCCCACTGCTTCAGCATATATCGCCCCGATCCAATGGGCTTCTGCCCGTAATCCGGGCCATAAGCATGCTCCGGGACAATCCCCACAATGGCCATGGTATACGGCCAAATGGAATAGGGCTTTGTCATATGAAACACCACTGTGCTCTCATCAAGGGCCTCCGCACGGTCCAGCATGGTGAAATCGTTTACAGAGCTAATCTCCTTTACCGTATTATAGGTGAAGGCCACATCCTCCGCAGTCAGCGGCTCCTGGTCTGTAAACTTCACCCCGTCCCGAATGGTGACAGTCCAGGTCATACCGTCCGGGCTTACTTCCATATTCGTAGCCAGATCATACCCTATCTGCAAATCTGTCGTGGTCACCGTCAAGGTGCTCTGAATCAGAGGCTCATGCACATGCTCCCCGGCTCCCCAGCCATAAGCCGGATCGAACCCGGCCTCAGGTTCTGACGTGACCCCCATAGCCACAATCACGGAATCCCTAGTTCCCTCTGACGCTTCACGCTCTCTATGCTCCTGCTGTGCCGTAGAATTCTCCCCTGTCTGGGCTTCTGTCCTTCCTCCACAGCCGGACAACAGACATGCCATCATGGCCGCTGTCAACAAAACACCAATTCCTTTTTTTCCCATCTGTCTCATCTCCCTGTTCCGCTCATGGGCCTATTATAGCCTATCGTTAATTCCTTCACAAGCCACCCGGGGGGATATTTTTTCAGGAAAATGAAACCAAAATACCTTATCAGCGAATTCGTCGGTACCCGTTGTTTTCGAGAGCCTCCCGGGTCTCTTTCAGAGAAAGCTTTTCACTGTCGCCTATCAACTCTATCAATCCCATGTCGGCAAGCTCCTGGGCTGCATCTTTGGTGGTGTCAATGGTTATATCCATGATATATCCATATTCATAGCGAGCTCCCGTACATTCCACGCCCTCCACAGACTGGTATTCCTCCACAAACCTATCGTAAGTCTCGAAAAGCAACTCCCTGGTATCCTCATCAATATCAGTCAAATCCACATCTACCCGCTCGACCATCTCAAATATTACATCCTCTACGGCGTAAAATGTCATGGTATCCTTCAGGATAATGCCGCTCGTCTGCTCCTCTGCATAAAAGGTCTCACTTTGAATCTGCGGCTGGTCCTCCCCTTCTGTGCTGCCTGAAAAAAAGGGCTTATCCCCCTTGGGAGGTTCCTCTGTGCCAGAGCTGCCTCCAGGCCCCTCTTCGCCGGATCCCCAGTCTCCGTCTTCGGGCCTGATGTCAGCCAACGGTCCGTTTTCTTCCCCAGCTTCCTTCAAGGCTCTCCTGTCAGCCTCTTCCTGGGCCCTTTCCCTCCTGGCAAGCTGTTCCTCCTTAAGCTCCGCAGCCTGACGGGCCTCCTGTTCTCTCTTTCCCAGGGAAACCACAACAACACCTATACCGATGGCCACAACTAGGGCTGCCAAAAGACCAGCTCCTATGAAAACATATTTAAGCTTCCCTTTGCCACCCTTTTTTTGCGGTTCAGAGCCGAAGAAATCAGGCCTATACGTATTCGCCCAGGTATCCATCTGCTCTGTTCGTCGAGCTTCCAATTCCCTCCCACAGTGGGTACAATATCTGGCTCCCTCCGGAACTTCTCCTCCACAGTGCACACAAACCATAAGCTCTCCTCCCCTTCCTTCTGTTTATGTATTACACACCAAAAATCTCCCGGGCCTTCTTCATATTCTCCACCACTGGTACACCAAAAGGACACCGCTTTTCGCAGGCCCCGCAGGCCACACACTCCCCAGCCTTCTGGGACAGCAGGGCATAATGTTCTCGTACTGTTTCCGGAATCTCTCCCTGGGCCACCGCCAGATTGAGGAATTTGGTCACCGAAGCCACGTCAATTCCCTTGGGACAGGGGGCACAATGGCCACAGTACATGCAATGTCCCTGCCAGCTGATTTTAGGAAGCGCTGCAAAGGCCGCTGCATAATCCTTTTCCTCCTCCGAAGCCTCCTCATAGGCAATGCTTTTCTTTAAATTCTCCTCCGTGCGGGCTCCCACCATAATAGACGCCACTCCCGGACGGGTCAGGGCATAATGTATGCACTGGAAGGCTGTCAGCTCCTTTCCCGCTGGAGACAGCTCCTCACTTAAGAGATCACCGCCACCAAAGGCCTTCATAACCGTGATTCCCACGCCCTTTCGTTGGCAGACCTCATACAGCTTCTGCCTCTCCGGGTCCATATTTACCAGCGGCTTCTCATAATTTTTCTCATCAAATAATGCTTCCACGTCCTCATTGGCAGGTAACAAATCGTAGCAGGGATTGACGCTGAACATCAGCACCTCCACCAGCCCGCTATTGACCGCCGCAAGGGCCGCCTCCGGATTGTGGCTGGACATGCCGATGCAGCCAATCACACCCTTTCTCTTTAGATCCAAGGCATATTTCATAACTGCCCCATTCTTTACTTCTTCCCAGTCCTTTAGAGAGTCCACATAATGGATCATCCCGATCTCCACATGATCTGTCCCCAGTCGACTCAGCTGATCTATAAATCCCTCCTGCACCTCTTTGAAATCCCGGGTGCGCTGATACTGTCCGTTTTTCCAAATGGTACACAGATGCGCCTGGAGGATAAATTTCTCCCGCCGTCCCTTAAGAGCTCTCCCCAGATTGCTCCGCACCTGGGGATTGGGCGTGTACAAATCCAGACAGTTGACACCGCCCTCCTCCATCAGATCCACAAATTCCTTCACCCGCTCATAGGGCTGATCCACAAATCCTTCACAGCCCATGCCGATTTCACTAACCTGCAATCCCGTCCGTCCCAAGTTCCGGTATTTCATTTCTCTTCCTCCTTCCCTATTCTTTAAAATCCGCCCAGTTGAAGAACCAATCCGGACAGCACCGCTATTCCATAGAGCAGAAGCAAAATCTGCAAACTGCTCTTTTTATCCCTGTTCATTCGAAACAATACCACCAACCCCAGACCAGCCCCAGAACAAAGACCGGCCACAGCCGCTCCGAAACCAATGCCACCAGCCAAATACAGCTCTGCCAGCAGCACCGAGGCTGCACAGTTGGGAATCAGCCCTAAAAGCGCCGTAAAAAAGGGTTGCACCAGGGAATCCCGTCCCAGAAATACGGCTAGTCGCTCTGCTCCTAACAGCTCCAAAGCCAGATTCAACCCCAGGGTGATCAAAAACAACCACACAAATATCCTGACCGTGTGCCGCAAAGCCGGGCGCAAAATCCCCTTGGCATCATGGCAGCCACAGCTGTGACATAAATCGGAAATCTCCTTTTTCTCTCCCCTCTCCCTTACAAAAATATCCACCCCATAGCCGGCCAAAACGCCGATCACCAGCTTGGCCAGCAACACCTTCCCAATCAGGGCTCCCTGTCCCGGGTGGCCTAAAAAAATCAAAATGGCTTCATCGGAGGTGGACAAAAACACGGCCAGCAACGTACCCAGGGAAATCACTCCTCCGGCATACAGGTTCGCCGCTGCTACCGAAAAGCCACACTGGGGAATCAACCCCAGCAAAGCACCCAGCAAAGGGCCAGCCTTTTGCCCCTTTGCAAACCAGCGCCCCGTCCGATGGCTGGAATAATGTTCCATGGCCTCCATGACCAAAAAGGCAAAAAATAAAAAGGGTAATATCTTTAACGCATCCAACAATGCATCCAGGACTATATCTGTCATTATACACTCCCATTCTTTCTAATTCCAGAGTTTTTGCTTCCAAATTGTTCCTGTGAAATTGTTCCGGCGCTGTGGCTAACCCGCGCGCCGGCTGTAGTTATAAAATATTACCATCCTTTTCTAGTTCTTGCAAGTTGATTTTCCACTTTTCTCCCTATGCCTTTTCCTCATCCCTTCTGGAATAGAAATCCCCCCTGTCTATAAGGAAGAGGATTCCTCCCTGCCGCCCTCCAGGGCCTCCTGAATATGGCGGATATACATCCGGCGGATACCCGGGTATTCTCCCAGCCCTTTCATCACACATTTCACTGAGAAACCAGCCCGGACAAACTGGCTGCGCCAGGAATCCTCATCCTCACTGGACATATCGTGTATGGCGTGGTCTCCCGCCACCACCATAAAGGGGGCCAGCACCACCTTCTCGGGAGAAAAGCTTACGACCTGTTTCAACAAGGTCTCCAGGGAGGGGTATGCCTCCACAGTCCCCAGAAATACATGGGGATATCCCAAATCCTTAAACGTATAATCCAGGGCTGCATAGACCGTATTGGCATAATGGGTGGTTCCATGGCCCATAAACACCAGTCCCTCCGTCTCCTTTAAATCCGAAAACTCCGCCATCACGGCCCGGATAGCCTCCTCATTGTCCCTGGTGCTGGTGAGAAGGGGCGCTCCAAATATCACCTTCTCAAAACGGTGGACATATTGTTGCACATCCTGCTTCATCTGGTCATTTTCCACTCCATTGATAATGTGGGTGGGCTGCACCACCAGCTCTGTGATTCCGTCAGCCAGCATCGTCTCCACCGCCTCCGCCACCGTAGGAATCCGGATTCCGTCCCGCCGTAGAAGCTTGGCCAGAATCATTTTGCTGGTCCAGGCCCGGTATATTTGATACTCCGGATAAGCTTCCTGAATTTCCTTTTCAATCCGGTCAATGGTTTTCTCCCGGGTTTTGTGAAAGGTAGTACCAAAGCTGACCACCAAAATTGCTTTTTGTATCTTTTGTCCCATATAAATTTTCTCCTTTTTTTATATATTCGGAATTTTTTAATATTTTCCAAAAATAACCATAGACATATCCTCGAAACTCTACAAACAAAAAGCACCTGACTCTTTTTACAGAGCAGGTGCCTCCCAACTGACCTGCGGCCCTCCCGCACAGCTGGGGACCGGAGGTTTCCCACCGGTCAGCACCTGGACATCGTTCGTAACCAGAGTGCACTCCCTGTATTCTGACAGGTCTCCTGACTTAGCCGAAGCCTTACAGTGGCGTGACCGTATGGGATTCTCACCCATTTCCCGTGCCCTTACCGAAACCGGCGGGCGTCAAAACACATTTTATTCTCATTGCTGCCGGATTGTCACATCCAGCTGATTATATGGGATCTCAATATCATTGGCATCAAATACCAATTTGATCCGCTCCATCATTTCCCAGTACACCGGCCAGTAGTCAGAGGGAAGCACCCAAAAACGGATTTTCAGCATCACTGCACTGTCTGCCAGCTCCGAGACCACCACCATCTTGGCCTCCTCTGCCATCACCCGAGGCTCCTCCTCTATCATGGTGTACAGAAGATTCTTGGCAGCCCGCAGATCCGACCGGTAGGAGATCCCAACGTTCAGATCCATCTGCCGTTTGTCCTGGGCTGTCACATTGACCAGACTGTTATTGGCCAGGTTGCCGTTGGGAATCACCACCATTCGGTTATCTACTGTGAGCAAACGGGTATAAAACATCTGGATCTCCGAGACGGTTCCCTCCAGATTTCCCTGGATAATATAGTCTCCCACCCGGAAAGGACGCAATAGCAGGATCAACACTCCCCCTGCAAAGTTGGAAAGACTTCCCTGGAGAGCCAGACCTATGGTCAACCCGGCGGAACCGGCCAGAGCAATGACGGAAGTGGTATCCACGCCAAACTTTGACACAATAATCAGAGCCAGAATCATATAGAGCAGCGCTTTTACCAGGGAATCCAAAAATTGTATGACACCCAGATCCGCATTGGCTCGCTCCATGGATCGACGGACAATTTTTCGAACCAGCCGGATGACCTTCTGTCCTATAAAAAAGCACAACAGCGCCAGCAACAGGCGGATTCCGAAATCCATCAGTTTCGGTAAAATCTGATCCAGGTACTGATCCAGGTGACTCATATGCTCTGCTGCCTGGCTGAGCTGCGCCGCCATCTCCTCCAAATCCTCAATAGACTGGGTAATCCCCTCTGAGGCCTGATAGATTTCCTCCCCTGCAATTCCAATTATCCGATACACAAAAATCTCCTTTTGCTGCTTTCTGTCTTAGTTACTATTTCTATGCCTCAGCCACCGGCTTTTTTCCTGCTTCTTTTTTCCGTGAGGGCTGTTTTTTTACAGCTGATTTTTTGGATGCAGCCGGTTTCTTTTCCGCCTTGGCCTCCACCTTTCCTGCTACTGCTTTCTTGGCCGCTGGCTTCTTTTCCTCCAGCTTCTTTGCCTCTTTTGCTTTTCCTGTATCCTTTCCAGCCTTCTGCTCTTTTACCTCAGTACAGGAAAATACAGCCACTGCCATAGGTGGCACTGTGATCTCTATGGAATCCTCCCGGTCATCGCACTCGGACTTTTTCGACATTTTCGCCCGGGGATTGCGCACATTGCTTCCTCCAAACTCCTCACTGTCGCTGTTAAAGATCTCCTTGTATTTTCCCGGGAAGGGCACACCGATCCTATGCTTTTCATAGACCAGGGGCGAGAAATTGCATACCACCAGCAAGGTCTCCTCCGGTTTATCTGTATTTCGGGTAAATACCAACATATTTTCATTGGCAGATATGTTGTTGATCCAGGTAAATCCGCTGGGATCGTAATCCTTCTCATACAGAGCCGGATGGCCCTGATAGAACGTATTCAAAGCCTTTACATAATCCTGCATATTTTTGTGGTCCTGATACTGCAAAAGCTCCCACTCCAGCTGCGTATTTTCATTCCACTCATCAAAAGGCGCAAATTCCTGGCCCATAAACAAAAGCTTCTTTCCCGGATGCATAGCCATAAAGCCATAGGCCACTCGCAGGTTGTCCAACTGAGAATCCCGATCTCCCGGCATTTTGCCAACCAGAGTACTCTTGCCATGAACCACCTCGTCGTGGGACAGACTCAGAACAAAGTTTTCGCTATAGGCATAAATCATGCTAAAGGTGAGCTCCCCGTGATGATAAGAACGGAATACCGGGTCATAGCGCATATACTCCAGGAAATCATTCATCCAGCCCATGTTCCACTTGAAATCAAAGCCCAGGCCATCCTCCTCCACGGGTCCTGTCACGTTGGGCCAGGCTGTGGACTCCTCCGCAATCAACAGCACTCCCGGATGGCGCTTATGGAAAATGGAATTTAAGTGCTTTAAAAATTCCACTGCCTCCAAATTTTCATGTCCCCCATAGATATTGGGAATCCATTCTCCGTCCTGCCTGCCATAGTCCAAATATAGCATAGAAGCCACCGCGTCCATGCGGATGCCATCCGCATGATATTTTTCCGCCCAAAACAGGGCATTGGCAATCAAAAAGTTGCTTACCTGGGGCCGACCATAATTGTAAATCAGAGTGCCCCAGTGGGGATGCGTGCCTTTTCTGGGGTCCAAATGCTCATAGACACAGGTGCCGTCAAAGGCAGCCAGTCCAAAGGTATCCCTGGGAAAATGGGCCGGCACCCAGTCCAGGATCACACCTATCCCTTGTCCATGCATATAGTCCATAAAATACATAAAATCTTCCGGCGTACCATATCGGCTGGTGGGCGCATAATACCCGGTCACCTGATATCCCCAGGAAGCATCCAGAGGATGCTCCATCACCGGCATCAGCTCCACATGGGTATAGCCCATCTCTTTTACGTATTCCGCCAGCATGGGGGCCAGCTCCCGATAGTTATAAAAATCCCGCTCCTCCCCCTGAGGCTTCCGGAAGGAACCTAAATGCACCTCATAGACCGACATGGGAAGCTTTTCATAATTTTTCTTTTTCCGCTCCGCCATCCATTTCTCATCGCTCCAGGCAAAACTGGTAAGATCCGCCACGATAGAAGCGGTGTTGGGCCGCAGCTCTGCCTGACTGGCGTAAGGATCTGCCTTGAGCATGGGAAGCCCTGCCCTTGTCTTTATCTCATATTTATAGATATCTCCCGGCTTCATCCCCGGGATAAACAGCTCAAAAATTCCCGCCGATTCCACGCGATGCATCTGGTTGCGGCGTCCATCCCACAGGTTAAAATCTCCCACTACGCTGACCCGCTGGGCTGTAGGCGCCCAAACAGCGAAATAGACGCCCTCCACACCCTTTATGGTCATGGGATGGGCTCCCATCTTTTCATAGATGGTGTAATGGATACCTGCCTCAAATTTTTTCAGGTCTTCCGGGGTAAATACCTTGGGTGTAAACGCATAGGGGTCCTGGAGCTCTGCCTTGGTGCCATTGTCAAACTCCACCTCGTAGGTATAAGCTGGAATACTTTTTCTTGGAAGCAGCACGGCGAAAAATCCGTTTTCATCCACCTGCTCCATCTCGTAGCTTTTTTCACTCTTGGCAATTTTTACCGTGATGTGCTCCGCCGTGGGCAAAAAAGCCTGAATCAGTACATTCCCATCTACTACATGGGGACCCAGTATCTCCGTGGGGGTATCCTCCTCCGAATAAACCACAGCCTCAATCCTGGGCCAATTCATTAATTCGTACAACTTACTATCCATGCCTCTTCCTCCTTGAATCTTATCGCCAGCCCCAGCCCAGTCCCTCAAAGCAGACCAAAACGTTCCAAAGCCTTCCACACACCGTTCTGCTCCATTCGCTCTGTTTTATATTCTGCGGCCGCCAGCACAGAACCCTCGCTATTACCCATGGCAACGCCATATCGTACATATTGTAACATCTCCCGGTCATTTGGTCCATCCCCAAATGCAAATGTATTTTCCCAGGGGATTCCCAAATGCTTGATAAGCGCCTGGATTCCCTGAGCCTTGGACATCCCTCTGGGCACCAGCTCCGCCACAGGCTTTTCTCCATATCGAATTACGGTAAACAGCTCCTCAAGACGAGGTATGTAGTCCTCAAACCCCTGGTGGTTCTTTACAGAAACGGTAATCTTTCCAATCTCTGCTTCTGGATTGGAGGTTCTAAGGCGCTCTGGATACTCCGCCAGCATTCGTCTTAAAATGCCAAAGGTCTCCGGACCATCCCTCTCCCCATCATAGTATAAATACTCGGTCCCCTCCAACAGAGCCGGGCAACCGGCCTCTCCCAACAGCGCAAGGGCTTGCTCCACCGTTTCCCGAGACAATCGCATATCTCTGAGAACCTGCCCCTGATATTCCAGGTAGGTGCCCGCCCCCGCAATCACACCCAGGAAGCTTAAGCTTGTAATCTCTGGGAATACCGTACAGCGGGGGCGTCCGGTACAGATCACCGGGATATGCCCCTTTTCCTTTAACCTCTCTAAGGCCCGGCGGGTGCTTTCTGGCACCCCTTTCCTGGGCTCATAGATGGTTCCATCGATATCAAAAAATATGATTTTTCTGTCCTCTTTCATAGCGCCAGAAACTCCTCTTCCGAGAGAATAGGAACCCCCAGCTCCCGGGCTTTTTTATTCTTTCCCGAGCCGGAGGTCACATCATTATTGATGAGATAATCCGTCTTGCTGGTTACCGATCCTGTCACCTTCCCCCCCTTTTCTTCAATATAGGCTTTGAGTTCGTTGCGGTTCGCGAAATGATTTACGCTTCCGGTAATGACAAAAACCTTGCCTGCCAGAGTCTGCTCCTGCCCAGAGCTCTGCTCCACTTGCAGATTAAGCTTTTCCAGCAGCCGGTAAAATGCTTCCTGTTTTCCCGGATCCTGAAAGTATTGCACAAAGCTGTCCGCAATCACCGGTCCCACCCCGTCTATGGCTGACAAATCCTCCCGGGAAGCCGTGAGAAGCTTTTCCGCTTCATAGTCAAACTGCCGACAGATTAGCTTGGCGTTGGACAACCCCACATTGGGAATTCCCAGCCCATAGATAACCCGGGGCAAACTGGTACTTCTGGCCCTCTCCACGCTCTCTATCAGATTTACATAAGATTTCTCTCCAAAGCCCTCCATGGATACAATCTCCTCCCGATATTGAGAAAGAGCAAAGAGATCCCCAAAGGTATGAATAAAGCCTCTGGCAATAAATTTCTCCAGGGTTGCCTCGGAAAGCCCCTCGATATTTAAGGCATCCCGGCTGACAAACAGGGTGAAGGACTTTATTCGTTTTGCCTGGCATTCCGGGTTGATACAGTACAGAGATTCCACATCATTTACCTGGCGAACCTCTGTTTTCCCCCCACAGGTAGGACAAACCTCTGGAATATCCTTTACCCCACTGCGTGTCAGGTTCTCCGCTATCTGTGGGATAATCATATTGGCTTTGTATACATGTACCGTGTCCCCGATACCAAGCTCCAACCCCCGCATAATGCTGATATTGTGAAGGCTTGCCCGGCTCACTGTGGTTCCCTCCAGTTCCACCGGCTCAAAAATTGCCACCGGATTGATAAGCCCGGTCCGGGAGGGGCTCCACTCAATGTCCACCAGCCTGGTCTCCCGCAGCTCATCTGCCCATTTAAAGGCCATGGAATCCCGGGGAAATTTTGCGGTAGCCCCCAAGCTCCTGCCATATTCCATATCATCATATATGGCTACCAGCCCGTCGGAGGGCACAGGATTTGTCTCTATGGCCTGAGAAAAAGCCTCCACCGTCTCCTCCAGATTCTCCTGGGTGACCACCCGGTATTCCACCACGTCAAAGCCTTGCTCCTTTAACCACTGAAATTGACGCTCCCGGGAATTTTCAAACTCCTCTCCCTGGGCCCGCACCAGACTGAAAGCATAAAAGCGCACATTTCGCTGGGCCGTTATCTCGTTGCTCAGCTGCCGCACAGAACCACTGCACAGATTCCGGGGATTTTTATAGCGGGCATCTGCATCCTCAATCTTCTCATTGATTTTTCTAAAGTCCCCATAGGTGATAACAGCCTCTCCCCGCAGAACTAGAGACCCCTGAAAAGGAATGGACAGAGGCACATTTTTAAACACCCTGGCATTGCTGGTAATGACCTCTCCCACCTCCCCATTTCCCCGGGTGACTGCCTTAACTAGCGTCCCATTTTCATAGGTCAGCACAATGGTCAGTCCATCCAGCTTCCAGGACAAAAGGGTTTTATGCTCTCCCACCCATTCTTTAAGCTCCCACACCTCTTTTGTTTTATCCAGGGATAACATGGGGCTTTCATGCCGCTCCTTGGGCAGCTCGCTGAGAACCTCATATCCCACCTTTGCTGTGGGACTGCCGGCCAGAGTAATCCCTGTGGCCCGCTCCAAGGCCACCAGCTCATCATAGAGTTTGTCGTACTCCAGATTACTCATGATTTCCCGTGCCTCCTGATAGTAGGCCCGCGCTGCCTGATCGAGAAGGGCTGTCAGCTCCCGCATGCGCTCCACACTTCCGGTTTTCCCCAACTCTTCTGCTCCCTGTTCCTCTGCTGTGATGATTTCCCGTTGTTTTTCCATGTTCTTAGACCTTTCAACTTATTTTGAAAGACCGAAGCCTGTTGACTGTGCCCCTTCGGCTCTTTTCTCTCCCCATTTTGCGCTTTTGGTTTTTATACCAGATCCTTAATAATAGCAAAACAGTCAAAGGTGGCAAAATAGTCCTTTGGCGTCTCGGCCCGCCGGATTAGCTCTACCCTTCCATCCTCCCGCAGCAAAAGCTCTGCCGATTTTAATTTACCGTTATAGTTATACCCCATAGCGTAGCCGTGAGCCCCCGCGTCATGAATCATCAGCAGGTCCCCAATATCCACCTGGGGCAGAGGACGATCTATGGCAAATTTATCATTATTTTCACAGAGGGACCCGGTCACATCGTACACATGATCCAAAGGCTCCTCCTCCTTGCCCATAACCGTTATATGATGATAGGCCCCGTACATAGCCGGGCGCATAAGATTTACCGCACAGGCATCACAACCGATATATTCCTTATGGGTATGCTTCTGGTGGAGCACCCGGGTTATCAGAGCGCCATAGGGCCCCATCATATAGCGACCCAGCTCCGTATAGATGGACGCATTTCCAAGACCCGCAGGGACCATAATCTCCTCAAAGGCCTTACGTACCCCTTCCCCGATAAGGCGAATATCATTGGCCTCCTGGTGAGGTTGGTAGGGAATGCCAATGCCACCCGAAAGATTGATGAATTCCAGGGCAATTCCTGTCTCCTCTTTTAATTTTACTGCCACTTCAAAAAGCAGTTTTGCCAGCATGGGATAATACTCGTTGGTCACGGTATTGCTGACCAGAAAGGCATGGATGCCAAAATGCCGGGCGCCTTTTTCCTTTAAAATTCTGTATGCCTGAAACAGCTGCTCTGTGGTCATGCCATATTTGGCATCTCCCGGGTTATCCATAATATTGTTGCTGATCTTGAAAACTCCGCCTGGGTTGTACCTGCAACTGATGGTTTCCGGAATATATCCCAAAGTCCTTTCCAGAAAATCAATATGGGTGATGTCGTCCAGATTGATGATCGCTCCGATCTCATTTGCATAGGCAAATTCTGCTGCCGGCGTATCGTTGGAGGAGAACATAATGTCATGTCCCTTCACTCCAATAGAATGGGACAGCATCAGCTCCGTCATGGAAGAGCAATCACAGCCACAGCCATATTCCCGCAATATGTTTATCAAAAAAGGATTTGGCGTAGCCTTCACTGCAAAGTATTCTTTATACCCCGGATTCCAGGCAAAGGCTTCCTTCAAAGCCTGAGCATTTTCCCGGATTCCTTTTTCATCATACAGATAAAAAGGAGTGGGATAGGTCTTTGCTATCTCCTCAAGTTGGTCCAGGGTCACAAACGGTTTCTTTTTCATAAATTTCATCTCCTCGTATTTGCTATTGCCTTCTGCCGTTTCCGACAGGCTGTGCACTGTTTTTCGTGACTTATTATACCCTGTCTTATTTCATTTGTATAGGAATTTTTTTGCTTTTCCTAAGGTCCCCTCCGCGGACAAGGAAATACACACCCCATCCATAACGCTCCGCCGATTTGTGTTCTTATCCTCCATCCGTGTACCTCCAGAGCGCCCACCGTATAACCGGCTGACAAAGAAAAAGTGTTCACGTTTTTGCCTGCTCCGTCTCACCGATTTATCCTATTGACATAAAATAGTCTTGAAAGAAAGATTGAAAGGAGTTTTATAATGGCAGATTATCGCAGAAATCCTTATGGCAGGCAGAGCTGCTGCCAGCAGCCGGAGCCTTCCCGCCCGGTTGCCCCGCCTGCTCCGCCTGCAAAGCCCGGATTTTCAGAGAAATTTCCTTTGGCCATGGCCTATGTGCCCTGGCAGCAATGGATGCAGACCTACGATCTGGACCGTGCCCTGGCCGCTGGAACCATTTTCCCAGAGCTTGATAAGCCCTTTATGGGAGTGAGAAAAGGAGGGTGTGCCAAATGAGTCCTCGTCAAAAACCTAACCAGGAACAACTCTTGCAGTGGATTGACATGGTTAGCTTTGCCTGCCTGGAAACTGCCTTATACCTGGATACCCATCCGGACTGCCAGGAAGCTCTGGCCTATTATCAAAAACACGTAAGCCTGCGCAAACAGGCCCTGGAGGAGTATGCCCGGCTCTACGGACCGCTTAACCTGGACCTGGCCGGCTCCATGGAGGACCGCTGGGCATGGGTGCAACGGCCCTGGCCCTGGGAAGGAGGGAAATGTTAAGTTATGTGGAATTATGAAAAACGACTACAGTATCCCATTAACATTAAGGAGACCAATCCTGCGCTGGCAAAAGCGATTATTACGCAGTATGGTGGACCATATACCGAAAAGTTATAGCCCAATTTTTCAAATTGCTTTATGAAGTGGCTTTGGCCGCATAAACCTGTGGTCAGAGCCACTTCTGTTACTGTTCCTGCGTTGTACATCAATGGTTGTGCCTTGCGAATGCGGTTTTGAAGTTGAAACTGATGTGGCGTAAATCCCACTTCTGCCTTAAAGCTATGGATTTTGGCTCCCAGAGTGCCAATCTGTATAGGCGGCAAACCAGTTTAAGCAGTCCAATAATTGTAATATCTGGCACTGATTGATTCTTTCTGTATTTAAAGCATTCATTAACAGAGCCATTATGTTATGCCTTCTTTTATCGGCGGAGTAGTGTGCGGCAATATTTTTATCAATACATAAACTTAGCAAAGTATTACTGCTATGTGCTGAAATACTATGTGGCATCTATGGGCAAATGATAGCGATCGTGGGCCTGCCAGATATGGTGCTTGATTCCCGCGAGGGAAAAATATCCAAACGGATATTTCTCTTACTCACTGAGGTTTTCATCGCCCCATTGTTTCATGTGTTCAAAAACGGGACTGAAGCTTTTTCCTAAGTCAGTAAGATTATACTCCACACGAGGAGGGACTTCTTTGTAGTCATAACGAGTAATGAAGCCGTCCGCTTCCAATTCCCGAAGCTGCTTTGTTAGGCTAGATTCCGTTATGTCACCGATATGCCTGCGAAGCTCTCCAAAGCGGTGTATATCCCGAAAGGCGATGTAATAGATAATTTCGATTTTCCATTTTCCGCCCAAGATTTTTTGTATGGTAGAAACTGTTTTGCAGCGTTCAATAGCCAATGTACTTTTTTTCATTCCTGCCACTCCTTTCTGAAATAGCATACCACGCCTTTTCTCAAAAATCAATGTACCGCTTTGGTATAGGTACTATAAAAAAGTACAGTACTTGTAAAATCATCGTACAAAAATATAATTAGTATAGAATACAGAAAACACCCTGCAGGTATACCTGTATGCACAGGAAACAGTGCAGGAACAAGGAAAGGAGAGGCGTTTATGCACTATACAGGAACAATCTGGCGACCGCCATATGAAGCGACATCACTTTTGTTAGAGGTAACAGCGGGCTGTACCCATCATAAATGCAAGTTTTGTACTTTGTATCATGATTTGCCGTTCAAATTCAGAATGTCCCCTCTGGAGGATATTGCGTGTGATTTACAGGAGGTTAAAAGAACAACGAAAGGTTGGGACAGCGAGCGTATTGACCGCGTGTTTTTGACGGGAGCTAACCCATTCGTTTTATCCTATAATAAATTAACTGCGATTGCAGATCTCATCCACAAGTATCTTCCATCCGTAAAGTCTATGGGCTCATTTGCGAGGATTACTGATGTTACCCTGAAAACCGATGAGGAACTGACAAAACTGCGGACTTTTGGGTATGACGGTCTGACAATCGGAATAGAAACAGGCGATGATGAAGCCTAGCGGTTTATGAATAAGGGATATACCTCTGCCGACATCATAGAACAATGTCTGAGATTAGATGCAG
>JAAWAC010000046.1 GCA_022791975.1 Lachnospiraceae bacterium | reverse complement strand
CCGGGCTCCACAGGGCAGGATGCCGGATAACGTCCGGTGGAGGCGACTCCAAGGCCAGTGCAACAGAAATATACCGCCAGCCTCTGGCTGGTAAGGGTGGACGGGCAGTGTAAGAGACTACCGCCCGGCCGGTAACGACCGGGGCACATGTAAACCCCATCCGGAGCAAGACCGAAACGAGACATAGGCCGGCCCGGCTGTCTCAGGTGGGTCGCTTGAGCCTGTTGGCAACGACAGGCCTAGATAGATGATTATTCACGACATAACCCGGCTTATCGTCTTGCTTACCTTAAAGAGCTGTGAATCCTCCTTTCGGGTTTGATTCACAGCTTTTTGATTCTTTTGAAAACCAACACATCTGAGAGAGTGGGGGCGTGGAAACAGCTAAAAAAGCATTCTGCAACCTCCGGAAAGGAGCGGGGAACACAATGACAAAACAGGAATTTTCGGCCCTGGTAAAAAAAGGGCCTGTGATACTGGATGGAGCCACTGGCTCTAATCTGCTGAAAATGGGCATGCCGCGGGGCACAGCCACGGAGCTCTGGGTGGAGGAACACCCTGAGGTGATCCAGAAGCTTCAAGCTGCCTATCTGGAGGCCGGCTCTCAGATCCTCTATGCCCCCACCTTTCTGGCCAACCGCATCGGACTTCAGGGCCATGGCATTTTAGAGAGCGATTTAAGCCATAAGGTGAAAACCCTGAACCATACCCTGGTAGGTTATACAAAGGAGGTCGCCGCAGGAAACGTTTTGACAGACGCGAGAAAGGCCCTGGTAGCCGGGGATATAGGTGGCACCGGCAGCTTTATGCAGCCCTATGGTCCTCTCACCTACGAGGAGCTTTTAGAATGCTATAAGGAGCAGATTACCTGCCTGGCAGAGGCCGGCGTAGATCTTTTGGTGGTGGAAACCATGATCTCTCTGGAGGAAACCATGGTGGTGCTGGACGCGGCAGCTTCCGTCTGCGAGCTTCCTGTACTGGCCTCTCTCACCTGTGAGGCCGACGGCAGCCTGTTCTTTGGGGGCAATATTTTCGATGCCACCTCCTCCCTGGCTGAAATCGGCGCCGATGCCGTGGGCTGCAACTGCTCTGTGGGTCCGGATCAGCTGGAAGCCGTGGTCTCCACCATCGCCTCCCGGGTGTCTGTTCCGGTCATCGCAAAGCCCAATGCCGGTATGCCGGTTATCACCGAAACTGGGGAAGCCGTGTACAGTATGGGACCAGAGGAGTTTGCCCGGCATATGAAGAAGCTGCAAGATGCAGGCGCCTCCCTGCTGGGAGGATGCTGTGGTACCGGACCGGAATATATTCGGGCTATGGTCGGGGTGCTGTAGATAGGTCTATCATACCGTCACTCAAATGCAAGTCTGCAGGATTGGCGTTTGAGTGACGTCTCATTTCGGAGATACCAAAAAATAAGCCAGTTTGCAACCGGGATGCGCCCCCTGAGACTGTATCCCCACATCTGGCAGGCGCTGGATGCCTCTCCAGGAATACACGTCCCACCTCCAGGAAAAAAGAAAGGGGAGCCATTGCTCCAGACAACCCTTTAGTCGCCCTATGCAACAGCTCCCATAAGCTAAGAATCTGCTACTCTGTTCCCCTCCGAATTCGCTTTACTTTTCCAGCCTGCAATCCGCCTCATATATATCTCCGGCCGCAGCATTATACTTTAGCAGCAGCTCCATACTCTCGTCGGCCAGCACATCCTGGTCTACTGCAAAGATTATGGTATAGGTCATCTCCTCCCCTGGCTCCATTGTCCGGTAGAAGAAGGAATGCAGCCGGTTCTCCCCTTCCAGATTCTGAGGAGTGCTCAGATAGAAGCAGGAATTATCCATTTGCAGGTCATAATTCTCACTGGGCACCGCGTCATAATAGGTACCTGGCAAATGGTAGGCGCCGTCAGCCCCCGGCTTTTCCATGAGAACCAGCTGGGCGTCCAGAGCTACATCCTCGCTTTCCTCCCCATAATGGGACACATGGATCTTCACCGCCATAAATTTCGCGTTGGCTGTCTCCTCCCCCAGAACCTGGCCGCTCTCACTGTCATAGCAGGCCCGCTCATAGGGCTTATGGGTACCATCCTCCTCAATCCAGGGAATCAGCTCCTCCCTGTCATAAAGTCCCTCCTCCGTGTAGTCAGGTACCTCATAGATGCTGTCGTACACCTGCACCTCCTCAATCCGGAATTTTGCTCCGCTGTATGGGCAGTCCCGTTCTTCTCCCAGGGCAACCAAGGTATCTGCCTTGATCCCGTTTGCTATGAACTGGGCGTATTCCTCGTCATACCCGCCGGATGCCTCCTTGGCCTCCATAGCCTCCTTGTCAGCCAAAGCCTTCTCCGAGTCATAGGCCAGAGCCGAATTTTCCTCTGTGGTAATTTTAAGCTGCTCTGCCACCTTTTTCAGCTCCTCAACAGGCAGATCGTAATCTCCCCACAGCCAGATCACATACCCCTGGCTGGAATTAAACATGAGAATCTGGCTTCCCCTCTGGTATTTCTGTGCATCCTTGCTGGTGATCACATCCGCCTCCATATCCTGAATGGTCATATGCTCTACCTGATCCACATAGCCAAAATTCATCTGTGCTTCCCTGGTATCCAGATTCAGCATATTGATAGGCATAATGCTGATTGCCCGGCCTTCCTTCTGACTATCATAATATTTTCCATCATCCCCAGCCGCAAGCCCCTGGGGCAGATACTCTGGTTCTACCGTTACCTCCACTGGCTGCAACTCATAGTTTACCTGAAACTTATACGTGATTTCTTCGTTTTCCTGCTCCACAGTCTTTGTAAAATATCCCATTGCCGCGGCAACGCCTACCCCGCTTCCCACCAGCACCACAGCTGCCATGGAGGCCACAGCCAGACGACGAAGCGTGTGACTGGGGAAGTGGCGTACCTTCCTGTCCTTTGTCTTCTGTCTGCACTGGCGAAGCACCTGGTCATAGGCTGCCTGAATTTTCTCCTCAGAATTATCGCTTATCGTTAAGGGCTGTTTCCACATCATAATCATCTCTTTCTCCGCTCTGCTCATAGTTTCCTGTTTCATCCGTTCCCTCCTGACACCAGTTCCGGAAAAAAGGCCTGCTTGATCCGCTCTCTTCCCCGAAGCAGCCTGGATTTTACTGTGCTCTCCTTCTGATTCATAATCTGCGCAATCTCTCTGGTTCGAAACCCCCACACATAAAATAGAATCATTGCCATGCGCTCTTCCTGGGCCAACGGCTCCAGATACTCCAGAAATTCCCGGTTCTCCCGGCTCATCTGAGATGGCTCCAGCCCCTCCAGTGCATCCATGCTAACCACCTTTTGGCTATGTTTTAAGATATCCTTACAGTTATTGATTAAAATCCGTACCAGCCAGGTGGAAAAATAGCGTGTTTCCTTTAAGGAGCCCAAATGCTCAAAGCAGTCCAAAATCGTCTCCGAAACGGCATCCGCCGCGTCTTCCTCCCGCTTAAGGTAAGCAAATGCTATCTTAAACATGGATTGTTTGTGCTGCTCCATCAGCTCCACAAAAGCTTCTCCGTCATATGCCCTGGCACGCCTTATTAATTCCTCCATCGTGCACCTCCCATAGTAAGTTCCCTTTTTATTGATGCAGGCCTGTTGTTCCTTCATGTACATTCACCTATTAGACAAAAAAGTCCCGCATTTGGATGCAGGACTCTGAAATATTTTTTATGTGTCGCCAAAGGCTTCCCGTTCTTTTTGTATATCTCCACACAATTTGTCATATACTATGTTATTATGGTGAGATTCGTTTCCCTTTTATCTATCTTTGTTTGCATTTTGTTATAATGCATGTACAAATTTACAGGAGGGGCTTTTTATGGCAACCTACCATCTGGCCGAAAATCTACTGCGACTGCGCACCTTTTACGGTTATACACAAAAGTACATCAGCCAGCAGCTTCACATTTCCAGACAATCCTATTCCAATTATGAGCGGGGAACCCGCTTTCCGGATCTGGATACCGTCGTCCAGCTGGCAGAATTTTACAACATTTCTCTGGATTGTCTCATTCTCTCTGATGATCCGGCCAGGGACCAAATCCAGTCCCTTTCTCATCCTTCCGGACAGCGGCCAGGCGCCTTTGAGCCCTCTGCAACCTATGGCAGACATATGGCCGTAACGCCTGTGGGAAGCCGCCTTTTCCTGGACGGGCCGGAAACCAAAATGCATATTACCTACAAAGAACTGTCCTCTCTGGGACAACTGGAGGTTCGAGAATATATCCGATTTAAAAAGCAATGGGAACAGACCCAAAAGAAAGATTCCCTCTAGCCTCTCTATTAAAAATACCAGGAACAAAGCTCCCCATATTGGATGCACATATCTGCTGTAGCCATTCCCATGGCAAACAATAACATCAATGCCAGCAAGAACATGGCAAATCCATCATACACCTGCCTCTCCCTACCTTTTCCCCTTCCAACCAGCAACACCTCTGTGCCCAGAGAAATGAAAATCACAGGCCAAAGACGAAAGATCCATACATACTTCAGGCTTGGGACAAACATATGCACCAAAAACAGGATTCCAAAGAAAATCAGCATTCCCCCCAGGGTTACTGTTCCTACACGCCTGATCCGCCCAGTTTCCTCCATAGTCTATTCCTCCTTTTCTCCAGGTCTCCCCTCCAAAGCTTCTGTCAGAAATCCCCTGTCCGCTTCATTTTTTTCATAGATTTCCTCTCTTTTTCCCCGGATCATCACAACACCCAGCCAGATAATCACCGCGGCCAAAGCCATCTGCGGCAGCCGGTAGGTGACATTATTCACTAAATGCCGCAGGAAATCCGGCAACAGATAGGCAGCCATATCCCAGATATTTCTCCAAAGCAAGGAAATCCCCCAGAAAATCAACCCAGCGCCAATAATTTTCTGATATTTTTTTACTGAATCCAGGGAATAATCCTGAACCTCTGAAAAATGAAACAAAAAGGTATCCTCCAGCGCATAGAACTCTTCATCATCCATGGCCCGCAGGTTGTGAACATGGAAAAAGCTGTAAAACCAAACCAACACATCAATCAACAGTAACTCAGCCATATTCAGCTGTATAGCACAGAAGAAAGGCAAGAAAAACAGCCCCATCAGGCAAATTCCCATTTTCATAAATCCCATATACATCTCTCCTGCTCCTGGTATAAGGGAAAAACAGAAGGTCCAAAATCCATTTTTTTTCTTTGTCATACCATGACACCTCCGCTATTCATAATCTTTGCTCAGGTCTCTCTCCTGAAAATCTCTTACCCACTGTCTGGTCACCCGGGAAAGCTCCTGTCCTATCTGGTTCGCCTTTTCGTCCATCTGCTGGGCAAGGGTCTTTTGCGGCCCCTCGTCCCAGTCCATTTCTATTATGGGCGGCTGGCTCATATCTGGCACCGAATAATCCTGTGGCATCCAGAACAAAATAAACATAGCCATAGCAGCTGCCATACTAATTTTCAGACCGTAGAAGAAAACCTGCAATCCCTTGGACATATCCTGGGTCCGTATCACCAGCTGCACATCTGCCCGTCTGGTTTTTTCCAGGATTTCTTGCTTCATCCCCACCGGCGCCCGCAACATTCCTTCCTGCTCTACCTGAGCGATAAGCGCAGCCAGCTGGATATCCGACAATTCTCTTTCTCTTCCCACCAGCAATCCCTTTTCTGTCTGTTCCTTAGTCCTTTGGTTCATAAGGGTTTCCTCCTTTCCTGAAAATCCCCGCCTGGGTCTCCTTTTGATTTCCCGCCGGAGTACAGCTTTCGCAACATGCCCCTTGCCCTATAAATCTGGGTCTGGATGGTCTTTGGGTTTTTCTTGTGCCGGGCCGCCATCTCCCCCACCTCCAGCTCGTAATAATAATGCTCCAGAGCGATTTCGTTATAAGGAGGCTTCAGACTTTCACAGGCCTTTTTAAGCCCCTGTCGCACCTCATCCTCCAGACAAGCCTCCTCCGGGGAGGAACGCCCTGCCTCCTGACAGACAAAATAATCCTCCTCTGTGGGAACACTGCGTCGCCCGGAATGCTTTTGGTAGTCCAAACATTTGTTTGTGGCAATTCGGCAAATCCAGGCTTTTTCATTTCTGCCATCAAAGAGGGCGGATTTTTCGTAGGCAGTTAAAAACGTTTCCTGCGCCAAATCCTCAGCGGCAAAATAATCCGAGGTTATCCGGTAGCAGATGGAAAAAATCAGGTTTTGATACCGGTCAATCAAAGCCTCCAACTGTTCCTCCCTGCTGATAAAATCCACCTCCCTCCGTGTTCCTATTCCATATAACGAATTCTATCCCCCCATATCTTCAAAAAACAAAAAATTTTGTGAAAAAAAGCCAGCAGTGGGAATGCGCACATGCCAAGATGTCGCCAGGCTCCTCTGCCCCGCGACATCTCTTATGTAAATCTATCTTGAATTTTCTTCCATTAGCTGTTGCATTTCCCTACTCTGCAAAAACGATTTCATGCTCTCCACAATGTGAAATCCGTGTCTGGGCATACACAGCCACACCCTGCTCCTCAAGCTTAGCCCGCCCCGGCTGGTACACCTTCTCAATCAGTACAGCCAAGCCGGCCACCGTGGCATGGGCCTTCCGAATCAGGCGCAAGGCTCCCGTGGCTGCCTCCCCATTTGCCAGAAAATCGTCCACAATCAGAATGTGATCCTGATCACTGATATAATCCTTGGACAGAGTCAACTCATAGGACACATCCTTTGTATAAGAGATCACTTCTGTCTGCCACAAATTTTGGCTCAGAGTTTTGGAAGAGCGCTTTTTCAAAATTACCAAAGGCACGCCCATATATCTGGCCGCAAACACCGCCGGCGCAATGCCCGAGGACTCTATCGTAAAGATCTTTGTCACTCCCTGTCCCTGAAAATGCTCCGCAATATCCCGCCCGATGGCTTCCATCAGCTCCACATCCACCTGATGATTGATAAAGCTGTCCACCTTTAAAATGTCCTCGCCCAGCAATTTTCCTTCTGCTTTGATTCTTTCCTTTAATGCATCCATTGTTTTGTCTCCTTTTTTATATTGCCCATATTACACGGCACAAAAGGGACGCCAAAAGGCCTCCCTTGAGTCAGCTTTCCTTTATTCCGGCCACACAATCCTGGGAAGAGCTGTCTTTACCTCATTATAGATAACAATATCCGCAGCTCTGTCAAGATAGTGCTCCACACTATTGATCAAAATCAATGTCTTTCCCTTAAAGTAATCCACATATCCCTCACAGAGTCCGGAGTTCAGCGTGGTTCCCATCACAAGAAGCACTTCCGCCTTCTCCGTCTCCTCCACAGCCCGGGTCATAAGCTGATTGTCCACCATCTCCCCAAACAGCATCACCTGGGGCCGAACTGTTGTCATACAGCTCTCACACAGAGGGATCCTTTTTGAACTCCGCACATAATCCAGGGAATACCTTCTTCCACACCGTGGACATTTGTTTTCCTCCACGCTTCCGTGAAGACTGATCACATTTTGGCAACCTGCTCTTTTAGGCAGATTGTATACATTATTGGTGATAAAGCACTGTACCTTTCCTCTTTTCTCCAGTTCAGCCAAGGCATAAAACGCTCGGCTGGGTTCCAAAGCTTTGCACAGCATCTCTGTTCGATAATACTCAAAAAAGGTCTCTGTTCTGGTAGCATAAAAGGCTGATGAAAAAATCTCCTCCGGAGAATATCCATACTTTTGCTCTACCTCGTAGGCAATCTCCGGGGCACGCATACTGGGCATCCCGGACTCCTTCATCATCCCGGTCCCACAAAAGGCCACCGTATAACGGCTGTTCTCCAGGGCCTCACGTACTCTTCTGTATTTTCCCTCCAAGGTCCCCTTCCTCCCTTCCCCTGTATCATTCCTCTATGCTTCTAGTGTGCCATTTTTTGTGTATTTTGTCAATATTCGCAGATTGTTTTTGCAAAACTTTATACGTTAGTCTTCCCCTGAAACACACTCCCTGTCAGGTCTGCCATTACCTCCCCTACATGCTCTATTTTCGTTGCCCGCCAGGCATTATCTCCACAGAATAAAAGCCCCTGGCTTGTGTTCCCCTCAACTGCCTGCACCAGTGCCTCCGTAATGCAATAGGGAATCTCCCTGGGCTTACACTGAGCCAGACATTGATAACAAGCCCCAACCGGGTGAGAGGGCTGCTCTAAAAAGGTGTTTCGAATTGCTCTTCCAGGCATTCCCACCGGGCTGGCCGTGATAACAATATCCTCCTTTTTTGCGTCCAAATAGGCCTGCTTGTAGGCCGGGCTGGCATCGCACTCCCAGGTGGTCACAAAACGGGTAGCCACCTGTACGCCGTCCACCCCCAGGGACAGAGCCTGCTCCACATCAGCTCTATCATAAATTCCTCCGGCCGTCACCACCGGAACCGGATTCTTCCCGCTCTTCTCCTTTTCCCGGACAAAGGCTACCATTTCTCGGATCTTTTGGTCATAGGCTAGCTCCTCTGGATGAGCCAGATCCTCCGGAGAAAATCCCAGGTGTCCGCCGGCCCGGGGTCCCTCTATCACCACCAGATCCGGCTGCTGCTTTCCCCGCCGTTCCCAAAGCTTCCATATCACGGACAGGGCCCGCAGGGAAGATACAATAGGAGCAATTCGAACTTTTGTTCCCTCTACAAACCGGGGCAAATCCACAGGCAGACCGGCGCCAGATACGATGAGATCTGCTCCTGCCTCCGCAGCTGTCCGCACATACTCCTCGTAAAACCGCATGGCCACCATAATATTTACTCCGATAAGACCGCCGCCCTCTTTGGAGAGTTCTCTGGCCCGACAGATTTCCGCTTTTAACGCCCGGATATTGGCCTTCCGGGGATTCCTAGAAAAGTCCGCTTCCCGGTATCCAATCTGGGCCGCAGAAATAATCCCCACGCCACCGCAGGCTGCCACAGCTCCCGCCAATCCTGACAGGCTCACTCCCACTCCCATTCCTCCCTGGATAATGGGAAAACGGGCTGTCAAATCTCCAATGTGCAAAGGCTTCATCATGTCGCTCCTTTCTGTCTGGGCTTATGGTTTTAGCACTGCTATTCTCACAGGCGCCGAAAACGCCGATACCGCCGGGCTGCCAGCTCCGAACCGTCTATTTTTCCATATTTTTCCAAGAACATCTCTATCCGGTGTCCCAGCTCCAAAGCCAGCTCTGGCAGATGAATCAGATCCGCTGGTTCTGGCTCCGGGATCACCTGTTCCACAATTTTAAGCTCCAACAAATCCTCCGCCGTTAAGCGCATTTGATCTGCCGCCTCCTGGGCCCGGGCGCTGTCCTTCCATAAAATAGAGGCAAAGCCCTCGGGAGATAAAATGGAATAGGTGGAATTTTCCAGCATCCAGACCTCATTTCCTACAGCCAGAGCCAGAGCACCCCCACTGCCACCCTCCCCGATAACAATCGAGAGCACGGGGATTTGAAGACCGGCCATTTCCAGAAGATTTCGAGCAATGGCCTCCCCCTGGCCCCGTTCCTCAGCCCCAATGCCGCAGCTGGCCCCTGGAGTATCTACAAAGGTAATCACTGGCCTCCCAAATTTTTCCGCCTGCTTCATCAGCCGCAGAGCCTTCCGGTATCCCTCCGGGTCCGGCATACCAAAATTCCGCACCAGGTTGTCGTTGACTGTCCGGCCCTTTTGCTGTCCAATCACCGTCACCGGCCGGCCTTTCAGGGTAGCGATCCCTCCCACAATGGCCCCATCATCCCGGAAGGCTCTGTCCCCATGAAGCTCCAGAAAATCCGGAAAAATAGCATGAATATAATCCAGGCTGGTGGGCCGGGAGGCTGCCCGGGAAAGCTCCACCCGCTCCCATGCGGAAAGAGAGGGAGTCTTTCTCTTGTTCGCCCCTGCTCCTCCCTTGCCAAGCTCTCCGGATTTGGAAGTTTTTTCCCTATCAACATGCTTTTCAGAGGTGGAGGCCTCCTGCGTATCCTGTTTTCCTTCCCCTTGCTTCTCATGAAGGCAGATCAACTGATACAGCGTATCTTTCAGCTGCTCCCGCTCTACGATTCCGTCAATGATTCCGTGCTCCAGCAAAAACTCCGCCTTCTGAAAGCCCTCTGGCAGCTTTTGCCGGGTTGTCTGCTCAATCACCCGGGGACCTGCAAAGCCGATCAGGGCTCCCGGCTCCGCCAGAATCACATCCCCCAGCATGGCAAAGCTGGCTGTCACACCTCCTGTGGTGGGATCTGTCAGAACCGTCACATACAAAAGCCCTGCATCGCTGTGCCGTTTCAGGGCTGCGCTGGTTTTGGCCATCTGCATCAGGGATACAATGCCTTCCTGCATCCGTGCTCCGCCAGAGCAGGTAAAAAGAATCAATGGCAGGCCAAGGCTGGTGGCCCGTTCTATGGCCCGGGTAATGCGTTCCCCTACCACATAGCCCATGCTGCCCATAAAAAAGCGGGTGTCACAGACTCCCACCACTGCATCCTGGCCATGGATTTTGACTCTGCCTGTCACCACTGCTTCCGACAGTCCCGTCTTTTCCCGAAGCCCTGCCAGCTTTTCCTGGTAGCCAGGAAACTGTAAGGGATTCTGCTCCTCCATTTCCTGATCCCATTCCTCAAAGGATCTTTTGTCCCCTATCATCCGCAGCCGGTTCTTTGCCCGGACCCGGAAATAGCCTCCGCATTTGTAGCACACATATTTGTGGCTGATCACATCTTCTTTATAGAGCATTTCCCCGCATTTGGGGCATTTCATCCAAAGTCCCTCCGGTACTGAGGGCTCTTTTGCCTGCTCCCCCAGGGGAATATAGGTGGTCTTTTTAAACAATTCCTTCAGCATATCCCTGCCACTTCCTTACCTTAAAGTCCATAGTGCTCCTGCATATAGTGGGTATTGATATTTCCCCCGCAGAAATCCGCCTCCTGCATAATCTCATACTGAAGCTCCAGGTTGGTTTTTACCCCTTCGATCACCAGCTCTCCCAGGGCGCTTTGCATTTTCCGCAGGGCGCTCTCCCGGTCCTTATCGTGGACAATCAGCTTCACCAGCATGGAATCATAGCTGGAGGGAATGGTATAGCCCTGAAACAGAGCCGTATCTGTGCGGATTCCGTTTCCTCCTGGCAGATGAAGCGTCTCAATGGTGCCAGGACAGGGCATAAACTGCCTTTCCGGGTCCTCCGCATTGATTCGACACTCAATGGCATGCCCCCTCAGGTGAATCTCCTCCTGGGTGATACCCAGAGGTTCCCCGGCCGCAATGCGAATCTGCTCCTTGACCAGATCTAGCCCCGTCACCATCTCCGTCACCGGGTGCTCCACCTGAATCCGGGTGTTCATTTCCATAAAATAAAAGCTACCTCTTTTGTCCAGGAGAAACTCAATGGTTCCCGCATTCTCATACCCCACGGCCTGGGCAGCCCGCACAGCCGTGTGTCCCATCTCCTCCCGAAGCTTCTGGGAAATGGCGCTGCAAGGAGACTCCTCCAAAAGCTTCTGATGCCGCCGCTGGATAGAGCAATCTCTCTCCCCCAGCTGAACCACATGTCCGTATTTATCCGCCAAAATCTGAAATTCCACATGCCGGGGCTCCACAATATACTTTTCCAGGTACATGGTAGCATCCCCAAAGGCGTGCATGGTCTCCTGCTGGGCTGTCTGAAAAGCGCCTACAAATTCCTCCGGCTTTTCAGCCAGACGCATTCCCTTTCCTCCTCCTCCCAGAGCCGCCTTGATCATCACCGGATATCCAATGCTATCCGCGATTTTTTTTGCCTCCTCCGCCTCATATACCGGTTCCCTGGACCCTGGCACCACGGGAACTCCTGCCTCCTCCATGGTCTGGCGAGCCTGGGCTTTGTCGCCCATCCTGGCGATCAAATCTGCCGAGGGACCTACAAAGGCAATGCCACATTGGGCGCACAGCTGGGCAAACTTGCTGTTTTCCGACAAAAATCCAAAGCCCGGATGCACGGCCTGCGCCCCGGAAGCCACCGCAGCGCTTAATATTCGGGCCATATGCAGGTAACTCTCCTCCGCCCGAGCCGGACCAATGCAAATGGCTTCATCAGCCAGCTGCGTATGCAGGGCTTCTGCATCCGCCTCTGAATACACAGCCACGGTTTTGATGCCCAATTCCCGACAGGCTCGAATAATGCGAACTGCGATCTCTCCTCTGTTGGCAATCAACAATTTCTGAAACATGTGCTATCCTCTCCCGATCTATTTGATGGCAAAGGTCAGCTCTGCCATAACGGCTGTCTCTCCGTCCACAGAGGCTTTTGCCCTGCCCACACCCATAGGGCCCTTTTGCTTCACAATCTCTACCTCCAGGGTCAATACATCCCCGGGCTTTACCATTCGCTTAAATTTTGCCTGATTGATAGATGCAAAATATGCGATTTTTCCTTTGTGTTCCGGTAGACTCAACATCGCCACGGCCCCCACCTGAGCCAAGGCCTCGATCTGTAGCACCCCAGGCATCACTGGTTCTGTGGGAAAATGGCCATTGAAAAAAGGTTCATTGTAGGTAACGCATTTTTTCCCTACGGCCCGTACTCCAGGCTCTAGCTCCTCAATCCGATCCACCAGAAGAAAGGGCTGCCTGTGAGGAATGATTTCCATAATTTCCTGAATATCCAATGTCATAATAAGCCTCCCTCTCTACTCAATTCGAAACAGCGGCTGCCCATATTCCACCAGCTGCTGGTCCTCCACCAAAATCTCCTTGACCACCCCGTCGTACTCGCAGGTAATCTCATTCATCAGCTTCATAGCCTCCACAATTCCCAGAACCTGCCCCTGATGAACCGTATCTCCCACCCGGACAAAGGGCTTTTCTCCTGGGGCAGCCGCGCTATAAAAGGTTCCCACCAGAGGACATTTCACCAGATTTCCAGGCAATTCCTCCGGGACAGCTGGCTGGACTACAGGCATCCCCACATTGGACTGGAGCACTCCCGGAGCCAGGGGCATTCCAGCCGGAGGCTGTACAAATCCAGCAGCCAGGGGCATTCCGGCGGTTGACGAACCCCCTCCCCCGGTGGCTTCTGTCTCTCTGTCGCTTTTTATGGTAAGCTTGTATCCCTCTTCCTCCAGGGAGAAATAGGTGAGCCTAGATTCTGAGATCGCCTCGATAAGGCGAAGCAGATGTTTTTGCTCCATCATAAGGATTCCTCCCCCCATTTTCGTATTAAAAGGCTGGCATTATGACCGCCAAAGCCAAAGGAATTGCTCAGAGCGTAGGCCGTGTCAAGCTTTACCCCCTGTCCCTTTACATAGTCCAGGTCGCATTCCTGATCGCACTCCTGAAGGCCGGCCGTCCTGTGGAGATATCCCTCCCTCAGCTCCTGGATGCAGGCAATCAGCTCCACCGCACCGGCGGCTCCCAAAAGATGTCCGGTCATGGATTTGGTGGAATTGATTTTCATCTCATAGGCGTGCTCCCCAAAGGCCAGCTTAATAGCCCGTGTCTCAAACAGATCGTTGTGGTGGGTACTGGTTCCATGGGCATTGATGTACAGAAGTTCCCTGGGAGAAAGCTCTGCCTCCGCCAGGGCATTTAACATACAGCGAGCTGCTCCGGAGCCGTCCTCGGCCGGGGACGTAATATGGTAGGCGTCGCTGGTGGTGCCATAGCCTACCACCTCTGCCAGAATTTTTGCCCCCCGTTTCTGGGCATGGGACAATTCCTCCAAAATCAGAACTCCGGCGCCCTCTCCCATGACAAAGCCGTTTCTATCCTTGTCAAAGGGAATGGAGGCCCGGCTGGGGTCCTTGGAACCAGACAGCGCTGTCAGCGCCCCAAAGCCGCCGATACCAAGAGGCGTTATGGCTGCCTCTGTTCCTCCGGCCACCATCACATCCGCCTCCTGGGACTGGATACTGCGATAGGCCTCCCCCACAGAATGGGTTCCTGTGGCACAGGCTGTTACCACATTCAGACTCTTTCCCTTTAAGCCGTATTGAATCGAGACATTTCCAGCTGCCATATTGGAAATCATCAGGGGCACCAGAAGCGGATGCATACGGCCTGGTCCCTTTTCCAGAAGCCGTCCGTATTCCCGCTCTGCCGCCTGCAGGCTTCCGATACCGCTTCCCACCATACAGCCCACCCGGTAGGGGTCCTCCTGATCCATGTGTAGGTCTGCCTGAGAAATGGCCTCCCCAGCAGCCGCCACCGCGTACTGACAAAACAGCTCCATCCGCCTGGCCGCCTTCACATCCATATAATCCTCCGGATGGAAATCCCGAATCTCCGCAGCCAGAGAGGCCTTGTAGCCAGTAGCATCAAAGTGGGTGATAGGGCCAATGGCCACCTTTCCCTCCTGAAGCCCTCTCCAAAGTTCCTCCACCGTATTTCCAAGAGGCGTTATGGCCCCCATACCTGTGATTACAACCCGTCTCATATTGCCATTCCTCCATCCACAGACAACACCTGGCCTGTGATATAATCAGCCTTATGGGAGGCCAGAAAGGCCACCATATAGGCAATTTCCTCCGGCCTGCCAAAACGTCCCAGGGGAATCATTCCCATGGCCGCCTCCCGTGCCTTTTCTGGCAGGGCCTCTGTCATTTCTGTCTCCACAAAGCCGGGCGCCACGGCATTTACCGTGATTCCCCGGCTGGCCAGCTCCCGTGCCATGGTTTTGGTAAGCCCGATAACGCCTGCCTTTGAGGCTGCATAATTGGCCTGCCCTGCATTCCCCAAAATCCCGGACACCGAGGAAATATTGATGATCTTTCCCCTTCGCTGCTTTAGCATGGGCCGCACCGCATGCTTGATGGTATGGAAGGTTCCCTTTAAATTGGTGTCGATCACCGCATCAAAGTCCTCCTCCTTCATACGCATAATCAGACTATCTCTGGTAATCCCCGCATTGTTTACCAGAATATCCAGATGGCCCAAATCCTCCTGGACCTGCTTTAGCATTTGCTCCACCTGAGCCTCATCCGCCACATTACAAGGATAGATCCGTGCCTGGCCACCAGCCTTTTGGATCTCCTCCTGTACCTTCCGCGCCCTGTCCTCAGAACCATTGTAATTGATGGCCACAGCCGCTCCCTGTCGGGCCAGCTCCAAAGCAATCTGCCTGCCAATGCCTCTGCCTGCTCCGGTGACAAGCGCCACCTGCCCGGCCAAAGGTTTTTCCCTGTTCTCTATTTCCAACATTCCCTGTCGCCTTTCCTGATTTTTCTGTCTGCCAAGTTTCTATAGTATTTGTTCTTTTGTTTTCTCCATAGTGTTATGCCGTCCCGCCACTTTCTTCTTTTCAAAAGCTTTCTGCCATCTTTATGTTTCTTAAGAATTCTCTTTCTACAGACCCCTAAGCTTTTCCAAATCTTCCAGCTTTTCCAGGGAAATCCCTCTGGCACTTTTGTCTATCTTTTTCAGGAATCCGGTGAGCGTATGTCCTGGCCCTATTTCCACAAAGGTGTCCACGCCATCTGCCAGCATCCGCTCCACGCTCTGCTGCCACCGCACGGAAGATACCACCTGACGCTTTAGCAATTCCTTTACCTTTCCTGTATCTCTCACATAGTCTGCCGTCACATTGCTCACATAGGGAATCTCCATATTCCTTAGAGACACCGGTTTTAATGCCTCCTCCAGCCTCTCCCCTGCCTGATAAAGAAGGGGGGTGTGGAAGGGCCCACTGACATGAAGAGGGAGCACACGTCTGGCTCCCGCATTTTTCAGAGCCTCTGTGGCTGCTGCCACCCCTTTGGCCTCCCCGCTGATCACAATCTGTCCCGGACAGTTATAGTTTGCAATATACACGGGACCTTCTTTTTCCTTGCTTCTCTCCAGGTCTATTGTCCCGTCCGCTCTTTCTTCCCCTAGCTGTCTTAACACAGCCTCTATTTTTTCCGCCTCCAGGCCCAGCACGGCGCTCATAGCGCCACCCTCTGGCACGGCTTCCTGCATATACTGTCCCCGCTTTGCCACCACCCGGGCCGCATCTGCGGTCTCCATCACCCCGGAAGCCAAAAGGGCGCCGTATTCTCCCAGACTTAACCCTGCTGTCACACTGGGAATAATTCCCAGTTCTCTCACAGCCGCTAAAATCGCCGCCTCCACCGCCAGCATAGCAATCTGGGTATAGCTGGTAATAGAAAGCATCTCATTTTCTGTAAAGCAAAGCTTGGGCAAATCCATGCCGCAGGCCTCCGACATCTCCTGGAATACCCTGCGGCTCTCCATCCGGCTCTCATAAAAATCCCGGCCCATGCCCCCATACTGGGCACCCTGTCCCGGGAATACAAAGGCTATTTTTGACATAACAGCTGTTCCGCCTCTTTCATAATCTCCTCCAGCATCTCCTGACAGCTCTGTTCTTTGGAAATCAGTCCTGCTATCTGGCCTGCCATTACCGTGCCATTCTTTACATCTCCCTCCATAACAGCCCGGCGCAGGGCTCCCAGGGTGAGATATTCCAATTCCTCGAAGGTGGCTCCGCCCTTTTCCAAACGGGTATATTCCCGGGTCATCTGGTTGCGCAGTCCACGCACAGGATGCCCATGGCTCTGCCCGGTGACCTCCGTGTCAATGTCCTTTGCTTTAAGAATCCGCTCTTTATAGTTGGCATGGACAATGGATTCCTTTGCCACCACAAACCGGGTTCCCATCTGCACAGCCTCAGCCCCCAGCATCCGGACAGCCGCAAAGCCCCGACCGTCTCCAATGCCTCCAGCAGCTATAACCGGAATGTTCACCGCATCCACCACCTGGGGCACCAAGGTCATGGTGGTCAAAGACCCGATATGTCCACCAGACTCCATTCCCTCTGCCACCACAGCATCCGCACCACAGCGCTCCATCCGCCTTGCCAGGGCCACGGAAGCAATAACCGGAATCACCTTGATCCCTGCCTCCTTCCACCGCCCTATATACTTTTCCGGATTTCCAGCTCCGGTAGTCACTGCCTGAACATGCTCCTCAATCACTACCTGGGCTACCTCCTCCGCATGAGGGCTCAGCAGCATAATATTTACACCAAAAGGCTGATCCGTCAGTTCTCTGGCCTTGCGGATTTCCTCCCGCACCACCTCTGCCGGGGCGTTGGCTGCACCGATAAGTCCGAAGCCTCCGGCCTGGGAGACGGCCGCTGCCAGATGGTGTTCCGCCACCCAGGCCATTCCCCCCTGAATAATGGGATATTTTATTTCCAATAGCTCTGTTATCCTGGTTTTCATCTCGATCTCTCCTTATTTCTCAGCCGGCTGCCAAGGACCGCCATAAATGCTCCTTTGCTCCCGCTTCTATACACCGGCCAGGGTTAGTCCTCCACACCCTTCTCCTTCAAGTAATTCATCACATCTCCCACAGTATTCAGCTCCTGCAAATCCTCCGCAGGAATATCCACCCCGTAGGTCTCCTCCAAAGCCATTACCAGCTCAAACAAATCCAGGGAATCCGCCCCCAGGTCATCCTTAAAGCTTGCGTCCTCCGTGACCATGTTCTCCTCGGTATTCAGTCTCTCTGCAATCAGCTCTCTCATTTTTTCCAGCATTTCTTTTATCTCCTTCCAAAGGGTATGTTTTATTTTAAATATCAAATATTTTGATAATCAAAGTATATAAGAAAAAAATCCTCTTGTCAATACAAAATTTTAAGCATTTCACGAAAAACAGATGGTTCTTCCCCGTGAAATGCTCTTTCTAAAAGCAGTTATCCTTGGATACCTAGCCGCTTTACGGATGATTCCCCGTCTTATAACACCAGGCAGCAATCTCCCCGATAAGTTCCTCAGGAACCGGCTTGCTGTAGGGAAGCTGTATGGTCCCCTTGCTGGTCTTATATTCCTTAAGCTGCTCTGCAAACTCCATGACTGCCTCAGGCCCCGGATACAGACCTACATGATTTTTAAACCCAGCAAACTGGATAATATTATGGTTCTTCCAGAATGTAGGCATACTCCAGGAAATTCGCTCCTCCGCCTCCGGGATCGCCTTTCTCACAGCAGCCCGCACCTTCCGCAGAAAAGGCCGCACCTCCTCTGGCTGTGCCTCTATATAGGCATCTATGGTTTCCGGCGCCTTTCCGCAGTAGTGGCTCTGCTCCCGCTTTTTAAAAGTGCGCCCACATTTGGGACAAGTCCACATCCTTTCCCTCTCCCTTCCCAGTCCACAGCGCTCCCGTCAGGACAGGCATATCCCTTCTATGTCATCCTCCGTACAGGCATGTTTCCCGATGCCATTCTCCGTGCAGGCAGCCTTCCTATGCCATCCTCCACAGTTCCTCCAGCACCTGGGCAATTCCGTCCTCATTGTTGCTGCCGGTCACCCGATCCGCTGCTTCCTTAAGCTCCTTGCAGGCATTTCCCATGGCCACCCCCAGACCTGCCCGCTGAATCATGGGAATATCATTCTGGGCATCCCCAAAGGCAATCACCTGGGAAGGCATCACATCCAAGAGCCGGCAAACCTCTGCCAGCCCCTGCCCTTTGTGAATGTTTCTGGGAATCACCTCCAGGTAAAAGGGCGCTGTCATAACCACATGAAGCTTATCCTCAAAGGGCGCTTCGATCTCCCCAATAAGCCCTGGCAGCTCCTCCTCCCGGCCAGACATCAAAATCTTAATAGGAGAAAAGGAGATAAAATCTGCCAGATTTTCCACCTCTGTGCAGGTCATCTGGTTATTCCGGCATTCGTAATCTACCATATACCCATGTTTATCCTGCACATAGAACTGCCTGCCGTCATCCAGAATCGGTGTCACCGGAAATCCTTCCAGATGCCGCAGCACCCGGGACGCCAGCTCCCTGGGCATGCAGGTCTCAAACAGGGTCTCTCCTGTATCCGCAGCACAGATGCGACCGCCATTGTAAGCCATCAAAATGCCTCCAAATTTATCCAGCTCCAGAATCCGGCTTTCCTTATAAAGGCCGGGGGTGGGACGGGCGGAGGCCAGCACCAGCCGTACCCCCTGCTCCTGGGCCTGCATCAATGCCTCCCTGGTCCTGGGCGTAATCACCTTCTCATCATTATTCAGGGTGCCGTCCAAATCCATGGCTATCACTTTGTACTCCATCCCGTCTCCTCCTGTCCTCTTATCCCGAAGCTTCCCTTCGGCTATCTGGCAGATGTATCCTTAGCCCATGTACATGCCGCCGTTTACATCCAGCATCAATCCTGTAATAAATCCAGCCTCCTCACTGGCCAGAAAAGCAACGGCCGCCGCAGAATCCTCCGGCTTTCCCAGCCGTCCCATGGGAATTCTGCTGAGAAGTCTCTTCATGGACTCCTCATCGTACTTGGCGCTCATCTTGGACTCTGTGGTTCCCGGGCACACGGCATTTACGGTGATTCCCTTGGGAGCCAGCTGCCGAGCGATTCCCATGGTAATGGCAATCACACCGCCCTTGGAAGCCGTATAGCTCTGGGAATTCTCATAGCCTCCCATGCGTCCGGCATTGGAACCGATATTGATAATGCGGGCACAGGAGCTTTTTTCCAGGTAAGGCAGGGCCTTCTGAATCATAAAGAAGGTTCCGCTTAAATTCACCGCCAGAATCTTATCCCACTCCCCTCTCTGCACATCGGGAATCTTGGCGCTGCTTAAGATCCCGGCACAGTTTACTACCACGTCCAGCTGTCCGAAATGTCCGGCGATCTGTTCCACAGCCGCCGCAATGCTCTTCTCATCAGACACATCACAGGCCACCCCTATGGCCTCCCCGCCGTTTCCCTTGATAACCTCCGCAGCCGCCTGAGCCTGGTCCTGGTTAATGTCCACGATGGCCACTTTCATGCCCCCATCCGCCAGCTTTGTGGCAATGGCATTTCCAATCCCCTGTGCTGCCCCCGTCACCAGAGCCACCCTGTTTTCCAGTGTAAAAATCTGTTTCATGTTTTGCAATCCCCTTTCTTTGTATAACGTTAAAGTAATTATACCCCACCCGCTATACGTCGTCAATGTATTTTCCTGAATTTTGTGCTTTACAGACTAGGTAGTCAGGAAAAATCGCCAGGCCTTCTGCAAAAGCTCCATGTCCTCCAAAATCTGTCCCTTCTGCTCCTCCACAGGCATATGCAGATCCCCATCAAATACGTTTCGGGTTTGGTAGACTGCCACAAACACATCTCTGTCCCGAAAGGTCACAGCCACCTGTTTTCCAATGGCATCCGCAAAAGCTGTCAGCCGCTCCAAAAGCTGTGGCGTCAAAATTCTCCATGCACTGGCCTCATTGGTGGCATATACCTGAAATTTCTTTTCAAAGATCCCCTGGTTGATTTTGATGGGATGCTCCGCTTTCCAGCCCCGGAAATCGGAGAGTAATTCCTTCTGAAAAATTTGCAGATGTCCCTGACTGACCCGCTCCCCGGGAACCTGACAAAACTGCAACACCTGGCCGGTAAAGATCATCTCCGTCCGTCGCCTTCCCTTTGTGCTATGTACCATCCGCCGGGTAGTCACATTGCTCATGCGAAAGGGAATTCCTCCATAGAGACCTGCAAGGAGATCCGAACTTGTAAACTCTTCCTCATTTCCACAGCCCACCACGGCTGCATTCCGGATTTCCCGATGGGACATCCCCCGCCCCATATCATAATAGAGCTCCTGTATGCCGGGAATTCCAGAAATCCAGGGGATCGCATATCTTCTCTTGAATTCCTCATTAAAGCGCTGGTAAAGTTTCATTCCCAGCAAAGACCAGAGCAGGCAAAAGACTATCAATGCCAGCACAGCGGCCACCACCAAATCCTGGGCCACCCGCATAGCTATCTGGGATTCCCTCTCCTTCATAATCCAGTCTATCCCCGCCAAAAATGGCCAAAAACTCAGCAAGGCAATGGCCACACACGTGTTTTTACTCCACCGGGCTCTCCGGCGCAGCCTTTCCAATTCCTGGTCACTTTCATAGGACCGAACCATTTTACGCCTCCCTTATCCTTTGGTTTCCTGTCCTGTAGTTCTCCGGGTTTACCCCTCCGTAGACTGTCGCAGCACCAAATGACTTTTCAAAATCTTTTGCCTGGGAGATCTTTCCGGATCCCGAATCTGCTCCAGCAACAGCCGGGTTCCCTCCTCCCCGATCTGCTCGTAGGGTTGATGTATGGTTGTCAGCGGTACGCGGACATGCTCTGCCATCTCAATATCATCATAGCCTGCCAACCGTACCTGACCAGGAACCTGAATGCCAGCCTCCGTCAACATTTTTAACACGCCCACAGCAATCAGATCGCAGCCACAGACAATGGTGTCCGCCACAAGGCCCTTTTCCAGTTCCTCCTGCATGGCCTCATAGCCGGCGCGAATATTGGGAGCAGCCAAATGATATTGCTGGCTGGCCGGATCAAGATTCCACTCCTCCAGAGCCTTTCCAAAGCCCTGCATCCGCTCCCTCCAGGATCGAATCCGATCCTCCATGGAAAAGAATAAAAATCTGCGGGAACCGGTTTCCAGCAAATGTGACAGCAACCCATAGCCCCCTGCCACATTGTCATTGAGGCAGGCATTGATGCCCGCTCCATTCTGACGTAGCAGATACACAAAGGGAACCCCAAAGCTGCGAATACGGTCCATATCCTCCTCCTCAATATTCAAGGGCGCAATGAGCAGCAATCCGTCCACCCGCTTATTCAGCAGAATATCAATGGCCTGCTGTTCTTTTTCACTGTTTTCATCCGTGCTGGAAATCAGCGTCCCATAGCCCTCCCGGGCCGCCACCCGCTCAATCCCCCGAAATAAGCTGCCAAACACAAACAGGGAGGTATTGGAATTTACCACCCCCAGGGTCTTTGTCTCGTTGCTGAGCAGACTGCGAGCCATTTGGTTGGGTACATAGTGTAGTTCCCTAGCCGCCTGCAGAATCCGCTCCCTGGTGGCCGCAGACACACCCGGCTTTTGATTCAGAGCCAAAGACACCGCCATATTGGATACTCCGGTGGCTTTGGCAATATCCTTAATGGTGGCCCGTTTTTCCCATTGACTGTTCTCCCTTTGATTTCCCATACTTCACTCCTGTTATATCCCAAATGTCCTTTGATTTCTTCATTCAGTATACAAAAAAAATTCCCTCTTTACAAGAGGAAATCCTTCTTTGCTCCCCTCCCCGGTTCCCTTCCAAACATTGACAAACGTAAGCTTCCTCCCTTGCAAAAAAATACCTCCTAAGTAGATTTTGGCTATTTCCATCGTCTACTTAAGAGGTATCCAATCAAAAGCTTCTCTCCATCGCCGGATTTCTCAAGATCCTTTATCTATGCGCTTTCTTTCTGCATACAGCCAGTCCCAGGAAGGACAGCAGCGCTACAGCCTCCACCACATAGATCCAGGAGCTCTCCGCAGTCTTGGGAGAAACCCGTCCTGTGCTTGTCCCTGCGGTGGCTGTTGCTGTCACCGGAGCTCCGTCCTGAGCCACCATAATGACCACCGGGGAGAAGGAGGTAAAGGTTGCAGTCACAGTCCCGCTGCCCAGCTCTACGGGCACATCCTCATACTTGTCCGTGCCATTGATCCAATGACGCACCACTACACGGGACTGGGGTGTTACACCGGGTACATAGAAGGTTACAGGAACTGCGCCCTCCTTCAACGTTACCTGGCTATAATCCCCGGCTGCATCCACAATAGACAGATCCAGTGCATAGATTGCGCAGCCGGACTTGGTTCCCAGGATCTTCTGTGCCTGCTCCAGGCTTACAGTTCTGGTTCCGGGCATAAGGAAAGGATGTACAATGGTTGTCACCACCTGGCCATCTGCTCTTACCACCGTCGCCTGCACACCAGCGCCAGACTTCTTCACCCGGATATCTCCCACCTGAGCTCCCTGCTCATAGATATCGGAATTGTCCGAGGTATCCGGTTTACTCTCCTCCTTGGGCTCATTCTCCACAATAATTGCAACGGGAGAAAGGGAAGTAAATTGTGCCTGCACATAATTGTTGTGAGCTGCCACTACCCGGACGGTTTCCACCTGGCCAGAGCTCTTCTTATGCAAAACTGTAACCTTTGAATCAGGAGTTACTCCCGGCACGCCGAAGCCAATGCGTATGGTTCCACCTGCCATATGTACAATGGTTCTATCTGGATTGTCCTTCTCGCTCTTGAGAACCAGATCCACATTCAGCATATACACGCTACAGTTCTCATTGTAGACCTCTCCCCAAAAGTGGGAAGCCTCAATAATTCCCCGATCCTCCCCACTGATGGAAGAAAATACAGGAATTACCTCCTGCTCACTTACACTTCCGTCACTTGTCACAACAGAAACCGTTGATGAATTTCCGTCCCACTGGACGTTGCCTTCGCTGCTGCCAGCTGCCATCGCCTCCATGCCAAGCAAGAAGGAGAAGGCAGCTGTCAATACAGCCAGTTTGATTTTTTTCATGCCTTTTATCCTCTTTTCTTTCATTTTTATATCAAGGCCTACCGCCTTAATACCATTTTTCGTAGAAAAGCTCCAACAGCAGCTCCTTCTTTTCCTCCTGATACACCCAGTATTCATCCTGAAACAGTCCGGAAACGCTTTCCCCCGGAAGATTTCGTATCTCCAACTGGTCCATTTCCCAGTCCCGCATCCAGGAAGCCAGGGCCAGAATTTCTCCCGTATCCAAATCCGTGACCAGATAGGGCTCTATCCCACGAATCAGGGAGAAGACTTTTAACGGATGGCTCTTTATCTGCCTCTTTCCCGCTGAAAACAGCTCCTGAAAATATGCCTGCTGCCGCCCGGATCTCACCTCGTTGCTGCCATTTTCCTGGGTATCCCGCCCCTGTACATAGACCATGGCCTGCTCCCGATTAAGCTCCAACAGGCCGCTCTCCGGAAATCTCTTCTCATCTAACTGGTGAAGCTCCTCCGACACCCATACACGTACAGGTCCCAGCTGGTCGTGAAGCTCTCCCACCCCATTCCAGTAAAGGGCACAATACCCGTGAATGGGAATCCCCTCAAGAAGCCGGGACACCGCCGTCGCCGTAAGCTCGCAGCTATAGGAAAGACCGTCTCCATTGGCATATTGAAGCCCCAGCTGCATGGGATACAGTCCCTGGTCCTTTCCCATACTGTCAAAGATTCGGATATCCGCCATGGTATCTCTGGAGATATTTAATAGCATAAGCTTCTCCTGATCCAGATCCAGCACTGCCAGATAAATGCTGTCTGCTCTGGGTCCAAAGCCAATATCCTCATTTTTTTCTGCCACACCCCGGCCGTCAATTCCCAAGCAGAGAATGTTCACCATATGCTGTCGGTATTCATACACGTCTCCATTCCAGAGCACCTGAGGCATCACCTCCACCTGGGAAGCCTCCCCATAGTGCTTTGGCTCTCTAAGACGCCCCTCCCCACCTTTAATCAGTAAAACCATACTCAGAAATCCAGCTCCTGCCAGGAGAAGAAGTCCCCCGACCACCATCCAAAGTCTCTTACTTTTCATAAGTGTCTATCAAAACCCCGGTCACCAGATACCGATGTGCGGAGTCATTGGCTATGCAAGTAGACAAGGTCAAAATTCGACTGCCAAAGGGAACCTCCACCTCCGGGTCTGTCCATCCGGAGGCATTTCGCATCTCCTCCACATAAGCCGTAAAGGCCGCTTCGTCCTCATAATTACAATATTCCGGCAAATAAGCATCCGAAAACCGCACAGCTCCATAAATCTGATACAGCAGGGTCTTGTCCGGTAGGAACACATAAATATAAGGATTCTCTTGAAAAAATGTCTCATCTTCATAGCTGTGGAGGCTGCCGAACATGGTTCCGTTTTTCATATTGTGCCCGTAGAGCACTGTGTGAACCGCCGAAAAATCCTTGGGGTGCACGGCCTCCGAATAGATACTTCCTGGCAGTCCCTCCGCTCGCTCCACCGTATGGTCCAGATAATAGCTATCCTGGGTGGGATGCTGTAGCACTGGATAGTCCACCTGGGTCCCGGGAACTGTAATCCAAGCATAAATATCCTCATTTTTCTCCTGCAAAGAGCCAAAATCCACCGTATTCTCCCGGCGCAAAGACAAATCCACATCCTCCGCCTCTGGGGCTTCCTCCTGGGATTCCTCCTCAGCCACCTCCCCGGCTTGCTCCTGGGGCTTCATCTCCCCGTTGGTTCCCGCCTCCACCCGCATCTCCTCATAGACATCCTCCCCCCGTTTCTGCCGGGCATAATAGCTTGCGAGAAAAATAAGCGCACACACCAAAAAAACGCTACATACCACAGCGCCTATTCGAAATCGCATCTCTTTATTCAGCCCCAAAAACATACCTTCGCTGTCCAGTTCCTCCCATTCCATTTCATCCTGGTCCTGTTTCTTCATAACTCACTCCTCTTTTTCCCCTGTAAGCACCACATAAGGGTAGTTATGTGGT
>JAAWAC010000045.1 GCA_022791975.1 Lachnospiraceae bacterium | reverse complement strand
GGGTCAATATACATCTGGAGTGTCATCGATTGCACAGAAAGCAGCCGAGGCAGCTTATGTCGGGTCCCAGGATTGTGTGGAGGATATGCGTGGGGTTACGCACGATGGCACGGCCCATAGCCACACGCTGTCTCTGACCACCGGACAGCTGCTTCGGCTTCCGATCCAGCAGCTTCTCCAGATCCAGAATCTTAGCTGCCTCATTTACCATCTTGTCAATCTCAGCCTTGGGAACCTTCCGCAGCTTCAGACCAAAAGCCATGTTGTCCTTTACGGTCATATGGGGATACAGAGCGTAGTTCTGGAATACCATGGCGATATCCCGATCCTTGGGCTCCACATCATTTACCAGGCGATCGCCAATGCGCAGCTCACCGGAGGAAATCTCCTCAAGACCTGCGATCATACGAAGAGTCGTGGACTTTCCGCAACCGGAGGGACCTACGAAAATAATAAACTCCTTGTCCGCGATTTCCATATTGAAATCCTTTACTGCCTCAAATCCGTTAGGATATACCTTACAAATATTTTTCAGAGATAAACTAGCCATTTTTTGTCCTCCCACTTTCTGTTTGTTTTCTTATGAACCTAGTATACCGGAAAGCCCGCCCTTTTGCCATAGCCCGATTCCCCAAACTTTCCAGAAATCCTTTGTGAGAAACGCCAACTTTCCATAGGACATTCCGCTTTTCCGGCGAAGTGCCGGGAAAGCCTGATCTTTTCTGGACAATCTGCCGAAACATTCTGGAATGTTTGCTTTTTTCCATCATTTCCGTTATACTTAACAAATATAGTCTCCAGTTCCTAAGCATAAGGCCCTGGGGAGCTCCTGTTTATGACTGCCATCGCCGCACTCCGGCGATATCTATGGAAAGGATTGATACATATGGAACGTTTTTTTAATATGGACAACGCATTTTTCACCTTTATGGGACGTGTGGCGGATCTTTTGATCCTCAATATTCTCTGGCTCATCTGCTGCATTCCCATAGTAACCATCGGCCCCTCCACCTCGGCTCTCTACTATTCCCTGTTAAAGATCGTGCGCAAGGAGGATTCCTACACCTGGAGTATGTTTTTCCACTCCTTTCGGCAAAATCTGCGTCAGGGGATTTGCCTGACTCTTATCTTTCTGGGCCTGGGCCTGCTTTTATTGGTGGATATCCGGGTCAGCAGTGCCATCCCAGGCACCCCAGGGCAAATTCTCATGGGCCTGTTTCTGGTGCTGATTCTTTTCTATCTCATTCTCATGGCCTACACCTTTCCAGTGCTAGCCCAGTTTGAGAACAGCCTGAAAAACACCATGAAAAATGCTTTTCTTATGGCCCTGTCCCATCTGCCCTCCACCCTTTTGATTGTGGCCCTAAATCTGGCGCCTGTTTTGCTGCTCTTTATCTCCCCTTATCATTTCCTGCTCACCATGCCTCTGTGGCTGTTTCTGGGCATTGCCGGTATTGCCTGGATCAATACCCGCATGTTTGTGAAAATTTTCGCCCCCTATATGCCTCAGGAGGAAGAGGAGGATGCCCAGTTCAATCCCCTTCCCTAAGTCTTCCTCTAGCTTAGTAAACAACAATATCCTCCGCCAACAGAGTTTTTTCGCCCCTGTTGACGGAGGATATTTTATTCTACATGATTCATCGAGCAGCTTTTTCTCCATTACCCCTGCAAAGTCTGAAACAGCTCCTTCACTGTGGGGTAAATCTGGCGGAATTTCTGATACCGCTTCTCATAGCGGGCCGCGTTCTCCGGATTGGGCTCTACCGTATCCACAACGCTCACGATTTTTGCCGCCGCTTCCTCCACGCTTTTATACTCCCCGCAGGCCACCGCAGCCAGCATGGCACCGCCCATAGCCGGTCCCTCCTCACTCTTGGGAATATCTACCTTTATATTCAGAATGTCCGCTATCATCTGCCTCCAAAGAGGACTCTTGGCTCCACCTCCACAGATCTTTGTCCGCTCTATGGAAATTCCCAGGGATTTGGCCACCTCAAAAGAATCCCGCAGGGCAAAGGCCACCCCTTCCAGAACTGCCTGGGTCATATCCTCCCGGGTGGTATCCATGGTCATGCCAATAAAAGTACCTCTGGCATTGGGATTGTTGTGAGGACTCCGCTCTCCCATCAGGTAGGGCAGGAAAAACACCTGATTCTTCCCCAGCTCTTTGATCTCCTTTTGCTCCCCGGCATAATCTCCGGTTTTCAGGATCTCTTCCATCCACCATTTATTACAGGAGGCAGCGCTTAACATACAGCCCATAAGATGGAAATGCCCGTCCGCATGGGCAAAGGCATGGAGAGCATTATTCTGGTCCACCCCAAATTTCTCACTGGAAATAAAGATAGTTCCTGAGGTCCCCAGGGAAATATTACAGCTGCCATCTCCCACAGTTCCGGTTCCCACAGCTGCCGCCGCATTATCCCCGGCTCCCGCTGCAATTTTCACCGACTCCAAAAGGCCCAGCTCCTTAGCCAGGGCAGGCTTCAAGGTGCCTACCGCCTCATAGCTCTCGAAAATCTGGGCCAGCTGGGATTCCCTTACTCCACAGATCTCCATCATCTCCTTAGACCAGCATTTGTGCTCCACATCAAAGAGCAGCATGCCAGAAGCATCCGACACATCCGTACAGAAGGTACCAGAGAGGCAATAGGCCAAATAATCCTTGGGCAGCATAATCTTCTCAATGCGGGCAAAATTCTCCGGCTCATGCTTCTTCACCCAGAGAAGCTTAGGCGCAGTAAACCCGGCAAAGGCTATATTGGCCGTATATCTGGACAGCTTTTCCTTGCCGATCACCTGATTGAGATAATCGGTCTCCTCACCAGTCCGTCCGTCGTTCCACAAAATCGCCGGGCGAATCACCTGATCCTTGTCGTCCAGAATCACCAGTCCATGCATCTGCCCTCCAAAGCTGATGCCGGCCACCTGGCTTTTATCGCATTCTGCCAGAAGCTCCTTTAGACCTTCCAGGGTTTGGGTATACCAATCCCCAGGCTCCTGCTCCGACCAGCCCGGCTCCGGAAAATACAGGGGATATTCCCGGGACACGATTTTCTCAATGCCTCCGGTTTCATTCATCAGGAGCAGCTTCACCGCAGAGGTCCCCAAATCAACACCAATATATAACATATGATCCTCCTATTTGTAGTCGCTGCGCGACCGCACGAAAGAGTAAAGTCCCTTTGGCGCAAGGTTTATGCAAAGGGATTCTCTGTCCTGTAGCGCATCTCCTTGGGCTGGTTGAAGCCGATCTCCTCCGGCTCTACGCCCAGATATTTAAATACTTCATAGAGGGCTTTTCCATAATGTCCGAAGGCCACTGCGCCGTGATGGGGGTAATTGCCCTCAATGAGTACATGGCGGTAAAAACGTCCCATCTCCGGAATGGCGAAAATACCGATGGAGCCAAAGGATCTGGTGGCTACCGGAAGAACCTCGCCCTGGGCCACATAAGCCCGTAGTTTGCAGTCTGCTGTGCTCTGGAGACGGTAGAAGGTGATCTCACCGGGAGCGATATCGCCCTCCAGGGTTCCCTGGGTTACCTCCTCAGGCAGGCTTCTGGCCATAATCAACTGATACTTCATGGAGCAGGAGTTAAGCTTCCGGGAACAGGTATTTCCACAGTGGAAGCCCATAAAGGTATCCTTCTGGGTATATGCATAGCTAGGCTTGATATCCGCATGATAAATGTCTGCCGGAACCGTATTGTTGATATCCAGCAGGGTTACTGCATCCTGGCTCACACAGGTTCCGATAAACTCGCTGAGAGCTCCATAAATATCCACTTCACAGGAAACCGGGATCCCCCTTCCAGCCAAGCGGCTGTTTACATAGCAGGGCACAAAGCCAAACTGGGTCTGGAAAGCCGGCCAGCATTTTCCTGCGATGGTCACATACTTCCGATAGCCCTTGTGCTCCTCCACCCAATCCAGAAGAGTCAGTTCATACTGGGCCAGCTTGGAGAGAATCTGAGGTTTCTGGTTACCCTCTCCTAACTCCTTCTCCATGTCCTTTACCACATCAGGAATCCGGGGATCGTTGTCATGCTTGTGGAAGGCCTCGAAGAGATCCAACTCTGAGTTCTCCTCAATCTCTACGCCCAGATTATACAGCTGCTTAATGGGGGCATTGCAGGCCAGGAAATTTAAGGGTCTGGGGCCAAAGCTTATAATCTTTAAGCTGGACAGTCCCACCAGAGCCCGGGCAATCGGCAAAAATTCGTGAATCATGTCCGCACACTCCTGGGCGGTTCCCACCGGATATTCGGGAATATAGGCACGGATATTGCGAAGCTTCAGGTTGTAGCTGGCATTTAACATACCACAGTAAGCGTCGCCTCGTCCCTGGATCAGAGAATCCCCGGACTCCTCAGCGGCGGCCACAAACATCACCGGTCCGTCAAAGTGCTTGGCCAACAGGGTCTCAGAAATCTCCGGACCAAAGTTTCCAAGATAAACCACCAGGGCATTGCATCCGGCCTTCTTTACATCCTCCAGAGCCTGTACCATATGAATCTCGCTCTCCACGATGCAGATGGGACATTCATAGAGATCCTCCTGGCCGAACTTTTCCTCATAGGCTTTCATCAGGGCCTTTCTTCTGTTTACAGACAGAGACTCCGGAAAGCAGTCCCGGCTTACCGCTACAACTCCCACCTTTACCTTAGGAATATTCTGCATGATTAAGTTCCTCCTTATTATGTATGATTAATTTTTCTGTTGCCTTTCCTTACTTAAATCCCAGACCCCAAAGCAAACCCTTTGGGATACTCTTCTCTTACACTGTCAGGTTTTCCCCTGTCAGGCCTACAAAGGCGCCCTCAGCTCCCAGCCCGGATTCCTCGTGGGCAATCAGCCATTTATTGTTGGCCGTCATAAGGCGGGCCTCCTTCCCTTTGCCCTCCACCTTGGGCGCCTCTGTATTGGTCCCCTTGGGAAGGGCGATAACCACCTGAAAGCCCTCCTCCTTTAAATTGCAGGGCGCATAGTGGAGAGTGGTGGCATACAGCTCCACCACACAGCCAGCCGGCACGGCAAAGGCTTCTAATTTACCCGTATCATAGGTAAAATCTTCCTCCAAATCCTGCTGCCGTCCCACAAGCAATATGGCTCCCTGCAAAGGGATATTGATCTCCGAGCTGCGATGATACTCCACCGCGTTCAGCTTGTGGTTATTTCCGTTGCAATAGCCCAGCTGCAACGGCTGTCCGCCGAACACCTCATCCCGAAGCAGGGAATACTCCCTGCAAGCCTCCAGCTCTGGGGCAGAAGCCACATACACCACATCCTGGGGCAGAGGCGTCCCGGAAAGCCGCTCCAGCAAATCTGGCACCTCCACGTCCAATACCCTTCCATAGGGACGAAAGGCCTCCTCTGTCACATTCTTGATCTCCATAATATCCTCCTTTTCTCCTGCCTTCCCCTCAACCTCCTCCTTAACGTGTCACTTTCTGGCTCTTTTCAGGAAAGTGTTGCAGGTGTTGCACTTCGTTCAGTCACAAAACTAATTTAACTTTATAGTACCACTGAACGGGGGGAAATGCAAGCCTGTTTTTTTGTTTACTTCTGTAAACCACTGTATTATAATATAGATAGGATAGTGAACAAACTAAGTTTCAAAATCCATTCACTCAGGAAAAAAACGTAGCCATAATAGACTCATAAGGAAAGGGAGCCCCATGATTGGAAGTAAAGAATTAATTCGTGATTTAAACAGCCATTTTATCCTGGAGCAGATTCTTCTGGACGGCCCTATCTCCCGGGCGGCCCTGTCCAAGAGCTCTGGGCTTTCCAAGGCCACCGTATCTGCCATTGTGCAGGAACTGCTCCAGCAAAAGCTTATTGTGGAAATTGGAAACGATGACACCTCCATGGGGAGAAAGCCCATTTTGCTGGCCTTTCAGGCTTCCTGCGGCCATGTGCTTTCCATTGACGTAAATGCCAGCACCATCTCCGCCATGACCTGTAACCTGCAAGGACAAAACTGCCAGCTAAAGCTTTATCCCAACCAGGCCGGCCGGGAGGAAATTCTGCCCCTCCTTGTCTCCATTATCCGGGACAGGATGGAAAAGCTTTCGGAAACGCCCTTTGGTCTCATAGGCATTGGCCTGGGAATTCACGGCTCTGTCCATGAGAACCAAGTGATCTTCAGCCCTTACTCTCCCTATGAAAAGCTGCCCTTCCATCAGGTCCTGGAGGAAACCTTCCAGGTCCCCGTCTATCTGGAAAATGAGGCCAACCTGTCCGCTATAGGAGAACATACATTCTGCTATCATGTGCCCAACCTGGTAGGGATCAGCATCCATGCCGGCATTGGCACAGGCATGATTATTCAGAATGCCCTTTACACGGGATTTAACGGAAATGCCGGAGAATTCGGCCACACCATCATAGAATTAAACGGCCGCCCCTGCCCCTGCGGCAACCAGGGGTGTCTGGAGCAGTACGCCTCAGAACGGGCAATCCTGAAAGAATATACCCTTCGAACCGGCTGTGAGCAATCCATAGACACCTTTGTGGAAGCCTGCAACCGACAGGAACCGGCCGCCCTCTCTCTTTTGGAGGAATTTGTCCTCTATATGTCCGTAGGCATCAATAATATTCTCAATTCCATAAATCCGGACATGATTGTTATCAACAGCTCCTTCACCACCTATTTTCCTCAGGTACTCACCCACATTCAGGAGCGGCTGCAAACCCCCATGGGGCGCCACTGCCAGCTGGTACCCTCCGGCCTACAGGACACCTCCATTCTTCTGGGGGCCGCCTGCGTCTGCATTCAAAACTTTCTGGGAATTGAGCATTTAAAGCTTCATCCGGAGCCCTGATCCTACATATCCCCCGGCTCCTTACACTCCTTCCTAGGGAACCAGGCCGAAATACGTAAGTATCAGAGCCAGCTCCTCATTCCAAAAATCCCAGGTGTGGCCTCCGGGCCGCTCGTCAAATCGAATATCCAGCCTGGTCTCCTGCTCCAGAAAGCCACGCATTTTCTTATGTATGGGATACAGCGGATCTTCAGTCCCACAACACACATACATCTGAGGTGGTGGCACATCGTTTCTTTTTTCCAGCTCCCTGGCCAAAAATCTTAGATCCCATCGGGAGCCGGAAGTTTCCTCCTCCCCACCAAAAATACGTTCCAGGTTTTCCAGGAAATCCGGCGCCGAAAATAGGTCATTCACACTGCGCAAAGCTTTATAAGGCTCCAGGGCTCCGGACATACTTGCCGCATGCCCATATGTTTCCGGGCAATGCATGGCCAGCTCCAAAGCTCCATACCCGCCCATGGACAACCCGCAAATATAGGTATCCTCCCGCCTTTGGGATGCCGGAAACAAATTCCCTACCACCACCGGTAGCTCCTCTGTCAAAAAGCTGAAATATCTATAGGTAGATTTTCCATCCACATAAAATCCCCGGTGAGCTGCGGGCATCACCACGATCATCTCATGATCTCTGGTCAAAAGCTCCACATTGCTTTTCCGTATCCAGGCCGTATGGTCATCTCCGTGTCCATGAAGCAGATACAGCACCGGATACTTTTTGTCCGGCATAGGCTCCGGCTTTCTCCCCCGCCGCTCAGGCAGGAGAACCGTAAGGGGCGTATCCATCCCCAGATAATAAGAATAAAAATCCATGTTCACAAGAGCCATTATCCAATTCCTCCTATAACCTGGTAAATAGGACTACCAAAAGGGCAATCAAAAAGAGTGGCAGCCCCAGCACCATAAGCGCATGGGACAGCACATCAAAGGCAGGCTCGAGCTGCTCTCCGGTAAACAGGTTGGTGGTCAGGATTCCCAGAAAAACCATTCCCACTCCTCCCAGAATATTGCCTATAAATCCCAGGCCTATGATGGACAAAATCCCCGCCCCCAAAAGGCACATCGTAAACAGCATATCAAAGGTACTGCTCTCCACGCCAAAAAAGGCGGCCACCGTCTCAAACCCTTTCAGATTCCCTGCTATAATGATTCCAATTCCACAGAGAAACCCGCCAAATCCGCCTGCCTTTACATACATCAGAAATATCCCTGCCGCCACAAGGGCAATTCCCAAAATAATCCGTATTCCACCAACCACAATCCCCATATAACTCCCTCCATTTTCACTATCACTTCTGTCCTTGGCAACTGAGGGTATTATACACCCAACACAAGGGACTTTCAATAAAACTTTCAGATTTCTTAACAGGAAACGATCTTGAAAAATAGCTTCCATCATGCTAAAATTATTCCTGTAAATTTGGCCATATTTTAGATCCCAGGAAGGGTTATAAAGTGTGGCTAAATCTGCGATTATATCTTTTATTGCAGGGGGAACATTATGAAATTTCTAATTAATCAAAAACTCGCCACACGTATCAGTATTATCACCACAATCATTACATTTATCGGCATGGTGCTGCTCTGGTTTATCGTATCCAGCCGCGTTGCCTCCATGGTTGAAAACAACATTACCAATCAGATGGTTGACGCCGTGGAATCCAGGGCATCCATTATCAATGACTATGTAGCTTCCGCCGAAGAATATATGACAGCTTTTGCCCTAGGTCGGGATGTCCGGGATCTTTTGACAAATCCAGATGATCCGGATCTGATCAAGAGGGGGCAAAAATACACGGAGGATTTTGCCTCTGTCAAGGGAGTCTTTGAGGGATTATACATCGGCACCCCTGACACCTATGTCCTGACACATACCTCCCAGGGAGCCATTGGGATCACCACCCGAACCGGCGATTCCCTGGATGAGTTCCAGAAAACGATTCTGGCCCAGCCACAGCTGACCAATCTGGGAATCATGAAATCTCCCGGAACCGGAAGCATGATTCTCTCCATGTACTATCCGCTTTTTGAGGGGCAGGAATGCATTGGCTATGTAGGTGCCGGTGTCTATGCCAGCCAGCTGATGGACGTACTCCTGGGGCTGGATATCGAGGGCCTGCCTAACAGCGAATACGTGTTCCTGAATGTGGATACGGGCACGTATCTGTATCATCAGGATGAAGCGCTTTTGAACACCCAGACCACGGACAGTGGGTATCTGGAAATTCTCCAGAGAATTAAAAAGGACGGAAGCACCCAGGCAGGCACTTACTCTTATCGGGATGAGAATGGAGTCAAACAGCTGGTGGTCTACAAATATTTGAAGGACCGCAACTGGGTTTTTATGGTTCGGGATAATGCAGCAGAGGTTTACAAAGAGGTGACAACCGTGCGCGTTACCGTCGGACTTCTCTGCGCCATGGTTGCAGCAGTGATTATGCTTGTCACTTTGCTGATTCTACATCGGGAAGGCCGAGAGCTAATGGTCATGGAAAATGCGATTAGTCGCCTGGGCCGGCTAGAGCTCTCCGCCGACGAAGAATTGAAATCTTTCTATGGCCGAACCGACGAGATCGGCATGATTGCACAGACTATCCATCATGTTTGTGATTGTCTGCGAAAGACCATTGAGGATATTGGGCGAATCTTAGGGGAAATGGCCAATGGCAATATTGCCGTAGATGTGGGCTTGAATGAATCCTACTATATTGGTGATTTCAAGATCCTCTCTGAAAGCCTTATGAGCATTCGCACCCATCTTACGGATGTAATGCGCAAGATCACCCACGTGGCAAGCCAGGTGAACAACAGTGCCAACCAAGTGTCCGCAGGCGCTCAGGCTTTGTCCCAGGGAACCATGCAGCAAAAAGATTCTGTCAATGGACTGGTATCCAACATTACGGATATCACTGCACAGATCCAAAGCAGTACCGTCCGCTGCAGCAATGCCAGCGATCTGGTTGCCAAAGCTACCGGCTATACGGCTGAGGCAGATGTAAAGATGGAGCAGCTGATTACCGCTACGAAAAATATCGATCAGTCCTCGGCACAGATTGGCAGCATTATAAAAACCATTGAGGATATTGCTTTGCAGACAAATATCCTGGCCCTGAATGCCGCTGTGGAAGCTGCCCGGGCCGGCGCCGCAGGAAAGGGCTTCTCGGTGGTATCCGATGAGGTGCGAAATCTTGCTGCCAAGTCTGCGGAGGCTGCACAAAATACAAACTCCTTAATTGGACGCTCCCTTCAGGATGTAAAAACAGGCACGGAATCAACAAACCTGGCTATATCTGCCATGCAGGTTATCGGCGATTGTATTCAGTCCATCAAAGCCCTGATGGATGAGATTGCCCAGGCCAGTATCCAGCAGTCAGAAATGATTGTTCTGGTGGAAAACAGAATCAAGGAGGTTTCCAGGGTTATCCAGACAAACTCCGAAGCCGCCGAGGAGAGTGCGGCTGTCTCCAATGAGTTGTCCAACCAGGCGCAAACACTGAATCGTCTAATCAGTCAGTTCCGCATCCAGTAACCCCTCCTAACTACACTTTTTAAGCCTGTGGCAAATCCATGGATTTTGCCACAGGCCTTTTTTCTTCCTGTCCAAGGCTTTCCCTCTACGGTCCATATCCGTATCTCCTATTGTAATACAAGAGACATATTACAGATACAAAAAACATACTTCCCTCCGCCACTGGTACAGCCAGCCATATGCCAGCAATGCCCCAGATCCGCGGCAATAACAGGATGCCACTGGTCAGAAATCCAAAGGTCCGCAGAAAGGAAAGCACCCCGGATACCTTTCCATTTGACAATGCCGTAAACATAGCTGAGGTAAAGATGTTCAGCCCACAGAATAAAAAGCTGTAGGAAAAGATGGAAAAGCCCTCCTCCGCCAAGCTATAAACCCTGGACGTCTCTGGCACAAACCCCCCAATAATCCAAGGTCCGCCCAGACTGGAAACCGCAAACAGCAGCAGGGATGCCATTGCCAGAAAGCTTATGGAAATCTGAAAGACCTTCCTCTGCCCTTCCCTGTTTTGACTTCCATACTGAAAGCCGATCACCGGCGCCACACCCATAGAAAAACCAATATACAAGGTGTTTAAGAGAAACTGGGAGTAAATCATAATGGTGATAGCCGCCACGCCATCCTCCCCCAGCAAATCCATCATGGCAATATTAAATAGGTAGGTGGTGACAGCCGCGGCCAGCTGGCCTACCATCTCCGAGGAGCCGTTTAGACAGCTTTCTCCCAGCACCCCCCATCTCCATTTTGGTCTTCGAAAGGAAAGCCCGCCTTTGCTCTTCCAAAAAAACCCAAGACCTGCCATCGCAGGAATCAGATAGCCACAGCCTGTGCCCAAGGCCGCTCCCCGGATACCAAAACCACAAATTTCCAGGAAAACATAATCCAGGACAATATTTGCCAGGCCGGCGATAACTGCCAGGCCACAGCCTAACCCTGGCCTTCCAGCAGTGACAAACAGGTTGGCAAATACGGTTTGTATTATATTAGCCGGAATAAACAAAAATAGCACTCCCAAATAGTCTTTACAATAGGGGAAGAGTAAATCGCTGGCTCCAAGAGCGTACACCAGTTCGTCAATCCATAGGGTTCCAGCTATCAGTATGACAAATCCCAGGGCTGCGGCCGCTGTCACAAGTAGGGTAAAATCCTCCATTGCCTCCTGCTCCCGCCTGGCTCCCATGTTTCGGGATACCACCGCATTTCCCCCGGCTGCAAGCATGGTTCCCAGGCCTACCGTAACATGAATCACAGGGCATACAATGTTTACGGCGGAAAGCGCGTCTGTGCTCACATATCGGGCTACAAAAATCGTGTCCACCACAGTATAGAGCCCCATAAATATCATCATAACTATGGTGGGAAATGCAAAGCCAAGAAGAGACGCGCCTCTCCATTCCTGATCCAAAGCATGGTCACTCATGGGAATTCCCTCCTTGGCTGTAAAATCAGACGTTGGACAGGATAGCCAAATTCCGTCATTAGCTCAGCCTCTGCAAATCCCAGACACGTATAGGCCTCCCGCTGTCCTGTGTCAGCCCTGTCTCCCTCCCGGAACGTTGTGATACTGATTTCCCGGTCTACAGGCATATGACACAGGATAAAATCAAGAAGTGCCTTTCCTATCCCGTGGAGACGGTACTGGGGATGTACCCCTAAAAAATCAATGCTCCCCCTTTGGCGGGAAAACGCTGCGCCGCCCACTGCCACCTTCCTGTCCCACATTAGCAGGGCCTCCCGCCGTTCTATATATCCTGTAAGCCCTTCTCGATGCCTGCCCTCATTGAGACAGGGAAAGCCGTCAATCACTAGAGCTACCAAGCCCATCCAGGTCGAAATATTCTCTCTGGTCACATAGGTAATATGGGGAACCATGGCCCCGGGCGCAGAGGGATTGCCATGCAGGGTAAGCTCCAACTGAAGAGGATAAAATGCCCTCTGCTCTCTGTATTGCAAGGGAGTCTGCTTGTACATAACTTTGAAAATCCCTGTGAAGGCCTGCTGGCTTTCGTATCCTGCCATCAGTGCAATCTCCAGAATAGGCTTTTGGGAAAAAACCAGAAGCTTTGCCGCCTCTGTCAACCTCCTGCGCCGAATATATTCATGGAGAGTTATGCCCAAAGTGTTTGTAAACATGCGATGCAGGTGATATTTTGAATAATGCACTCCCCCAGCCACTGTTTCCAAGTCTAATTTTTCATGCAAATGCCCTTCCATATAGGTAATTGCCTGGGCAATACTCGCAACCTCCAAATGCTCCATGCTGCATCCTCCTTTCCATGACAATATAGCAGAATTTTAAAGTAATTTTTTCATCATTCTTGCGGTTCTATCCCTAAAAACGCTTTACTCCTTCCCTGGGAGAAAATAGAGAGTCTGTATCTACTGTCTTCCCATGTCCCCTGCCCCAAATAATGGAAAAAGGAAGTACCATGGGCTCCCATGATGCTTCCTTCTCATATAACAATGCTTTCCCGGACTTCTCCTTTTGCCAGATTCCCTGGCCTATCCAAAAAACTTATTCGTCTTTTTTCCACACAATTCTCACAAATTTTGTCATAAGAGGAAGATAGGTTACCAAAAAAACAAAAAGTACAAGGATTCCAACCTGCTTTTTATTCTTTTCTGGTACCTGCATCCCTACCAAAATTCCCATGGAAAAAAGGCAGATCTTTAACAAGGCCAGATCCTTCCAGGTACTTTTCTGTAAATATTTGTCTGCGCAACAAAATAGACATTTCATGGTAACCCCTCCTTTTCGCTTGGTATTCCCACTTTTTCTTCATCCGTCTCTACCCTCAGTGGACAAGGAAACACACGGTTTTACACCACTGAGGATAGTATTTATCATAGCAGAAAAGAAAGAGGATATCAATAGAATTTACCGGAATGCACCTGTTTTCTTCCCGCCTGACAACTCCCTGGGATAATCAACAACTCCTATATGGAACCTGCTCTGTTTTGCTATCTCTCTATATCTGACGAAGACGGAAGGTTTGAACCAACTGCTTGAATGTACTGGCCTGAGCGTTAAGCTCCTCCCTGGTGGCCGCGCTCTCCTCCGCTGTAGAGGAATTGGTCTGCACCACACTGGTAATCTGCCCAATCTGATCCTGGATTTGTGCCACTGCCCCTGCCTGGGTCTGCGCGTCGGCGGCAATGGAGCGTCCAATCAGCGCCGAAGTAGATTTAGATGCCTCCGCACTCTTGGCTGCTAGATTGCGCACTTCATCGGCAACCACGGCAAATCCTTTGCCTGCCGTGCCCGCACGAACGGCCTCTACAGCGCCAGTCTGTTCCATAGAACCCTGGCTGAGCGCTTGAGCACCGTTGGACATCTGCTCCGCTCCACCGGAGACATGCTCCGCACTGGTGACAATCTGTCCCATTGTAGAATTGAGTTTTTGAAGTATATCATTTAAGGATGTACGGATAGTAGCAAAATCGCCAACATATTCCTGGGTAATCAACCTGTGCCGTCAAATCACCGCTGACAATGGCCTCCAGCATATTAAAAATCTAAAATTTCTTCAAAGTAACTTATTCCATATCTTTTACTCCCTTTTGGGAATTATGTGCCCCTTGAAAAATCACTTATAAAAGAAATTGCAAATGATATACAAGTATTTTATAATCAAAGACAAACAAAAACTAATACTACAGCTGATGAGATAAAAGGAATGGAAATGAAAGTGGAACTGACAAATGAGCAGCGTAAATATCTTGGCTTGGAAATTATTGAGCCAGATTGGGAACGTGTTGAAATCCCAAATAATTGTGTAAAACCTGAACTATCAACAGGTAAAGATATTTTGTTTTTTGATGGGGATATTCTCCGAAAGGTCATCTGGTTACGTGATAACGGATATTTTCTTGAAAATTCGTATAACCTTCGCACACAGGACAACCGCACAATGCTTGCACCACTTACGGAAAGAGGCAAACCGAAACGCTTAAACGGTGTCAATATTCAGCGCTGTACACCTTACGGAATGTATTTTGATTATGAAGGAGGAATTCTAATAGCAAATTACACTACCCAGCGGACTTATTATTCTTCGGCTTTTGCAGGTGTTCCATTTCTGAAGCCGAGAGAGCTCCCAAAATTTCTTGACAAATGGGTTGCTGATACAACCGACGAAGATTTCGAAGAGATTCAAGCGTTTGCACATACGAAACGTCGTCGTTGTAAATATAGAGAAGGGGATTTTTTCCGTTTCAAATATGACCGCAAAAATTATGGCTATGGACGGATTCTATTTGATGTAAAAAAATTTGTAAAGGACGGAGGAAAATTCTGGAATATTCTTATGGGAAAGGCACTTTGTGTTTCCGTTTATTATATCATCACGGAAAATCCAAACGTGAATATTGAAGATTTGCAAACCCTCCAAAGCTGCCCGTCTACATACATAATGGACAATCGGTTTTTTTATGGTGACTATGAGATTGTGGGGAACGCACCTGTACCCGAAAATGCTGATTATCCGATTATGTACGGGCGTTCTATCAGCGCACTTGACAAAGATAAAATTTGTTTTTGCCGTGGTAGAGATTACCGTGAAATTCCCCTTGAAGGAAATGAAATTCTCTCTACGAATTTCATAAACAATGGAATCAGCTGGTCACTTAATATCAATAAAACACTCGTTGAAAAATGTATCGAGGCAGGTACAAACGAACCATTTTGGAACGTTCATCATAGAAACGATTTGCGAAATCCCGTTTTCTCAAGAGAATTAGCCCTTGTTTTAAAACAGATGGGAATGTAAATTGGCTGCTGCAAATACCAGCAGCATAGGATAAATCAATCGAAAGTTTATACCGGAATACTATCCCGCACACACAATGCCCCATATCCCACCTGCGGATTGGGATATTCCAGAAACCCTGGCAATTCTCTGGCTCCTCTCTGCAAATATGCCTTCACCTTCTCCCCATACAAAAAAGGATCATTTCCCTTCACAATCCCCCACTCTGCCAGAAGGGCCGCGGCCCCGGTCACAAAGGGGGTGGCAAAGGAGGTTCCGGTCATGGCTGCATATCCGCCTCCTACGGCCGTGGTCATAATATTCACACCGGGCGCCACCAGATCCGGCCTTTGTATCCCCTCCCCAAAGGGCTCCCCACGGCCGGAAAAGTCTGCATAGCTGAGATTTCGGCTGTCATAAGCTCCCACGGCAATCGTCTTTCGGGCTGTGGAGGGGATGGTAAGAGTCGTCTGAGGGGTGGGATATAAAAAGCGGGTGCCCCTGTTCAGCGCTGCCTGGCTGGGCATCCACATGTGGTATACCCCATTGACGATTTTTCCAGTTACCAGGCCAATGCTCCAGATCCCACTGTCAATATAATCCTCCCTGGGCAGAAAATCAAAATAGATCTCCTGGTTCTGGCTGTAAGGCGTAGGCTCCCCATAGTAGACCAAAAGCTCCGTCTCTCCCAACACAATTCGCTGGGCACCGGAGCTTTCCCGCAGAGGTCCCGCTACCCGCCCATTGGGATGTATCAGGTATACCTCCACCACATCTATATAAGATTTCCAAAGTTGAATATTGAGTACGGTTTCATAAGCTCCCACCGCGAATTCCACCCGCTGCTCCCCATAAGAGGCAAGCCGCCCGCTGGTATGTCCATCCCCGTAGCCCTCATTTCCTGTCCCAATGCAAAAGACAGATTTCCACACATTCGCCATATCTGTCAGATAAGTTTCCAAAAGAGAAGTGCCATCATGAGCACCATAGGTGTTTCCAAAACTGATGTTCACGGCCAGGGGCATTTCCAGCTCTATCGCCTTTTTGACACAGTAATCCACTGCCTGCATCAGCTCTGTGGTTCTAGGGAAGGAATTGCTTCTGGGCATGCCAAGCTTCACCACAAGAAGACTGCTCTCACTGGCTACGCCCCGGTATCGGCCACCGCTGGCCCGGCCATTGCCTGCGGCGATTCCCAGCACCCCGGTTCCATGTCCACTGGTATCCACACTGGGAACCAGAGCCTGCTGTCCCTCCTTGCTCTCTCTTTCCAGGGCAGCATCCAGTTGCTCCTTGGTAAATTCCGTGCCAATGGCATATCCCTTAGGTGGATTCCCCGAGAGCGTCTGGTCCCATAAAAAGAGAATGCGGCTGCTGCCGTCCTCATTGCGAAAATCCGGATGGGCATAGTCTACTCCCGAATCCAAACAGGCCACCAAAGTCCCCCTTCCAAAGAGCCGAAGGCTTCCTGTCTGCACCATGGTCACACAGGAGGCAGATCTCCCCTGTTCCAGGGCAAAATACAAGCGCTTTGGCTTTTCCACATACTCAATCTGGTTCCACTGACTGACCTTGCCCACCAAAGCCTCCGGCACGGTGAGAATGGCGTACTCATTTTGCAGCTCCACCACCCGGATTCCCTGTTCCCGAAGGGCATTTAAATCTCCGTGATATTTCACCACCAATTCCCAGGTATCCTCCTGTTCATCAAAGCCCACATTCAGATTCAGTGACTGCTCCCGTTCCCTGAGGGTAGCCTCCAGGGCCAGATTCAGTAAATTTTCCATTTTGGGATCACTCATTAAAATTTTGCTCCCCTGCTATTCCTTACTATCAGCTTATTCCTCCCCTCCCAAAGCGTTCAGCCCTGTGACAATTTCCTGGCAGATTTCCTCCACGGTCTTTCCGTCCGTGGACACGGTTAAATCGGCCGCCGCTTCATAACTGGCCTGCCGTTTTTCCATAAGCTGGCCAATGTATTCCACATTCATATTTCCATTTAAAATAGGCCGTTCCTGGCTCCCCTGTACCCGTTCAAGCACGGTCTCTGGCCTGGCCGTTAAAAGGACCACTTTCCCATGTTTCTTCATAAAATTCCTATTTTCCCCTCGGGTCACCACACCACCTCCACAGGAAACCACCCTAGACGTCTGCCCCTTGAGAGAATACAAAAAAGCCGTCTCTTTATCCCGAAAATATGCCTCCCCATACTGTTCAAACATGGAGGCAATGGACTGCCCCTCCTGCGCCTCCAGGCACGCATCCATCTCCACCTGCTCCCCGTGCAGCTGTTCCTTTAACATCCGGGCCACTGTACTTTTCCCTGTTCCCATAAAGCCAATCAGAAAAATATGTCCTGGAAAAGCTGCTGCATCATGCTCCCTGTTCCCTGTTTCCTGCTCTGTTCCTCCATGCAAAAGCTCCAGATATTCGGCCAGGGCTCCTGCCTCCACCTGTCCCGGGGCAGAAGGCTTTCCCACAGACCCAAAGGTTACGGAAGACCCAAACAGCTCCCCAGCCAAACGGCTAATAACCCCCAGGCTCCCCATGGACATGGTGATCAAAGGCCTGTCCCCATATTGTGTCTTCATTCGCCAGGTGGCCTCCAGAAGATTCCTCACATCTGCCTGCTCTCCAGGCGTCACCGCCAGCTTGCAAATATCCACTCCCAACTCCTGCATGGCCCGCAGGCATTCCACCATGATATCCGTCCTCGGCGTTCCCTCAAAATCATGGCTGGAGCCAACGACCACAACTCCAGTCCGCTGCAACGCCCTAATGAATTCTCCAATGCCTTCCTTCTGCAAAAATTCAGGCATGCATGTGGCTCTTTCCTTCTCCATGCTCTGCCCGTTCTCAGGCAGCTCTGTATTCCCTGGCCTGTCTGGTCTCTCCAGCATCTCTTCCGCCTGCCCCACCGACATACGAAATACTTCCACATCCACCAAATCCACACAACCGCTCTGGGCCGCCTCCAGGTTCAGCTGCTGATACTCCGAAAAGCTTATCTGCCCCTCTCCTCCTTCTCCCTTGGTCCGAATAGTAAAAAGCACAGGTCGCTCTCCCAAAACCTGGCGCAAGGTTCTTAAAACCTCCAGAAAACGATTTTTCTCTTTCAGCCCCAAAAACCAGTCTGCCCGCCATTCCACCAGATCCGTCGGAACCGCCAACAGCTCCCGCGCCTGCTGATAGATTTCTTCTTCCTTTTGCCCTACAAGGGGGACACAGATTTTAGGTCGCCCTTCTCCCAGCCGTAGATTTCTAATCTGTACAAAATGCTTCATAAAACTCCTCCTCTTCTCCTCCAGGCACCACAGGGATTTTTCCCAAATACCCCTGTCGTATTTTCCCTTTCCCGGAAAGTTCCCTGGCTTTTTACACATTTCCTATATTTATTTTCCTATTTTTCCATATTACCATTTGCTTTCTTTCCCATTTTACCATATAATAAGGATGTTGACCAAGAAAAAATGCGGTTCCTTTCCCTTTGCCGGAAAACGCAAACATAACCCTTGTCCGCTGAGGGTGGGTCGCAAGTAAAGATAAAGTGAGGTAAGGAAAATGGAAGAAAATTTAACGATGGACGATCTGAAGGAGGAACTAGAGGCCTCTCTGGCTCAACCGGAGGAAACAGCAGAAGAGATTGAGGACCCCACCTGGGCCACCCTGAAGGGCTATCTGGATGAAGGCACCGTACTGACCGTAAAGATTGCCGGTGTGGTGAAGGCTGGCGTCATTGCCAATGTGGAAGGCGTCCGCGGCTTTATCCCGGCCTCCCAGCTCTCCCTCTCCTATGTGGAAAATCTGGAGGATTGGCTGAACAAAAAAATTAAGGTACAGGTTATCACCGTAAACCCGGAAAGCAAAAAGCTGGTACTCTCCGCCCGCAAGATCCTCCGCCAGGAGGCTAATGCTGAGCGCAAGGCCCGCTTGGAAGCTGTAAAGGTTGGCGACGTAATGGAAGGGAAGGTGGAAAGCCTGCAGAACTACGGCGCATTCATCGATCTGGGCAATGGCCTGTCCGGTCTGGTTCATGTATCCCAGATTTCCAACAAACGAGTAAAGAGTCCGGACGCTGTTTTAAAGGTAGGCGATCCCGTTACCGTAAAGGTGATTGCTTTAAAGGAGGGCAAGCTTTCCTTAAGCATGCGCGCCCTGATGGAGGATTCCGCACCGGAGGCTATGGAGGAGCGGGTGGTCCTTCCCAAGACCGAGGAGCTGACCACCAACCTGGGGTCCCTTTTCAAGGATTTGAAATTCTAAATCTGAATCCATACAGACTTGTAGTCTGAATAAAAGAGTCCGGTTTCCCGGACTCTTTTTTGAAAAAAGAAAACAGGTTTAATTACGTTTTCAAATAAAGCAATCTAGCGTGGAAAAGAGAGATGCCAAGGGAGTCCTTTGCCTCCATGCCCGATTTTGTGCTTCTGTATTTTTTACGGAGGGAACTACGGAGCGGGAAGACTACCCCCAGATTATCTGGAGCGGAAAGTATCCCAATGCGCAAGAGAAATCAAACTGCATTTTGCAGCAGAATGGAAAGCAGCGCCTGTTGATACCGGCGGTTCACCTCGTCCCAGTGAATCAACGGAAGCCAGTTTTTTATATAATTGGCCCGAAGATTTTGATGCTTTAAATAATAGGCATGCTCCCATACATCCAGGTTCAACAGAGGATACAGCTCCTGAGATAGGGGCGTATCCTGGTTGGAGGTGGGCACAATGGCCAATTTTCCCCGATTGTCCGATACCAACCAAAGGTATCCGGAACCGAAAACATTCATAGCCATTTCCGTAAATGTTTCAAGAAAGGCAGATAAGCTTCCGAAATCCAGCAGCAGGGCGTCCTTTAGTTGGCCCTGGGGCTCTGAAGGACTGGGACTCATGCCATTAAAATAAAACTGGTGGTTGTAGACCCCGCCGGCATTTTTGCACACATCCTCACGGATTTCTTCTGGCAATTCATGGAGATGGAGCAAAAGACGCTCCAGTGTCCAGTTGTGGTATTCCGGATAGGGAGCCAAAGTCTGATTCAGTTTGTCTATGTAGCTGCGCAGATGCTTGGCGTGATGGAAATACATGGTTTCCATGTCGATATTGGGCTCCAGGGAATCATAAAGATACGGAAGGGGAAGAAGCTCGAAAGGGTAGTGCTGTGGCATAGGGTCACCTCCTAGTAGAAAGTATATGAGGGAGTAGGGGAAAAAATGCCAATGTAAAAGGATTCGTGATGTTTCACATGAGAAAAAATGCAAAAAATTACAAAAAATTTCAATTTAGGTCTTTACTTTTTAGGGGTAACTGTGGTATACTCTTTTCTACCGGAGTATGGCGTAGCTTGGTAGCGCGCTCGGCTGGGGGCCGAGAGGTCGCAGGTTCAAATCCTGTTACTCCGATTTTCGTTTGTATACCGTGAACCCTGCAGATTGCTGCGGGGTTTTTTAGCTATCATGAATATTTAATGAGGCCAAAGCGGTGGCAGACGGACTAGGAATGATGGAAATGGAGAGAACGCATGCTACAGATTGAACAAATGACAGAAGCTATGCGCACGCAGGTGCTTCAGATGGTAGAGAGCTTTTATCACAGTGATGCGGTATCACACCCAGTGCCCATGGAGATACTGGAGCAGACTTTTTCTGATGCGGTGAGTCAGGACCCGGTGCTGACAGGCTATGTGTTAAAGGAAAATGACCAGATTGCAGGGTTTGCCTATGTGACTATTTTCTACGCCTGCGAGGTGGGAGGACGGTGCCTGATGTTTGAGGAGCTGTTTCTTCGGAAGGAATACCGGGGGAAGGGGTATGGAACAGCCTTTTTTAAGTGGGTCATGGAGGAGCATCCCGAGGTCAGGCGTTTCCGACTGGAGGTGACGGAGGAGAACAAAAAGGCCATCGCCCTCTATGAGAACCTGGGCTTTCGGTTTTTAGACTATAAACAGATGGTTTGTGACAGATAGAGACAGATAAAAAATAGGTCAGGCAGGAAAAGGAGGAAGATTCATGGAAAAAGTGAGATTGAAAGAGGAGGCTATCCAGGAGCTAATCAGAAAGGCCCTGGAGGCCAGAACCTATTCCTACAGTCCCTATTCCCATTTTGAGGTGGGAGCAGCCCTATTGTCAAAGGAGGGGCAGATTTTTACTGGCTGCAATATTGAAAACGCGGCCTACACCCCTACTAATTGTGGGGAGCGGACAGCTTTTTTTAAGGCGGTCAGCGAAGGGGTAAAAGAGTTTTCGGCCATTGCCGTGGTGGCCGGACCAGCAGGAGATCTGGAGGAGCTTCCCATGGGGGCTCCCTGCGGAGTTTGCCGCCAGGTAATGATGGAATTCTGTGATCCTAAGAGCTTTCAGGTGATTTTGGCTGCATCTCCCGAGAAATATGAGGTTTATACTCTGGAGGAGCTATTACCCAGGGGCTTTGGACCTAAGGACCTGGAAGGGTAGGAAAACTGCATGCACAGGAAATGGAGAGGAAGAACCAAAAGGACAGATGTCTGGGGGCCCGGGTGGAAAAAGGAGCTTTTGTTCATCGGCTTTCTTTTGCTGTTTGCAGGCCTGAAGCAATATCTCACCTATAATCTGCCCATTATGGCGGTGCCTAAGGGGATTCACGACGACTGGATTATGGTACATCTGGCGGACACCCTGCGCAGTGGCCAGTGGCTGGGAGAATATAATGATTTGACCTTGACCAAGGGGATGTTTTTTCCTTTGTTTCTTGCGTTGTGCAATTATCTCCATATCTCTTATCTTGTGGGGGCCAGCCTGTTTTACACAGCAGGCTGCGTGCTCTTTGTCTATGCTCTTCGCCCTCTTTTAAAACCCTATTGGGCCAGAGGGATATTGTATCTGGCGCTTTTGTGGAATCCCATATCTTATTCTGTGCAGGCATTTCAGCGGGTATATCGAAACAGCATTTCCCATGCCCAGGTCCTGTTTATCTTTGCCGGGTTTTTGGCCTTGTATCTGCGAAGGAGGGAACCAGTAAAAAGGCAGATGCTCTGGGCGCTGGTGGCAGCCATTGGCACAGCCAGTTTTTTCTATACCCGGGAGGATGCTATCTGGCTTTTGCCTTTTCTGGTGGTGTTTGTGCTGGTGTACGGGGGGAGCCTGTTGGGCCTATTCTGGAAAGAGAGGCATAAAGCCTTTCTGGTCAAGCTGGTGCTTTTGGCCCTGCCTTTTGTGATTCTGTGGGGAACCGGGCAGACGATTGCCAGGCTGAATGAGAAGCATTACAAAATCTTCACGGCCAATGAGCTTCAGGACAGTGGATTTTCCAAAATGTACAAAAGTATGATGGCGGTAAAGCCTGGGGAAGATATTCCGGGGGTAACCATTACCCGGGAGAAGCTTTCCCGCATGTGTGAGGCTTGTCCCACTTTAAAAGAGCTGGAGCCCTATTTTGACAGCAGCCGGGAATACTGGGCAGGGGAAGAAGGAGATCCGGAAAACTGGGAGGTTCGGGATGGCTGGATGTTCTGGATTATTCGCACGGCTCTTTCCCAGGCGGGCTATTATACGGATGGGGCCACAGCCAACCAGATCTGCCTGCGGATACATGAGGAGCTGGAGGCTGCCATGGAGGAGGGGACTTTGGAGCGGCAGGCCACCATGCCCTCTACCTATATGTCTCCCTGGCGGACAGGCTATCTGGGAGAACTCTTTGGCGCACTGTGGGATTCTTTTGTTTATACCAACACCTATGAGGAAATGGAGACCTTGATCTATCTGTACAGCGAGCCCGATGACAATGGAGGCATTCCCCTCTTTGAGCGCATAACGGGAAATATGGCGGTCTGGTACGAGGCGGATTTGCTGGAGCTTGCAGGGTGGTATGCGGATTTGTCTGGTATGGAAAATGTAAGTTTGCAGCTGGAGAATGAGGCGGGAGAGCTCTTGCAGCAGGTGGAGCTTTTGGAGAGCCAGGATATTGCAGCTTATATGAGAGATCAGGGACTTTATGCGCCAGGCATGGAAAAGTGCCGGTTTTTGGTGAAATATCGGCAACAGGAGGAAAGTCCTATTTTCCTGTGCGGTTACCGGGGAAAAGAAAAGATAAGCTCTTATCTACTGACAGAGGAGCTGAGCCGGGAGGAAGGGCCAAAGGCCTGGCTAAATGTGGACTGGTACTGGGATGTGCCGGAACGTCATGGAGAGCTGGATCAGATAGCCTGGAAGGGTACTGTGCTTAACAAAATCCTTTTGGTCTATCAGGTCACTGGACCATTGTTGGCTGTGCTTGGATTTGTGGCTTATCTGTGGTTGTGTTGGGGATATTTAAGCGGAGGGGCAAAAAGACGTCGGAGAGCCAGAAGAACCATTTACGGAAATCGAACAGAGGAAAAGGCCAAGGCTTCCCGGGAACTGGAGAAGTGGTTGGTAACCAGCTCCCTGTTAGGCAGCTATCTGGTGCTTTTGCTGGGGATTTCTTACTCCCAGATTTCCGGTTGGAATGCGATTTTGTACTGGTATTTGTCCGGAGGCTACCCGGTAATGACAAGCTTTGGAGTCTGCGCTTTGCTGTTTGCACTGGGACGTCTTTTCCCTTTTAGGCATTCTCAATAGAGGACAGCCGGTTGTCAATCTTTTTATTTTTGAATTTGACATTTTTCATATTGACGTATTTCAATATATCGCATATACTATCAATTAGAAAGTTAGAGAAAGGAACGATAATATTGATAGAGAACCAAAAAAAGGCAAGGATATTCAAAGCCTTTTGCGACCCCAATAGATTGACGATACTAAGCCTTCTTCAAAGTGGTGAAAAATGCGCTTGCAAACTCCTTGAGGAGCTCCATATCGGCCAACCTACTTTATCACATCACATGAAAATATTATGTGACGCAGAAATTGTTATAGGACGAAAGGAGGGCAAATGGATGTATTATTCTTTTAATCCCAAGGGTATTGAAAAAGCGCGTAAACTGCTGGAAGAAATTACAACCACAGCTAATAATGTTTCCTCAAACTGCTGTAAAAGTTAAGCCGCCCTAACATAGATAGGCGGCTTATACACATATCAATAGATTGAAAGATATAAATATTTAAATATATAGGTGAAATCATGAACACGCTTAAAATTATTTGGGATTTTATTCAAAATCAAATGTTAGGGATGGAATGGCTCCATCAGACAATCGGTAAAACAATGTCCTTATTTGGGCTCGACATTGAGAATAAGGTGGGCGCAAGTATTCATTTTTTTATTTTTGACACAATCAAAATCACGGTTTTGCTTTGCGTTTTGATTTATTTAATATCATATATCCAAAGCTATTTTCCACCGGAAAGAAGCAAAAGAATATTAGGACATTTTCATGGAATGAACGCAAATTGCATAGCTGCCTTATTAGGTACGGTAACACCCTTTTGCTCCTGTTCTTCTATTCCGCTTTTTATTGGATTTACAAATGCTGGACTACCACTTGGTGTGACATTTTCGTTTTTGATTTCTTCACCTATGGTAGACCTTGGTTCGCTTGTTTTGCTAATGAGTATTTTCGGCTCTAAAATAGCAGCTATCTATGTTATTGTTGGTTTGATGATTGCCGTTATTGGGGGAACAATCATTGAAAAACTACACATGGAAAAGTATGTTGAGCAATACATCAAAACGGCTGAACGCGTTGATATTGATTCACCAGAATTGACAAAGAAAGATAGACTTCTATACGCATGGGAACAAGTGAGCGCTACGTTGAAGAAAGTGTTTCCTTATATTCTCATCGGTGTGGGAATTGGGGCTTTTATCCATAACTGGATACCCCAAATATGGATTGAAAATGTGTTGGGAAGCAATAACCCGTTTTCTGTTGTTCTTGCAACGCTGGTTGGTGTCCCGATGTATGCAGACATTTTCGGAACAATACCTGTTGCGGAGGCTCTTTATGCAAAGGGTGCCCAGCTTGGTGTAATTTTAGCTTTTATGATGGCTGTTACAACATTATCTCTTCCCTCTCTTGTAATGCTACGTAAGGCAGTGAAGCTAAAACTCTTGGCTTTGTTTATTGGTATTTGCACGATTGGTATTATTATTGTTGGATATCTATTTAATTGGTTTTGCTTCTTGTTTGTTTAGAAAAGGATAAAATAAAACTTTATTATAGCAGGAGGAAAATTATTATGGCACTTTTTAATTTTGGAAAAAAGAAAGGTACTTTCAGTTGTTGTGGGGGTAACTGCAATGCTGAAAGTATGGCAAAAGCAGAATCAGCCAAAAAAGAGGGGGCAAGTATAAAAATCCTAGGTAGCGGGTGTGCAAAATGCAATCAGCTTGAATCGGCTACAAGAGCAGCCTTAGAACAACTTGGCATGGACTTAGAGATTGACCATATCACAGATTTTACACAAATTGCCGCATATGGCGTTATGAGCACCCCTGCTCTTGTAGTTGACGGAAAAGTTATAGCCTATGGAAAAGTTTTAAAAACAGACGAAATCGTAAAACTTTTGCTAAAGAACAGAGGATAGATTGCGATGGTCAAATAGGGCAACAATTAAGTGTTACATCCCTGGTCTTTTCTATCCATGCCGCCCCCTCACCCACTTTCCCAACATACAGATCATAACCAGGGCCCCAAAGTACCCAATATAGGGATACACGGTCCCCACCAGAAAGGAAAAGTCCATTCGCCCCCAGAAAAAAGCCGCTCCCGCAACGGTGAAGGCTACTATTGGAAACAACAGTCCATGTTCCTTTGGACATAGCTTGTGACAGACGGACCAGAGCATGGGAACTGCTGTGGTATAAATGCCCGCAAACATTACCGCCGCAAAGAGAAAGCCTGCCCCTGCCCAAATCTGCCCAGCCAGAAAAACGGTGGGAACTCCCTTTCCTGCGATCTTCGGAAGACAGGCCAAAAGCCCCAGGCACAAAAGCAGAGCCCCTGCTCCATAGGCCCCGCAGCTGTACCAGGCACATCGAGTTTTCGCTCTTCTGGTGGGAAGTCCCTCCCCCAGTCCCTCCAAAAAGGGCAAAGCCGTTAGAATTGAGTAGCCCGCGTACAACACCGCCGAGAGTTGCCAACTGCCGGCTGCCGGTATCACTCCCGCTTTAACCACCTCCTGGGAGGTACGCACAAGGCCGTCCGAATTTTGCCAGATACAGACGCCGCCCAAGCCAAACACCAGTACCACAATCACTGGCCCAATGCGTCCAATAATTTCCGTAAGCCTTCCCAAGCCCAAAAGCACGGTTCCCAGAGACAACCCCAGCATAAGAAGCCTTCCGGCCTGAGGCCCCAGCCCCAAATATTCCTCCAGAAGGCTGCCACTGCCGGACAGCATCACACAATAACACAGAAACAGGAAAATTGGCGCCAGCCACTCCAGAAACATCCCCAAATACGGACCACAGTAATAGGCATAGCTGCCGCCCCTTTCCTGCATCTTTGGACTTCCCGCGTCCAGAAGGGCCCGGCGCACGCACACCGCCAACAAAAACAGGGAAAGGCACAGCCCTAAGGCTCCTCTCCCTGTCCCAAATGCTCCAAAAAATTGCAGGATCTCCTGCCCGCTGGAAAAACCGGAGCCGATAAAAAACGCCAGCACAGCTCCACTGCTTCTTAGTACTTGCTTTTGTTCTCCTTGCCTTTGCATGTTTCTATGTCCCACACGGCTTTTTCCCTATTCTATGCGCTTAGAAGAAAAAACATGTGGGAAATTTTCCAGCAAGAAGCCATTTTATCTGGGCTGGCCCATGAAAAACAGAGCCATGGTCCCTGGCCCGGAGTGAGCCCCGATGGTGGGTCCCACATGATTGATTAAAATATCAGAGATGCCAAAGCGTTTCTGCACCTGCTCTGCCACATATAGGGCTTCCTCCAGGCAGTCCCCATGGCTGATAAACACTGTATCGTTTTTAAACCCCTGAACCTGCTGCTCCATTCTATCTACCAGGGCATTGAGGGATTTTCGCCTCCCCCGGACCTTGTCAATATTAATCAGTCGCCCCTCTTGGTCCACATGGAGCACCGGCTTTATATTGATCATGGTTCCCAGAATTGCCGTGGCCTTGGATACCCGGCCACCCCGGTGAAGATGAAACAGATCATCCACGGTAAAATTGTGACAGATCTCCAGCTTATGCTCCTCCACCCATTGGGCCGTCTCCTCCAGACTTTTCCCCTCCTCCTTTCGCTTTACTGCCTGGTGAACCAGGAGTCCCTCTCCCAGGGAAGCGCACAGGGAATCCACCACGATCACTTGGTGATCCGGCTGTTCCTCGGCCAGCTCCCCAGCTGCAATTCGGGCGCTGTTATAGCTACCACTTAAGGCTGAGGAAAAGGCAATGTGCAGCACATCCAGCCCCTGAGCCAAATATCCCGCAAATATCTCCTTGGCTGTCTCCGGGTTCACCTGTGAGGTGGTGGGCATGGAGCCTGCCCGCATTTTCGCATAGAATTCTTCCACTGGCAAGGGATGTTCCCAGTCATAGACCTGCCCCTCCATCATATAGTTCAGAGACATGACCCCAATTCCATGCTCCTCCAGATATTCCTTTGGCAGATCCGCTGTGGTATCTGTGGTAATAATATAAGGTCTCATGCTTGTCCTCCTTAATAATTCCCTAGTATTTTCAGATTCAACGCTTCCTCCTGAATGCCACGCAAGGCATTTTTCACCGCACTGTCGTTGAGATTTCCCTCAAAATCCACAAAGAAATGGTATTCCCAGTTTCGCTCTGGAATGGGGCGGGACTCAATCCGGCTCATATTCAACCCATTGTAAATGAAATGAGAGAGCACATTATAGAGACTTCCACTCTCATGGGGCACCTCAAAACAGATACTCACCTTTCCCGCATCTCTGGCATACATTTTCTGGTTGGTAGCCACAATAAACCGGGTGGAATTGGTATCACTGTGATTCACATGCTCCTTTAGCACCTTGAGTCCAAAAACTTTGGCTGCCATCAGACTGGCAACGGCTGCCTGGCTCTTATCCTGGTCCTCCAACACCTTTCGGGCTGCCACAGCTGTGTTCAAAAGACTCACCTGTCGCCAGTGCCGATTTTCATCCAGGAAACGGCTGCACTGCATAAGCCCCTGGGGATGAGAATAAACCGTGCGGATATCCGAAATATCTGCCTCCGGCAAGCCCAAAAGAGCATGGTTGATGGGGATAATCTTCTCCGCCACAATATAATTGTCAAATTCTACCAGCAAATCATAAATATCACTGACAATCCCCGCAGTGGAATTCTCAATAGGCAGTACTGCATAGTCTGCCATCCCCTCCGCTATGGCCACCATGGCATCCCGCCACTGCTCCACATGAAAAGAACTTATGTTCTCCCCAAAATATTCCAACATGGCCTGCTGGGTGTAGGCACCCTCCTCCCCCTGGTAGACCACCCGCACATGTTCCCTCTCAATCTTGTCCACCATCACAAAAGGAAACCGTCCTCTGGCTCCATGGCTCTCCAGCAGCTGGTATTGGAGCTTCCGGCTCATGGCCATAATCTGCTGAAACAGCTCCTGCACCCCATGTCGGTTAAATTCATTGTGCGCCAAATCCCGGACCGCCTCCAGCTTTTCCAGCTCCCGTGCCCGATCCAGCACCTTGGTGGAGGACTGAATCTTATATTCCGCCACCTGACGGCACACTTCCATACGCTCCTCAAAGAGCTCCACCATTTGTCGATCCAGCACATCTATCTTTTTTCGCAATTCCTGTAAGTTTTCCATCTATTTACTCCTGTTCCCTTTGACAATCCGCTCCAGCTCTCCCAGATAGGACAGGGAGCCAAAGGCCAAAATCACATCTTCCGGCTCCGCCGCTTCCCTGGCCATCTTCACCGCCTGTGTTAAGCTCTCAGCCGCCTGTACACGAGAATTATAGGGCTTCACAGCCTGAGCCAAATCCTCCGCTGAAAGAGCCCGGGGATTGTCCGGGGTCATAACTGTAAAAATCTTGGCTGCCAAAGGCGCCAGTACAGAGGCAATATATGTATATTCCTTGTCTGCCAGCACTCCCATAATATAGATCATGCGACGCCCAGGAAAATATTTCTTTAAAGTTTCCAAAAGTCGGTCCGCTGCATCCCGGTTATGAGCCCCATCCAGAATAAACAGGGGATTCTCCTCCAAAACCGTAAACCGCCCTCTCCAAATGGTATTTGCAAGTCCTCTGTGAAGAGCCTCCTCTGTCACCGAATATCCAAGCTTCCCCACGGCCTCCAAGGCCTCCACCGCCAGGGCTGCATTGGCAATCTGATGAACCCCAGCCAGCCGGATTGTAAGGTTCTCATATTGTTTATAGGAAAAGCTCTGGACTGCCATGCCATATTTTATATCCCGAAGTTGGTCTTCCTCCACCTGCCCGCAGACACAGTTACGCTCCTGACAGGTCCTTTCAATTACCGCCTCTGCCTCCGGCTGTTGTCTGGCGCTGACCACCCGAGAATCTGGTTTTATAATTCCCGCCTTCATGGTGGCGATTTCCTCCAGAGTGTTTCCCAAAAATCCCATATGATCCATGCTGATGGAGGTTAAAACGCTGACCAGAGTCGTATTCACCACATTGGTGGCATCTGTCAAGCCACCCATACCTGTTTCCAACACCACCAGATCACAGTTCTGTTCTTGGAAATATAAAAAGGCCAACACGGTCTCCACCTCAAAACAGGTGGGGTGTAGAAGGCCGTCCGCCACCATCCCTCTTCCTGTGCGGAAAATCCGCTCTGTCAACCGGGCTAGATCTGCCCTGGAAATATTTTCCTCATTTACCTGTATCCGCTCCCGGTAGCTGTAGATGGCTGGGGAGCTGTAGCGCCCTACCCGATAGCCCGCCTCTTTTAATACCGTGGATATATAAGCCAATACAGAGCCCTTGCCATTGGTGCCGGCAATATGAATAAACCGCTGGGAATCCTGGGGATTCCCAAGCCGGGCAAGCATCTCCCGGATACAGTCAAGCCCCAGCCGGTAACCGTAGGTGGCCGTCTCTGCAATAAATGCCCTTGCTTCCTCGTATGTCATAAACCTCTTTCCCTCCCCAAATATCCTACCACAATTACAAAAAAAGGGCAAGCAAAAGCCCTGGACAGCAACTGTCTCCCACGCCTCCTACTCCCCTCTCACACAAGTTTATACCCCACTCCCCTTACAGTCTGAATATAAATAGGCTGCTCTGGCTCCTCCTCGATTTTCCGTCGCAGATTGCGGATATGTACATCCACAGTCCGGGTCTCTCCCATATATTCATATCCCCAGATAAGGTCCAGCAGCTGTTCCCGCCCAAACACCTGGTTGCGATGACTGGCCAGAAGATACAAAAGCTCAAACTCTTTTCGGGAGAGAGGCACCTTCTTTCCCCGAACCCATAGTTCTCTGGCCCCATAATCAACGACCAGCTCTCCAAGCCTCAATATATTTTTTGCATCCCCTGCTTCCTCCTGAGCCTGGGGCCTCTCCCAGGCGCTGCGCCGCAAATGAGCCTTCACCCGAGCCAGAAGCTCCCGGACTCCAAAGGGCTTACTGATATAATCATCGGCTCCCAGCTCCAACCCCAACACCTTATCGATCTCCTCCCCTCGGGCTGTCAGCATGATCACCGGCAAATGTAAAAATCTCTTCTCTCTGCGGATTTGACGAAGCACCTCCATGCCATCGATTCCTGGCAGCATCCAGTCCAAAAGCACCAGATCCACCTGCTCCTCCCTTAGAAGCTTAAGCCCCTGTTCCCCGTCTCCGGCCCGCAATACGGCATAGTTCTCCTTTTGCAGGTTATATTCCAAAAGATCCAGAATATGCTCCTCGTCATCCACTACCAAAATTACTTTCTTCTCCATAAGCCCACACACTCCATAAGACATTATTACTGTAAAAATCTAGAAACTGTTTTCTCATCTCAATAGGGCATCCGCACTTGTATTTCCGTTCCCTCTCCCGGTTTGCTGTGAACCCGGATGGTCCCGTGATAGGATTCCACAATATGCTTCACAATGGAAAGTCCCAGCCCTGTGCCTCCCTGACTTCGGGATCTCCCTTTATCCACCCGGTAAAACCGCTCAAAAATCCGCTCCAGCTGCTCTTCCTCCATACCAATGCCCGTATCAGCCACCTCCAAAATCAGATGTCGGTTGCTACTCCTTAGCGTAATGGTCACCGCCCCAAACTCTGTGGCCTTAAGTCCATTATCCACCAGATTGATCACCAGCTGTTCCATGCGATCCCGGTTGCAGGGAAAAGGGGGCACATTCTCATCCGCCTGGAAAATCAACCGCACATGCTTCTTTACACGGGGCCCCATAAGCTCCACCACCCGGGCAATCACCTCATTGATATCCTCAGGCTTTCTCTGAATCTCTTTCCCGCTCTCGATCTCCGACAACAAAAGGGTATCATCAATGAGATTGCTCAGCCGCTTTGTCTCTCCCTGAATAATATCCAGAAATTTTCCGGCATATGCTTCATCCTTTATGGCCCCCTCCTGCAAGGTCTCCACAAATCCCCGGATAGAGGTCAGCGGTGTTTTCAGCTCATGAGTCACATTGGCGACAAATTCCCGTCGAAGCTCCTCCACCCGCTTCATGGCAGACACATACTGGCGGAAATACATAAACAGCCCCAGAATCACCAGAATCAAAATCGCCAGAGCCAGCAGGGTAGATCGGATAAACTCCCCCTCCATATCCCGCAACTCCTCCAAAGGCACCGCCACCCGCATAACACCGGAAAATCCGGCTGTCTCCAAAGGCACCGCACAATAACAGTAATCCGTGCCAAAGGTGGGAGAGCGGCGGATAACACTGGATGCCTCACCGGCCAGCGCCAGCTTCACCTCCTCCCTGTTTAAATGACTGGTCATGGGAACCTCCTGACTGCCGGACTCCCCTGCCACCTGCCCCTTCCGGTCAATAATGGTAATCCGCAGCCTGTAAGCCTGGCCATAGGTGTCCGCAAAAGCTTGTATGTCATCATACCCTTCCGGATTCTCTGCCACAAAAAGATCCCGCAGCAGCTCTGCCTGGGTGAGATACCCCTTCTCACTGCGCTCCGTCAGATAAACGAAGCCGTTGCTCCAAAATGCATATTCAAAGGCCAACAGGGATATGACCGCAATGCACCCGTACAGAACAAGCAACTTTTTCTTTGTCTCCATTTATTCTCCCTTTTCCTCCGCCACATAGCCGGCAATGTTATAGGCATGATCCGTGATGCGCTCCAGATTGCTCAGCACCTCCAGATAAATTACGCCCTTGGCCGCCGAACACTGCTGTCTGGACAGGCGATCCACATGGCCAGTCCGAAGCTCCTCCTCCAGCTCGTCAATCTCTTCCTCCAGCTGGCTCACCTGCCGCACATAAGCCATTTTTTCCTGTTTCCGTGCCAAAACCGCCGCCCGCATGGAATCTAGCACCAGCCCGCTCATCTCAGAAAACCCCCTTTGGGCCTCCATGGAAAACTGCATCTTCCCCTGTATAGCCTCCTGGGCCAGCTCCGCAATATTGTCACAGTGATCGCTCATACGCTCCACATCACTGACCGTATACATGAGATTGGCCACCTGCTGACGCTGTCGGTCTGTCAGGGAGGTCATGCTGATCTTTGCCAAATACTCTGATATGATTTTCTCGTACTCATTTACAGTCTCTTCTATTTTGAAGGCCTTGTCAACCCGTTTTTGACTTCCTGTGCGCAATGCCTCAAAGGCTGTCTCCGCATGGCGCATAGACAGTTCTCCCATGCGTACAATCTCATGCACTGCATTTTGCAAGGCAAAGGAAGGCGATTCCAGGATACGGGAATCCAGATGTGGCAGCTCCAAGTCCTCCTCCGACTTCTCGTCTTCCTCGTTCTCTCCCTTCACCAAAATTCCTGACATCCGCACCAGCCAACCTGCAAAGGGATACAAAAGCACCGTATTGGTCACATTAAAAATGGTGTGGAAGATGGAAATCTCCACGCTGGTAATGGTTCTGCTCCCCAGCGCTCCATATAGATGAAATAAAAGAAACATCAGGGTTCCAAAAACTACTGCCCCTGTCACATTAAACAGCAGATGAATGATTGCCGCCCGTCTGGCCGTCCGGTTTGCCCCCACAGAAGACAAAAGAGCTGTCACACAGGTTCCGATATTCTGCCCCAGGGTTATATATACGGCCGAATTCCAGTTCACCACCCCGTTGGCCGCCAGTGTCTGAAGGATTCCCACAGAGGCCGAGGAGCTTTGAATGATGGCAGTCACCACCAGGCCCGTCAAAATCCCCAGGATGGGATTGCCCCCCAGCACCTGAAAGGCCCGGGCAAACACAGGAGCATCCCGATAAGGCTTGATGGCGTCAGACATAAAGCTTAACCCCACAAACAGCACCCCAAATCCTATGAGAATGCTGCCCACATCCTTTTTTCCTTCCCTCTTGGCAAAGAGCAGTACAAAGGCACCAATGCCAATCAAAAGCGGGGCAAAGGACTCCGGCTTTAAAAAACTGCCCCACTCACTCATGGACACAATCCAGGCAGTGATAGTGGTTCCAATATTAGCCCCCATTATCACCCCCACGGCCTGGAAGAGACTGATGATTCCCGCATTGACAAAGCCCACCACCATCACGGTAGTTGCCGAGGAGCTCTGAATAATGGCTGTCACGGCGGCTCCCACCAGAACCGCCATAAGCCGATGCTTCATCAGCACCCCCATCAGATTTTTCATTCTTCCTCCTGCGGACTTTTGCAGGCCATCTGCCATCACATTCATGCCATACAAGAACATGCCCAGACCACCGATAAATTGAAACAGCATACGTATATGTTCCATAGACTTCCCTCCATTGCAGAAATGCTAAACCAATGTTCCCCATCTTCCCTTTTAGTTTAGCAGCGCTATGTAAAATACTGGCGAAGGAATTGTTAAGTCTATGTAAAGTGTGTGCGTTTCAGCTGTCCCCTATCCGCCTGGAGCAAAAAAGTGTTTGAAAAAGAAAAAAAGACGGCTGACCACAACCATCTTTCTCCCCGTTATATGTTATAAGGTAACTATGATATGCTATTAGACTTTTTCCACTCACCCCGTAGCCCGCTCAATATCCAGCACGCAATCCACCTGTCGCAGCTTCTCCACAATCCGCTGCAATTCATCCTTGCCCCCAATCTCAAAGGCAATGCTAATGGTAGCCGTCCCTTGCTTGCTGGTGCGCACATTCATGCTGGACATATCAATCTGTCGCTCCGTGAAAATCTTGGAGATATCCACCATAAGTCCCGTGCGATTGTTGGCAAAAATTTTGATTTCTGTCATATATCGCTCGGAAGACCCATTGAGACTGGTATCCTGCCACTCTGCGTCAATCAGACGCTGGCGGTCCATACCAGTAAGATTGATAATGTTCACACAGTCCGTGCGGTGGATGGAGACTCCCCTCCCTCTGGTGACAAAACCGATAATCTCATCCCCGGGCACTGGACTGCAACACTTGGAGAAGCGCACAGACACATCCGTAATGCCCTTCACCACAATGCCTCCCTTGGACTTGGTCAGATGCAATTTATTGTCCCGGTTCTCAGTGACAGCCTCCAAAACCTTTTCATCGGTAACAGCCTTCTTGTGGAGCTTATCGTACTCCTCCTGCATCTTATTAATGACTTGGCCCTCTTTCAGGCCCCCGTGTCCAATGGCAGCCAAGACGGACTCCCAGTCCTTAAAGCCGTACTTGCGCAGCACTGCCTCCTGAAACTCCGGCTTCATAATATCGCTCAGGGTAATGCCCTTCACCCGGCTGTACTGGGCCAGCATTTCCTTCCCCTTCTGGATATTCTCCTCCTTAAACTCGTGGCGAAACCATTGGTTTATCTTATTTTTGGCCTGGGTACTCTTCACCACATTGAGCCAGTCCCTGCTAGGCCCCTTGGAATTCTGGGAGGTTAAAACCTCAATCCGGTCTCCGTTTTGAATTTTATAGTCAATGGTGACAAGCTTCCCATTAACCCTAGCCCCAATCATCCGGTTGCCCACGGCGCTGTGGACACTGTAGGCAAAATCAATGGGCGTAGAGCCGTTGGGAAGATTCTTCACATCCCCGGAAGGGGTAAAGCAATACACACTCTCAGAAAAGAGATCCAAGTCACTTTTCAACAGATTCAGAAATTCTTTATTGTCGGACATATCCCGCTGCCACTCCAGAATCTGGCGCAGCCAGCTCATTTTTTCCTCCTCCTGCTTGCCCACAGACTTCTTTCCGTCACTGCTCTCCTTGTATTTCCAGTGGGCAGCAATGCCGTACTCCGCCGTCCGGTGCATCTCATAGGTCCGTATCTGAATCTCAAAGGGCTGTCCGCTGGGACCGATTAGGGTCGTGTGCAAAGACTGATACATATTGGGCTTTGGCATGGCAATATAGTCCTTGAACCGTCCGGGAATAGGCTTATACATCTCATGGATCACGCCCAGGGCTGCATAGCAGTCCTTCACAGATTCCACAATAATCCGCACAGCAAAGAGATCGTAAATCTGATCCAGCGTCTTATCCTGATTGACCATCTTTTTGTAGATGCTAAAAAAATGTTTCACCCGGCCGTCCACCTGGCCTTCAATGCCAGAATTCTCAATGTGTCTGCGAACCTGGTCCACAATGCCCTGGACAAAGATTTCCCGGGCACTCTTGGTGTCCGCGATCTGTTCCTTGAGATAGTAATATACCTCCGGTTCCAGATATTTTAAAGACAAATCATCCAGCTCATTCTTTACTTTGGAAATACCCAGTCGCTGGGCAATGGGCGCATAAATATCCATGGTCTCCCGGGCCTTTTCCTTCTGCTTCTCCGGCCGCATATATTTTAAGGTCCGCATATTGTGCAGCCGGTCTGCAAGCTTTATCAGGATCACCCGAATATCCTTGGCCATGGCCAGAAACATTTTCCGCAGGTTTTCCGCCTGAATCTCGATCTTATCTTTGGAATAGGACAGCTGTCCCAGCTTGGTGACTCCGTCCACCAGAAGCGCCACCTCTGCACTAAACTCCTCTTCAATCTCCTGGGTAGTCATGACCGTGTCCTCCACTGCATCATGAAGAAGGCCGGCCACAATGGTTTCCTTGTCCAGCTCCAGGTCTGCCAAAATAATCCCCACACAGATGGGGTGAATAATATAGGGCTCTCCCGATTTACGTTTTTGGCCATTATGGGCCTCCGACGCAATGCGGTAGGCCTTTTCAATAAGAGAAATATCCGTAGAAGGATGGTATTTTAACACGCTGGATACCAGAGTCTTATAAAGCTCATCAGGACTGGTAAAATCCTCCATAGCTTTCACATTGGCATCCTCCGCCAGGATCTCCTCCTGACCGTGTTTCCGGACCCCCTCTATGGTTTCATGGGTGTGCTTCTGTAATTCTGCCATACAATCACCTGTTTTCTTTTATTCCGTCTGTTCTGTTTCTATTTTCCCTCGTAGCAGAGGACAGAGTCCACAGAATATTTTTTCAGACGCTCTCTTCCCTTCAGGCCTGCCAGCTCCATCAGGAAGATAATCTTCACTACCTGGCCCCCCAGCTCCTCCACAAGCTTTGCCGCCGCCTCTATGGTTCCCCCTGTGGCAATCAGATCGTCCACCAACACTACCTTTTGTCCCGGTTGGATGGAATCCCTGTGCATCTCAATTACCGCACTGCCATATTCCAGATCATATTCCTTGGAAATGGTTTCACAGGGAAGCTTTCCCTTTTTCCGCACCAGTACAAAGGGCTTGTGTAAATTATAAGCAATGGGCGTGCCAAATACAAAGCCTCTGGACTCTGCCCCCACAATCACATCAAACTCCACATCCTCCAGAAGTTTTTGCATGGAATCTATGGCCAGCTGCAAACCATCTGCATCCTGGAGCACCGAGGTAATATCCCGAAAGATAATCCCCTCCTCCGGAAAATCCGGAATACTCCTAACATATTCTTCCAGTTTTTTCATGTATCAACCTCTCCTTTTCGTACACCTGTACTCTTCCCTCTGTCTTTTTTTTAGACAGCTCCTGTTGCCCTTTTCCACTCCCTGGCAAGGCAAAATCATTAAATTACCCCTTAGTATACCATGCCCGCAAATATTTTTCAAGATCGCAGAAAGCATCCCAATAGGCCGCTGATTCTGCATCGGCCCCGGGATGCCTGGTATTTTATTTTATATTTAATAGGTCCGCTCTTGTATCACACTCTCCAAATCCATAGTGGAATCAAAATAGGCCTCCTCCACATACTGAATCTTCTCCACGGTCTCTCCCCTTTCCAGCCTCATGATAATCTCTGATACCAAAGGTCCAAGTTGGGGATTGCACTCAAAGACTGCGTTGATATCTCCATCCAACATGGTTTCCAAGGCCGCACGGCCTGCGTCAAAGGAAAGGATAATGATTTCTCCCTCCGGGCCGCAGGTTTTTCCCGCCTTCTTTATGGCCTCAATGGCTCCATAGGCCATGTTGTCGTTCTCACATACCACCACATCAATTTCCTCATAGCTTTTGAGAAGCTCCTCCATAACCTCCTGTCCTTTGGCTTGGGTAAAATCCCCGGACTGTTGAGCTAGCATCACCCAGTTTTCTTGCAGGCTCAGCACCTTCCAAAAGCCCTCTGTCCGACCAATCTGAGCAGTGGATCCCAGGGTTCCCTGAAGGGTCACAATGCGGATCTCCTCCTGATCCCGGCCCTGCTTTTTCAAATATTCCTTAAGCCATTCGCCGGCCTTAATTCCCTCCTGTTCAAAACTGCTTCCCACCCAGCAGATGTAGAGATCCTCATCCTCCACCTCCACTGAGCGATCCGCCAAGATCACAGGAATTCCTGCATCCTTAGCCTCCTGAAACACCGCATCCCATCCTGTCTCCACAATGGGATCCACAATGATGTAGTCCACCTCCTGCAAAATGAAATTCCGTACAGCTTTCAGCTGGTTTTCCTGCTTTTGTTGGGCGTCCTCGTAGATCAGATAATATCCGTTCTCAGCCGTGAAGGTGCTACGGAAAGACTCAGTACTGCCAATCCGCCAGTCCGATTCGGAGCCTACCTGGGAAAAGCCTACCACAATGTATTCTCCTTCTCTTGTGGCCACATCCTCCTCATAGAGGGAGGGCTCTGTAAGCTCCTCCCCTCCTTTACAGCCTGTCAGCAATAGTACCACCGCCAGGAGCGCCCATCCAATTTTTTTACTGTTCATAATAGCCTTCCTCCGGCTCCCTTTGCAGCATATAGGACGCAAGAAGAGCCATTCCCCAGGGACCACTCTCCCCAGCTGTCTCCATAACAGAAACGGGCGCATTAATGGCTGCCGCCAGGATTCCCTGACCCACACCCTTTGTTTTAAAAAGGCCGCCATAATCCGCGTCTCCGTTTAAAGCTTTATTATATAGAATTTCAAAGAGCCTGTCCATATGAACTTCTATACCAAGCTCCTCCGCAAACTCCCGAAACAGGCTCACCCAGGCATTCCCTGCTCACTTGACCGCTCCTGTAGGTTATTTCCTGTATGCTACGCTGTTCCAAAGCAGCTCATTTTTGAACTGACGGATGGTAGTGTCTGCGTCAATATAAACGGCTTCAATGCCCATATAAGCTGCCCAGTCTCCCAGCTGCTCTGCACTTATATCATAAGAAAAGGCCGTGTGATGGGCGCCTCCTGCCAAGATCCATGCCTCCGCTCCTGTCCGTAGATTGGGCCGTGGCGTCCAAAAGGCTGTGGCCACCGGAAGTTTGGGCATAGCCTTTTCGGTTTTCTTACAATCCACCTCATTAATCAGTAATCGGAACCGATCCCCTAGATCGATAAGCGAAGCCGCTATGCCAGCCCCCTCTTTGGCTGTAAATACCAGACGAGCCGGGTCCTCCCGATTTCCCATGGTTAGAGGCTGCACTTTAATGCCAATGGCACCGTCCGCTATAGACGGACACACCTCCAGCATATGCGCCTGAAGAATACCTTCCTTTCCCTGCACTAGGTTATAGGTATAATCCTCCATAAAGGAGGTTCCTTTTGCTTCTTTCATGCCAGCAGTCATCAGCTTCATAATCCGCACCAGAGCCGCCGTCTTCCAGTCTCCCTCCGCTCCAAAACCATAACCCTTTTCCATAAGGCGCTGAATGGCCAGCCCTGGCAGCTGCCTTAAGCTTCCCAGGTCTCCGAAATGGGTCACCACAGCCTGATAATTTTTCTCCTCCAAGAACCGCTCAAAGCCCAGTTCAATTCCCGCCTGCACAGCCACATGACGTCGAAACTCCTGTTCGTCCCGTCCCTCTAAAAGAATCTTATATTTGGTGTAATATTCCTCCACCAGGGCATTGATATCGCCCTGGGATACGGCCTCCACCGCTTCAGCGATCTCATTTACGGGATAGGCATCCACCTCCCAGCCAAACTGGATCTGGGCCTCCACCTTATCCCCTTCTGTCACCGCCACATTGCGCATATTGTCTGCAATCCGCATGACACGGACATGGCTGCTCTCTATAACACCCACGGCTGTACGCATCCAGGAGCCGATCTTCTGCTGTACGTCCTTATCCTCCCAATATCCCATGACCACCTTGCGCTCCATACCCAATCGGGAGAAAATATGACCGTACTCCCGGTCTCCGTGAGCTGCCTGGTTTTCATTCATAAAGTCCATGTCTATGGCGTCATAAGGAATCTCCCTGTTAAACTGGGTATGGAGATGAAGCAGGGGCTTCCGATACTCCTGTAAGCCAAGAATCCAGGACTTAGCCGGTGAAAAGGTATGCATCCAGGTAATAACGCCAGCACAGGTTTCCTCCATATTTGCTTGGTTCAGCGTCCTGCGGATCAGCTCATTGGTAATCAGGGTAGGCTTCCACACCACCTCATAGGGCAGATTTCCCGATGTATTGAGTGCCTCCACGATTTTCTTTGCATGTTCCGCCACATGAGCCAAGCACTCTTCTCCATAGAGATCCTGCGATCCCGTACAGAACCAGAATTGATAATTTTTTTCTTGCAGCATCAATAACCCCTCTTTCTCTCATAAAATTTTATCCGCGGCCCCTGCTTTTCCCATGACTTCCCTGGAAAGAGTAAGAACCGCGTCTCTCTGTGAAACATGAATTTTTATTTCTTGTTGTCCTTAAGCTTGGCAAACACACTTTGTAGCACAATGAAGAAGCAAAGCAAAGCTGCTACTGCAATATTGGACCAGGAGCTGAGAAGCTTTCCGTGCGTCTTTACCAAGGTGGAAATGGTACCATTGATAAGCACTCCAAAGAAGGAACCTATCACGTTTCCCACACCTCCGGTCAAAAGCGTACCGCCGATAACCGCAGAGGCAATGGCATCCATCTCCAGGCCTAAGGCCTGCCGCACACTTCCGGACATGGTATTCAGACAGAAACAGATCCCACCGACAGAGCACAAAAATGATGACAACACATAGGCCTTTAGCTTAGTTTTTTTCACATCCAGCCCCATCATGGTGGCTGACTGCTCGTTGCCTCCTACTGCGTAGAGGCTGCGGCCAAACTTGGTGCAGCGCAGCATAAAAAATACGGCAATGAGAACCACCAGGGCAATCACCACAGTAATCCGGATAAAGGGCACCTGCAACACCCCTTTGCTATTGGTGTAAGCCCCAAAGGGAATCTCAATCTTGATGTTGGCAAGCTTTACAAAAAATTCATTGGCACTGATAGATACCTGATCCGTGCAGATAACGGCCGTCATACCACGGGCAAAGAACATGCCTGCCATGGTGACAATAAAGGGCTGAATCTCCAGATAGCCCACGCAGAAACCCTGAATCAGGCCGAACACAATGCCCACCATCAACACCAACGCACACAGCACCATGGAATTCATTCCCCAGCGCTCCATGCCCACAGCCAACAGCATACAATCCATGGCAATCAGAGCGCCAACGGAGATATCAATCCCTCCAGTGAGCATCACGCAAGTCATGCCGCAGGCCACACACAAAAGCCCCGCATTGTTAATCAAAATATTCAGAAAGGTTTGCAGATGTGCAAAGCCCTTGGTCGCATAAATTGCGCAGCCGGCTATGTACATAACGAAAAACAATCCAATGGTAATCAGCAAAAGCATCGTATTACTGTTTATTTTTCTGGTTTTCATGCGGTAGCACCTCCTTTTTCCAGAGCCCTTTTCGCATTCAGCCTTTTTATCCATGCTTTAAAGGGTGGTGCCTGGATGGTTACAATAAGAATTACAATAATAGCTTTGTATACTGGCGCCTGCTCCGTAGATACGCCCAGAGCATACAAGGTTATGGAAATGGCCTGAATAGTGTAGGCGCCGATAATGGAGCCTGCCAGATTAAACTTGCCACCTCCCAGGCTGTTTCCTCCCAAAGCCACTGCCAAAATGGCATCCAGCTCGTAATTGAGGCCAATGTTGTTGGAGTCTGCGGAGCTTATGCGGGAGGAGGCCATAAGCCCTGCGATACCTGCAGCCAAACCGCAAACCAGATAACACAGAAAAATAATCCGGGCGGAATTTAACCCCGCAATCCGGGACGCTTTCTTATTAATTCCCACGCTTTGGATATACAGACCCAGAGCTGTTTTCTTTAATAAAACAGCCACAATGGCAATGCATACCGCCGCAATCACAATGGGAGTTGGCAAAAAGCCCAGATAACCCCCAAAAAACTGGAAGGACTCGTTGCGCACATACACAATCAGATTGTTGCACAGAAGAAGACCAATGGCCCGGGCGGCTGAAAACAAAATCAAAGTGGCCACCATGGGCTGTACATTCAGATAAGCTACTAAGAAGCCATTAAAGGCGCCACAAAGGCAGCCCATCAGGATGGCGCCCAGCACGCCCACCACCAGAGGAACTGCCAGATCATTGGTGGAGGATACTCCGTAGCCAGCCAGCAGCATGCAGCAGAAAGAGGCTGCCAGCGACATGACGGAGCCCACAGAAATATCCGTTCCCGCGGAAGCTGAAACCACCAGAGTCATGCCAATAGCCAGAATTGTCACCTCACTGCCCCGGTTTAAAATATCTATAAGACGGCCATAAAGCACGCCATTTCGCACAGATATGGTAAAAAAGTTAAAAGCAAAGTTTCCTGAGGAAACGTCGTACACTATATTTACCGCCATAACCAGAAGCATACAAAAAATAGGAAGAAACAGAGACATTCCCGTTATTTTTTTCAATCTATTCATCGCTGCCACCTCCTGCAATCGCTTTCATCACGGTCTCCTGAGATAATTTCTCCGTGATCTCTCCCACTTTTACACCATCCCGGAGAACTGCCATTTTGCTGCAGGTACGAAGCATCTCTTCGATCTCCGAGGAGATGAAGATCAGGCTCTTGCCCTCCCCGGCAAGCTTCAACACCAGCTTTTGGATCTCCGTTTTGGTTCCAATATCAATGCCCCGGGTAGGCTCATCCAAAATCAGGAAATCTGGGTCCGTAGCCAGCCAGCGCCCCAGAATCACCTTCTGCTGGTTTCCGCCGGACAGCTGCCGAATCAAAGTCTCCCGGCTGGCTGTCTTGATCTGGAGCATTTCAATATATTTATCCGCAATCTCGATCTGCTCCTTCATGGGCAGCAGCCGGAACATCCCTCTCTTGGCCTGGAGAGCTAGAATAATGTTTTCCCGCACAGAGAGATCCCCGATAATTCCCTCCGCCTTTCTGTCATCGGGCAAAAGCCCCATGCCCAGATTCATGGCATCAATGGGCGCATTGATTTTCACTTCCTGCCCCTTTACTTTTAAGGTACCCGTCTGATTTTTATCCGCTCCATAGATAACTCTGGCCAACTCGCTCCGCCCGGATCCTAAAAGACCGGTAAGCCCCACAACCTCACCCTTGTGAATCTGCAAGTTAAAGGGCTTGATAGTGCCCTTATGGCTCAATCCCTGAGCGTCAATCAACAGGTCCTCCTCGCTGAAGACGGGAGCCTCCTCAGATTTAATGGCTGCCAGATCGTCGAAATCTTTTCCCATCATGGCTGCCACCAGCTTCACTCTGGGCAGATCTGCGATTGGGTACTCTCCCACCAGCTGGCCATTCCGCAGCACAGTGATTCGATCACAGACCGCATATACCTGTTCCAGAAAATGGGTCACGAACACAATTCCCACGCCCTTTTCCTTTAGCTGCTTCATCAGTCGAAACAGTTTTGCCACCTCATTATCATCCAGGGAGGAGGTCGGTTCATCTAAAATCAGAACCTTGCAATCCATATCCACGGCCCTGGCGATGGCAATCATTTGTTGCAAAGCCAGAGAGTATTCCTCCAGGTTCTGGGTGACATCAATATGCATATCCAAGTCTGTCATAATCTTCTGAGATCGGCGGTTCATTTCCTTCCAATCAATGGTGCCAAATCTGGTCTTGGGCTCCCGCCCAATAAACAGGTTTTCCGCCACGCTTAAGTTAGGACACAGGTTTACCTCCTGATACACGGTGGAGATTCCTTTTTTTTGGGCATCCAAAGTGGAATGATTCATCACTGGTCCATCGATTCCCGCCACATGAATTTCCCCGGCCTCAAAAGCATTGATTCCGGTAAGACATTTGATCAGGGTGGATTTTCCTGCTCCGTTCTCTCCCATAAGCGCGTGGATCTCTCCGCTCCGTAGGGTAAAGTCCACATGATCCAGGGCTTTTACCCCGGGGAAGGTCATGGTAATGCCCCGCATAGTCAATACAACGTTTTGGTCCATTTTTACATCCTTTCCGCTAAGGAAGGGGAGACTCATCCCTTGAGCCTCCCCTCAGCCAGTTAATACTGTGCGTCAATGATATCCTGTGTTACCACGGTCAGCTCCTGGCTCTCGCCATTTACCTCGATACTGGAGAGGATATCCTCATTTACATACCAATGCTCAACCATGTATACTTCCTTTTCTGGAGTTCCTCCACTCTGGAGAGTCTTGATAACATCCTCTACAAAAGGAGCGGCCAGCGGGTTGCACTCAAAGTCTGCATTAATGTCTCCGGACATTACAAACTCAAGACCAGCGGTGCAGGCATCAAAGGAAATCAGAATTACATCACCGTTCACGCCATAGGAAACGCTGGCAGCCTTCATAGCATCCATAGCGCCAAATGCCTCATTATCATTCTGGCATACCACCACATTGAATTTTCCTTCATAGGACTTGCAGTAGGATTCCATAACCTTCTGTCCACCCTCCTGGGTGAAATCGCCGCTCTGGGAGTCCAAAATGGTCCAGCCTTCTCTGTCTGCGATCTCTTTAAAGCCCTCGGTACGGCCAATGGTTGCAGAAGCGCCGGTGGAGCCTTCAATAACCAATACATTGACTTCACTGATATTCTTTGCTTCTGTGTAAGCCTTCAACCACTCCCCTGCAGCCAAACCCTCGGTCTTAAAGTTGGAGCCTACCCAGGATACATACTTGTCAGAGTCATCAATGGTACGGTCAATGATGATAACCGGAATGCCAGCGCTCTCACACTCACTCAAAACGGTATCCCATCCAGTGGATACAATGGGGTCAATGATAATGTAATCCACATCCTGCTCAATGAAAGTCCGCACGGCATTCAGCTGCTCTGCAGAGTCATTGTCACAGTCCACAAACTGTAAATCATAACCATTTGCCTCGGAAAATACATCCTGACAGGATTTTGTGGAAGCTGTCCGCCAGTCAGACTCATGTCCCACCTGTGCAAAACCAATGGTTATCAGCTCTCCACCTGCGGCTGGAGCATCAGCCTCCGGTGCATCCGCTTCCGGTGCGTCCGCAGGTGTGTCAGCCTCTGCCTCCTGCTCTGTAGGTGCGGCAGCCGGCTCTTCCTTGGAACCACAGCCCACCACCATGGCTGCAACCATTGCGACACAAATAAGAATGCTTGCAATTTTTCTTTTCATGATAATACCTCCCTAGATATTGTTTTTACCAAGCTCTCTTGGCCATGGTAAAATCATACAATATCCGGGAGGTTTTTCATACGGACTTCCTTTTGAATTAAGTATAGATTTTTACTAATTTTTGAACAATCTATGAACAATGGTTGTTTTTTTACGGAAAAAGGTTCAATTTTTTACGACCGGGATCACCACTACCGATTCCGTACACTGGCCGTTCACACTGTCAATGCTGAGACCATATTCCATCCCATAATTCAGACGCAGCCGCTGTTCCACATTAAACAGTCCAAAGCCTGAGGCCATATTTGCCTCTGTCAGCTCTCCGCTGATAATCTTTCTCACATGGGAAAGCCGCTCCTCATCCATGCCAATACCGTCATCCCAGACTTTTAAAAGAATTCTGTCCCCCTCCTGCTCTCCGGTGACTCGGATATGTCCCAGCCCCCGTTTCTTTTTAATCCCGTGGTAGAGGGCATTTTCCACAAGGGGCTGCAATGTCAGCTTTAAAATTTGGTATTCTCCCAGCTCCTCCGGGATACAGATATCATATTCTAAAATATCCCGGTAGCGTACCTGCTGAATCTGGAGATAACTGCGGATATGAGCCTCCTCCTCCCGGATGGTAATATAGTCTCGACCTTTGCTGAGGGTGGTACGAAAAAAATCTGACAGAGCGGTAACCATGCAGACCACCTGATCCGTCTCATTAGCCTCCGCCAGCCAGATAATGGCATCCAAGGTATTATACAGAAAATGAGGATTGATTTGAGCCTGGAGAAGTTTAAGCTCTGTGGCCCGCAGATTCAGCTGTTCAATGCGAATATCCTCCACTAAATTTCCAATTTTTTCCACCATCTGATTGAAACTAGCATTGAGCACAGCCAACTCATCACTGCTCTCCTCCTGAGTACGCACAGTAAAATCACCTCGTCCAGCTATACGGGTTACCTCGCACAGCTCCCGGATAGGCTCCGTGATACCCTGGCTTATTTTTCGACAGATAAACAGCGCTCCCAGCAAAATAATCGCCACAATCACGGCGCTCATACGAATGGTAGTCTCCACCTCCGTGCGAATTCCCGCACGCAGAGCCTCCAGGCAGGTGGCCTCATAGTAAATATATTCCTGAATCTGCTCCTGAATAATCTCCGTGAGAATGCGCACATTCATATCCAGACGCTCCAGGTTTTCATCATAGGTGCCACTGACCAGGGCATTTTCCTCTATTTCCTCTATTCGGTCCTCCAGAGTGTTCAGACACCGGAGAATTCCGTCCAGCTGGTTTCTGGGATAATCCGCATCTGCCTTGTCATACAAGGTTCCAAATACCTCCCGGGCCTCCTCTATCATTTCATGAGGCCGCTGGGTATCCACCAGCTCCTGGGCTCGCTCTGAGTTTACCACCACCACATACATAATGTAGTCAATGTCCTCTTTAAAATGGATATTGTAGGCATTGGCCATGGTAATCTTTTCCACAACCACATCATAACGCTGGGAAAACCGTTCCACCAGGATAATCAAATAAAATATCATTACTGTGAGAGGCACCAGACAGATGATCAACAGCATATTCAGACGCTTTTTTAATGAAGAACCAGATTTCCACATATTCCCTTTCCTCAAATTTCACTGCCTAAGCCTGGGCCCGGAATTCCCGGGGCGTACACTCTTGGGTCTTTTTAAAGAGATAGCTGAAATAATGGGAATCTTTATATCCCACTGCAAAGGCGATCTCTGCGGTTTTCAGGGAGGTCCCTCGGAGCATTTCTTTGGCTTTCTCCATGCGCACCTGGGTGAGAAACTCAATAAAAGTCTGCCCCATCTCTTGGCTGAAAATGGTGCTGAAATGATTGGGACTTAGATTCACACTGGCCGCCACTGTATTCAGAGAAATATTTTCCTCGTCGTAGTGCTGCTCAATATAGCTCCTGGCATCTTTTAACAGAGTAGTATATTTCTGCTGAGAGGACTTCTCCCGCAGATCAATGGCCGTCTCCAGCAGCCTGCGCAGATACCCCCTGCTTTGCTCCACAGTGGAAAAAACCGCTGGTGTGGTCTGGAAATCCCCACACAGCTCTGCCAGCACTCCGGACTCATAACCCAGCTGTTCCACCATGGCCGCGGCCGCAAAATAAAAATCCATGGTCACATACTGTCGGAACAAAAGGGACTGAACATTACTCTCCCCCAGACTTGCCAAATATTCGTCAATAAAATGGATAGCTTCACTTTTCAGTCCTGTTTTCAAAAATCGCTCCACTATCCGTCTGTCCAGCTTATCCACCTGAAGGGCACTAAGCTGTAGTCCTTCATCCACGGCTCCCTCTTTGGCCAACTCTCCACTGGAGATAATCTGATTCCGGGGCAGCAGGTACCGGTAGGCAAAGGCCCGGTTTGCTGCTTCAAAACAACGACTCAACTCTCCCAGGCGCCCTACGGCTTCCCCCACGCCGCCGAAATACTCGATACCAGAATCCGCCTTCTGTATGGTCTGTTGGATTCCTTCCAGAAACTCCCTCTCCAGTTGCTCCAGCTGCTTTTCCTCATTCTCCTTTAGGATAAAGGCCCAGCCCTCCAATCCCAGTTCCACCATAAGAACCTGAGACATATTTGCCGTCATGGCCTCCACCGCCCGGACAGCCATATTCTGCTCTTCTGAATAGCCCTCTACCTCGCCCCCCAGAAACAGCTGAAACAGCACAATATTATATCGCTTGGCCGCCAGATCCATATCCACCTCACGCCCCTCCTTTAGCAGCACGGCCACCGGTTGCTTTCCCGAAACCAACCGCCGGAAAAATTTCTGTCGGGCCAGCTGGGCGTTTTCCTGCCTCTCCCTTTCAAAGGTCTGGAGAAACTGCCGCTGCTCCATCTCCTCCAGGATAATTTTCTCCACCTTTTTCACTGCTTCTAGAAGCTGGCTTCCTGACACGGGCTTTACCAAATAGTCCGTAATGCCAATATTAATGCCTTCTTTGGCATACTCGAATTCATCATAGCCGCTGAGGACAATAATTTTCATATCCGGCATTTCCTGCTTTACCAGACGGCTCAACTCCAGCCCGTCCATAAAAGGCATACGAATATCTGTCAGGAGTATATCCGGTCGTGTCTGCTGGATCAATGGATAGGCCAGCTCCCCATCACTAGCTTCCCCTACAAAGGCAAAGCCCTCTCTCTCCCAGTCAATATTATTTTTTATTCCCTCTCGGATAATAATTTCGTCCTCTACCAAAAATACCTTCAGCATCTGTATCCCTGTCCTCTACCTTACTTCCCCTTGAACCTTAAAAATAAGGCCTCAGCGAACTCCCTTTACCACGATTTGGATGGTATGTTTCCCCATGTATTCGTTTACCTCCGGATAATAGAGCATAGAAAAGCTCTCCTTAGCCTCCATGTCCTCCAGCATCCTATTTCCATCCCCAAAGTAAATGCCTTCCATCTGGGCTCCCTGCACTGTCTTCAGCTGAAGCTTCAATACATTCTGATCCTTTCCCATTACCCGACCACTTTTCATGCGCACACCGCTCTCCGCAAACAAAGGCTGAGGATTTCCTTTTCCATAAGGCTTTAAGAGCTCCAACTCCTTTAAAAGCTGTTCTCCCACATACTGGAGCCGCAGGACTCCATCAAAATCCTGGACTGCCATCAACTCCTCCCGGCTTAAGGTGCAAACCTCGTTGATCCGCCGCCGAAACTCCTCCACCTGCTCCCCCTTGAGAGACAGCCCGGCTGCCATGGGATGTCCGCCAAATTTAGCAAACAGATCCTTTACTTTGGTCATTTCCTCATACATGGAGTAGGTCTCAATGGAGCGCCCGGATCCCTTGATGCCCTCCTCTCCCCTTGTGAGCACAAAGCAGGGGCGGTAATAGCGCTCCTTTAGGCGTCCGGCGATGATGCCAGCCAGACTTTCATGGCAGTCCGGCAAATATATCACCAGCACTCGATCCTGCCCAAAGGCTCCAGACTCAATAAGGGCGATGGCTTCCTCCGTGCCCTTTATGGTCAGCTCCTTGCGACTGTCATTGAGGGCCTTTAAGTCTCCAGCCAGCTCCTGGGCATTCTCCCAGGTTTCGGATGTGAGCAGATTCAAAGCTCTTCTGGCAGTGTCCAGCCGCCCGCTGGCATTGATACAGGGGCCCAGGACAAAGCCCACATGATAGGGCGTCAACTTTTTTTCTCCCAGGCCATTTACCATAATTAAGGCCCGATAACCCAGATTTTTTGTTTGCTCCAGCCTTTCCAGGCCATATCGCACAAAGATACGGTTTTCCCCCTGGAGCTCCATAATATCCCCGACGGTAGCCATCGCCACAAACTCCAGAAAATCCAGTAACTCCTCCTCTGGAATGAAATGCCTCCGGTACAATGCCTGGATAAGCTTATAAGCCACCGCTGCCCCACACAACTTTTTAAAGGGATAGGGACAGTCCGCCTGCTTGGGATTCAGGATCACATGGGCTGGTGGCAGCAGATAATGCCGCTCCCCTTGTGCGTCCTCCTCAAAGGGCACTTCATGGTGATCCGTGACCACCAACGTCATGCCAAGCTCTCTTCCCAGGGCAATCTCCGCCGCTGCTGCAATCCCATTGTCACAAGTGACAATGGTGTCGATTCCCTCCGCTTTGGCTGCCCGGATGAGATTTTCATTGAGTCCATACCCATCCTTCAGCCTGTCCGGAATCACCGTGTCCACCTGAGCGCCTATCCGTTTGAAGCCGGTCAGCAATATATAGGTAGCATTGACCCCATCAATATCATAATCTCCGATAACCCGCAGAGGAGCGCCCTCCCGGATTTTTTCCGTCAGCAGCTCCACAGCTTTTTCCATCCCTTTCATTTGAAAGGGATCGTGCAGGTCTTTAAGAGTTCCCCGGAGATATTTTCGGATTTCCTCCTCCCCCTCTACGCCCCGGCTACGGATGAGCCGTACAGTCATGGGACTGATCCCTAAGCAGGCAGCCAGTTGGGCATTCCCCTCCTGCCGGGGAGCTTCTCTCCAGTATTCTTCCATGTATCTTCTCCTCTAAATCCTTTGTCTACTCAGCCTTTTCCTGAAACCGAATCCGCATCCAGTGCCACAGTGCTCCTGTAATACACACAGAGGAATAAGCTCCGCAGATAATGCCAGCCATTAAGGGAAGGGCAAAATCACGAATGGATGCCACGCCCATAATAAACAACACCGCCACCATAATAAAGGTGGTTAGAGAGGTGTTGATGCTTCTTGAGAGGGTCTGGGTAATACTCATATCCACCAGTTCCTGGAGATCATCTTTTCTCTTTTTATTGCCCAGGTTTTCCCGAATTCTGTCAAAAATTACAATCGTGGCATTGATGGAATATCCCACAATGGTAAGCATGCAGGCAATAAAGGTATTTCCCACGGAAATCCGCAAAATTGCATAGAAGGTCAGCACCACCAGCACATCGTGAATCAGAGCGATAACAGCGCTGCCTGCAAAGCGGATATCCTTAAACCGGAACCAGATATACAACAACATACAGATAATACCGATAACCACGGCTACCACTGCATCCCTTCTCACCTCGCTGCTAATGGTAGAACTGATACTCTCCGCTGAAATCTCTTTGGCATCCAGGGAAAATTTCTCTGCCAAAGCCTCATTCAAAGCCTGCCGCTGTTCCAGATTCAACTCCTTGGTCTTAATAATCACCTCGCTGCTTCCCTGTACCTTCTGGGTCTGAATCTCCTGATCCCCCGTAACCTCTGCCACAAGGGGTTTCACCTGCTGCTCAATCTCCTCAATGGACAGATCCTGGGTAAAAGGCACGGTGGTGGAGGTGCCTCCCTGGAATTCCAGGCTGTAGGCCAGAGCGCCATGTCCCATGCCTGCCTGAATTCCCATAGTCACAAAGCCTAAAACCACTGCCCCAATGGATATCACAAAAAACAGACGGCGCTTACGCAAAAATGGAATCACCTTCCGCTCCTTTTGCACTCCATAAAATTGGGGCTTCTGAATGCCTACCGCGTACAGAGCATACAGAATCTGTCGGGTGACAAAGAGGGCCGTAAACATGGACAACACAATACCCAAAGCCAAGGTCTGAGCAAAGCCTTTAATTCCGCCGCTGGCTTTTAACAGCAAAACCACTGCCACGATCAGGGTAGTGACATTTCCGTCCACAATGGCGGAAAGAGCTTTTTGAAAGCCGATTTTCATGGCAGAACGCACGGTTTTTCCGGTTCCCAGCTCCTCGCGGATACGGGCGAAAATAATCACGTTGGCATCCACCGCCATACCAATGCTTAAGATAATACCGGCGATACCAGGCAGAGTCAGGGTGATCTCAAAGGCACTAATGAGAAGCAGCATCAGCGCCACATAAATGGTCAAAGCAATTCCAGCTGCCAGACCTGGCACCAGGTAAAATACCACCATAAACAACATAACCAAACCAAATCCCACAGCTCCCGCCTTCAGACTGGTACTGATAGCGTCCTGTCCCAGCTGAGCGCCTACCACATTGGAGCGAAGCTCCTGGAGCTCCAGCTGCAAGGAACCGATTCGGATAGTGGATGCCAGAATCTCCGCATCCTCAAAGGACCGCATATTATTGATCTGGGCATGTCCATCGCTGATCACTGCCTGCACCGTGGGCTCACTGATCACCTGGCCGTCATAGATAATGGGCAAGGGCCGTCCCAGATTTTCCTCCGTAGCTTTTGCAAACTTCTCGGCTCCCTCATCCGTCAGGGTCAGGCTCACTGCATAGTCCATATTCCCCATCTGGTCTCTGGTGGAGCCAGCCCGTGCATCCAGAATGTCTGTTCCATCCAGAATAAGATTTCCACTTATATCCCAAAATTCCAGAGAGCCTGGCCGTCCCAGCTCCTCCAGCACAGTGTTGGCATCCTGAACGCCAGGGATCTCAATGTTGATCCGATTGTCTCCCTCCTGGTAAACCTGGGCCTCCGTGCTGTAGGCCTCCACACGCTTTTGAAGCTTGTAAATGGTGTCAGCCATCTGCTCCGCTGTGGGATTGTCAATTACCGTACCATAGGTAATGCTCACACCCCCAGCCAGGTCGAGGCCCAACTTAATGGGATTTCCTTCCGTTTTCTCTCCCCCGATGCATCCGGCCGCCCCATAGATAAGCCCTGCCGTAAGCAGCACGGTTATGACCAGCACCAGGATTCCTCTGCTCTTTTTCATGATTTATTCTCCTACTAATTCTATAGTTTACCGGGTAAGCCCCATGTGCTTCCCACTTGCCTATGCCCTGTGATTATTGCCCAGAGGCCTCTTCTTCTGCTTTTCTTCCCCTTAATTCCGCTGCTGCCACCTTTATCATAATGGCACACTCCACCCGCTTTCTCTGCAAAACACACCCTATATCATAGGCATCCTGGATAGACTGGTGAAATTTATAGGCATTGGCTGCACAACCACCACTACAGTAAAACCTGGCAAAGCAGTCCCGGCATTTCTCCTTGGCATATACATTGCATCCCTTGAATTCATCCCGAAGCCCCGTGTTCGTAAGACCCTCAAACACATTTCCCATGAGAAAGCCCTCCTCCCCCACAAACTGATGGCAGGGATACAGATCTCCCCAGGGAGTCACTGCCAGATACTCCGTGCCGGAACCACAGCCGGACAAACGTTTATATACGCAGGGACCTCCCGTAAGGTCGATCATAAAATGGAAAAAGTTAAACTCTTTGTCAGTTCCCAATCTCTCCACCATCTCCCTGGCCAAGGCATCGTATTCCCCACAAATCGCATCCAGATCTTCTTCCCGAAGCGCGTAGGGCTCCTCTGGCCCAGCCACCACCGGTTCCACGGAAATCTGCTCAAAGCCCAAATCCGCCAAATGGAGCACATCCTTGGAAAAGTCCAAATTATTCCGGGTAAAGGTGCCCCGCACATAATAATTAGCTTGATTCCGGCTCTCTGCCACCTTTTGAAATTTGGGCACAATCAAATCATAACTTCCCTTTCCTCCCCGGAAGGGCCGCATCTTGTCATTTATCTCCTTGCGGCCATCGATACTCAATACGATGTTACTCATCTCCCGGTTGGCAAACTCCAAAATCTCGTCATTTAACAGCACCCCATTGGTAGTCAGGGTAAAACGGAAATGCTTGTCGTGAAGCTTTTCCTGCTGTCGCCCATAGGCCACCAGGTCTTTCACCACCTGCCAATTCATCAGGGGCTCTCCACCAAAAAAGTCTACCTCCAAATTTCGACGGCTCCCGGAATTGGCAATCAGAAAGTCCAACGCCTGTTTTCCTACCTCAAAGCTCATAAGTGCCCGACGCCCATGGTATTCCCCTTCCTCCGCAAAGCAGTACTGGCAGGCCAGATTGCAATCATGAGCAATATGGAGGCACAAGGCCTTTACCACGGTGGAGCGCTTTTTATAGTCTATCACCATGTCCCGATAGGTATCCTCCGTAAACAGCATCCCCGTTTCCTTTAGCTCCTCCAAATCCTCCAGAGCCTCCCGGATTTCCTCTGGCGGATACTCCCGGCTAAAGCGTTCTATCAGCTCCTCCCCTGTTTTTTCCTGAAAAAGCGGGATCAGCTCATAGGCCAAATCATCCACCACATGTACGGCGCCGCTGTTTACGTCCAACACAATATTGTACCCGTTATTTTTATATTGATGAACCACTTATTTCCCCTTCCTGTTTCTGTATGTATCCCCGAAAATCCCCAGGGCAATACAGTACAATAAGCAGCGGTCAGGTGCACGACCCTCTGGTATCATACCAAATGGGCAGCACACCAGCCGCTGCTTATCCGTTTCTTTATGCTCCTTGTCCTTTTCCTGACTTGGAACTATTTGTGCTGCTCACAGGTCTGATTTCCTACGGTGCAGGAAGTCTTGCAAGCGGACTGGCAGGATGTCTGGCATTCTCCACAGCCGCCTTTTTTCACTGTATTCTGCAGAATCTGGGTATTCAATGTTTTTACGTGCTTCAACCTTCACACCTCCTATGCGATTTGTCACAATTCCCATGAACGGATGGATCCGCTGTCTTTCTGCTGTCATCCGTATATGCTCTGGTTTTCTCTGACTTTAGGTATTGTATCACACTCTTTGGGATTTTGAAAGCCTTTTTCAAGCCTTTTTCAACTTTTTCCCCTGTTGACTGGTGTTTGGTCCTTTCTCTGCTTTTCTAAGTCTTTCCCTTTCCCTCTCTTGCTTCCACACTCAAAAATAGGCTGCTTTGAAAAGCTCTCCTTACAGCACACTGTGCAGCCTTAGCTGCCTGGCTTCCGGGTCCCAACCCTGAACCTCCAGAAGCTCCGTAACCCGGTTTTCCGCTAAGCTAACCACACAGGAAATGGATTGCAGGGAGGGAAGCACCGTCTCCAACGCGCAGTCCGTTTCCTGACAAAGATACCCTGCCAAGGTATCTAACGCCTCCCTGGCGTCCACACTGGGAAGTGTGCTCCAGCAGCATTGTCCCTGGCAAACGGCTCGCCAAAAGGAAAGTACATTCTCAGGTTTCAGCTCATCCAGGATCAGATAGTCCGCATCCATAAGCATGCCATGCTCCAGAAGCTCCTGGCTGCTGCAAGTTTCCTCTTTGTTCCACCTGGGCGCTGTGTACTGAAACATAAATTCTGGGTGGGCGGTAGTAAACAACTCTTCCCGCTCCTGTATGGCCAGGGCGCTATGAGAATGGGGGATCTGATCGATCAGGGCATTCATCAAAATGCTTAGATCCAGGCGGCTGCTCCCAGTAAACAAAATGCAACTGCCATACCGGACCTGATCCATCAGGTAGCTGGCCGCCTGGGGCTTTAGCATCCCGGAGTCCACCAAGTCCTGTATATATTTTTTCTTTTTGAAAATCCGATGTATATGCAGATAGGGCGTCATGCTGGAGTTCCCCCGGCGGGAAGAAACATGATAGCAGAGAAGCTCCCCTGTGTGTGAGCTGGAATCGCAAAAGCTAAGCAGAGTGCGGGGATCATCCATCTGTAATCCAAAGCGACAGAGCAGGTATTCTGTAAAATGCAGATATTGCTTAGGGTTTTCAAAACAGAGGGCTGAATCCTTTCTGTCCCCCAAACATTTCAAACGGATATGGTCGTGGGCCAGGATTTTCACATCGCTGACCATAGGGTCAGAAAACAACTGATTCAGCAAGGCCTGCCCAAACAGACAATCCCAGAGCCACAAAGCCAGGGAACCGATCCGAGACTCAGAAATATTCCTTAATCGTAGAGTATCCTTTATAATTTCCAGATCCGCCTCTTTATCCTTCCCCCACTGCTGCTGTTCGCCCCACTCCCCCACGCTGCCAGTGAAAAAATCCATTAACTCTATTATTAATTTTTCATATTTCATAAATGTTCTCCATTCATATACGCCGCAGTCAAAAGGTGGATATTCCGCATTTGTTCAAGAAATTCAGAGTTTTGATTGCTCAGCTTTTTCTGATTGTAAAGATAAAAAAATTGATTTTCTTTATGATTGGAAATGGCCGCCTGAAAAGCCAGATTAGAAGGAATTGCGCAGGCACAGCGGGCGGGTAGACGATAGATGTTTTGAAAATGAAGAACCTTCCCTTTTGTATCATAATAACTGCTGTTTAGCAGATAGAGTGCCTGCTTCATGTTGCGGAAATTGGCAGAAAAAAAATCGGCAATTTCCTGGGTACTGCACAAAAAATAAAAGATACAGAAATCGGCGGAACCGGACCAGGCGCGTATATCATCCGGCGGTCGGCAACTGTATAATTGATAGTGTAAATCCGAGTGACATAAAAGGGCTGTTTTTTGCAAAGCAAGATAGACAGCTTTATGAGACAAGGCATGAAACTGCCGAATCTCCTGCCGTTCAGAAAAAACGCATATAAATGCGATTTGCTTCATTATGAATGCTCCTTTCTGGGTAAAAACTTGGAAAGAATAGGAGCTCTTTTCAGGATTGAGAATTTAAGATAGGATCATTATACTTTTTTCGAGGGAATTTGTAAAGGTTTTTGGGCGATTTCGACAAATTTCGACATTTTGCACAAAGGGTGACTTGGCATCTTCATATTAATCACTGAGACGAAAGATTTCCCGTTTGAAATTGGTTTGAGGAATTTTATCTGATGGGATCTGATGTATTAGCTGATTTAAAATTTTTCCCTCTAAAACGGATTCCTTAACCTCTGGTTCATTTTTTCACTTGGTGATTGAAAATGTGCAAATGAAATATGCAGAAAGCGTAAGCTACTATGATTTTTGAAATACATAATCTATTGCTTCCTCATAAACAGCTAAATCCACATCATCAGTTGGTGTCAGCCTCTCGAATTTATATTTGCTTTCTGCCATATTCGTCACATCCTCTCTTGTTTCAATACTCAGCACTAAGCAAAAAATCTGCCAAGTGTACGATTTTTACACCATTGACATTTCCAGCGGCCAATTCGTCCAACGTAACAACATATTTAGGGTAGTGATCCTTGATTTCGAGGAGATTGGCGATTTCCCGATCAGATTCCTCCGGCAACCTACGGCATACCTGAACGTAGATACGCTCGTCGCGCTGCACTGCCACAAAGTCAATTTCTTTCGTTTCGTTTTTTCCGATATAGACCTCATAACCTCGACGC
>JAAWAC010000044.1 GCA_022791975.1 Lachnospiraceae bacterium | reverse complement strand
TGCTCATCAGGAAAACACTGATAAAATTTGATATAATAATGCAGATTTCTTATGGAATAATTTTTGCCAAACTCCTTTGTCAAATCTTCTGCCAATGCAGAAATCACATCAAGGCTCTTTCAAAAATGGTGTAGTAGTGGTGTAGTAAGCGCCTTGCCGCCTCGCAAAACTATTGATTTCCATGATCTCTATCCGATTGGTTGTTTCCATCTTCTACATTCACAGGTGGTGTATTCCTTTTTGCTCGGTTGGACAGATAACGGGAGCACTCCATGATAATAGCCCGGAGACTCCGCTGGCCGCATATCAGCATCGCAGCATATCCCAATAACAAATAAACTGCCGCATAGAGAATAAATGCTGGTTCTCCCATGTCAAAGAAAATCCAAGTTCCAAAGAGAAATAAAATGGCTAACAGCATAGGCTGAAACCATGCTACACGAATATTTCTGCCTGAAAATATTCCAACAGCCACGGATACTATGGGGTTTATTGCGAAAAACAGCAGGAAACATCCTGCCATCCCCCCATCACCTTTTATAAAAGTTACTGCACACCAAGGAAACAACAACATAACCAAGGCTGACAATAACACACAAATACTATTCTTAATAATCATACTGTAAACCCTCTTGCAGCTTCTGATGACTGCCTCATTCAACTCCCTGATAAAAGGGAAGCCACTGCTCCCACAAATAAATATCACTTCTTAGGTATTCTCTTATCAATCTGATAAAATCCTTCCCCTAATATCAAACAAACAATGCCAAACATAACCATCTTGATTGGTTCAAAATTGGCCAACAACAGATATCCTAATCCGCCGCCTATTAGCAATGCAAAAAAGAATAACAATAACCTTCCATAATGTTTCATAGTGTTGCCTCTTTTCACAATTATTCTCATAATAAAAGTAACTACTCGATTGCCCCAATCCCCATATGTTTTAGCCTTTCCAGATTGTCCCTCATATTCTGTAAAACTTCTGGCGAATGTCCTTTCCAGCCAACCACCTCCCCAACAATCTTCAAAGGTGACTGTGTACGATAAGACTTGGTGGGATTTCCTGGAAACTTTTTATCTGTCACGTTGGGGTCATCTTCAAACTCTCCCGTGGGCTCCACAACATAGATCCGCTGTTCGCCTTCCCCAGACGCTAATTCCGCACCCCAGATCGCCGCATCCAATGTCCCCGCAAAATACACATACTTTGCCTTCCTGTCCTCATAATGAGACACAAATCCGCTTGTCAATAAATCCCCTGTCTTTAAATCCGCTTTTGTCCCATGAAAAAAAGAACCAGGACTAAAAATTATTTTTTCCTCCATACAAAAACCTCCCCTAATCACACTTTCAAAAAATCACTAAACGCTTTCAGTTCCTGTTTCCTGCTCTCGGAAAGGCCGTTAAACTCTATATTACAGATCGCTCCCTCCAATGCATACAAGTGTACCAAGCAAATCTTGGGATATGCTTCTTTTAATTTCAGGAATGCCTGCTCAGCGCCAGACTGGATAAGTTCCTCCGACGAACTTATCCCAATAGAATCCAACTTCTTTGCCATTTCCCTGCCAATATTCATCATAGATGTTAATTTTGCCATGTTTTCTCTCCGCGCCACATACAGGTGACATTTTACAAGTAAGCTGTCTACATTTTCTCTCTAACAATGTAAATCTGTTACCAGATCTATTATATACCAACTTAGCAGAAGTATAAAATAGTTTTTATTCAGAGTTTCTGTTTCCACTAGGAACATCACTCTCGCTTTCAGGTTCGACAGAGCTTGCGGAATCTCTGTAACCGAGAAGTCTTCCCAAGTTCTCTTTGTAATAACTATAAATATTTTGTATGCGTTCCCAAACCTGTTCATCAAAATAGACATCGCTCCTCTGACTGACCATACTCTCTACATACGGACCAAGCTCAGAATAGAACAAATGGCTGACATCATAGCAAACATATTGTCCATCCTCATAAATCTTGTACTGCTCCATCTGCTCAAAGGTCAGGAGCTGGCCGCGGATGAACGCGTAGTTCTGTGGGTCTGTAATTCTACTTTTTTCGTATGTGAAAACGTAAATCAAAGGCACATTCACACCGCCCGCCATGTCGCCTTTTTGCTGCGGGATACAGGCACTCAGCACCAACGCCTGTTCTGTATGGGAAGCGCCAATTATCTTGTCATAACCGTCTGTTGACCGGCGATGCAGGCTAGTAAGCTGTAATTGCATATCCAGCGGTACGGAAGTGTCAAAGGTGGGATTTTTATCGCTGTCTATTACGGTTAATTCCACTGGGGACACCGAGGGCACAATCGTTCCATCCACTTGTTCCAGCAACCTTTGACACAGAGCCAAATACTCATCAGATAATTGATTTCTCTTAGCAGGGTCTGTGGTATAGCTTTCAAAGTAGGGCCGCAATTCTTCCATAATTTCCGCTACAAGTTCTGCATCCGCCTCAAGAGGTGTAATAGGCGTGGTATATTCCGTTGGGGTAATGCTGGATTCTGCAAAATCCACTGAGCACATCCAGTTCTGGCCAAAAACAAACTGATTGTTTGTCAGGATAAAGTAATACCAATCATTGCCTTCCAGCGGCGTTTCCAACAGCGCCATATCGTAGGCATCCGAAAGGTCAATGGTCATTGTACCGCTTGAATGAGCTGGTATATTCGTGTTGCTGAAAGATACATCCTTCCCTGCAAATGGCTTTATTTCTTCACTGGTTGTCCATTGCATCAACCGCAGCACAGATTGGAAGTGAAGTTCTTTGTCTGACCTGTTTTCAACCTGGACTGATACAATTCCATTTCCCTCATAAGTAGCGGAAATCCCCAAATCATCCCCGGACAACGCGGAAAATAGATTAACTGCAAAAGCGGTGGTTCCCCAACAACATAGTATCACAGCCACTACAACCATTGCCATTTTAAAAGGATGGAAGTGCCTCCTGCTATCCAGGTTAACACCAGTTTTTTTCTCAAAAATATCTTTGATGTTCTGTAAGTTTGTTCTATTGAAAGAATCCATATTGACCTCCTCAATTTAACTTAGAAAGAGCCTCACGCAGTTTCAGCTTTGCTTGGTATAGGCGGTTATCTATTTGTTTTGCGCTCATATCCAATGTAAGCGCAATTTCCTTTGGCTTTTGCTCATAGTAATAGCGGCGGATCAAAATTTCTCGCTCCGGCTCACCCAAGGCATTTATTGCATCGATTAACATCCGCCGGGTTTCTTTTTTCAAAATATTATCAACAATGCCAAGGTGCTCCATGAAAGTGGTATCCGCAAGAGGAATCCTATTCCTTTTTGTAATTTCTCGGCACCGGTTGATCGCCTGCGTTCTTGCGATAATCGATAGCCAGGTTTTTAATTTCCCCCGCCCCGGGTTATACTTGTCTGGATGTTCCCACAAATAAATAAACGTGTCTGCCACGCACTCTTCAACATCTTGTGTGGAACCAATATTACTCAGAACCGAGCTGGAAATTGACCACAGGAGTTTAGAATATTTTTTGATAGCTTCCTTGATCGCCGTTTCATCTCGATTTTTGATGGCAGATATTGTTCTTTCGTCATTCAAAGACATCACCTCTTACTATCAAACTAACCGGTCATATATAGTACGGTAAAAAAAGCGAAAACACTTAAAAATATTTTAATCATAGTGCCATTCGCTTCTGCGCCATTATAAGGGTGCGTATAACTCGGCAAGCAAGGCAGGTATAACTTGCACAGACTGTCAAAAAAAGCCAGCAAAAACTGACTTTTTTCATTATCTCGCAGTATAAACTTTTGGTTCATACTAGTTTTTATGCGCTTTAAAATGTATTAACCAAAAGTTTATACCGGTTTTTTCACTGCCAAACAGGGGTTTTCACTCATCCCCAAAACAATTTTCCATCGGTAAAATCTAATATTTCATCCTAGTTTCAATATCCTTCCAAGCCTCCTCATCTATATCCTCTGTCCCAAAAAGCTTTTTACGATCCTTATCCGTAATCTTTCGTATCACCTTGCAGGGATTTCCAGCCGCAAGAACCCAATCCGGAACATCTCTTGTGACTACACTGCCTGCGCCAATGACCACATTGTTTCCAATATGTACTCCTGGACATATGACCACATTACCTCCAATCCAGACGTTATCCCCAATGGTTATCTCTTTTCCATATTCATAGGCTGAGTTCCGACTGAATGGATGAATAGGATGTCCCGCTGTATAAATAGCTACATGAGGAGCTAACAGACAGTTATCTCCTATCTTTACCTTGGCAACATCCAGAATTGTGCAGTTATAATTGGCAAAAAAATTCTTTCCAACCTCAATATGTGTACCATAGTCACAGTAAAAGGGGGGATTGATAAAGGCATTTTCTGATTTTCCCAGTAAATCTTTGACCATTTTTCTGATTCCGTCAAAGTCCCATGGGGCTATAGAGTTTAACCTATGCAGTTTTCTTCTGCATACCTGCTGCTCTGCCAAAACATGGGCATCGGAAATATAGGCCATCTGTGCATCTCTACGTTCTTGGTTTGTCATAAATTCACTCTCCTATTTTTAAACGCCTGCCATATACGATGGCTGGGTGACGTATCTTTGTATGTTAGTGTCTTAACTATTAAAAATCCCCAATATTCGAACAAAAGTTCAGACCGTACACAGAGGTAAGGCAACTCATGGTTTCGCCGTTTGGCACACAGACTGTGATTGGAGGAAGCACCCGTCAATAAGCAAAGTTCTCTGCTCCAACAGCAGAAAGGGACTGGGAAGCGGACTTTGTGAATAGATACAGGCGGAACATAACTTTTTGGGTTAAAAAATATGATAAGCATTGTATCAGGAAAAAATGTATCCCATAGAAACAAAATTAGGGCAAGACACTACAGAAATTATCCAATAGAACAGACGCATAGCCAATTTGTCGCCTTTAAAAGGACAGGTGACAAATTGGCAGCAGGTTCTGAAATGGATTCATATTTTGTTGATAAAGATAGGTCATTCTCCTGAAAGGACCACGCCCCAAAGGTCTGACCCCTATTTCTCTACATATTTTTTGCAGCCCCTATGGCTGCACTCCAGGAATATGGGAAGCTTCTAAAACCTTCTCACACTGCTTCAAATAGTCCCGGATAGCAAGCTGCTGGGGGCAGACCTCCTCGCATTGCCCACAGTCCACGCAGGTGGATGCTTTCCCACCCGGCTCAACGGTTTTTCGATAATTTGCTATGGCTTCTGTCATCTGGCCGTTGCCCAACCATTGATTCATGGCAGAAAAAATTTCTGGAATGGGAATTTGCTGGGGACACCCCTTTGTACAGTAATGGCAGGCCGTACAGGGAATGGTGGAAGAATTCCCCAGGATACGCTGTACCTCCTGGATAATCCTTTGCTCTTTTTCACAGAGTGGCTGAAATCCCTTCATATAGGAAAGATTATCCTCCATCTGGTCCACATGGGACATACCAGAGAGCACGGTGATAACTCCCTCCAGAGAAGCCGCAAACCGAATAGCCCAGGAAGCTGTAGACATATCCGGGTGGTATTCTTTCAGAAGCTTCTCCCCCGCCTCTGGCAGCTGCACCAGATTTCCTCCCTTTACTGGCTCCATAACCACAATGGATTTCCCATGCCTGCGGGCAACCTCATAGTTAGCCCGGGCCTTCACCGAAGGATTTTCCCAGTCTGCATAATTTATCTGTAACTGTACAAAATCCACCTGGGGATGTTCTGTGAGAAGCTGATCCAAAAGCTTAGGCTCATCATGAAAGGAAAAACCGGTATACCGGATAAGGCCCTTTGCCTTTTGTTCCGCCAAAAAATCCCAGAGATGAAAATTCTTGTATTTATCATAATTTTTCCGGCTGAGGGCATGCAGCAGATAATAATCAAAATATCCCGCTCCAGTGCGTTCCAAACTGGTAGCAAACTCCTTTTTGGCCTCCTGCTCTGTGGCAGCCACCGAAGTATTTAATTTTGTAGCCAGGGTAAAAGCTTCCCGAGGATGCCGCTCCACCAGCGCCTTTCTGGCCACCTCCTCCGAGCCCTCATATACATAAGCCGTGTCAAAATAGGTAAATCCAGCCTCCAAAAACAGATCCACCATCCGCTTGATTTGTTCCAGATCCATGTGTCCGTCCTGTTTTGGCAAGCGCATCAGGCCAAAGCCAAGCTTGGGAACTTGCTTTCCAAAATAATCCGTCATGTCTTCTCTCCTTCCTGTCCTCTTACTATCATGTCATTTCCCTACTATCCTAACATAGAATCAAAAAACAGCAAGTGACACTTATACTAAATTATTTTCCTGTAATTTGTGCAAATTACATAGATCTCTGCACTTTCAAGCCACTAAAAAAGGATTTAAAATTCCAAAGATCTGTGGTATGATATACATACAAAATACATAACTTCAAGGAGATTATTATGATTAAAGCATATAAAAAAGGTCTTGTCCTCATTCTGTCTGTTGTTCTTTTGACAGGATGTTCCCCCACTCCGGAGCCAGAGCCTGTCATTGCAACCCAGCCGCTTCCCCAGTCAGACACCAGCCAATTTACCCTACAGGAGCATGTGGTCCCAGTGGTAATTAAAGATACGGAAATCCGTGTGGGAGAAACCAAGCTGCAAACCCTTCTTGATCAGGATATTAAGGTTATGATACCTGTGGTGAAAAACGATGAGGTGAAAAAGCGTGTTCTTGACCCGGAGGAAATGCTGGCAGCCAATACCAGCTATACGGAAGCATTCTTCTGGATTGAGGATTCCATCTTTATCCATCTCTCCATAGAGGCAAAGGACGAGGATATTCCCATGAAAGAGGCTGTGATTACCCGGCTTGAATTGCATCTGTCCCATGACAAAAATATTTTGCCAGACGATGTTCTAGTAAATGGAATACCTGTGACAGAATTGACTATGACAAAAGCAGTGGAGATATTTCCGGATTATAAGGAAAGGGATCTGTCCCTGACTCAGCGGGGGTTGGATTACAAATGTACCCTGCTTTTCAGTCCAGAAACGCAGATCTTATATCAGTTTGCCCTTATCAATGCCTTTGATTTGGAGGAAGACGAAGAAGAAGAATATGAGTACGAATATCAAGATCCCAGGGAGAGAATCTGGCCCTCTCAGGAAAAATAAAGCTTCTACATAAAGAACACAGGGAGCACATCTGTGCTCCCTGGAAACAGTAGACAAAAATTCGGCATCTGCCAGTATATTTATTTTGTCCTATGATATCAAAATTTCTGACAACGTCTGAAACAGCTTCTCTGTGTCAATGGGTTTGGACAAATGTCCATTCATTCCGGCCTCCATAGCCTTTTTCTTGTCCTCCTCGAAGGCGTTAGCCGTCATGGCCAAAATAGGAAGTCTTAGTATCCAAGGAGCCTCCATGGCCCGAATGGTTCTTGTTGCCTCATAGCCATCCATCACAGGCATCTGAATATCCATCAATACCAGATCATAAGTCCCCTCTTCTGCCTTTGCCAACTTCTCCACAGCAATCCTGCCATTTTCCGCTGTATCCACCTCAAATCCAACCTCTGAGAGTATTTCCTCTGCAATCTCTTGATTCAGTTCATTATCCTCCACCAGAAGAATATGTTTTCCCTTCAGGCCTTCCTTCCAGCTCTCATCCAGGACTACCTCTTCCTCTTCTCCCTCGCCAAAGGCTTCCAAAAGCACTCTGCGAAGCTTTGATAAAAACAGAGGCTTTTGACAAAAGCCAGTCATTCCAGCCTCCACGGCCTCCTGTTCAATATCACTGAAATCATAGGCAGTGAGAATAAAAATGGGCACTTTGGGACCCACCAAAACCCGAAGCTGACGGACCACCTCAACTCCGCGAATATCCGGCATTTTCCAGTCAACAAAAAACGCAGAAAAACTCCGCCCCATCTCCAGGGCCAACTTGGTGTGGAGAAGTGCCTCCTTTCCCGACATGATCCATTCCGGCTCCATACCAATTTTATCCAACATTTTGGAAACACTGTCACAAACATTGTAATCATCGTCAATGACCATGGCGTGAAGGCCTGCCAGCCGCTCAATCCTGGGATTCTCCAACCTCTTTTCTATAAGCTTTAGAGGAAGCTCCACCGTGAACACAGATCCTTCTCCCTGCCGGCTCTCCGCCTGAATGGTGCCACCCATAATCTCAATAATGTTCTTGGTAATGGCCATCCCCAGTCCTGTACCCTCCATCTTGCTGATGGTGGAGGTCCGCTCCCGCTCAAAGGCCTCAAACACATGGGGCAGAAACTCCTCGCTCATTCCAATTCCCGTATCCCTGACAGAAATCACATAATTGCCATATTTGGGAGAAGTCTGAGGCTTTTCCGCCAGACGGATAAAAATGCTGCCTCCCACTGGGGTAAATTTAATGGCATTTCCCACCAGATTCAAAAGAATCCTGTGAATTCTTCCCTCATCCGCATATACATTTTCATGGGACAAATTCATGGTATCAATGGAAAGAGCCAGTCCCTTTATCCGAACCTGTTCCTGGATCATATTCATAAAGTCATGGAGAATAGTAGGAAGGTTCGCCTCCTGCTCCTGAAGCTCGATCTTCCCGCTCTCAATCCGGCTCATATCCAGCACTTCATTGATTATGGACAACAGATGTTTGCTGGAAGCCGTGATCTTATCAATGCAATCCCGCACTCTTTCCTGGTCCTCAATATGGGAAGCTGCTATGGCGGAAAAGCCCACAATGGCATTCATAGGGGTTCGGATGTCATGGGACATATTATTTAAAAAAGCAGATTTACTGGCGTTTGCCTTATTGGCCTCCGCATAGGCCTTTTCCAAAGCTTCCTTATCCTCCAGCTCCTTTTCCCGCTGGGCACTGATATTTTCCACCACAAACTCCACCTGAATGGCTCGGCCGGAGTCATCCCGCTTCACCACTATAAAGTTGCTTCGGCACCACCCCTGCTTGATGCTTAAGTATTCCAGAGAAATGTTTTGCTGGCTGCCGATTCGCTCCGCCAAAGTGCTGACATCCACAAACGCCTCAAATTCTGCCCTGGAATTCTGTTCAATAAGGGTGTCACAAAAAAGCCTAAAAGCAGAGACCACATCCCCTTCGGTCCCCAAAACCTTGGTGATATAGTCCAGTCCCACGATCTCCATAAAGGTGCCGGTTTGCAGATCTATAAAATAATTAAACATGTAAATCTTGCTGAGCGCGCTGATAATGTTTATCAGCCGCATACTATTGCTGTGGTACTCTGCTTCCTGAAGCTTCAAATCTGATATATTTTGGATAATGCCATAGGTTTTCTCTGGCCGTCCTTGCTCATCATAGGCAACTGTGGTAAGGGTAACCGTACACCAGTTCCTCCTGTCTTGGCTGCTAAAGGATGCCTGAGCTGTCCGATCTCCCCGATCAATCCGGTAATACATCTCACAAAATACCGCCCTGGTGGAAGGGTGTACAAAATCCTCGGCAAAGCTTGTGGGCATATCCGGGTACACATTTTTACAGCCATACATCTGGGCTGTCCTGTCATCAATAGTGATAAGCTTCTTTTGGGGATAATACCAGAAGGTACAGATATCCGTATTTTCCAGGGCATGAAAAAGCCCCTCCTGCTCCTGTACTCTGCTTATTTCTAATCCCTCCATAAGCTTTGCCCTCCTTGTAAAAGATAATTCATTATACCATAATCTTCCTCACTTGACAAATAAAAGAGAGTGTGATATTATCGTCCCATCAAACGGAGAGAGGTGAAAAGATGAGGAGATAATATGCTTTTGTTTGCATGAGGGAAAAAGATCGCGGGAATCTTATGATCCTGCATTTTTGTCATGCTGCCAAAAGTAGATTATGTTCTCATAGTCTCTCTTTTTGTGCGGAAATATTCCTCAAAAGGATCCATATGGCTATGGAATATAAAGAACTCTTTTGGCAGCAAAGGGTTCTTTTTTTGCCTTTTTAGGCAGTTTGGAACCTAGAAAGGAGGAATTGCTATGTCACAAATTCGCGTAAACAATCTGACCTTTTCTTATGAGGGTCATTTCGATACCATATTTGAAAATGTCTCCTTTTCCATAGACACAGACTGGAAACTAGGCTTTGTAGGTCGCAATGGAAAAGGAAAAACCACCTTTTTACAACTGCTGATGGGAAAATATCCTTACAGCGGGAGCATTACTGCCCCCACGGCCTTTGATTACTTTCCCAGGCCTATTCCCCCGGAACAGATGGATCAGACAGGGGCAGACTTTATGGAGGACATCAAAGCTGGCTGTGCATCCTGGCGTGTGCTGCGGGAGCTGGAGAAGCTGGAGGAATCATCGGAAATCCTATACCGGCCTTTTCGGACTCTCAGCCCCGGGGAGCGAACAAAAGTCCTTCTGGCAGTCCTGTTTTCCGGAGACCAGGATTTTCTTCTGATTGATGAGCCCACCAACCATCTGGATCAGGATTCCCGGGAGCAGGTAAAGAATTATTTAAGCCATAAAAAGGGCTTTATTCTAATCTCCCATGACAGGGACCTGCTGGATGCCTGTGTGGACCATATTCTGGCCTTAAACAGAAAGTCTCTTGAAGTACAGAGTGGAAATTTTTCCAGCTGGTGGGAGAATCGCCAGCGTAAGGATCAGTTTGCCCTGGCGGAAAATGAAAAACACTTGAAAGAAATCGGAAAGCTTCGCCAGGCCGCCTCCCGCTCCTCCCGGTGGGCGGAGAAAAACGAGAGCACCAAGATTGGCTATGATCCCATCAAAAACCACGATCGGAATATGGGGACCAGGGCCTACATCGGGGCAAAAACCAAAAAGATGCAGAGCCGGGTAAAGCAGATGGAAAAGCGGATAAACCGGGAGATTCAGGAGAAGGAAGGGCTTCTGGTGGGTCTGGAACAGACAGTGGATTTAAAACTAATGCCCCTGTCCCACCACAAAAACACTCTGGTGGACATACGAGACTACGAGCTCATCTACCAAGATGCAAAAGAACCCCTTTTTACCGGGCTTACCTTTTCCCTGTGCCAGGGGGAACGCATAGCCCTTCACGGAGAAAACGGCTGCGGAAAATCCACCTTGCTGCGCATGATTCTTCGACAGGCCAAGACCATAGAGGAGGACCTACCTGTCAGGGAATCCGGGTGCTGTGAGACAGCCTCCGGACTGGTGATTTCCTATGTAAACCAGGACACCTCTCAACTAAAAGGTAGTATATCCCACTTCTGCCAGGAAGAGCATTTAGAGGAAAGCCTATTTTGCTCCATTCTTCGACAGTTGGACATGGATCGGGTACAATTTTCTAAGAATATGGAGGACTATTCGGAGGGGCAGAAAAAGAAAATTCTACTGGCTGCCAGCCTCCTCACCCCTGCCCATCTTTACCTGTGGGATGAGCCTTTAAATTTCATCGACGTATTTTCCCGGATGCAACTGGAAAAGCTGCTTCTGGAGTACAAACCAACCCTGCTTTTTGTGGAGCACGATGTGCGCTTTCGGGAAAGAATAGCAACCCAAACCATTACACTGTAAAAATCAGGGGCTGTCGGCTTTCAATGATTTCTGGCAGTCCCTTTTTTAAAAGCTCCTCATAGGCCTCCCAGGACACATACTGACCTCCCATACTACATAGATGCTCTGTGTAAAACTGACAATCAATAAAAAGAAAACCTTTGGCTTCAAGTAGCTCCGCCAGGGCAATCAGCGCCAACTTAGAGCCGTTGGTCTTTTTAGAAAACATGCTCTCCCCGAAAAAGCAGGCACCCATAACCACGCCATAGAGCCCTCCGGCCAACTGTCCATCCTCATAGGCTTCCAGACTGAGAGCAAAGCCTGCCCGGTGAAGGGCCTGATAAGCTGCCTCCATTTCGTCTCCAATCCAGGTGCCCTCCTTGTCCTCCCGCTGCATCCGACACTGGTGCATGGTATCCCTAAAGTCTCGGTTCAGAACCGTATGAATCGCATGCTGCTTTCTGTATTTTTTCATGGAGCGTGACACATGGATATGCGCCGGGAAAATCAGATAGCGCTCCTTAGGACACCACCATAGAATTTCCTCCCCCGGCTGAAACCAGGGAAAGATGCCATGGGAATAGGCCAGCAAAAGGCGATCCACACTTAAATCTCCCCCTACAGCCAAAAGCCCATCCTCCCGGGCCTGTGTGGGATAGGGAAAGCTGATTTCATTTTCTCGCAGACGAAATACGGGCATTTCCGTTTCCTCCTTCCAGCACCTTTGTATAGACGCCATTCTCTTTCTCAAAGCCCATCTTCTTTAAGTACCCCTCATGGTTTTGAGATGCAAAGGGAAAAGTAAGCCTTTGGATTCCCTGGGACGAAAGTTTATCATATAGATAGGCGCCCACAGAGCAGTCCCGGTATTCAGGCGTGCTGTAATCCACACAGATCTCCAGGGTCCCCTCCTCCTTACTTTTGCCCAGCAAAAGTCCCACAGGAACCGCGTCAGAGCATACCAGATATGCTCTGTCGATTCCGTGTTTCTCCGGTTGATGAAGAGGCGCCTCCGGAAAATAAACCCGGATATCCTCCCTATAATACTGAAGAAAATACTGTAGGTAGGCATCCAGAAGATTTCCCTCCAAAAGAGAATAATGCCTGGTAGAGTGGGTTAGCCGAATCAGATAGTAAATATTAATACCAATCAGGCAAAAATTCATCAGGGCTGTGGGATAGGAATGAATAATTATGGCGTAAATGGCAAAGATCAGCCCTCCCACCGCGTTCACAATTCGCAACCGCACCACAGAGGACATTAAAAAGGAAACCAGCACAATGAGAGAGCCCAGATATCCCACCAATTCAATGATCATTTCCGTTGTCATATGATAATACCTCCTGATTTTTCCATTCTAGGATTTCCTCCAGCCGCTTTTTCACCTGAGCCTCCTGCCCCTCCTCCGTGGGCGCATAATACCGGCGGTCTTTCAGCGCATCTGGGAGGCATTGCATGGTGGAAAGCTTCTCCTTGGTGTCGTGAGCATAAATATAACCCTCCCCATAGTGCAACCCTTTCATAAGGGAAGTGGGGGCATTGCGGATCTGCAATGGCACCGGCTGTGCTGGCAGCTCCCTCACATCCTGTTTACACCTTTCACAAGCCTGATAAAGGGCATTGGACTTGGGTGCCATAGACAAATAAGTAACCCCGTGGGTCAGGTGAACGTCACATTCCGGCATCCCCAGGAAATGGCAGGCCTGATATACCGCCACAGCCACTCCCAGGGCCTGGGAATCCGCCATTCCCACGTCCTCGCTGGCAAACCGCACCAGCCTGCGGGCAATATACAGAGGGTCCTCCCCTCCGTCCAGCATCCGACACAGCCAATACACGGCCGCATCCGGGTCGCTGTTTCGCATGGATTTGTGCAGGGCGGAAATCAGGTTATAATGCTCCTCTCCATTTTTATCATAGAGCAGAGAACGGCGATTCATGCACTCAGAGAGTACCTGATCTGTCACGGCAATTTCCCCGCTTTTCTGTATCTGACTGTTGAGAACCGCCATTTCCAACGTGTTCAGCGCTGTCCTGGCATCCCCGTTTGCAAACCGGGCAATCGCCATAAGCTGCTCCTCCTCCATGGCAATCGCCTGGTTTCCATATCCCCTGGGATTTTTCAGCGCATTTTGGAGCAGCCTGACAATCTCCTCCGCCTCCAACGCCTTCAGCACAAAAACCTTACACCGGGACAAGAGAGCGGAATTGATCTCAAAGGAGGGATTTTCTGTGGTAGCCCCCACCAGTATAATGCTGCCCTTTTCCACAAAGGGTAGAAATGCATCCTGCTGCGCCTTATTAAACCGGTGGATCTCGTCCACAAAGAGCAGAGTGCGCAGTCCCATCTGTCGGCTACTCTCCGCCCGGCCCATGACCTCCTTAATCTCCCGAATGCCGCTGGTCACCGCGCTGAACTCCACAAAATCCGCCCGGGTACTTCCCGCGATAATCCGTGCCAGGGTAGTCTTTCCCACCCCCGGCGGCCCCCAGAAAATCATGGAGGAAATCTGATCCCTCTCCATAAGGCCACGAAGCATTTTCCCCTTTCCCAGTAAATGGCTTTGTCCTACATACTCCTCCAGAGTTTCCGGGCGCAGACGGCTGGCCAGGGGTGCTCTCGTCTCCTGCTGATCAAATAAGCTAAGCTGTTCCATCCATGGGACTCCTTTCTGCATATATGAATTCCAGGGAACTTTTTTCCCTCCAACGCATATGCTGTAATAAGGAAAAAAGAAGGCAGGCGATCCCATGAAGCAACTGGTTGGCTTTGTTTTATTTTGGATGGGAATCGGCATCCTGCTGACCTTTTTTATGCCCTCTGAGGGTTGGTTTCTCCGGGCTTTGGCAGCCTTTCTCCTTATTCTTATAGGCTATAACCTTTTTTCTCGCTGCTGACAGGAACCACTCCTTATGTAGGTTTCAGTTGCCCTGCCCCAATCCGTGTGATAAAATAAGGAGGGTTTTTCATAGCCCACCATATTTTACATAGGATGGTGTTCAAAATGAACCAGGATTTAACAAAAGGACCGATTCTAAAAACCATGTTGCTGTTCTCTCTTCCCATGATTGCAGGAAATATGCTGCAACAATTTTATAATATTGCAGACACGCTGATTGTGGGAAAGTTTTTGGGCAGTCACGCCCTGGCCGCTGTAGGTTCCGCTTACACCCTGATGATTTTTTTAACCTCTATTTTGCTGGGATTGTGCATGGGGTGCGGGGCCCTGTTCTCCATCCAGTTTGGAGGACAGCAGATGGAACAGCTAAAAAACAGCCTGTTTGTCTCCTTTGTGCTCATCGCCATTATAACTCTGGTTATCAACGGAGCTGTGTTTCTCTTTATCGATCCCATTATGGTCTTTCTGCGAGTGCCAGAGGAGATCTATGGACTTATGCGGGAATATCTCTGGATCATCTTCTTTGGCATCAGCGCTACCTTTTTATACAACTTTTTTGCCTGCCTTCTGCGTGCTGTGGGAAATTCTCTGATTCCCCTGGTGTTTTTGGGAGTTTCCGCCCTTTTAAATATTGGGCTGGATTTGTACTTTGTGATTTCCCTTAAGTTGGGTGTGGGAGGCGCAGCCATGGCTACAGTCATCTCCCAGTTTGTCTCAGGAATTGGAATCTGCCTTTACACTCTTCTTTGCTGTCCTCAGTTTCGGGTGCAGCAAAGACACATGGTCTGGAACTCTTCCACCCTCCTGGAGATTACCCAATTTTCCACCCTTACCTGCATTCAGCAGTCTGTGATGAACTTTGGTATTCTCATGGTGCAGGGCCTGGTAAACAGCTTTGGCCCAGTGGTTATGGCAGCCTTTGCCGCTGCCGTCAAAATTGATTCCTTTGCCTATATGCCAGTTCAGGATTTTGGAAACGCTTTTTCCACCTTTATTGCACAAAATTACGGCGCTGGCAGGCCCCAGCGCATTCGGCAGGGCATTTCCAGCGCCATAAAGGTATCAGTTTTGTTCTGTGTGGTAATTTCCCTGCTGGTCTTTCTTCTGGCCAGGCCTCTCTTGCTGATCTTTGTACAGCCTCATGAAACGGAAATTCTGACGGAAGGTGTCCTGTATCTAAGGGTGGAAGGCTCCTTCTATTGGGGAATCGGCTGCCTGTTCCTTTTGTATGGACTCTACCGGGCCGTGAAAAAGCCTGGCATGTCTGTGGTTCTTACGGTTATCTCCCTGGGCACCCGGGTCCTTCTTGCCTATGTGCTTTCCGCATATATAGGGGTCGTGGGAATCTGGATGGCGATTCCCATAGGTTGGGTGCTGGCGGATCTGGCCGGCCTTCTGTACTACCGACTAAAATGCCAGGAGCTTCTTCGCTTTCCAAAGACCCCTGGGCAGGAGTTATGACTCTATGGTGTCCACCGCGTCCTGAATCGCATCGGCCACAGGGGTCTGCTCTGTTTTCTTCTTTCCTGTAACCTTGTCTACAATATCCGGAACCATGTCCAGAATCTTTGTGATGGTATCCTGATTTTTTACATTGACAAGCTTGGTGGTGCCATTGGCAATCACAAGAATAGCGCTGGGGGTAATCTTGGCTCCCAAGCCTCCGCCCCCATTATTTTTCTTATCATCAGACCAGGCCCCGGCTCCCACACCGAAGGATACATCCACCAAAGGCAGAATAATGGTATCTCCAATGTGAACAGCATCTCCCACCACAGTTTTGGTGGTGACAAAGCTGTCCATCCCCTTAAACAGAGATGCCACGGTTGTCTCAAAATTATTGTTGTTCATGAAAAAACCTCCTTATTTGCGCCCCCGCGCACTTTCTCGTATTTTCTTATAAACGGCTTTTATATTCTTATCCCGCCAGAGACGCCACGCCATGCCCACAAAGGTACACATGCGCATTCTTCCCCTGATGCGGATCTCTCCTTCCAGCACCCGATGCTGAAAATCCGGCTGTAGCATAAGCCGGCAAGGCCAGATGGCGTATAATGCGCTGATGCCTCCTAAAATCTCTCCTGTCAGGGCCGGATCACCAGTTCCAAAATGCACCCACCCCTGGATTTTTCTGGGTCTTATCTTCTTCAACAGATAAAAAAGCTGGCCCTTGCACAGCCTAAGAGCCGCTCGGGTGGAGTCCAGCATAATAAACTCCTTGATCTTTGCAAGCTGCTGTCTGCCTTCCCTTATTTTAGCACAGAACTGGCAGATTGTATATTGAAGTTTTTTTAATTTTTCCCTAATTCCAACTAGGATATCCGCCAGAGAAAATCTCTTTCTCTTTTTTCCCCCGGTATCTCCTGGAAAAGGATCTTCCTGGCTTCCTGGCTGCTGAGAAATCTCTACCGGATGTAAAGAAAGCTCTTGCTCCCTGGCTGTTCTCTCCGCTTCTACAACAGCAGCTGTCTCTTCCTCCTCTGGAGCCCTGGCTTCCTGGTCCTTTTCTGCCTTATCTGCTTTCTCATCAGAAGGCTTGTCCCTACTGTCGGGAATGCGCATAATCGGAATGCCCAGAAGCTTTACCTTTACGGTTAGCTGCCCCTTTTGATAAAGTATGGGGACACTTACCGCATGGAGCAGCCAGGTGATCTTAAGCCTTCCCTGGATGTCTCCCTGGGTCTTTCCCCAGATATCGTAGCGCACGGGAACAAACAGGAACGCCAGAAGAGCCAATAAAAGCAGACTTAGAATCAGCAGCAGCCCAATTCCTATGATTTTTAAGATTATGACAATCATATGCCACATAGATTTCTCCTACCTTGCCCTTTTCCTTCGTCTTTTCCGTTCTCCGGCCGGAAAAACAAAATAGCTTCGGACATCAAAGCCTCCTGTCTGCTCGTAAATATCCCTGATTATTTGAAGCGTCAGCTCCTGAGCATCCTCCAAGCCTTTGGCAATTCCCACCACATTAAGCTCCTGGTGATAAAAGGCCGATTGTTTTAAGTGGGCGGCATGAAAAATATCCAGAAGATTTTTCTCATTGGAAGCCAGAGTGATAAGATACACCTGCACCATTCCCACACCCAGCTGGGCCTTTTTTATAATTCTTTCCTTTTTTTCCGCAGTTTTATCACTGAGATATAAATTCTCTGCCCAATTCATCACGATATTCCTTTAAAAAAGGACTGTTGCGAAACACAACAGCCCCTAAAAGTATTTCCGGTTTCCCCAAAGATTGCTCTTTTTCAAATCCAGATATTCATTGTAGGCCCGCTCTAAAATCTGCTTTTCGTTGGAAAACTTTAACAGATGATAGGCCTCATGAAATTTATAATACCCGGAATCCACAAAATATTCCTCACGCTGTGGTTTACTGTAATAGTTATCAGCCATCATCAAATACCAATGGACATCCTTCTCTACAGTATCTTCAGGAACATTAAACGAATATTGGCTCTTCCCAATATATTTAATAATGGCTGCATCCACTCCTGTTTCCTCACGGACCTCCCGAATGGCCGTATCCTTAAAGTCCTCCCCCTGCTCCACCGTTCCTTTAGGAAGAACCCAGCCTTCATATCTGTTTTTATAATTTTTATATAAAAGCAGAATCTTCCCCCGAAATATTACCACACCGCCGCAACTGGTTGCCTCAATCATTGCAAATCCTCCCGTATACTGGTGTGTCCTTAGACTATGAAAAGTATACCTCTTTTTGGAAGGTTTGACAAGCGTGAAATTTTCGAATTGGGAGGATAGCTAAAACAGGGTTAAAACACATAATTATTCAGAAGATAAACCAGCAACATAAACAGGACAACTCCCAGAACCACAAGGACCACCCTAACCCAGGAAACAGGGGTCCGACCACCTACTCTTCCTGTCTGGCCGTTGATCATAATCTGATAGACCTTTCCATGGTAGGTAAAGGAGGAAATCCACACAGGCAGGAGAAGATATTTATAGGTCACCTGGGAAAAGCTGGTTTGAAGCTGCACCTGTGCTACCTCATCTGCCTGGGTCTCTCTGCGAACCTTGTCTTCTACATTTTGCTGTAGACGATTGGTGATCAGCTGCTTGGCCCGCTCCCAGGCTTCCTTAAGTCCCACAGAATACCGCTCTGCCCCAAAGCCGGCCACATACTCCGGCTTATACTCCACATTTTGCTCTGTGGCAAAGGGCTGAATCTGGTTCAAAATCCCTCTGTCATACCGATCACTTCCAAAGACCAGCTGGTCGTCAATAAACTCCTGATACATACCGCTGGTATGATGCCATTCTGTCCTGATCTGGCTGCCATTTTTGGTTTTTACTGTACGATGGATACCGTAGGCGGCCCGATATTTAGAGCGGGTCTGGGTATCAAACGTCCAGGCTGGCAGATAAATACCCTGAAATGCCTCTAGTTTTGCCTTTTCCTTGGCCTCCCTGGGACAAAACCACTTATGTTTCATCCAGTTTTTAAAGCGCTGTCCTGCCTGCTTTTTATCAACCCGAAAGGGACAAACCCCACCAGGAGCCAAAGTGTTTTTGCCCTTTTCCTCCATAACCTGGTTGGAACCACAATAAGGACACTCACTGGCGATCTCCAGGGCATCGTACACAGACTCCGCCCCGCAGGACTTGCAGATAACCACTTTCTTTTCCACACCCCAGTTGCAGTTTCCTGTCTCCTCTGCTTTAGAGAAATCCAGCTCTTTAGCTGAACGAATCTCCTCCCGGCTGACAATCTCCTCCTTGTGCCCACAGTAGGGGCAGGAAAGGCCCCCGGTTCTCGGATCGAAATCCATGGTGCCCCCACAGTCCGGACATTTCCTGTCTGTCTCCTCTTTTGTCCTTACCACCTCTGGCTCTTGCTGCTCCAAAGGTTCCCTCCATGTATCCCTCATATCTGTTATCCCTGCTTTTTCTTCCTATTTCCCATATCTTAGCCCACAATATCCTCATTATTAAAAGGGTCTCCACAATTTGGGCAGAATTTGGGAGGCTTGGTTTTATCCTCCGGCTCCCAGCCGCACTTATCACAGCGGTAGGTCTTTGCCCCTGCAGGCTTAGGCTGCCCACATTCCATACAGAATTTTCCCTTATTAAAAGTGCCACAGCTACAGGTCCAGCCAAAAGCATCTGGTGCAGGCGTTCCGGTAGCCTGCTGCATATTCGGCTGCTGGCCATACCCTGATTGCTGACCCATTCCCGGCTGCTGGCCATATCCTGATTGCTGGCCCACTCCCGGCTGCTGAGCACCCATATTGAAAAGTCCCTGCACATTGGCACCACCGGCCTGGGAGGCCATATTCATGCCCATAAAGCCCATCATAGCTCCGGCACTGTTTCCGGCCGCCGTTTTCATAGCCTCCGCCTGGGCCTCTACCAGCTGAGCTGCCGCCATATTGGGATTCCGGTAAATGGCTGTCCGCTGGAGCTCCTTTAGCATGGCCTCATCTTCCTCGGAAGCCTTCACGGAATTGATGCCAAAGGAGACAATGGAAAGCCCCCGCAGTCCCCGCCATTTCTGTGAAAGAATATCATTCAAAGCAGCCGCCATTTCCATGGTATGCCCTGGCAACGCGCTATACCGAATACCCATGGCAGATATCCGGGCAAAGGCTGGCTGCAAAGCTGTCAAAAGTTCTGCTTTCAGCTGACTGTCCAACTGATCCCGCTCAAAGGAATCCTCCACATTGCCACACACATTTGTGTAAAACAAAATGGGATCGGTAATCCGATAAGAGTACTCTCCGTGACAGCGGATAGCAATATCAATGTCAATCCCCACATTCTGGTCCACCACCCGGAAAGGCACTGCATTGGAAGTGCCATATTTATTTCCCATAATCTCTTTCAGATTTATAAAGTAAACCCTCTGGTCCTTGGCCGTATCACCTCCGAAGCTGAACCGACGGCCCAGAGTCTGAAAGCTGTCCAAAATACCATTTCCCAGGCTTCCATAAAAAATGCTGGGCTCTGTGGAGGTGTCATAGATGAATTCCCCCGCATCTGCGCACACCTCCGCCACCCGTCCCTGGTCCACAATGATCATACACTGGCCTTCGTTGACGGCAATTACGGAGCCATTGGTAATAATGTTGTCCGATCCCTTTTTGTTGGAGCTGCGTCCGGACACCTTTTTCTGTCCCTTGACAGCTAAGGTATCTGCGTCCATGGAATCACAATAAAAATACTCTTTCCACTGATCTCCCAGCACAGAGCCTCCTGCTGCCTGCAATGCTCTTATCAAACCCATGTCTTATCCCTCCCGCCTTTTCTTGTTTCCGTCTTAGTGATGGAACAGCCGGATTCCTGTGAAGGCCATTACCATCCCATATTTATTACAGGTTTCAATTACATGGTCATCCCGAATGGAACCTCCCGGCTGGGCAATGTATTTTACCCCGCTCTTGTGAGCCCGCTCAATGTTATCTCCAAAGGGGAAGAAGGCATCGGAGCCCAAGGCCACATCCTCCATCTGATTTAACCAGGCCCTCTTCTCCTCCCGGGTAAATACCGGCGGCTTTACCTGAAACAGACGCTGCCAGGTGCCCTCAGCCAGTACATCCTCATATTCCTCGCCAATATACACATCTATAGCGTTGTCCCTGTCTGCCCGGCCAATGCCCCCCACAAACGGAAGACTCAGCACCTGGGGAGACTGACGCAAAAACCAGTTGTCCGCCTTGCTTCCTGCCAGTCGGGTACAGTGAATCCGGGACTGCTGCCCGGCGCCAATGCCAATGGCCTGGCCCCCCTTTACATAGCACACGGAATTGGACTGGGTATATTTCAGGGTAATCAAAGCTACAGCCAGGTCTATGCGGGCCGCCTCCGGAAGATCCCGATTCTCTGTGACTATCTTGGAAAACAGGGCATCATCCACTACCAGCTCATTTCTCCCCTGCTCAAAGGTAATGCCAAACACATCCTTGCATTCCACCGGCGCGGGCACATAGCCCTCGTCCATTTGAATCACATTATAATTGCCCTTTTTCTTCTGCTTTAGGATTTCCAGTGCTTCCGGCGTATAGCCAGGAGCAATCACCCCGTCAGAGACCTCCCGTTTAATGAGAAGGGCTGTGGATGCGTCACACACATCAGACAGAGCAATAAAATCCCCAAAAGAGGACATCCGATCCGCGCCTCGGGCTCTGGCATAAGCACAGGCCAGGGGAGACAACTCCCCCGCATCCTCCACCCAGTAAATTTTTTTTAAGGTGTCCGTTAGAGGCAGGCCCACGGCGGCGCCAGCCGGGGAAACATGCTTAAAGGAGGTGGCAGCAGGAAGCCCTGTGGCCTTCTTTAATTCCTTTACCAGCTGCCAGCCGTTTAAGGCATCCATAAAGTTTATATATCCCGGCTTCCCGGACAGCACCTGAATGGGAAGCTCTCCCTCCCGGCAAAAAATCCGGGACGGCTTCTGGTTTGGGTTACATCCATATTTTAATTCCAATTCTTTCATTGTGTTCTCTCCTCTTTCCTCTGATCTGGCCTGCCTTTGATCCGAGCGGCTTCTCTGGCATTTTCCCGACAGCTTTTTAGTTTTTATTTACAATCCGGCTCTTGTAGCTTCCATCCTCAATATGAATATACCGCACAAACAGGGAAACCTTGTTCTCCTCGTTCAGGTTTTCCCAGAGAAGACGGGTAAACACGTCAATATCATCGGCTATGGTAATTTTCTTGGGTTCTCCTGCAAAACTTGGCAGAGGATTGCCATCACAGCGATAGGTGTGAATCAAATGTCCTTCCCCTTTCTTGGGATTCTCATAAGTATAGGTAAAACGCTGACAGGAGGAGGGATCTCCCTCATTGCTCTTTAAGATAGACAGGGCGTAATTACAGATACCCTTCTCCGCATGCATAATACCAGAAATCCGGGGGGTATAATTGGGCGCATCTGGCTCAAACTCCCGGGTGCGCAAGGCCTGTTCAAAGGTGTGCTGGTTGTCCATCAGCTCATAGATGGTATCTGTCTGATCCCCGTTGGTCACAATGGTCTTATTCCCCAGCACCCGCACGGGCGCATAAATAATCAGACTGGGATCGGAAAGCTTGGAAGGGTCAAAGGCCTGGGTGCGAATTCCCTTACCGTCCTCCACAAAGATCCGGTTTCGGCTGTTCTCACTTCTTCCCATAATAAAATAAGCAGTAACTGCCTTCCCTCCGTCTGCGGTCCTGCCCATAAGAATCCCCCTACCAGGATATGCATTTTCCTTTAATTCCCTCTGCATCCAACTAAAATCCATTCAATTCTCCTCCATAAACATTTCTCATACATCTTTCTTATTACCGCATTTATTATAGCATTCTGTTCTTCTTTTGGCAACCAGTTTCCCCTTTACCAAGGCAAAAAAGCCCAGGCTACTGCCACAAGAATAGCTGGCAAAAGGTTGGCCACCTTGATTTTCTTTCCCCAGATCAGATTTACACCCACACAGAAAATCAGCATCGATCCGGTCAGGGAAAGGTTATCCATGGCCAGATCTGTCAAAAACGGTTCCAGAAACCGTGACAAAAAGGTGATGCTTCCCTGAAACAGAGCCACGGGAATGGCCGAAAAAATACAGCCCCTTCCCAAGGAGGCCGTGAGCACAAATACAATGATAAGATCCAGCACTGCCTTGGCTGTCAAAATCGAGTAATCCCCAAAGACTCCGTCCTGAATGGAGCCCACAACAGCCATGGCACCGATACAGACCGTAAAGGAGGTATTTAAAAATCCCTCAATAAACCGAGTATCTCCCTGGCTCTTGGTTTTTTCCCGCAGCCAGATGCCAAAATCTTCCATATGTTGTTCCAGATTCAGCCATTCTCCCAGTAAAGCACCTGCCACAAAGGAGCCGATAACCATCATAGTCCCCTGGCTGCCAAGACTGCCATCCTTAAGAATCAGCATGTGCTCCATAGCCCCGGCGATTCCCAAAAACAGCACACAGAGCCCCGCCGCTTGGGTCAGTATCTCCTGAAACCGCTGGGAAAGTCCCTTCCCCATCAGTAACCCCAAAAATCCCCCGACCAAAATGCCGGCTACATTGATCCCTGTCCCAAGGCCAATCATGGTTTCTTCGCCCCTTCCCCGGTAGTTTTTCTCCTACCACACAGCAAATCTGTGCAATTTTTGCATTTCAGCGCCTCATTGCTTCCCTCAAAAAATCGCTGTGGATACCGGTATACCCGATACTCCCACAAAAGCAATACAAAGCTAGCGGCCACCACAAGACTCCAGCTGTAAAAGCTATTCACGCAGACCAGAGGTGTTACCATCATCAGATGATCCCAGTTGAAAATCCGGCAGGTAGTACAGCAGCGATTTTTAAGAAACCACACCCGGAAAGGACACCAGACAACCACACAAAACAAATCGGATACGTAAAAGAAAACCGTCACCAACAAAAGCTCTTCGTTTCCCAGGATTCCCAGCTTCCAAAGCCCTGCCAGCCCAAGGCCCACAAAAGACCACACCATAAAAACCACCAGAGCCCGCCTGTTATTTTCCCGAAAATAAGCATTCTGCACCTGGGGCTTTGCCGGCTTCTTTGCAGGCACATAATAGGCTGGCAGCTGTTTGGCCGCTCCCAGAGCCAGTGTGCCTGGAATGGGAAAAAGCTTTAAAACCATATCTCCCATCCAGATGATCCATAAAAGATGCAGGGCAGAAGGCCCTGCAAAAAAATGTCCGGGCTCCAACACTGCAAACTGCTCCGGCCTTACCACATAGATAACCGTTACAGCCAGCAATACCAGAACCCGAAACCATAAACGCCCCTGATATTTTTTTCTCATTTGTTTCACGCTCCCTGTAAAAGCATTAGACTTCACGTTCTAGTCTATCATTTTGCAGAGCGCTTGTCAAAGCACATTTCAGAGGTTTTGGGGCGTTTCCTCCTCTTTGATTTCCTTGGTTTCTTGTTGTTTTTCCTGTGTATTCCGTTGAAAAACAATTTTCACCTTGAATAAATCCCCATCTATCTCAATCTGGAAGGCACCTCCTTGGAGTTCCACAAAGCTTCGGGCTATGGCCAATCCAAGCCCGCTCCCTTCTGTGTTCCGGGATAAATCCCCCCGCACAAAGCGCTCGGTGATTTCCTCCGGGTCAAAATTCAGCTCTGTGGCTGAGATATTTTTCAACTCAATCTGTACCTGCGTCTCCGTTTCATAGAGATCCATATAAACCCGAGAGCCCTCCATAGAGTATTTGATCACATTGCCAATAAGGTTCTCAAACACCCGGTAGGTCCGCTGTCCATCCAGCATACAGATCACCTTTTTCTGGGGCAGATTCCAACGAAATTGTAGGTTGGAGTCCTCCATCTTATCCTCCATCTCCAGACAAACCTGTTTGATAAGATTCACCAGATCCACGCTTTCCAGGTGCATAGTCACGTTCTGGCTTTCCGCCTTACTCACCTCAAACAGATCCTCGATCAGTACCTTCAGCCTGTTGGACTTCTTCTCCAGGGTGTGAATATAGGACACCCGCTCCTCGTCAGTCACCCCGTCTCCCTTTAAGAGATCCACATAGGTAATGATAGCAGTCAAAGGCGTTTTCAGATCATGGGACACATTGGTAATAAGTTCGGTTTTCATGCGCTGGCTTTTTACTTCCTTTTCCACAGCGGCTTTAAATCCATCCTGAACCTTGAGAAGCTGCACCTTTAGCGGCTCAAAGACGCCCATATCTTCCAAAATCTCCGTATTCAGATTGCCTTCCGCCATGTGTTTGGCTGCCTCCAACATGGTCTGATATTGTTGTTGGATGGTTCCCAGATACTTCCGCAGAGTCAAGTACAGCCCGATGGAATACAAAATCAGCCCCGGAAGTCCAAAAAACCAGGCACAGCACAGCACTGTCAAAATAGCCAGATTAACAAGCACCCACTTGGTCAGAGTTTTATTTATGGATTCTGAGATATCAAACCGAGTCATGTAACTGTAAAATGCTCCATATAAACGCCGGCAGGCAGGAAAGATTCGAAGAATCAAGCTGCGCTCCTTGAGATAGCTCCAAAGGCCACCCTCTGTTCTGGGCCAAACAATCAACAGGGACCACATACACACCAGAGATAATAGGACCCATAAAAAGATATTATACCCATAAATCAGCACATTTGCAGAGCTCTCCAGAAAGTTCTGCTCCATCAGCTCTTCCAAAAACATTCCATTACAAGTTTGTACCAACGCTTCCAAGCTTAAGGTATACAGCAGGACAAAAAGGAAAAAGCCTACCAATGCCCCCTCCATGGGAAAGGACAAAATTCCTCTACCTAACACCTGCCTTTTTCTTCCCCAGATTCCCATGCCTACTGCTGCCAGCAGGGCCAGCAGGGCAATGCCAAAGGGAAGAAGGTCGGCTCCATTGTCCGTGTAAAGATAATAGCTTCCCCAATATTGGTCAAAAAATTCCTCCACCTCTGGTGATGTATATCCGTAAAATACCTGCATATTTTTGGGGCGGGTAAGCTCCGGAGGCTGCCCGTCAGAAATATAAAAGTTCTCCAGCATGTTCCGGTACCGCTGGCTCTGGATATTCCGGTAAATACCCTCGGAATCCATATTGGATGCCCCAATCAGCTTAAGCTCTCCGGCCTCATCATACCGAAAGATCAGGTAGCCATCATAATAAGGCCCCTTTTCCAGACTCATACCGGGCTGTTCCATCTGTCCATCAATCCAATTCAGCACCGTTTCATCCACAATGTTTGTAATGGTCCGTCCGCCTTCCAGTTCCTCCGCCACATAGTCCCAGCCGGCGGCCTCCATATTCAGAAAATCCTCCTTCCACAGGGCAACGGAGCTGGCCAAGGCTTCCGAAAGTGCTGTGTAGTCACGGATTGTTTCCGCTCCCCATCTCTCGGACTGTACCATATTGCGGGCGTTTGGTATGAGGATTTCCTCTGTCAGAATAGGCTCCTCAGCTGCCATCTTTTGAAAATCCACATAGAACAGATACCCATTCTGCACCATACTGCGCACAGTATAGGAATCTGTATCCACCATCTCTTTGTTAAGCTCTTCCTGTCTTGTATTCCATTCCTTTTCAAGCTGCTTTAGCTGCCTCTGCGCTCCTGTCTGAATGAAATTGTAACAAAAAATGGCTATGCATGCTAAGGCCAGGCTAATTAGAAGCATAACCAGATATAGGCTTCTACGCCTGCTTTTCAATTTTGTATCCAACTCCCCACACCACCTTTAAATATTTGGGTTCCCGGGGGTTTAACTCTATTTTTCCGCGGATATTCCGGATATGCACCATAATGGTATCCGTTCCCACAGGGTTTTCATTCCAAACCCTCTCGTAAATCTCCTCCGCCGAAAAAACCCTGCCAGGACTTTTTATTAATAGCTGCAAAATTTTAAATTCCATGGGAGTCAGCTTTACCGGCTGACCGTCCACAAAGACCTCCTTGGTCTCATCGTTTAGTTCCAGACCCCCAACAGAGAACAGATGTTCGTCTTTCTTCTGCTCCTGATCTCCCAGGGCCTTCAGATATTTTGAATACCGGCGCAACTGGGAATTCACCCGGGCCAAAAGCTCCAACGGAGTAAAGGGCTTGGTCACATAATCATCTGCCCCCATATTTAACCCCATAATTTTATCTACTTCCTCAGATTTAGCGGAAAGCATAATCACCGGAAAATCATATTTTTGCCGTAGCTTCATTACCATACGGATTCCATCCATCCGAGGCATCATCACATCCACAATCGCCAGATGCGGTGGGCTCTGCTGTATAGCTTTCAGTCCCTCGATCCCATCAGCCGCCTGCTGTACCATGTATCCCTGACTGCGCAGGTAAATGGCAATGCCCTCCCGAATTTCTTTGTCATCCTCTACCACCAGCACCTGATATTGTTGTTCCATGTCTGCTCTCCTCTATCCTTTTTGACACTATTGTAGCATAAAGCCACCTTCCTTTGTAAGCCTGTTTTTTATTCAAGTATCTTTCCCCCTTTCCTGCTCTGGTAATAGCTTACCGGGGAAATCCAAAGACCGCCTAAAGAAAAATCAAAAGAATTTCAAAAGAATCTTCACTTATCCAAGAAAAAAAGAAAGGATGCAGACATTCAGTCCACATCCCTGGTCAATGCAACTAACAGCTCCTTTAAATCGGCTACTGTTTCTGCATAATAAGCTGCCCCAGCCTCACAAAGCTCCCCGGGAGGAGCAAATCCAAAGCCTACTCCCACGCAGGGAAGGCCGCATTCCCGGGCACCCTCCACATCATATTTTCTGTCTCCCACCATGAGGATTCCTTCCGTTTCCTCCGGCCTCCTGTTTAAAAGCTTCAGAGCTCCCCGGATCACATCCGCCTTGGAACCGTGAATTCCTTCCAAATCAGCCCCGGAAATCACAGTAAAATAGGAATTCAGATTAAATTTTTCCAGAATTTTCCTGGAAAAGATTTCCGGTTTCGATGTGGCCACCCCCAGGATAACCCCCTGTTCTTTGAGAGTAACCAAAAGCTCGCGGATTCCCTCATAGGGCCTATTCTCAAACAATCCCACAGTGGAAAACCGCTCCCGGTATTTCTCCCGGGCTTCTCTGGCTTTTTCCGGAGAAAATCCATAGAGCTCCATAAACATGTCATCCAGTGGCGGTCCAATAAAAAGTTTAAGCTTCTCCTCATCCTGCTCCTGGATACCAAAGTAGGAAAGAGCATGCTGTACGCACTTGGTGATTCCCTCCTGGGAATCTGTGAGGGTTCCATCCAGATCAAACAAAACCGTGTGATATTTTCTCATAGCCCCCATCCTAAATCTGTTCCAAAGCCTGCTCAAGATCCGCAAGAATATCCCTGGGATCTTCAATTCCCACGGAAAACCGAATAAGTCCCGGGGTTACGCCTGCCTCCCGAAGCTGGTCATCATTCATCTGCCGATGGGTATGGCTGGCCGGGTGCAACACACAAGTACGGGCATCCGCCACATGGGTCACAATAGCAGCCAGCTTCAAACTGTCCATAAAACGCACAGCCTCCTGGCGACCTCCCTTCAATCCAAATGAAATCACCCCACAAGTGCCATTGGGCATATATTTCTGTGCCAATGCATAGTATTTATCTCCGGGCAGACCTGCAAAATTCACAAACTCCACCTTTTCATGGGCCTGCAAAAATTCCGCCACCTTCTGGGCATTGCTGCAATGCCGGGGCATCCGAAGCGCCAGGGTCTCCAAACCTACATTCAACAAAAAGGCATTCATAGGAGAAGGAATGCTTCCCAGATCCCGCATAAGCTGGGCTGTCATCTTGGTAATATAAGCCCCTTTTCCAAATTTTTCTGTATACACAATGCCATGGTAGGTCTCATCCGGTGTGGTCAAGCCCGGATAACGCTCCTTATGAGCCTCCCAGTCAAAATTGCCACTGTCAACCACGCAGCCCCCTACAGACATGGCATGGCCATCCATGTATTTGGTGGTGGAATGGGTGACAATATCGGCGCCCCAGGCAAAGGGACGACAATTTATGGGAGTGGGGAAAGTATTATCCACAATCAGCGGACAGCCATGTCTATGAGCCAGCCGTGCAAATTTCTCGATATCCAAAACCACCAGCGCCGGATTGGCCACCGTCTCCCCCACCACAGCCTTGGTGTTGGACTCAAACGCCCGTTCTATCTCCTCCTCCGGCGCGTCCGGGTCCACAAAGGTGCAGGAAATGCCAAGCTTCTTGATGGTAGCTGCATAGAGATTGAAGGTACCCCCATACACGGTGGAGGCGCATACAATATGGTCCCCTGCCTGACAGATATTGGCAATGGCGTAAAAGTTTGCCGCCTGGCCAGAGGAGGTGAGAATCGCTGCCACGCCACCCTCCAACTCTGCAATCTTTGCCGCCACACAGTCATTGGTGGGATTTTGAAGCCGGGTATAAAAGTACCCGCTGTCCTCCAAATCAAACAGTCTGCCCATCTCCTCAGTGGTATCATATTTAAATGTGGTGCTCTGGTAAATGGGAAGCACCCGGGGCTCTCCCTTTTTGGGCTTCCATCCAGACTGCACACAGATGGTATCCATTCTCATGCTATGTACCTCCCTTTCAGCTCCTGCACCATATCCATGTAGCAGTGCTGGCAGTCCGCCTGCTTTTCCTGCTCAATATACCGGATACAGGGCTCCAAATACGTATTCCAGATCTTCTCATATACAGAGGAAGCATCCGCCTGCTTATTGATCCGGGTTACAATGGTAGGGGCAATATTATAGTATTCCTCCACCAGCGCTCTCCCCTCCTTAGTTGTCAACAGATAGGTGTCCCGGTAATGGCGGAGCAATTCCAGCTCATAGCAGTCGTCCGGCTTTCCCAAGCTTTCACAGACAGCCGTGGTAATATAGCAAAATTTCCGGTGAAAGCCCTCCTCGATCTTCTCATAGGAAGCCTTTCCGATGGTAGTCTTAAATCGGTCGTTCCACACCTTAACCATAGCATCCGTCACTGGTTCAGCGCTTCTCCCCTTGTATTCCAGAATGGCCGGAAACAGATAGGTCACCAGAATCATGTTGAAATTCAGCAGCTGATCCTCCCGCCTTGATTTTTTGGGGATGGAATTCAGATGCTCCTGAGCCAAATCCGCCAGACGAGTAGCCAGCTTTCCACACCATCCATCAGGCTCTTCCTCCATCTGGTATACATCCTCTATAGCAGCCACCACATGCTCGTGTTTGTGAAAATAGGTCTGAAACATGGAAGGATAGCTGGACTTCTTAAACTGTGCCATGGGGTTTTCCAGCTCAAAAAGCATATCCTCCAGTCCCTGCATCGCCTGGTTATAGGTATCTCCATAGGCTACAACATCCATTTTTCTTCCTCCTTGGCGGGCTGCCTGCTATTCTTCCCAGTTATGGTACACAGCCTGTACATCGTCATCCTCCTCCAGCAAATCCAGGGTCCGCTGGAGATTTCTAAGATCCGCTTCATCTGTAAGGGTTACATAGGTCTGGGGAATCATGGTCACCTCAGCCTCCGCCATGGGAATTCCCTGGTTCTCCAGGGCCTGGCGCACGGCGCTGAAATCATCGGGATGGGTGATTACCTCAAAGCAGTCCTCCTCCTCTGAGAAATCCTCTGCCCCTGCATCCAGAGCCAGCATCATCAAATCGTCCGCCTCCATATCACATTCTTCCTTGTCGATGACAATCTGTCCCTTTTTATCAAACATATAGGACACACAGCCTGTGGTTCCCACGCTTCCTCCGCCCTTGGTAAAAGCACTGCGCACATTGGCTGCCGTCCGGTTCCGGTTATCCGTAAGGGCGTCCACAATAATGGCTGTGCCGCTGGGACCATAGCCTTCGTAGGTCACATACTCATAATTTACTGCATTGGCATCCCCGGCTGCCCGCTTAATGCCCCGGTCAATGGTATCATTGGGCATATTGTTGGCCTTGGCCTTAGCAATCACATCCCGAAGCTTGCTATTGTTGGCCGGATCAGCTCCACCCTCCTTCACCGCCACGGCGATCTCACGTCCGATAATAGTAAAAATCTTGCCCTTGGCCGCATCATTTTTTTCCTTTTTGTGCTTAATATTGGCAAATTTTGAATGTCCTGACATGTAAACTAACACTCCTTTTCTCTCGTTACAACCCCTCTACGACAAAATGTCTCATCTATTTTAGCACCATTTGACTGGATTGGCAAGCAAATATGTATTCCATCCAAATTCCCTCAATCCAAATCCAGGCTCACACGCAGCCCCCGATCTACCCGTGCCAGAAGCTGTTCGTCCAGATGGCAGACCTTATCCTTCAGCCGCTGTTTATCAATGGTCCGAAGCTGCTCCAGCAAAATCACCGAATCCTTTACAATATTACACTGTCTTGTGCTCAGCTCAATATGGGTGGGCAGTTTTGCCTTATTCATTTTTGAGGTAATGGCTGCCACGATAACCGTAGGACTGTGCCGGTTGCCTGTGTCATTTTGTACCACTAGCACTGGACGGATTCCCCCTTGTTCGGAACCCACCACGGGCCGCAGGTCTGCATAAAAAATATCTCCTCGTCTGATAATCACCTGATTCACTCTCCGAATTTTAGAATAATGAAAGTATTTCCAAAATATCGTTTCGTATTCCGGTGGATTCAGACTTTTTTCTCCCTAGCTCATACCCAGGGCTTTTCCCCCGCAGTAATAAACCCGGGGCACCCGCTTGGTAATACAGCACACAAACTCATAGGGGAATCGTCCTGACAGCTCTCCTAACTCTTCCACAGAAATGTGTCCTCCTAATTCCTCTCCAACCAGTGTAACCTCCATTCCCTCCTGGGCTTCCGGTATTTCGGTGACATCCACCATCATCTGATCCATGCAGACTCTTCCACGAATGGGCGCTCTTTTTCCAGCCACCAACACATAGCCTCTGTTGGAGAGCTGTCGGGGATACCCATCCCCATACCCCACAGGGATGGTGGCTATGCGCCGCAGAGTATCCGTCGTATAGGTTCCCCCATAGCTAATGCTGGTTCCCGGCTCCACTTCCTTGATATAGACAATATGACTCTTTAAGGACAACACCGGTTTGAGACGTACCTTCTCCCTGTCCACCTCCCCGGAGGGATAGATGCCATAGATAATAATCCCGGCCCGCACAGCGTCCATATGAGCTTTGGGAAGCTCCACGATGCCAGCGCTGTTGGAGCAATGGCGCAGGGCAAAAGAAATCCCCTCCCTCTCGCAGAGCCCCACAAAGCTTACAAATCGGGACAGCTGCTGATTCACGCTGGTTTTATCCCTCTCATCTGCCCGGGCAAAATGAGTAAAAATCCCCTCCAGCTCCACCTGGGGAAGCTCTCCGATTTTGCGGATGGTCTCCACGCTCTCCCTCTGATCCGAAAAGCCGATACGCCCCATACCTGTATCCACTTTTATATGTATCCGCACCTTTTTTCCCTGCCGCAAGGCTTCCTGGGATAAAAGCTTGGCGGTTTCCAGCTGAAATACGGCTGGCCTGAGTTCCTGCCGCACAATCTCCTCAAAATGCTCGGGAAACGTATATCCCAAAAGCAGGATGGGCTTTTGCACCCCTCCCTCCCGCAAAGCACAGGCCTCCTCCACCGTGGCCACAGCAAATCCCCAGATATCCTCCCAGGACTCCACAAGCTCTGCTATGGGAAGCGCCCCATGCCCATAGCCGTCCGTTTTTATCACCGCTATCATCTTTGTTCCCGGTCGCAGATTTTGCCTCATTTGTATAAAATTATGCTCCACTGCATCCAGATCAATAGCGGCCTGGACACGGCTTACTGCCTTCACTCCCTTCATGGTTCTCCTCCTTTATTCTATGTTTTTGCTTCCCTTTTGTTCCGAAAAAAGAGCATCATTCCAGATGCTCTTTCTCATATCTTGTAATATTGTAGGACAACCGCATCAAACTCTCCGAGAGATGCACATTTTCCACCAGCACGTCCCCCGGCACCTGCAAATCCACATGGGCAAAATTCCAGATAGCCTTGATACCATAGCGCACCAAAAGCTCCGCCATCTCCTCCGCCTTGGATTTTGGCAGGGTTAAGGCTGCGATCTGGATCTCCTCCTCCCGGATAAAATCCTTTAAATCCTCCAGCATATGAATCTGAATTCCCCGCACACTTAAGCCTCTGAGCACAGGATTGACATCGAAAATCCCTTTGATCACAAACCCCTTTTTCTCAAAGTCCACATAATTGGCCAGGGCTTGACCCAAATTTCCTCCACCCACAATAATCATATTATGCTGCTTGTCCAACCCCAAGATCTTGCCGATCTCCTCGTAAAGGTATTTTACGTTATAGCCGTACCCCTGCTGTCCAAAACCTCCGAAGTTATTCAGATCCTGCCGAATCTGTGAAGCCGTCACCTTCATACGACCGCTCAGCTCACTGGAGGAAATCCGTTCTACCCCACTCTCCAGTATCTCCCCCAGGTACCGATGGTATCTGGGCAATCGCTTGATAACTGCCTTTGAAATTTCCCGTTCTTCCATTTGGATTCCCCGTACCCTTCTCACTCATTTTTTTTCATTATATCGGCTTGCCAAAAACTTGTCAATATAAAGGCTTATGTTTGTTCTTTGGTTTCCCAGGATTTTCCCTCTGTTGTTGACTTTTTTTCTATTTCCTTTATAATAGGGTAAGACTACGCAAGGAAAGATAACTGAGGAGTTCTCATGATTTTAGCATGCCAAAACATTCAGAAAAGCTTCGGCCTACAGTCGATTATAAAAAATGCATCCTTTCACATAGAAGAGCGGGAAAAAACAGCCATTGTGGGAATCAACGGTGCGGGAAAATCCACGCTTTTAAAAATCATCGTGGGGGAACTTCCCCCGGACGGAGGTGAGGTGGTTCTCTCCCGGGGGAAAACTCTGGGGTATCTGGCCCAGCACCAGGATCTTACCAGCCAGCGGAGTATCTATGAAGAGCTTTTGGACGCCAAAAGGGATATTCTTAACATGGAAGAGCGTATCCGGGCTTTGGAGCAGGAAATGAAGGGCCTGGAGGGGGACGCCCTCACAGAAAAACTGGATCTTTATTCCCGACTCAGCCATGAATTTGAGCTGCAAAATGGCTACGCCTACAAAAGTGAGGTCGTGGGAGTTTTAAAGGGTTTGGGCTTTGCCCCGGAAGACTTTGACAAAACCGTATCCACTCTCTCCGGCGGCCAAAAAACCCGGGTATCCCTGGGAAAACTACTCCTCACCCGACCAGACATTATCCTTCTGGACGAGCCCACCAACCATCTGGACATGTCCTCCATCACCTGGCTGGAAACCTACCTTTCCAACTATGACGGAGCCGTGGTTATCGTGGCCCACGATCGGTATTTCCTCAACAAAATTGTTACCAAAATCGTGGAGATGGATCAGGGAGAAGTCCAGGTATTCCAGGGCAATTACTCTGATTATTCCCAGAAAAAAGCGCAGATCCGGGAGGCACGGCTTCATGCCTGGCTGAACCAGCAGCGGGAAATTCGTCACCAGGAGGAGGTGATCGAGAAGCTTCGCTCCTTTAACCGGGAAAAATCCATTCGCAGGGCAGAAAGCCGGGAAAAAATGCTGGATAAAATTCAGCGGTTGGAAAAGCCAACGGAAATTTCAGCAGAAATGCATTTAACCCTGGAACCGGAGATTTTAAGTGGCGCCGATGTACTTTCCGTCACCGACCTGTCCAAGGCCTTTGGCCCCCTCACCCTGTTTTCCCACCTGGACTTTGAAATCAAGCGGGGCGAACGGGTGGCGCTTATCGGCAACAATGGCACCGGCAAAACCACCATTTTGAAGATTCTAAACGGTTTGATTCCGGCCGATTCGGGAACCATCCGTCTGGGCTCCCGGGTTAAAATCGGTTACTATGACCAGGAGCATCAGGTGCTTCATATGGAAAAGACCTTGTTTGAGGAGATTTCTGACGCCTATCCCCGCTTAAGCAACACCAAGATCCGTAGTACCCTGGCGGCCTTTCTCTTTACAGGGGATGATGTGTTTAAGCGCATCGGGGATCTGAGCGGCGGAGAACGGGGCCGGGTCTCCCTGGCCAAGCTTATGCTCTCCGAGGCCAATTTTCTGATTTTGGACGAGCCCACCAATCACCTGGATATTATCTCCAAGGAGATCCTGGAGAATGCTCTCAACTGCTACACGGGAACCGTACTCTATGTGTCCCATGACCGGTATTTTATCAATACCACCTGTACCCGCATTCTGGATCTCCATGACCAAACGCTGACCGGCTATCTGGGAACCTATGATTATTATCTGGAGAAAAAGGAAGAATTGGCCCTAACAAGCAGCACCACCGGAACAGAATCCCTGGCAGGCACCACCGCTGTCCCCTCTGAGGGACGGTTGGACTGGAAACAACAAAAGGAAGAGCTGGCCCGACAGAGAAAGCAAGAAAATGATTTGAAACGGGCGGAGGCCCGCATTCTGGAACTGGAGGAGCGGGAAAAGGAGATCGACCAACTGATGACCCAGGAAGAGGTCTACACCAATGTGGCCCGCTGCATGGAATTAAACGGGGAAAAACAAAAAATCAACGCCCTTCTGGAAGAACAATATAAACTGTGGGAAGCACTGGCTCAATGATTGGCCAGTGCTTTTAAATAATTCTCCCTGTTGTCCAAGGTTACATAAAATCCAAAGCCCTGACTCTCCAGCGCTGCATCTGTCTTATTATGAAAAATTCGATCGATAATCATATCTCCCACCTGCATATTGTAATGGCTGGTCTCAATATAATTATTTTTGTCCGTGGTAATGGCATTGACGCCGCTAAAATTGTAGAATTCCATATCATTGGCCAGCCAGCTCAGCCACTCCTTATAGCCATACAGCTCCGAGTGCTGATAGGTGGTATAGTAGATGGGATTGGTAAACACAATCAGATTTATATCATACTCCTCACAGAGCTCCCGGATACGTACCATATCATGGATAGAATTAAACAGCTGGTTCTCATAGTATTCCTCCCAATAGGGCGCGTCGCTGTTCCAATCATTTTCCACCACAAGATTCCGGTTACTACAGCCGCTGCGATAATAGCGCTCTACATAATCCGGGTCTGTGACCTGGTGATGACCGGTCACCTCCTGGGCCTTTATCACTCCCCGAATGCTAAAGTAATTGGCATAAAAGGATAAGAGGTTGGTCCTGGGATAGGGAATCCGGTAGAACTGCTTTTCGTGAAGGGCAGGATTTACAAAACAGGAAATATTGTCCACCCCGATCATCACGTTTTTGGGAATAATCCCGTGAGCAATCATCTCCTTTAAATTTTCCAGATGCTCATTGGGCAGTCCCTCAGAATAGGACATATTATACCATTTGCCCTCGGGAATCCGCTCCACATCCACAAAGCCCGTCCGGGAGGAGCCAAAGAGAAAGGAATCAAACTTATCCGGATTTGCCAGAATATACTTCATTTTTATATAGTTGCTGTTGGGCTCCACCCCATTGTCCCGGATTTTGGACCAGTGAAACACATTGTAGGGGTCCGCATACATGGGAATCCCAATCTCCAGGATCAGGACAAACAGCACAAAGGGCAGCATTGCCCGCAAAAATCGCTTCATGAACTATTCTCCTTATACAACAGGAACATCAAAACTGAAAATACACAAATTCATATTCTCCCAGCTGTCGGCTGTAAAGCACCACAAAGAGCAGAAGAAAATACAAGACATAGCACACCGGACGGGACAAGCGCCCCAGCCTGGCCCAAACATTCTGCCTTAACGCCAAAAAATCATAGGCCAATAGCACCAGGATACAGACGGCCGCCTGCAACAGAGCTCCAAGCCCCAGCCCGTTCGTCATGCCGGAACCCCGAAAAGCCAGAATCCCGTCCACCACATAGGCACGGGGATGGCTGATCCCCGTAAACAGATGGGTTACCACATACCAGGCGTCGGAAATACTGTTGGCCCGGAAAAATATCCATGCAAAGCACACAAAGGCAAACGTAAAAAGGACACCATACCAGGTACGCTTTTTCCTTTTTCCCTGGCTCCACAGATTCTCCAGGCACTGGCCTACCCCGTGAATCCCGCCCCACAGCACATAGGTCCAGTTGGCCCCGTGCCAGAGTCCGCTGGTGAGAAAGGTAACCATAAGATTCCATCTCTGCCGCCAGGGTCCCACCCGATTTCCTCCCAATGGAATATACACATAGTCCCGAAACCAGGTAGACAGGGAAATATGCCATCGGCTCCAGAATTCCCGGATGCTGGATGACCAGTACGGACTGGAAAAATTTTCCATTAAGTCAATATCCAAAAGCCGGGCCACACCCACGGCAATATCCGAGTAGCCGGAAAAATCGCAGTAAATCTGAAAAGCAAAGAGAATTGTTGCCACCACCAGGGGAAAACCCTGGTAAATGGAAAGCTGATTATAAACCAAATCCACATACACGGAGATGGTATCTGCAATGGCAATCTTCTTAAAAAATCCCCAGGCAATCAGCTTGGCCCCAGAAATGGCCTTATCACAGTCAAAGGTGTGTTCCCGCTCTATCTGAGGAAGAAGGTTTCTGGTCCGCTCAATGGGACCGGCCACCAGCTGGGGAAAAAAGGAGATAAAGGTGGCATATTTTCCAAAATGCCGGGTAGCCTTTGCCTCCCCCCGGTACACATCAATCACATAGCTCAGGGTTTGGAAGGTATAAAAAGAAATCCCCACTGGCAGCATAAGATTCAGGGTAAAGGGTTGCACAGGAATGGCCATCCTCTCAAGAAGCTCCACCACAGATCCAGTAAGAAAATTAAAATATTTAAAGAAAAACAGAACGCCCAGACAGATCACCAGAGCGCCTGTGAGATAAGTCTTTCTTAACTTACCACGGTCTGTACTCTCAATCAGCAGGGCGGCTCCATAGGAAATCACAGTGGTCAAAAGAATCAGTGCCACATATTTCACATTCCAGCTCATATAAAAGTAATAGCTGGACACAAAAAGTACACCCCAGCGGTATTTCTGAGGCATCACCCAGTAGAGAGCAAACACAACCGGCAAAAATACATAAAACGCATTGGAATTAAACAGCATACTATAGCATGGCCTCCAGGGTTTCTCGGATGGCCTGAATAAAGCCTTGGCTGGAGAGCACCTGAGGATGCTCCACCGTGGTGATAAGCGCCAAATCCTTGGTCATCTTTCCCTCCTCAATGGTACGAAGGGTAGCCTGCTCCAGCTTCCCGGCAAACTCCTCCAGGGCAGGATTCTCATCCAGCTCTCCCCGCTTTTTCAGGGCGCCGCTCCAGGCAAAAATCGTGGCCACAGAATTGGTGGAGGTCTCCTCTCCCTTCAAATGCTTATAATAATGGCGCTGCACGGTTCCGTGGGCCGCCTCAAACTCATAATACCCCTGCGGAGACACCAGTACCGAGGTCATCATGGCCAGGGAGCCAAAAGCCGTGGCAATGAGATCGCTCATCACATCCCCATCATAATTCTTGCAGGCCCAGATAAAGCCTCCCTCAGACTTCACCACTCGGGCCACCGCGTCATCAATCAAGGTGTAGAAATAAGACAGTCCCTGCTTCACAAAGGCTTCCTTATATTCTGCCTCAAAAATATCCTGGAATACATCCTTAAAATGATGGTCATATTTTTTAGAGATGGTATCTTTGGCCGCAAACCACAGATCCATATTCTGATCCAAAGCATAGGAAAAACAGCTGCGGGCAAAGCTTTCTATAGAGCTGTCCAGGTTGTGCATTCCCTGCACAATGCCAGGACCCTGGAACTGATGAATGGTCTCCCGCTGCGTGCTCCCGTCCTCCCCAGTGAACACCAGTTCGCAGGTGCCTGGCCCGGGAATCCGTATCTCCGAAGCTTTGTAAACATCTCCATAGGCATGCCGTGCCATAACAATGGGCTTTTTCCAGGTCTTTACATAGGGCTCTATTCCCCTCACCAGAATGGGAGCTCGAAACACCGTGCCGTCCAGCATGGCCCGAATGGTGCCATTGGGACTCTTCCACATACTTTTTAAATCGTATTCCTTTACCCGGTCTGCGTTGGGGGTAATGGTGGCACATTTTACTGCTACCCCATATTTTTTGGTGGCATTGGCCGCATCCACCGTCACCTGATCCTCTGTCTCATTGCGGTGGGCAAGCCCCAGATCATAATACTCCGTGCACAGATCCACAAAAGGCAGCAAAAGCTCCTCCTTAATCATCTGCCACAGAATCCGTGTCATCTCATCTCCATCCATCTCCACCAGGGGAGTGGTCATTTGAATTTTTTCCATAATCCGTGTCTCCTCTCAAAGCTATCCTGTATCCCAAAAGCGCCACCCTTCTTCCCCCTCTATCCCTCAAAGAAATCGGCAGCACAAATATATCCGTATACATTATAGCCCCAACAGCAGCTGTTTAGCAAGGAATTTTTCAGGGAACCAAAGCTTTGTGGCACCAGAGGGGTTAAAACCTCTCCAGTGCCACAAAGCTGGCATATAAATCCAGCATGCCGTAGCCCCAAGAACGATTGGGATATAAGGTAGAAGCCATTCTGCGCGCTCCCCGAATAAAAAGCTGTTTGATCTCCAGCGTCTCCATGGCCGGACGGTTTCCCCGAACAATCCCCCACTCCATCATCAAAGCAGCCGCTCCGGCTGTGACCGCAGCCGACGCGCTGGTCCCTGTCATGGTGGCCATTCGGTTGCCTGGCGCATAAGCACTGATCTCCACTCCTGGTGCAGCAATATCCGGCTTAATCCGTCCCCTCCTGGTATAGCCCCGGCTGGAATTAATATAAATACTGTTGTTTTCATTTTTGTATGCCCCTACTGTAATGGGAACCTCTGAATTAGCCGGAGCTGTCAGGGTAATATCCGGATTGGAATTTAAAAACTGTGTACCCTCAGAAATAAAGCCTGCCACTGGCAACCAGATATTAAAACAGCCAATTATCACATTGGTCCCGTGCACCTGCAAACGCCAAATCCCTGACGCCGGCGTAAACATGCGGATCACAATAAGCTGATCCCCACTTCTGGCCGCCAGGGGCTGAAAATCCACATACACGACCGATCGCTCAAAGAGAAAGCTAAATCTTTGATTTCCATTCTTGGAGGAAATACGGGGAATCTCCTCCCCTGTGGGGGAAGTCATGGAGATGGAAAGCACATCCGGCGTGCTCCCCCAAAGCTCCATCATCAATCCGTATTCCCCCTCCTCCACACGAAGCTCCACATTTTGAAAAGACTCATTTTGCTTTAACATACCGTAAAAATGATGTCCCTGATTGGCCTCATTGCCCGCAGCGGTCACAATGCACCGTCCCACCCGGGACCCTACTGTGTTGAGATAGGCGGAAAGTGGGGAATTTCCCTCGTGCCCTCCCATATTGCTTCCAAGGCTCATGCAGATCACCAAAGGCTTATACATCCGCAAAGCCAACTCATGAAGATACCGGACCGCCAGCATAATGTCGTTTTCCTGAAAGGCGATAGCGTCAGGCTTTACAGCAAAATACTGTTTCAGATAACTCTTGGCTGGCTTTAGCTTTACCACGGCAATGTCCGACAAAGGTGCCGCTCCTGTCCATCCGCTGGCCTCGTTGCGGCTTCCGGCAGCAATGCTGGCAATCTGCGTCCCATGCTCCAGCTCATCCCGGGAAGGCACCACCTGATAAGGGTCCTGGCTCTCCAACGCCTGATTGATTTCCTCCCGGGTGAAAACAGTTCCATAGCCAATCCCCTCTGGCGTCTGTCCCGTTTGCAGGGTCTGGTCCCAGATCTCCACAATCCGGGTTTTTCCAGCCTGGTCTCGGAAGCAGTCGTTGGTGTAATCAATACCCGTGTCAATAATCCCCACTATCACCCCCTCTCCCCGAAGCTGAAGAATAGATTGCTCCTGGATACGGATAATATTGCTGGCCTCCAAAGCCTCATTTTCCTGAATGGTATAGAGAGAGGGAAACACATCATACTCATATTCCACGCGGGAGCTGTTGTTTAAAAAATCCATGCTCACATAAAAAACCGCAAAAAAATCATTGACTACCTGAATACAAACATTGGGGTAAAGCTTCTCCAGTTCTTTTGTATTCCAGCTGGATTTCCAAAGAAAATCCACATACTCCTCAGAAACAATCTTCTCTCTGCAATTTTCCGGCATATAACTCCCATATGTATGAATCTTTCCTGCCAGTATATGCAAAAAAAAGCTTTTTGCCACAAAAATCACGCTGGTATCAAACTCCATCTGCGCTTTTCAAACATCAGTTCTATTTCACTTTTACACCATGGAAAAGCGCTCTGGCATTTGGATGCCTGCCCGGCTTCGAATGCTGGCCGCCCGAATCTTTGCCTCCTGGATCAGTGCCTCCTCATCAAAGGTTAAAATCCGCCGATCCCGCATTAACCATTTCCCGTCGCAGATGGTGCTCTCCACATTGGTGGAATGCATGGAAGTCACCAGATTGGCAATGGGATCATGCATGGGCTGCATGCCCACAGAATCGGGATTGATAATAATCAGATCTGCCTTCTTACCAGGTTCCAGGCTACCGTAAAGCTTTTCATCCTGGAGAGCTTTTGCTCCGTTAATGGTAGCCATGCCAAGTATCTCCTGGGCCTTTACCACCGTAGGATCCAGACGCCACCCCTTGTGAATCAGGGAGGTAACCCACATCTCATCCACCATATCCATCCGGTTATTGGTGGGAGCTCCGTCTGTCCCAATAGCCACGCAAATTCCCTCCCGCAGCATCCGGGGAATTTTGGCAAAGCCCAGCACCCGCATAGCGGAAGCGGGGTTGTGGGAAACCTTTACCTGGCAGTCCCGGAACATCTCCACCTCCTCATGAGACAGCCATACCGTGTGGGCTGCCAGAAGATTGGGGCCTAAAAAGCCCAGGTCCCTTAGATGGGTCACCGTCTGCACCCCCAGGCGCTCCCTCACATAATCCACCTCGGACTTGGCCTCCGCCACATGCATATGCATACCCGTGTGATACCTTTCCGCCAACTCCTTGGTCTCCAGGAGAAGCTTATCCGTGGCATTGAAAATAGTCCGAATTCCAAACCACACCTCCACCCTTCCGTTGGCTGTGCCGTGGAATTTTTGGATATCCTCCACCTGCCGGGAAAGCTCCTCCTGGGTGCTGCGCTGCCAAGCCCTAGGCAATCCCTCCCCACAGTCCATAACGGAATTGGCAAGCTTTCCCCGAATTCCCGCCTCTGCAATTCCCCGGGCCATGCCGGACACAAACTGTCCCCCTGGCTCCGCAATGGCAGTTACTCCTGCTTTGATCTGCTCTGCTGCACAGAACAACGTGGAAATATAGGAATCCTCCTCCGTCATTTGACTTTCATAGGGCCAGATGCGGTCATGGAGCCAGGTAAGCAAATCCACATCGTCAGCCAATCCCCGAGCCAACTGTTGGGAGGTATGTACATGGGTATTCACCAGGCCTGGAAGAATAAGCTTTCCCTTTAAATCCACCACCTGGTCACAGGAGCTCTCCTCCACGTCTTGGTTTCCCACCTGCACGATTTTATCGTCCTGGAACAAAAGGGTTCCATCCCGATACACCTGACCCTCCGGGTTCATGGTTACAATCATAGCATGCTTCAATAAGGTTTTCATAGGCTTCTCCTCTTTCTTAACTTTTCTCTTATTTTTGTGTTTTTCCTCAACATCAGACTTCCAGCCGTATCTTCTCTCTTGGGTTGTTTCTAACCTACGGCAAATTTTTCCGCTTCATCTGCCCCATAAACAGAGATTTGTTATCCAACGCCCGCATGGTGGCCAAAATTCCATCCAGGTGATCGTATTCATGTTGCAAAAGCTCCGCATAATCTCCCGTAAGCTCCATCCTCTGAGGCACAAAATTCTCATCCAGATACTCTATCACCGCTCTACGGTAGCGCTCCACCCGCACCAAAAGTCCCGGAAAGGACATACAGTCATCCAAAAGCGTATATTTCTCCTTATCTGGAAAAGACAACTTTGGATTTACAAACACATAGGGCTTGTCCGTGTACATATACAGGAGTCGCTTCTGAATACCGATCTGGGGGGCTGCCACTGCCCGGCCGGCCCCATAGATTTTTCGATACTCTAACAGGGTATCGTGCAGATCCTGGATCCATCCAGGCAATAAGGAGGTATCCTCCCCAGTGACCTCTACACTCACCTCATATAGATTGGGATTCCCCAGCTTTAAAATCTCTCTCACCATAAAAGCTCTCATCCTCCTTTCCTTAAGATTTTCAAAGGCCATTTTTCATTTATTATAGTCTTCGTAAGCTTATTTGTATACGGAAAATTTCCATTTCCTTCTTCAAAAAATATCCCAACTTTAGGGAGAAGTCCACCCATTTCAAAGCCCCTTCTCTCCAAAGCTGGGATTTACTCACTGGTTATTCCCCACATCCTTGGAAATCATACATCATACATCTGCTATTTCTGTCTCTCGGATAGCCTTTCGCACCAAAAGCACGCATCCAGGCGATACGGACAGCTCGTCCACTCCCATGCGAAGGAAGGTCTCCGTCAGGGTCACATCAGCTCCCAGCTCTCCACAGATACCAACCCAGATGCCCGCCTTATGAGCGTTATCTGTCACCCTCTGAATTAGCCACAGTACTGCGGGATGATGGGAATCATAGAAGGTATCAAGCTTAGCATTCTGCCTGTCAATGGCCAGTGTATATTGCGTCAGATCGTTGGTGCCAATGCTGAAAAAGTCCACCTCCCTGGCCAGCTCGTCGCTTATTATGGCGGCCGCCGGGGTCTCGATCATAATCCCTTCCTCCACCTGCCCAAGCTTCACACCCTCAGCTAAAAGCTCCTTTCTGACGGAAAGGGAAATCTCCTTGATCTTACGCACCTCATCCACAGAAATAATCATGGGATACATAATCGCCAGGTTGCCATAGCCGCTGGCCCGAAACAAGGCCCGCAGCTGCGTGCGGAAAATCTCCGGCCGTGTCAGGCAAATACGGATGGCCCGATAGCCCATGGCCGGGTTCTCCTCCTTATCCAGCTGGAAATAGTCCACCTGCTTATCTGCGCCAATATCCAGGGTGCGGATAATTACCTTTTTTCCTCCCATGGTCTCCACCACCTTCTTGTAGGCCTGGAACTGCTCCTCCTCCGTGGGATACTTCTCTGCCTCCAGGTACAGGAATTCACTGCGAAATAGTCCAATACCACCTGCATCATTTTCCAGTACAGCCGGAAGGTCCCCCGGATTTCCAATATTGGCATAGAGATTTATCTTCTGTCCGGATTTTGTCACATTCTCCTGATTCTTCAGCGTTTGCAGCAGTTCCTTTTGCTCATCATCCACTGCCTTTTTCTTAAAATAGAACTCTAAAAGAGGCATCTCCGGGTCGATGATAAATTTTCCCTCATACCCATCCACAACCCCGATTTTGCCGTCCCAGTCCTGCCTAATATCCACTCCCACTAGGGCGGGAATTCCCATGGTGCGGGCCAAAATAGCCGTATGGGAGTTGGCAGAGCCCAGGCGAGTGACAAAGGCCAGAAGCTTACTTTTATCCATCTGCACCGTCTCGCTGGGCGCCAGATCTTCGGCTAAAAGGATCACCGGTTCATCGCCTATCTCACTCCCTCTCCCACCGCCACATAAAATGGTAAGCAACCGCTCCGTGATGTCCCGGATATCTGCCGAACGGGCCTTGAAATACTCATCATCCATATTGGCAAACATCTCAGCAAAATTGTCTCCGGTCACCGCTGCCGCATATTCCACATTGACACCCTGGGTGGCAATGATATTCTGTACAGACTCATTATAATCATCATCGTCCAGCATCATGGCATGCACATGAAAAATCTCGGCATTTGTCTCTCCCACCTCAACTACAGCCTTCTCGTACAGATCCTGCAACTGATCCACCGCAGTCTTCTTGGCCGCCTCATACCGGGCCAGCTCAGCCTCCACATCCGCGATCTTTGTGCGAACCACCTTATTTTCTGCCCTGGTGTAATATTTAATTTTCCCAATGGCAATGCCATTAAAAATCTTTTTCCCGAATTTCTCCTCCACAAGCCTTTCCCCCTTACAGGTTATTCCGGAAAAACTCTTCCATCTTGCCAGCTACCAGTTCTTCATCTCCGCCTTCCACGGAAACCGTAATGGTATCTCCTTTCTTCACCCCCAGGCTCATCAATGCCATCAGCTTTTTCGCCTCTGCGCTTTTGCCATCCTTGGTAACCGTGATTTTCGAGTCATATGCCTTGGCCTCCTTTACCAATAGCCCTGCCGGTCTTGCATGGATTCCTACTTCATCCGTAATGGTGTACGTAAATGTCTTCATTCTAAATGTCCTCCTTGCATACTATATATTTTATTTCACTTACCCGTTAATCGCAAGCAGATCCTGTCCTGCTTCAACCTCTCCCATAGCCAGAGGCCGTACAGAATCATAATCCTCTGTGTTACAGATAATCATAGGGGTGGTGCACAGATATCCCTCTGCCTTGATAGCCTCCAAATCAAAGGAAATCAGCAAATCCCCCTTTTTTACCTTCTGCCCCTGGGCCACATGAGCCTCAAAATGTTTACCACCCAGCTTTACCGTATCAATGCCAATATGAAGTAACAGCTCGGTCCCATCCTCTGTGAGAATCCCTATGGCATGTTTGGTGTCAAAAATACTTTCCACCACCCCATCCGCCGGAGCATAAAGCTTTCCCTCCCAGGGCTCCACAGCCACTCCGTCTCCAAGAGCGCCGGAGGCGAAGGCTTCATCCTGGACCTGATTCATCGGCAACATCCGTCCCTTCATAGGGGCTCCTAACACCGCACTCTTTCTGACCGTTTTTTTCTCTGCCAAGGCAGAAGGGGCCGGAACAGCCGATCCCTGGTCCATAAACTGGGACTCCGACAGAGCTCCGGAGCGAATCTGCTCCACCAGCTCCTCCAGATTAGACTTTACAATGGTCACCGAGGGACCGTAAATAACCTGAATTCCCGCTCCCTTTATCACAACACCGGAAGCTCCTGTTCCCTTTAGGACGGCCTCATTTACCTTATCACTGTTCGCCAGAGTCAGCCGCAGACGAGTGGCACAGCAGTCAATGTCCATAAGATTGTCGAGGCCGCCTACGCCCCTTAAGATTGCAGCCGATTTCTCATCATAATGAGCAGAGGATGCCTTTTGACCGGCTACGCCTACACCTGTGGCTTTCCTGTATTCGTCCTTGGAAACCAGGTGTGCAGTCTCTCCGTCTGCCTCCCGTCCAGGGGTTTTCAGATTCCACTTGCGTATAAAAAATCGGAACACAAAGAAATATAGCACAAAGTATACGGCCACCACCGGAATCAGCATCACCCAGTTGGACTTCTCCTGTCCAGGCAAAACTCCGTAAAGAATCAAATCGATCAGCCCATCGGAGAAGGTGGTTCCCACACAGATCTCCAAAATATGGCAGGTCATAAAAGCCAGACCTGCAAAGACCACATGAACAGCAAACAATGTGGGTGCCAGGAATAAGAAGGTAAACTCTATGGGTTCTGTAACGCCTGTGATAAAAGATGTCAACGCCACAGAAAACAGCAAAGATCCCACCTCCTTACGCTTCTCCGGCCTTGACGTCACATACATGGCCAGGGCTGCACCTGGAAGTCCTCCCATCATAAAGGGATACTTTCCAGTCAGGAACCGGCAAGCTTCCACAGAAAACTGGGTGGTATTGGGAGAGGCCAGCTCCGCAAAGAAAATATTCTGGGCTCCCATCACCGTCACACCGTCAATAAGTGCCGAGCCTCCCACGCCCGTCTGCCAAAAGGGCATATAGAAAATATGATGCAGACCAAAGGGAATCAGCGCCCGCTCCATACAACCATAGATAAAGGTTCCGAAATATCCCGATGCCTCTACCACTGAGCCCAGAGCAAAAATTCCATTCTGAATCACGGGCCATACCACATAAAGCACTGCGCCTGTGAAAATGGCAACCGCCATACTGACAATAGGCACAAAGCGGGTGCCTGCAAAAAAGGACAGGGCAGCAGGAAGCTGCATTTTATAAAACTTATTGCAGAGTATTGCCGCCAGAATGCCAGCGATAATTCCGCCAAACACCCCCATTTGCAAGGTCTGAATTCCCAGCATAGAGGTAATGGCGCCCTCTTTTACACTCTCTGAAACAGCACCGTCAACAAGGGAGCCATCCAGGGTCAGCAGGGTATTTATGGTTATCAGCATTACCATGTAAAAGATAGCCGAGGACATCACGGCCACTCCCTTTTCCTTTTTCGCCATGCCCAGGGCAACTGCCAGGGCAAAAATCAGTGGCAGATTGCCAAATATGGCATTTCCCGCATTGGAAAGCATCAGCATAAAACCGTACAGAAGGGTTCCCTGGTGTAAAATGCCGGAAAGACCATAGGTAGCTATGGTGGTCTCATTGGTAAAGGAGCTGCCAATCCCAAGCAAAATCCCTGCAAAGGGAAGCACTGCAATGGGCAAAAACAAAGATTTGCCAATTTGCTGGGCAGCAGCAAATGCTTGTCCACTTTTCTTCTCTTTCATTCTCGCTCTCTCCTTCTTTCCCGCCATATGATAGAAGCTTTCTATCTGCGTCTCATAGATGAGTTCTTTCACCTTGCGCTGATAGCCAATTTTCCCCGGTCAGGAATGATTACTTCATTACCTTTTCCAACCACGGCCCAGAGAATACTGTTCTTGATCACTTTTTTTATCCGCATTTTTCCATTTTTCCACAAAAAAAAACCAATCCTATCTTAAAACGCCCTGCTAAACACAAGGAAAAGATAGAATTGGTGAAAGCCGCATCACCGATAACATTGCTATTTTAGTTCTGTTGGGAAGGAAGCTTCCCTTTTTTCAAAGCTTCCAAAACTGCTCTCCCGCTTCACGGGCTTCCATGAGAGCCTGATCCATGATCGCTCCCGCCTTCTCTGGCGCGGCATCCATTCCCTCCGCACAGATGCACCGGAATCTTGGAATCCCAAACATGTCACATAGCGCCTCCAGGTAACGGGCCCCCTGCTCCAGAGGGCCATTTCCGTAAACATCTCCCCGTGTGGTAAAAAATAGCATCTCCTTTGCCTCACACATGCCATAGAGCCCTTCCTCATTACATCCAAAGGTTATGCCATCCAGAGAAATATTTTCAATATACAGCTTTACCACTGCCGGCACGCTTAAATCCCAGAAGGGCGCTGCCACCAGAATCCGATCCGCCTGGGCAAACTGATGGGCAAAGGCAAACCGGGGATGACTTCTATTTCCCTCCTCTAAAAGTTGTTGTCGTTCTTGGAAAAATTTTCCAGTCAAAGGTTTGAAATCCATATCTGCCAAGTCAAGTTGGGTATACGTATAAGGAATGTCCTCCGGCGCATGGGCCCTCATGGCTTCTAAAAATCCCTGCGCCAGTTGCCATGTCCGGGATTCCTCCCCGCGAATACAACCGTTTATCATTAAAATTTTCATCGATTTCTCCACCTTTCCATCAAGAATTTTTCCCTTTTCATGGTCTCTCCACTTTCTTTTTTACAGGACCTGTGATAAGATAAAACGACAGCTTTCTACTGTTTTTGCCTGTCTGTACCCCCGGCCTTGGACCTGGGGGAATATCTATCACGGAGATCAAACAAATGAAACAAGTATTAGTCATCGGCTCCACCGTAGTGGATGTCATTATTAAGCTTCCCCATCTTCCCAAAACCAGCGAGGATGTCCATGTACTGGGACAAACCATGTCTCTGGGAGGCTGCGCCTATAACACCTCGGATACCATCCGGCACTTTGGGGTTCCCTATATCCTGTTTTCCCCAGTGGGAACCGGCACCTACGGCCATTTTGTCCGGGAGGAGCTGAAAAAACGGGGCATCCAAAGCCCCATTCCCACGCCCTTGCAGGAAAATGGCTGTTGCTACTGTTTTGTGGAAAATTCCGGAGAACGAACCTTTGCCTCCTATCATGGAGCTGAATATCTATTCTATCCAGAGTGGTTTGAGCTTCTGGACGCTGACTCCATTGACAGCGTTTATATCTGTGGCCTGGAAATTGAGGAAACCACAGGCCCTAATATTGTACAATACCTGGAGGGACACCCCTCCTACCGGATTTTCTTTGCCCCTGGTCCCCGGATTCAGGTCATCTCTCAGAATCTTCTGGATCGGCTCTTTGCCCTCTCCCCCATCCTTCATCTCAATGAGACGGAGGTGTTGGAATACACGGGAGAGCCCACCATTGAGCAGGCGGCCCGGTCCCTCTTTACAAAGACCCAAAATACGGTGATAGTGACTCTAGGAGAAAAAGGCGCCTACTATGACACTGGCCAAAAGGCTGCCTATGTATCCGGGGTTACAGCCCAGCAGATAGACACCATCGGCGCAGGGGATTCCCATATTGGCGCTGTCATCGCCCGTCTCCAGCAGGGAGCCCAGATGGAGGACGCTATCCGTGACGCCAACCGGGTGTCCGCCGCTGTAGTGGAAACAAACGGAGCCCTGCTCTCAGAGGAAGCCTTTAAGAGACTGGGCCTTTCCTGACAAAAGGATTCCCGGCCCACTGATTTTTTCTGGCCGGGAATTGCTTCCCGGAGTCCTTCAATGAAAAAGCCGGAAACCAGGTGATGTTTCGCCTGTCAGATAGTTTCCGGCTTTTTCACATATGACTGTCATCATTTAAGCGACAGACGTGTCTCTTTAATCACCATAGCTTTTCCATCCAAAACTCCCGCACCTGCTCCGCCTTAACCTCCAGCAACACGGTCACCCCATGCTTCTCTCCCGGATCACCCCTGAAATCGCACACAGTCATGCCCCGGTTCCGCTCTTCCGAACAGTCCACTTCCACACGCATGTCCCGTCCAGTAAACCAGTCCGGATGCAGCAAATAGGTAATGGTCACCGCATCATGGATGGCCGCCAGCTCCCGCCCCTGATATACAGGGCTTTGGAAATAAAACTCCACCAGTTCCCCCACCATTCGAGTCACGGGGTTTACACGCTCCTTCAGACTCCTGGCCTGCTCCCGGGTAAGCCCACAGAGATTGGTCACATCCAGTCCACACATGACAATGGGAAGTCCGCAGGTAAAGACTATCTGTGCAGCCTCCGGATCTGCCCAGATATTAAATTCCCCTGTAGGCGTTACATTTCCACCCACAGCAGCTCCGCCCATCAGGCAGATTTTATCAATGTGCTCTGCAACCTCCGGAAACACCCGCAATAAAAGGGCAATATTTGTCAGGGGTCCCATGGGGACCAGCGTCACCTTCTCCCCTGGCGGTAAAGACGCAAGCCTCCGGGCAAGAACCACAACTGCATGGTCTTTCTCCACCTGTTTGTCCGTCTCTGGCAAACAGTAATTGCCTATCCCGGTTTTGCCATGAACATACCCGGCAAATTTAGGTATCCGAACCAAGGGACCGTTTGCCCCCTTTGCCACAGGCACCTGCGAAATTCCCAAAAAGCTTGTAAGTTTACGGGCGTTCTCAGTCACCCGCTCAAGAGTCTGATTCCCGGCCACCGTGCTGATGCCCAGGATCTCCAGCTGATCCTGACAGGCAGATGCCAGCGTAATAGCCACCGCATCGTCAATACCTGGATCGCAATCTATCCAAATCTTCTGCTTCATACACGCTTCTCCTCTTAAGATCCCACACTTTGCCAGCTCCAAACAGCCCTCCCCAGCCATTCTAAGCCTTCCCGGCAAGCTTCTGTCTCCGTCTCATACCTGCATAGCTGTAGATGCCAAGACCGATCAACGTGGTCAGGTAAGGCACCATCTGAATCAATTCGTGAGGAATCTCGGTCAACTGCATGATATTTGCCAGAGCCTGGGCCGCTCCAAAAAGCAGAGACACCAGAAACGCACCCACTGGTGTATTGCCTCCCATAGCGCTGGCAGCCAGAGCAATATAGCCCTTGCCGGCAGACATATCCTTGGTAAACATATTCATATAGCCACCGGAGAGGAAAAATCCACCCATACTTGCCAGCACACCGCTTAAAATCAGGGCAATATATTGGATCTTTCGGGAACTGATCCCCACGGACTCCGCTGCGTTTTTATTCTCCCCCACAGCACGGATCTTTAACCCCAGAGGCGTTTTGTACAGGAAAAGATGCATCACCACCACCGCCACAATGGACAGATAGGTCATCAGATTCTGTCCTGAGAGAACCTGGCCCAGAAAGGGAATCTGCTCAATAATCGGAATATTGATCCGAGGCGCGGAAAAATTGGAGATAGAGGTGGAGGACCCCCGGTCCCCAGACACAGCCAGCATCAAAAGCACCGTACCTCCTGTAGCCATCATATTAATGGCAATGGCTGCCAGGATCTCGTCCGTCTTAAGATTTAAGACAAAGAAGGCCAGCAAAAGACCAATCACCCCGCCGGCCACCATGGTCAGCAAAAGACCCGTGAAAAAGTTTCCGGTCATAGCCGAAAAGATTACCCCAAACAGAGCCGAGAACAGCATAATGCCTTCCAGGGCCATGTTGGTAATGCCGGACTTTGATGCCACAGAGGACGCCAGCGCCGCAAACAGAATGGGTGTCGTCGCCCGCAGTATGGCGTTAAAAAAATCAGGACTCAATAAATTTTCCAGCATTTAGGCCACCTCCCCGTCTTTTAAGGATGCTTTTGCTTCCTTTGCTATCATCCGATGCTTCATGCCGCTTAAGAACTGCTCTGCCACCACCAGCAGGATGATAATTCCCTGTGTGATCTGCACAATTTCCAGCGTCACATCCGTATACCGGGCCATAATGGAAGCCCCCGTCCGCAGATACGCCAGGAACAGAGCCGCCAGCGGGGTATACAGGGGATTCTTTCTGGCCAGGGTACAGATAATAATGGCATCCCAGCCATAGCCCAGCAGAGAGACCCAGGAAAACCGGGAGTAGATGGGGCTTAAAAGCTCCACACCGCCTCCCATACCAGCCACAAGTCCACCCACCAGCTGGGAAAGCAGCACCACCTTTACAATGTTAATGCCGGAATACCGGGCAAAGTTCTCATTCTCGCCGGTAAGTCGCAGCTCATAGCCGGTGCGGGTCTTAAACAAAAACAGGTAACCCAGCACAGCCACCAAAATAGCCAAAATAAGCCCCACATGAATGTTGGTGCCCTGAACCAGGGTAAAGAGCTCCGACTCCGCTGGCAGCTTATAAGAAGCGGATCCTACACTGGGGTCCTGGAGAAAATGCATCAGTAAAAAGGTACAAAACCACAAAGACAGGTAATTCATCATCAGGGATGATACCAGCTCCGGAGAATTGGTCTTAATTTTCATAAGAGCAGGAATCGTACAGAATACCGCTCCAGCCAGAGCCGCCAAGCAGATAGCCACAAGGGGGCTTAAACCTGCGGGCAGACCAAACTTCAACGCTACAGCAGCGGCAACTAGTCCCCCCAAATGAAAGCCGCCCTCCGTGGCCAGATTGATCTGGTTGGCTGAAAACATAATGCACACGCCAGTACCGGTAAAAATCAGCGGAACCATAGCCTCCACCACATTTCCCAGGTTTCTCTTGCTCTTAAAGGGTCCCGTAATCAGGGTGATAATGGCTGTCACGGGCTCCTCACTCACAAAGAAAATCAGCACAAAGGAAATGAGCAGCGCAATCAGTACGGAGAATAACATTCGGAACAAATCAAAACGCTTTGCACTATTCATAAATCACGCCCTCCTGTTCTTCCTGGTGCTTTAAGCCCAGCATATATTGACCCAGCTCTTCCTCGGTGACAGCAGCTACATCCATAAACATTCCGGAAAATTTTCCCTTGTACATCACGGCCAGGCGATCACTTAAGGAAAAGACCTCATTGAGATCGGCCGAAACTAGAAGCACGGCACAGCCCTTATCCCGGAACTCCAGCAACCGTCTGCGAATAAACTCCGCGGCCCCCACATCCACCCCCCGGGTAGGCTGGTTGGCAATGATAATATCCGGCCCCGTGGAAAACTCCCGGGCTACAATTACCTTCTGAATATTTCCACCTGACAGCATAGCCACATTTTGACGGAAGGATTTGCATTTGACCAGATACTCCTTGATAAGCTCATTGGAGCGCTCCTGAATCCGCTTCATTTTCAACATTATTTTTCCGGAATACGCTGGGTCCGTATATTGGTTGGAAAACAAATTTTCCAGAATATTCAGATTCCCCGCACACCCGCTGGTCATGCGGTCCTCAGGAATATGGGCCAGCTTCAGTTCCCGAATATCCTTGATACTGTGCTTTTCAATATTCGTTCCTTTTACAGAAATTTGCCCTTTATAGCTCTTATTTAAGCCGGTTATGGAATCGATCAGCTCTGACTGCCCGTTTCCCTCCACTCCTGCGATCCCCAGGATCTCTCCCCCACGCAGATCAAAGGACAAATCATCCACCTTCAAAACTCCCTGTCCGTTTCGCACGGACAGATTCCGCACCTTTAACTGCACAGCGGAAGGCTTTGCCGCCTCCTTTTCAAAGGTAAGCACCACATCTCTTCCCACCATCAGCCGGGACATATCCTCTGTGGAAATATCCTTCACCTCATAGGTCCCCATACTGCGACCACTGCGCATAATGGTGGCACGATTGCAAATACGTTTGATCTCGTCAAGCTTATGGGAAATAAAAATAATGGTATGTCCACTGTCCCTGAGCTTTTCCAGCTGGACAAACAGCTCATCGGTCTCCTGGGGCGTAAGCACAGCCGTGGGCTCATCCAAAATCAGAATATCCGCTCCCCGATAGAGAGCCTTTAAAATCTCCACCTTTTGTTTGATTCCCACCGGAATCTCTTCCACCTTAGACTTTACATCAATGTCAAAATTATATTTCTGGGCAATTTCATCTGCCACAGAAACCGCTCTGTCCATATCAATGAACAAGCCACCCTTTTTGGGCTCCACCCCCAAAATTATATTTTCTGCCACTGTCAGGGATGGCACCAGCATAAAATGCTGATGCACCATACCGATTCCCTTGCTGATGGCATCCTGAGGAGACTTGATGGTGATCTCCTGTCCGTTCAGAATAATCTGTCCCTCATCTGGGCTCTCGATTCCAAACAACACCTTCATCAGCGTACTTTTTCCCGCGCCGTTTTCGCCCAGAAGTGCGTGGATCTCGCCTTTTTCCAGCTCAATGCTCACGTCCTCGTTGGCTACCACGCCGTTGGAATAGATTTTCATAATATGGTTCATCTGCAAAACGATATTCTTTTCCAAGCAAGCCACCTCAACCTTCTAAGGCCCCGGCCGACCCCTTCCTGGCCTTCCCTCCTGCCGGAGTCCCTTTAAATAAAGACAGATACCCTGGAAAAAACGCAGGGTATCTGCCAATTCAGCATTTCAATTCTATCCTTATCTCTGAATCGCCGTATCCACTACGATTTCACCGTTAATGATCTGCTGCTCCAGCTCGTCAAGCTTGGTGCGAATATTCTCCGGAAGCATTTCCTCATAGTGTGCATCCTTTACCAGCTCCACGCCGCCCTCTGCAAAGCCCAGCACCTCGGTGGTACCGTATGCAAGGTTTCCTTCCAGATCAAGCTTAATAGCCCGATACAGAGAGTTTCCCACGTTCTTCAGAGCAGAGGTAGGAATGTTCTTGGCAAAATCAGGAAGCAGAGCTGCCTGGTCAGAGTCCACACCAAAAGCGTAGAGATCCATGTCACCAGCTGCCTCGATCTGTCCCAGACCTGCATTACCGGCCACATTGTAGCCTACATCCACACCGGCCTGATACTGAGCCAGCGCCAGATCCTTGCCCTTGGTGGAGTCTACGAAATCGCCCACCCAGGATACCTGTACTTCGATCTCCGGATCGATGTCCTTTGCACCCTGCTCATAGCCCTTCAGGAAATCATTGATAACCGCATTGTCCATGCCGCCCAGGAAGCCAATCTTCTTGGTGGAAGGATCGATCTTTTCAAAGAAGCCAGAATCATCGGTAGTCATCATGGCTGCCGCTGCGCCTACCAGGTAGGACACCTCATTCTGCTTGTACAGAATGTTGTAAATATTGGTGGGATCTCCGTTGCCTGCAAAGTCAAACTGCTCGTCAAAGAACATAAACTTCTGATCCGGATACTCTGCAGCCGCCTTGGCCAGAGGATCGGCCATCTGCCAGGTTCCCATAATAATTACATCGTATTCCCCGGAATCGCAGTAATCAAGCAGGGTAGGCTCCCACTTGGGCTCGTCGGAAGTTTGCCCCCCCATCTGCTCCACCTTGAAGTCAAACACATCGGCGCCCAGCTCATCCCGCAGACGGGTCAATCCCTCGTTTGCAGAATCATAGAAGGACTTGTCGCCAAGCGTTCCGTTTAACAGAAGTGCAGCCCGGTAGGTATCCCCTGATCCGCTCTCTGCAGGAGCTTCGGTCTTTTCTCCCTCTTCCTTCTCAGCAGGCGTGTTGGTTCCCTCCTCCGCCGGTGCAGGCTCTTCTTTTCCGCCGCAGGCCACCATGGAAAATGCCATGGAAAATACCAGCAGCATTGCTAATACCTTTTTCATATTAGTCTCCTCCTTCTTTTTTTGCATTTAACATGCTATGAAAAGTATCGTCCGCCAACTCCTCCAGGGTTATTCTTCGCATCCCCCGCATATAGGTGATAAGCTCTGAAAATGCCGGATGAATCAGCTTCTTTGGAATGATACTCATTCCCTGTTGAATCGCCAGAATTGGCATAATCATACCTGCATTGCAGTCCACATCCACGCCGCACATGGTTACGATATGAAGCGTCTCCGTAAAGTCACCCTTCCCATAGTAAAGCGCAATCACTTCACAGCAGGCATTGGGATAGGCGTGTATCCAGTTGTATTTCTTATATTTTTCCTCACAGTCACTTAGAGCTTTCTTCCAGTCCGTGTATTTCTCACAGCAGTCCCAAGCAAAGGATACCACAGAATGGTATTCACTGTCCGCCGGGATCAGAGAAATAGCCTGCTTTACCAGCCCACACACATCCTTTTCCGTAAAAGCCAGGGCTGTCAGCACAGCATTAAACACTTCCCCCAAAATGCCATTATTGGCGTGGGCCACCTCCCCGTCCGCCCAGGCAAGCTTTGCAGCCATATAAGCGTCTCCGGGAGCCACCATGCCGCAGATACCACCCTTCATCTGGGCACCAATCCACTCGCTAAAGGGATTTCGATAGATGCCGCTCTCCGGCGGAAAAATGCCGTTTTTAATATTGCGCAGGGCAATCTCCTCCGCGGACCAACCACAGGGAATGTAGCCGGCCCACTGAAGGGCAATGTCCTTTGAGGTCACCTTATAACCACACCTGGAAAAAGCTTGAAGGAAAGCCAGCTCATAGGTGATATCGTCATTGTAGGTATTGGGCTCCCGGAGATAATCATAGACCTCTCCAAAGGCCTCATATAGATTCTCTGAGGTGTAGCCCTCCACCATGGTGCCCATAGCCGCCCCTATAAACTGGGCCAGCCAGGCGCCCTTTAGCCTGTCCCGAAAATCAGGCGCAGAAATATCCACCGACTTTCTTTCCGGAAAGCGGACCGCTTTTTCATAGGCCTGAAAAGAGTCATAATTCTTATATTTCCAATAGTCTGAGGCCACATCCTTTTCTGCCTGCGCAAGCTCCCAGCGAAGCTCTGCCGAAATCTGGTGGAGACGGACGTAATCCCCCTCCTTATGCGCAATAAGCCCTTCCTCCAGCAGTTCATAGGTTCGCTTTGTAGCCCGGTATCCCCGGTTTTCCAGAGCCTGCACCGCTGCTACCATAATCCTCTCCGGAGCCCCGGAACCCGGAACATTGCTGCCCCAGTCCAGACTGAGGATCTGATCATAAAACCGGGTGGTCTCCAGGTTCGCCGTCCAGGTTTGCTCCTCCTCTGTGCGCACCACAGGCTTGGCATTCCAGTACAGCTCACCGGCTAATTCCCAAGCTCTTCTCATAGGCTTGCGGCCACTCCCAGGGCCACCTTCATCATATTCGTAAAGCCATTCTGTCTTTCTTGAGCGGACATCTCCTCATGGGAGATCATGGAATCAGAAACCGTAAAGATAGCCAGGGCATTTACCCCTGCCCGGGCTGCATTGCAGTACAGAGCAAAGCTCTCCATCTCAGCGGCCAAAACACCCATCTTGGCCCAAATTTTCCACTCCTCCGTCTCCCCATAAAATACATCCGAGGAAACCACATTTCCCACTACATAGGGGAACTGATTTTTCTTGGCCTCCTCCACAGCCCTGCTCAAAAGCCCAAAGGACGCCACAGCTGAAAAAGTCCCTGGCAGCTGATACTGGTGAGCATAGTTGGTATCTGTGCTGGCGCCGGCCGCCATCACAATATCTCCAAGCTTCACATCTTCCTGCATGGCCCCACAGGAACCAATGCGAATCAAATTCTTTACTCCATACATATGAATCAACTCATAGGAATAGATTCCAATGGACGCACAACCCATGCCAGTGCCCATGACGGAAACCTTCTTTCCCTCATAAATTCCCGTATACCCAAACATATTACGAACCGTATTAAACTGCACTGCATCCGTAAGGAAATTTTCAGCAATAAATTTTGCCCGTAGGGGATCTCCCGGAAGTAAAACAGTTTCTGCAATATCTCCCATCTTCGCCGCGTTATGTGGTGTTGACATAAATCCTCCTTTTCCGACGCCTCCGCTAAGTCTTTCAAACACCGGCGCTCCACCCTGGCCGGCCCCTTAGAAGAAGGTCTCCTGTGATGGTATCAGTATATCATAAGCTTCTCTGAATTTCCACAATCTTTTGATTTTATCTGTTAAATAATCTCTTTTTTTTCAATTTTCGAAAGTTTTTCCCCAATCATTCTTGACTATTTCCAACTTTTTCGCTACAGTAGACCTTACAACTGAAAGGGAGGGATTTGTATATGTATTCCTTTTTTGTCCTGCTAGCCGGGGTTTTCCAGGCCGCCATGCTAAGCTTTAACGGCCTTCTGGCAGAATCCATTGGTCTGTTTGGCGTAAGCCTGGTGGTCCATGCCTCGGGAGGGCTTTTGCTACTTTTGTATATGCTTTTGTTTATCCGGGAAAAAATCACCTTGCGGGGAATGCCCTGGTATCTGTACAGTGCAGGTTTTTTTGGAGTTCTGCTGGTATCTGTCAGCAGTTACTGTGTGGGAATCATCGGCGCAGCAGCCACCACCTGCCTGTCCGTGTCCGGGCAGCTTTTTATCTCCGCTGTCATCGATCACTATGGGCTGTTCCGTGTTCCCAAGGTCCCCTTTTCTACCAGGCGGATTCCCGGATTCCTCATGGTCCTAGTGGGCATTCTTCTCCTGAACCTGTCCCAGTAACCCCCGCTTTGAAACTCTCACTGTCGAAATAAAGGAGTTCTTTTTATGATTGCTGTGATATTTATCGCTTTTTTATACGGCTGTGCCACCGTAATCTCCAAGATGATCAATTACCGGGCCACCCAGGAGCTGGGCACCTGGAACGGTTCCCTGGTCAATTATGTGGTTGCCAGTATTCTGGCTCTTGCCATGCTGCTTGCCACCACTGGACTTCAGGTGGATCTCCAGGCCTATGTAGCGGCACCGCTTTATCTCTATGCCGGCGGTACCTTCGGCGTTTTGGCCTTTGTGATCAGTCTGGTGTGTCTTGCTAAAATGAAGGTTTTTCAATCCACCCTTCTGCTTTTGGTAGGTCAGCTGGCAGCCGGAATCGTTTTTGACATCCTGGTTTTTCAGAATTTCACCCTAGTCAAGCTGGCTGGTATTCTACTGGTAACCGCCGGTATCTTCTGGGACAATAAAATCTGTGCGTCCCAGGACCCCAAAGCCTAATCTTCCCCCAACAGGGAAGGAATGTGAATTTTTCCCCAGCCCTGTTGATTCCTGGGAAGTCCCAGATCCCGACAGGTACGGGAGAGGCGAAGTTTTACCTCCTTATTGCTGAGCAAAGGCCTCTGCTCCAAGAGTAAAGCCAACGCCCCACAGACTACCGGGGTTGCCATGGAAGTGCCGGACTTGGTGCAGTAGCTTCCTCCGCCCCTGCGGTTCCATTTTGCGTTGCAGGATACTACATAGGCCCCAGGCGCCACCACATCCGGTTTACAGATGCAGGTCCTGGTGGGTCCCCTACCAGAATAATTGGTCTTTCTCTTCCCTGCCATGTGCACCGGCTCCTGGTCATCACTGGACCCCACAGTAATAATTTTGCGGCTGGTCCCTGGCACAGTAATGCTTTGTCTTCCAGGTCCCTGATTTCCCGCAGCCGCACAGACCACAAAGCCAGCTTTCCAGGTCTCCTCCACTGCCCGCAAAAGCTCCTGGGCCTCTGTCCCCTGCATGGTGCCTCCCATGGAAATATTCACAATCCGCACCTGATAGTCCTTCCCCTGCTCGGTCAGCCAATACAGGGCTTCCACCAAATCTCCGGTTCGTCCATTTCCTTTGTGATCCAGCACCTTAAGAGAAATAAAATGACATCCTGGTGCAAGACCCTGATATCTCCCACCGGATGCCGTTCCGTTTCCTCCAATAATTCCACTGATATGTGTGCCGTGCCCACAAGTGTCTATAAGCTCCGTTTGGGAACCAAAGCGTCTCTCCAAAGCTACCCGCCCTCGCAGGTCCGGATGAGAGGCGGCAATCCCGGAATCCAGCACTGCCACCCCTACTCCCGCCCCGGTAATTCCCCTCTCATAGGCATAGGCGGCCTGGAGTTGTTCTCTTACACGGTTCATATCCCATGTCACCATCAACTCTTTTCTTTATCATATGCAGAATTCCTTCCCACTGCCAATCGAAACAGGAAAAACCCCAACAAAAACAAAAGCCCCAACATAGCTACCCCTGCCTTGGAGGTATCGAACAGCTGGGTAGAAATTCCCATAAGAAGAGTCCCGAAAAAGGCCGCGCCCTTGCCGAAAATATCAAAAAAGCCAAAATATTCTGTGGAGCGCTCCTTGGGAATAATCAGAGAGTAATAGGATCGGGAAAGAGACTGAATTCCCCCCTGGAACACGGCTACACAGACCGCCAGAAACCAGAATTCCCAGGTTTTATCAAGCTGCAGGGCAAACAGCACAATGGCAAAGTAGCCCAAAATAGATATTTGAATAAGTCGTACATTGGTGATTCGTTTGGAGAGATAGCCAAACAATATGGAACAGGGAAACGCCACCACCTGGGTCAAAAGCAACGCCAGCAACAGATTGGTATCGCTGATCCCCACATCCTTCCCATAGGAGGTAGCCATGTCAATGATGGTATATACCCCGTCAATATAGAAGAAAAAGGCCAGGAGAAAATAAAAAATTCGGGGCTCTCGGCGGATCTCAACAAAAACTCTTTTTAGCCTGCCAAAGCTATCCTTAACCGGATGGTCTGACAATTCCACATAGAATTTCTGTTGATAGCTTTTTAGGAGGGGAATGGTTACCAAAAGCCACCAGAGGGCGTTAATTAAGAAGGCCAAGGTCATGGCCAGGCCCATGGAAATTCCCAACTTGTCTGAAAATAATACAAATACCAGGCTGAATACAAAGGGAATGCAGCTTCCAATATACCCCCAGGCATACCCCTGGGCAGAAACCAGATCCATGCGCTCATCGGTGGTCACATCATTGAGCATGGCATCATAGAAAATTAGGCTGGCATTGAGCCCCACCTTGGCAATCACAAATACCCCAAGAAAGGCAAGCCATCCCTTGGGAAGGGCCAGTCCGGCACAGCCCAACACCCCCAACATCAAAAACATGGTAAATACCGGCTTCTTAAAGCCTCTGGTATCAGCCAGGGTTCCCAGCACAGGCCCCAGCACAGCCACTAGAATGGTTACCAGAGAAGTGGCATAACTTAAATATGCGGTGGAATCAGCACCGGAAAGTCCGGCGGAAGAGGCCAGATTTTTATAGTAAATGGGGATAATGGTAGACGCCAGCAACACAAAAGCCGAATTTCCCACGTCATACAAGATCCATTTCTTTTCCAAGGCTGTCAGTCTTTTCATTTTCCTTCTCCCTTTCTTTTTACTCAAAGTCCCGCATAAACCGCCGGGACAGAGCCTGTTGGGTCTCTATCTTGTCTGTGTACTCCTCTATGAGCGCCACAGCCGTCTCCACCGCATCCTCAAGCCTCTGCTCCAGAAAAGAATTGCTGGCTTCACATTTTATATGGGTCCGCCCAGTCATAAGCATACCGCCAAAATATGCCCTCTGCCCGATAAGTCCAAAAAGGAATCGCAGCAAATGCTCCTTCTTTTGCCCTGGCCCCTGAAAAAACCGGATAACCCAGGAAAACTCCCGAATACTCTCATCCACCTGTCGGACAGTCACCCCTTTCAGCACGGAGGCAATGGCCTCCTGCGTTTGCCTGTTTCCCCGAAGGTGCCAGGTATAGTTCCAGGTTCTGGGATCCTTTCCCTCTTTCTCCATCAGAGCCCGATCAAGCTCTGTCTCAATATCCGAATGACTCACCCCATAATTCTCCATATACCGGCTAATATAGGGATGGCATTCGCTGTCCAGAGTAAAATGACAGATAAAGCCCAGAAGGTAGGACAATAGCACCGGCTTTGGATGTTGCTGATAAACTCCACGGCTGTTTTCAAAAAAATCGGAAGCCAGCTCATGATGCATCAAACTACCCATCTGATTGATGCGATTTTTTCCTAGAGGGCGATAATAAAACAACAAATCAGGCCCGTGTAGTCCCAGAAAATAGCCCTCCCTGTTGTTTCGTATAAGTAGCCGCAACTCCTTTGGCAGCTTCCTATAAACTTTTTTTCCAAAGAGATAATGTGCGTAGGTTGCAGGCATCCGTATCTTCCCCTTTCCCATCTGGTCTTTTTCTTTATTATAAGCCATTCCTCGGGAAATGTAAAAATCATTTTGCCCATTTTTTCTAAAAACATTTCACACAACCTCCAAATCCACATAGTATGAAGTGTATAAAAAATAAATGGAGGCATTTTTCATGAGTGATTTAACTGCTACAAACTGTGGATGTGGATGCAACGACAATGGTGTAAGCTTTGGTGGGGGCAACAGCTGCTCTTCCCTGATCTGGATTCTCCTGCTTCTCTGCTTCTGCGGTGGCAACGGTGGTTGCGGAAGTGACTGCGGACATGGCGGCTTTGGCGGAGATTGCTGCTGGATCATCCTGCTTCTGCTCTTCTGTGGCGGATGCGGCAATGGCGGCTTTGGTGGCGGATGCTGCTAATTCCACCTTTGGAGAAATTTCTCCATCAAAAGGAGCCGGCTTAGGCCGGCTCCTTTTCTGTGCTTTCAAAGACTATGAATCGCCATTCCCAGATGCTCCTTTGGAGGATGTCTCTTCTGGCTCTACCGTGTTTTCTTCTTCCTCCCTTTTGCACAGGCAGTCTTCATCTACCTCATATACCGTATCCTCTTCTATTACAAGCCTGCCCATTCTCCTGGCACCTCCTTTTCTTCTACCGGCCCCAAGGCCTTTCTCTGGTATCAGAATATGCATATTTCCCATTTCCGCACATATATTTTACAAATGTATGAAAAGGAAACTGCCATGCACGCCAGGGAAGAACCCTTTCAAGTTCTATACGAGGTACAGGCCAAATGCAGCGAAATCAGCCAGAAGGTTGACTCCATTCTACATATGCTGGAGATGCTGGAGACCTATATGACCTATTCCAATCTGATGCGGGATCTGTCGCCAGGTGGTGACACCGGATCCCCTCACCCCAATTCTTCTTCGAAAGGAAATGATGCCATGAATCCCCAGGAATTTCAAAAAATCCTTTCCTCTGTGAGAAAGGACGACAAACCTATGTCGCAGGACGAATTTGATACGATTTTTGAGACTCTAAAGCAGGGAAAATCTCCGGAGGAGGTGGCCCGCATGGAGCAAATGGTCCAGATGGCCAAAAGCTTTATGAAATAGCCATTACTCCTTGGTATTTTGGTTGATAAACTTTGTCTTGTCCTTGGCATATACAATCCGTTGGCTGTGATAGAGGCCATAGTATCCGGATTGCATATAGCTGATAGCGATTACCAGCAGAAAAAACCAGGCACCCTCAAAGCCAAAAAGCTCCAGGCTAATTAACAGGGAGGATATGGGGCAGTTAGTCACGCCACAGAATACGGCTGCCATACCACAGGCCGCCGCCAAATCATGGGGAATCTGTAGAAGATTCCCCATAAAGCTTCCAAAGGCTGCTCCCACAAAAAAGGTAGGCACGATCTCTCCTCCTTTAAAGCCGCCTCCCAATGTCACTGCCGTGAAGAGAATCTTCAGGATAAAGGCCCAGACCACCACATGTCCTTCCATATATCCTTCTATTAAATCCATCCCGGCACCCAGATAATCTGTGCCGAAAATCCCAATCAGACCTAAGAGTATCCCTCCTGCCACAGCAATGCGCACATAGGGATTGGGGAAAAAATGCTTCATCTCATGTTCGGTCCGATGTATGGCCACACAGAAAAAAATGCTCACCGCAGCACATAAAATCCCCAGCAAGATGGTCCGGATGGCAATATCCGTGGTAAAAGCCGGAAGCTCTGCCAAAAAAAACGTCTCCGGCATCACGCCCAGGCTGGCAGCCACAGCAGAGGCCGTCAGAGCTGCCACCACACAGGGAACCAAGGCTGCATAATGCATGATCCCCACGCTCACCACTTCCATGGGAAAGATAGCCGCCGCCAAAGGAGTCCCAAAGAGCGCCGCAAAGGCTGCGCTCATCCCACACATCACCACTACCCTCTGGTCCGCCTGATCCATGTGAAAGGCCTCTCCCAGAGTTTCTCCGATACTGCCTCCCAGCTGGAGAGCTGCTCCCTCCCGCCCTGCGGAGCCTCCCACCAGATGGGTGAGAATGGTACTGACAAATATTAGAGGCGCCGTGAGGAAGGGAATATGCTTTTCCGCATGAATGGCATCCAACACCAGATTGGTGCTGCTTTTCTCCTCTTTATTTTCAAAATGGTAAAAATATACAATGATAAGCCCAACCAGGGGAAGGCCATACAAAATCTGGGGGTGAAGCTTCCGAAAGTCAGTCACCCAGTGAATGGATTTGGCAAACCAGGCCCCCACAAGTCCCAGGCCAATGCCTGTGGTCACCGAAATAAAAAGCCAGCGCAGCAGCAGAATTCCCCGATTCCATATGGTGCGCCTCAGCCACTCTCCTATCCTATCCATAGCTTCAGATGCTCCTGTAAGATATAAATCCCCGTGCGATTGTCGCCGCCTCTTGGAATGATAATATCCGCATATTTCTTAGAAGGCTCCACAAACTGTTCATGCATGGGCTTTACGGTGGCCACATACTGTCCCAGCACGGACTCCACACTGCGCGCCCGCTCCACCATATCCCGCCGCAGCCTTCGCATAAGACGCTCATCTGCATCTGTGTCCACATACACCCGAATGTCCATCAATTCCCGCAGCTCCCTGGATTCTAAAATCAGAATTCCCTCCAGAATCACCACTTTCTTAGGCTCCACATGCTCCGTCTCCTCAAGCCGGCTATAGGTGGAAAAATCGTACACAGGAATATCCACAGACTGTCCGCTCTTAAGCTTTCTGACATCCTCCACCATCCGATCCGTGTCAAAGGCATGGGGATGATCATAATTCTGTCTGCGGCGCTCCGCAAGGGACAGCTCCTCAAAGGCCTTGTAATAGCTGTCATGGCTGATTACCACAATATCATCTCCAAAGTGCTCTTTCATCCTGTTCACGATGGTGGTTTTGCCGGAAGCAGACCCTCCTGCAATGCCTACAATGCAGATTTCATTCATGTTGTTCTCCCTCTATCAACAATAAATTTGTAAAATTTTTACATTTTCATTCCAAACAACTCTTTTATTCCCTATTCTTTGCCGTCTCCACGGCTATGATCACCTGATGAGGCATACACACAATGGCCTGACCGATCTCCGAGATTTCCCCCTGTCCCACACAGACATGATCCGGGCAGGTAGCCTGTGTCACCTGGGCTCTTCCCTGTCCAATCACCAGATGATTGCTGCCTCCCTGTAGACCTGGGATATCTGTCTCAAAGGATTCCTCTAAGTCATACCGGGCATATTCCTCATTTCCAATATAGACCACTGCTTCCTTTGCGTCGCCCTTTCCTGAAAAGCTGCCCAGCAAAAAGGCAACCAAACTCACAACCACACATGCTCCCAGGAGCACCCTATCCCCCCAGCGCAATCTCTTTTTTTCCCGTATCTCCTCCTGTTTTTTCGGAAGCCGTCGGAGGATCATTCCCCCCAATATTCCGATAAAGGCTCCGGCCCCACTCCCCCACAGGAGCAAAAAGGGAAAATAATAGAGCACATGCCGGTTTTGCACCACAGCCACGGCCATAAGCAACTGCCCCAGGTTATGGGCAACACCCCCGCTAACACTGACCCCCATTTTGGAAAGCCCCAAGCGCCTTTTGGAAACTGCCATGACAACAAAGCTTAACACTCCTCCAGCCAGGCTGTACAACATCATAGACAAATTTCCGAAGGTAAAGCCTGTGAGCACAATACGCCCCAGTGAGATCAAGAGTGCAGCCCGAGTTCCCATCACATAGAGTGCTGTCAGGGTCACCAGATTGGCCAGCCCCAACTTCGCCCCGGGAATTCCCAAAGAAAAGGGAATCCATGTCTCTATGTAAGCAAACAGAAACGAAAGCGCCACAAACATTCCATATTCTGCCACCCGTTTTGACATGGATTCCCCCCCTGGCGTCATGACCTCTTGGCCAGCCTCCTGCGAATAATTTTTACAGGACAGCCCTCCGCACATTTCCCGCAGTTGATACATTTGCCGTAATCAACATGTGCCAGGAAATTCTCCACGGCAATGGCCCCCTGCTCACAGGTCTTTGCACATTTGGAGCAGCCGATACAGCCGGCCTCACAGGCCTCCTTGGTAAACTTTCCCTTATCCGTGGAATTGCAGGCCACCAAATACTGGGCCTGAAAGGGCACCAGCTCGATCAGCTGATTGGGACAAACAGCCACACATTTTCCACAGGCCTTACACTTGGCCTTGTCCACCACGGCCACCCCGTCAATCATATGGATGGCATCAAAGGGGCACTCCTTCACACAGGTGCCATAGCCCATACAGCCAAACGTGCATTTTTTTTCGGACTTTCCCGGCACAATGGCAGCACTCCGACAGTCCTTGATCCCATAATACTTGCTCTTTACCTTTGCCTTCTCACAGGTACCGGCACATTTTACAAAAGCCACCATGCGGGCGCTCTTTTGGGCCTCCACACCCATCACCTGGCTGATAGCCGCTGCCACAGCGCTGCCTCCCACAGGACAGGCTCCCACCGGCGCCTTGCCCTGGGCAATGGCTGCCGCCAGGCCGTCACAGCCTGCATAGCCGCATCCGCCACAGTTATTCCCCGGCAAAAGCTCCCGAACAGCCGCCTCCCTTTCGTCCACCTGCACCTCAAACTTTCCTGCCACCCAGACCAGCAGAAGCCCGACCAGGAGGCCGACCAGGCCGATGGCTAAGGCTGCCATTACAATATTCATCACGTCCATGCTCGTTTCCTCCCGTTAAATTAAACCTGCGAACCCAAAGAAGGCGATGGCCATCAGGCATGCAGTCAGCAGCACAATGGGCGCACCCTGAAAGGGCTTTGGAATATCATTGTATGCAATCCGCTCCCGGATTCCCGCCAGAAGCACAATGGCAATGGTGAAGCCCAGTGCTGTGGCAAAACCGTTCACCACGCTGGTGACAAATCCCATAGCCCCCATCTTTGCAGCTACATACTCATTTTTCACGTTATTGAGAGCCACTCCCAATACCGCGCAGTTGGTGGTAATCAGGGGCAGATACACACCCAAGGCCTGATAGAGTCCGGGGCTGGTCTTTTTCAAAAACATTTCTACCGTCTGCACCAGAGCCGCGATCACCGTGATAAACACAATGGTCTGGGAGAATTCCAGGTGCAGAGGCACCAAAACAAAATCATAAATGAGGCTGGTCACTGCTGAGGCAATGGTGATAACAAAGATCACCGCACCTCCCATGCTGGCTGCCGTCTTTACCTGCTTGGAGACCCCCAGGAAGGGGCACAAACCAAGGAACTGACTGAGCACCACATTATTTACCAGCGCCGATCCCACCAATACCAATACCAATTCTTTCATCTTATATCCCCCCTCAGTTCTGCTTTCCGGAAGCGCACTCTCTCAAGCTTGAGCAGCTACAGCAGTTGCCATCGCATCCCTCCACCTTCTTATTGCCGTTATTCTTTATATGGAGAGCATTCAGACAGGCAATAATCAGGGCCAGAACCAGAAAGGCTCCCGGAGCCAGCACAAAGATGGTCACTGGCTCATAAGCCTCTGGCAGGCTTATGGAAAACGGCGTGCCGGATAGGATGGTCCCCTCTCCCACCAGCTCCCGGAAAAAACCGATACAGGTGAGAGCCAGAGAAAAGCCCAATCCCATGCCGATTCCGTCCATGGCGGACAAAAGGGGCGGATTCTTGGAGGCATATGCCTCCGCCCTTCCCAGAATAATACAGTTTACCACAATAAGAGGAATGTAAAGTCCCAAAGCATCATACAAGCTGGGGATAAAAGCTTTGATCAAAAGCTCCACCACTGTCACCAGAGTAGCCACCACCACAATATAGGCCGGAATCCGCACCTTATCCGGAATGACATTCCTGAGAAGGGAGATCAAAAGGTTGGAAGCTACCAGCACCACCATGGTGGACAATCCCATGCCTAAGCCGTTAAAAGCCGAGGTAGTCACCGCCAGGGTGGGGCACATGCCCAGCATCAGGATAAAGGTGGGATTCTCCTTTACCACACCATTATAAATTCGTTCCACACATTGATTCATCTTCGCACCTCCTACTGGGCTCTACAGGCAGACGCAAAGCACAGGGCTGCGTTCACCGCATTGGTGGTGGCGCTGGACGTATAGGTAGCGCCGCCGATGGCGTCGATCTCGTTATCCGCCCCGGCTCCATTTTTCGTCAATAGCAGAGCATCTGCCATTTTTCCCTGGAACTGATCCTTAAAGGGAGCCTCTATGGCTTTCATGCCAAGTCCCTTGGTCTCTGCAATGGCGATAAAATCAATTCCCTCCAGGGTTCCATCCTCCGAGACTCCCACAGCCAGGGTAATGGCCCCATTGTAGCCGTCCTTGGAGGTTGCCTTTATCACATAGCCCACCCGCTGTCCGGAGGCATCCAAAGCCTCCACCGCGTCCTCAATCAACACATTTCCCAGATCCTGACCGCTACCGGCCAGAATAGCCTCCGCCTGCTCCAAAAGTCCCTTCACCCCATCGGACTGCTCAAAGGTTGCTGCCTTTGGGCTTACAGACTGATAAGCCCGGGCAATGCGAAGGGCCTCCTGCTCCGCAATGGGCTCCTTGGTCACCTCATTGACAGCCCCCAGAAGCATCCCTGCAAGCAGGGTAATGGCAAATAATATCAGGGCATCCTTTAACTTTGTCATGACTGTTTTCCCTCCCATCCAAAGGCCTTGGGCATAGTGACCTTCTCAATCAGCGGCACCAGCAGATTACACAAAATAATGGCATAGGACACTCCTCCAGCAGATCCGCCAAACAGACGGAAGATGCAGGTGAGAACGCCCAACAATATACCGAACAGGATTTTTCCGTTTCTCGTAATGGGACTGGTCACATAGTCACTGGCCATAAACCAGGCGCCCAGCATCAGGCCACCGCCCAAAAGATGTCCCAGCAAAAATGTCATATCAAGACCATGTCCTCCCAGCAACACCACACAGACAGCAAAAGAGACTATGTAGGTCACCGGAATCAGCCAGCTAATCACCCTTCTAACCAACAGATAGACAGCTCCCAAAAGAATGGCCAGGGTGGAAACCTCCCCGATGGTTCCTCCCGTAAAGCCCCAGAGCATGGCTGACAAATCCACGTTCTCCCCGCTCTTTAGCAAGGCCAGGGGCGTGGCTCCTGAAATCCCATCCACCACAAAGTCGTTCATCCTTCCCGTAAAGGAAATCAGGAGAAAGCACCGGGCTGCCAACGCCGGATTCATAAAGTTCTGGCCCAGGCCACCAAACAGCTGCTTGACCACCAGAATGGCAAAAACACTGCCCACCACAGGAATCCAGAGGGGAATTCCAGGCGGCATATTTAAGGCCAGCAAAAGGCCGGTTACCGCCGCGCTGCCATCCAGGATCGTCACTCTTCTCTTGGTTCCCACCTCATACACATACTCTGTCAGAACCGCCGCCAGGGTGGTCACCAGCACCATAATCAAGGCATAAAAGCCAAACCGGTAAACCCCAAACAGGGTGGCCGGCAAAAGTGCGATAATCACATCATACATAATGGACCTGGTGGTGGTTTTGCACCTGGCATGAGGTGAGGACGACACGTTTAACATCTGATTCATCTTTTTCCCCCTCTTCTGTTATTTGGCAGCCTGCTGCTTGCGCCGGTTGTCCGCCACAGCCTTGCGCGCCTGCTTAAAAGCCTGAGTCAAGGGCCGTTTGGCCGGACAGGTATAGGTACAGGAGCCGCACTCATAACACTCCATGCCGTAAAGCTTCTCAAATTGTTCCAAATCAAACCTTTCACAGGCCTCCATAAGCTTCTGGGGCACCAGATGGCTGGGACACACCTCCCCACACCGACCGCAACGAATGCAGGCGGTCTCCGGCTCCTCCTCCATGGCATCCACACCCAGACACAGAAGAGCCGAGGAGGTTTTTGTCACCGGAACTTCCAAGCTTGTCAGGGCAAACCCCATCATGGGGCCTCCGGAAATCACCTTTTGGGGTTCCTTTACAAAGCCGCCGGCCTCTTCAATAAGCTCTCCGTAGCAGGTTCCCGTCCGCACCCGAAAATTCTGCGGCTCCTTAATGGCGTCCCCCGTCACGGTGACAATCCGCCGCATAAGCGGGGTGCTCTCACACACAGCCATATAAATGGCAATCACCGAGTCCACATTACTCACCACACAGCCTACATCCGCCGGCAGTTTTTTGGAGGTAAGCTTCCGTCCGGTCACCGCGTAAATCAAATTCCGCTCTGCTCCCTGGGGATATTTCACCTTCATAGGACAGACCTCCATGCGGGGCTCATCCTTTACCAGCTCCGTCAGCCTGGCAATAGCCTCCGGCTTATTTTTCTCAATGCCGATAACGCCCTTTGCATTCTCAAAGAGCATAAGCATGGCCCGCAGGCCTTCAACTATCTTTTCCGGCTCCTCCAACATCATCCGGTAGTCGCTGGTCAGATAAGGCTCGCACTCCGCCCCGTTTACAATCACATAGTCTATTGCGCTGTCATCCTTGGGCGTCAATTTTACATGGGTGGGAAAGCCTGCGCCCCCCATCCCCACGACCCCTGCATCCTGAATGGCCTGACGAATTTCTTCCTTTGACATTTTCCCTGAGTCCCGCTTGGTTCCCATACCAGGAATGGTCTCATATGTATGGTCATTTTCCACAATGATGGAATTGACCACGCCGCCGTTTGGCAAAAGCCGCGGCTCTATGCTTTTTACCGTGCCTGAAACGGAACTTACAATGTTGGCTGATACAAAGCCGCTGGCCTCAGCGATCCTTTGTCCCACCAACACCTTGTCTCCCTTGGCCACCACAGGCCTTGCAGGCGCACCGATATGCTGGGACAAGGGATACACCAAATCCCCCTTGGGCAGCACGGTTTTCACCGGCTTATCCTTTGACAGGTCCTTTCCGTCAAAGGGATGCACGCCACCCTGAAATGTAGCATCACTCATGCCTACTTCCTTCCTGTTCTCTTTGGAACCCTCTCCGTTTTTATCTTTCTTATTTTACCACCAGGTTAATAATCCGTCCCGGCACATAGATCTCCTTTACAATGGTTCCCTCCAGCCGGTCCTCCACTGCTGCCTTTCCAGCTGCAATGGCTTCCTCCTTGGTTAAGCTTACGGAAATATTCACCACCGCCCGGGTCTTTCCATTGATCTGCACAGCGATCTCCTTTTCCTCATCCTTCATGGATTCTGTGTCTGCCTTGGGCCATCCATGGGCAAACACCGTCTCCTCATGTCCCAGCTGCTCCCACAGCTCCTCAGAAATATGGGGGGCAAAGGGTGCCAAGAGGGTTACGGCCGTCTCCAGAGTTTCTTTATCCATACCCCCCTGTTTCTTAGCCAGATCAATAAGCTTATTATTGGACTCCATAAAGCCGGAAATCACCGTATTCAGGCTGAAGGCATCCAGACGGCTGGTAATGTCATGAACCATCTGATGGCGAAGCTTCAGGCTCTCTTTCGTCTCTTTCATGCCGCTGTCCTTGTTATCCAGCACCAGATTCCAGAACCGCTTCAGGAAACGAGCCACCCCCTCAATCCCTCTGTCATCCCACTCTGCATCCAGCTCTGGAGGTCCTACGAACAGCTCATACATGCGCAGGGCGTCACAGCCGTAATCCCGGATCAGATCGTCAGGGGATACTACATTTCCCTTGGATTTGCTCATCTTAATGCCATTCTTTCCCGTAATCATCCCCTGGTTAAACAGCTTGGTAAAGGGCTCGTCAAAATCCACCACTCCAATATCATGAAGGAACTTGGTATAGAACCGGGAGTACAGAAGATGCAGCACCGCATGCTCCACCCCACCAATATACATATCCACCGGCAAATACTTGTTGGCCTTTTCTTTACTCACCAGCTCCTGACTGTTGTGATTGTCCACATAGCGCAGGAAATACCAGGAGGAACCTGCCCACTGGGGCATGGTATTGGTCTCCCGTTTGGCCGGCGCACCGCAGACGGGACAGGTGGTATTTACCCACTCGTCAATGGCAGCCAGGGGAGATTCTCCCGTGCCTGTGGGCTGGTAGCTCTCCACCTCCGGCAGCTGTAAGGGCAGTTCCTCCTCTGGCACCGGCACATTTCCACAGTGAGGACAGTGAATAATGGGAATGGGCTCTCCCCAATAGCGTTGGCGGGAGAACACCCAGTCCCGAAGCTTGTAGTTTACGGTTTTGCGGCCCAGTCCCCGCTTCTCGATCATCAGGGGCGCCTCTTTTTTCAGCACCGCGCTTTCCATGCCGTTCCACTCCCCGGAATTGATCATCACACCGCTGGCCTCTGTGTAGGCCTGGGTCATGTGCGGGATCTCCTTCCCATCCTTGGCGATAACCTGGATAATGGGAATGTTAAATTTTGTTGCAAATTCAAAATCTCTGTCATCGTGGGCGGGCACACACATAATGGCTCCCGTGCCGTAGTCTGCCAGTACATAGTCTGACAGCCAGATGGGTACCTTTGCCCCGTTTAAGGGGTTGATGGCATAGGTTCCTGTAAACACGCCGGTCTTTTCCTTGTCCTGGAGACGATCCACGTTGGATTTCACAGAGGCGTCGAAGATATATTTGTCCACAGCTTCCTTTGTCTCCTCTGTGGCCAGAGAGGCAGCCAGCTTATGCTCGGGAGCCAGCACCATAAAGGTGGCTCCGTAAAGGGTATCCGGCCGGGTGGTGTAGACGGTGATCTTCTCCTCTCTTCCCTCCACCGGGAAATCTACCTCCGCCCCATAGGACTTGCCGATCCAGTCAGACTGCATTTTCTTTACCTTCTCCGGCCAGTCAAGCTTATCCAGATCCCCCAGCAGGCGATCCGCATAGGCGGTGATTTTTAACATCCACTGGCGAAGATTCTTCTTGGTCACTGTGGCTCCACAGCGCTCGCAGCAGCCGTTCACTACCTCTTCATTGGCCAGGCCGGTCTTACAGGAGGGACACCAGTTAATGGGGAATTCCTTCTCATAAGCCAGCCCCTCCTTAAACATTTTTACAAAGATCCACTGGGTCCACTTATAAAACTCCGGATCTGTGGTGTTTACCTCCATATCCCAGTCATAGAGCGCTGCAATATCATTGATCTGCTTTTTGATGTTGGCCACGTTTGCGGCCGTGGACTTGGCCGGGTGCACGCCCATCTTGATAGCGTAGTTCTCCGCCGGAAGCCCAAAGGCGTCCCAACCCATAGGATGAATGATATAATAGCCCTGCATCAATTTATAGCGGCTCCACACGTCACTGATCACATAGCCTCTCCAGTGTCCCACATGCAGGCCATTGCCTGAAGGATACGGGAACATATCCAGACAATAATATTTAGGTTTCTTTCCATCGTTGACGTTGACCGGCTTTACCTCCCAGTTTTTCCGCCATTTTTCTTCCACAGCTCTGTGGTTAAAGGGTACTGCCATTGTTTTACTCTCCTTGTTATTAAAGTCAAATCCTTCTTTTCCCTTTTCAGGGTCTATATACGAATTTTTCATGTATATACGTTAGATTTTATCATATCACACAGAGGCAATTTGTCAAGTAAATGTCAAAGAAAGGGAATGCCTGCCCTTGGGCCCAGCATTCCCTTTCTTTCAAACTGATGCTATGTATTATGCCTGGAAGTTTCGGCTTCCTTATTCTCCTTCTGCGGCCCGGGCTGCCACCTCCTGCTCCTGCACATCCGAAGGAGCCTGTTCATAGCGGGCAAATTCATATTCAAACACTCCGCTACCGCCAGTCATGGAACGCAGAACAGTGGAATATCCAAAGATCTCCTTCATGGGCACGTCAGCGATAACCTCCTGTTTGCCTCCGGCCACCGGGTTCATTCCCAGTACACGACCGCGACGCTTGTTCAGATCCCCCATCACATCGCCAGTATACTTATCCGGCACCAACACCTTCATGGACACAATGGGCTCTAAGAGCACCGGGCTGGCATCCATAAAGCCCTTCTTAAATGCCTGGATGGTGGCCATCTTAAAGGCCATCTCCGAGGAGTCCACGGGATGATAGGAACCATCATACAAAACGGCTTTTACGCCCACCACCGGATAGCCGGCCAGAGGGCCCTTGCCCACAGAATCCTGCAACCCTTTTTCCACAGCCGGGAAGTAGTTCTTGGGAACGGCTCCACCCACAACCATCTGCTCAAACACAAAGGGGGTTTCCAAATCTCCGGAGGGCTCGAAGGTCATCTTTACATGGCCATACTGTCCGTGACCACCCGTCTGTTTCTTATATTTGGAATCCACATCGGATTTCTTCCGCAGAGTCTCCCGGAAAGCTACCTTGGGCTTGCCAAGCTCCACGCCCACCTTGAATTTCTCCTCCAGCTTGCTGACCACCACGTCCAGATGCTGGTCACCCATGCCGTAGAGGAGCGTTTGCCGGTTCTCCGCGTCGTTTACCATCTTTAAGGTCAGATCCTCCTCCATCATCTTGGAGAGAGCCTGGGAAATTTTGTCCTCATCTCCCTTGTTCTTGGCCCGGTAGCTCATATAGGTATAAGGCTTGGAAACCTCTGTGCGTCCATACATAACCGGGGTGCTCTTGGTGGAAAGGGTATCTCCTGTCTTGGTGCTGTTAAGCTTTCCGATGGCGCCAATGTCTCCTGCATGAAGCTCTGGTACCTCGATGGGCTTATTTCCCTGCATCACATACAGCTTGTTCAGCTTTTCCTCTGTGTCCTTGTCGTTGTTATACAGCACATCATCGGACTTGATAACCCCGGAGCAAACCTTGATTAAGGAATATTTTCCAATAAAGGGGTCCACAATGGTCTTAAACACATAGGCGGATTTTGCCTTTGCAAAGGAGTAGTTGGCCTCAAAAATCTCATTGGTCTTGGCATTAAAGCCTGCACACTCCTTCTTATCCGGGCTTGGGAACAGCTCCACAATGTCATTCATCAGGTTGTGAATATTGCGAAGCTCCGCGCTGGAACCCATGGAGATAGGAATCACGCTGCCATCGCATACATTAAACTTCATGGCCGCCCGAATCTCGCTAACCGTAAACTCGTCGCCATTAAAGTAACGCTCCATAAATTCCTCGGAGGTCTCGGCCACAGCATCCATCAGGGCCTCCCGGCAAATGGACAGATTCTCTTTGCAGTACTCCGGAATCTCACAGGGCTTTCTCTTTCCAATATCCGTAAAACGACGGCCCTCCATCTTGCAGACATTTATGTATCCTACAAACTTTTCATCCTCCCGGATGGGCTGATAGAAGGGAGCAATCTTCTTTCCATATAATTCGGTCAGATCCTCCACCACCTGGCGGAAGGATGCATGGTCCACGTCCATCTCCGTGACAAAGAACATCCGGGGAAGCTTATATTTCTCGCACAGCTCCCAGGCCTTCTGGGTCCCCACTTCCACGCCAGCCTTTCCGGATACCACAATAATAGCCGCGTCCGCCGCTGCCACAGCTTCCTCCGCCTCTCCCACAAAATCAAAATAGCCAGGAGCATCCAGCACATTGATCTTGCAGTTATTCCAGATAATGGGAATTACTGCGGTGCTGATTGAAAATTTTCTCTTAATTTCTTCTTTATCATAATCACTGATAGTATTGCCGTCGGTTACCTTCCCAATCCGTGTGGTGAGCCCGGACACATATGCCATGGCCTCCACAAGACTGGTCTTGCCGCAACCGCCGTGTCCTAAAAGGACTACGTTGCGAATGTTGTCTGTGGTAAATACGTTCATGCCTCTTCCTCCGATACTATTTAATTTCGCCAAAACACCCCCGTCTTGGCTGTTTTTCGGGTGTTTTGACACCCATGTATATATTTTACTAAAATACAACCAACTTTTCAAGTCTTTTATACATCTTTAACAAATTGTTTCTGACACTTCCCCCATAGGGTAAATTGTGCAGAAATATATTTATGTAATTCCTTTAGCCAAAACTTGCCACTATGCCAAGGCAACTTCGCACATTAAAGTGTTACACTTTAAATTGTTATACGATTGACTTTTTCGGGAAGGCAGTGTAAAATGGGGGCCGTAGCTATTTGACAGACATTCATCTCGTCATCATTTCACAGAGAGGGAATTCCTATGATTATTGTAATGAAACCGGCGGCTCCCCAGGCCTCCATCCAACATGTGGTATCCATGGTCCGGGAGGCCGGACTGGAAACCCATCTGTCTGAGGGAAAAGAGGTTACCATCATCGGCGTGGTGGGAGACAAGAGCCGCCTCCAGGATACAAATTTGGAGTTGGCCCCGGATGTGGAAAAGATTGTTCCCATCACCGAGTCCTACAAGCTGAGCAACAAAAAATTTCACCCCGATCCCTCCACCATTCAGGTGGGAAATACAGAGATCGGGCCCAACACCCTGACCATCATGGCCGGTCCCTGCGCCATTGAATCGGAAAAGCAGCTCCTTTCCATTGCCCATGCGGTAAAGGCTGCGGGCGCTAACTTTCTGCGGGGAGGCGCCTACAAGCCCCGCACCTCCCCCTATTCCTTCCAGGGACTGGAGGAGGAAGGCCTTCTCTATATGAAGCATGCCAAGGAGGAAACCGGCCTTTCTACCATCTGTGAGGTGATCAGCCGGGAATCTCTGGCCTGCGCCATTAAATATGTAGATATGATTCAGATTGGCGCCCGAAATATGCAAAATTTTCAGCTGCTTCGGGAGGTGGGAAAGGCTGGCGTTCCTGTAATGCTAAAAAGGGGCCTCTCTGCCACCATTGAAGAATGGCTCAACGCCGCTGAGTACATTATTTCTGAGGGCAATCCCCATGTGGTTCTCTGTGAGCGGGGTATCCGCACCTATGAGACCTCTACCCGGAATACCCTGGATATCAGTGCCGTGCCCGTATTAAAGTCCAAGACTCACCTGCCGGTTATTGTGGACCCCAGCCACGCCTCTGGGGTGTGGGAATATGTGGCTCCCCTGTCCCGGTGTGCGGTGGCCGTGGGTGCGGACGGATTGATGATCGAGGTGCACAACAACCCGGAATGCGCCCTTTCCGACGGGGCCCAGTCCCTGACCTTTGCCCATTTTTCCCAGCTGACCCAGGAGCTCAAAGCTTATGCGCAGCTGGCAGGGCGAAATTTTTAGTTTCCAATTTTTTCCAAAAAGGAGGGGCACCCTATGAAATTTCAACGGATCGGTTTTATCGGTCTAGGCCTTATCGGCGGATCCATTGCCCGGGCCATTAAGTATTTTTATCCGGAAGCGCATCTTCTGGCCTACAGCCGCACCACAGCCTCTCTGGAGGAGGCAAAAAAAGCCGGGGTCATTGACCAGATCCAAACGGCTGTGGATGATTCCTTTGGCTCCTGCGATTTGATTTTTCTGTGTGCACCGGTTTCCGCCAATGCCTCCTACCTGGCTCTTTTGAAGGATCGCATCTCCGATTCCTGTATCTTGACAGACGTGGGGAGCACGAAGACGGATATTCACCAGCAGGTGCGCAAATTAGGGCTGGAAGCTCAGTTTATTGGCGGACATCCCATGGCTGGCTCGGAAAAGACTGGCTTTGCAAGCTCCAAGCGCCTGCTCATTGAGAACGCCTACTATATCCTGACCCCTGCCGAGCAAGTGCCCAGAGAGACAGCCGCCCAGATGGAGGCCTTTATCGCTTCCCTGAAGGCTCTACCTCTGGTGCTGCCCTATGCGTACCATGATTACGTGACAGCGGTTATCAGCCACCTACCCCACCTTATCGCGGCCTCCCTGGTAAATCTGGTCCGGGATCTGGACGGGCCGGAGGAGATTATGAAAAAGGTAGCTGCCGGAGGCTTTAAGGACATCACCCGCATTGCCTCCTCCTCCCCGGAAATGTGGGAGCAGATCTGTCTGACCAATGAGGAAAATATCGGGAAGGCTCTCTCCGCCTACATAGCCTCTCTGGAAGCCATTCAGGAAAGCCTGTCCAGCCGGAATCAACCTGAGCTTCACCAGCTGTTTCAAAGTTCCCGGGACTACCGGAATTCCATACCGGATGTGTCCTCTGGTCCCATCAAAAAGGAATATGCCCTGTACTGTGATATGGTGGACGAGGCCGGGGGCATCGCTACTCTGGCCACCATTTTGGCCACCAACGGGATCAGCCTGAAAAATATCGGTATTATCCATAACCGGGAATTTGAGGAGGCAGTGCTGCGAGTGGAATTCTATGAGGAGGATGCCTATCAAAGGGCCGTGGAAATTTTGCGGAAATACCGCTATACTGTATACACACGATAACACCTTTTCCAGAGATGCCTATGCTATTTTCTTATAGAAAGGATTTTTTATGATCTTTACTGCAAATACAAAGGGATTGGGGGGAGAACTCACTGTCCCGGGAGATAAATCCATCTCCCATCGGGCCGTAATGTTTGGAGCCCTCTCCAAGGGCACCACCTCCGTCACCCATTTTTTAAAGGGCGCTGACTGTCTCAGCACCATCCACTGCTTCCGTAAGATGGGGATTTCCATAGAGGAAGAGGGGGAACAGCTTCTGATCCATGGCCAAGGGCTCCACGGTCTTACCAAGCCCTCCGGCTGGCTGGACGCAGGAAACAGCGGCACCACCACCCGGCTTTTGTCTGGCATTCTCTCCGGACAATCCTTTTCCGCCACCATTCACGGCGACGCTTCCATACAGAGCCGCCCTATGGGTCGTATTATGGAGCCCCTGAAACAGATGGGCGCTCACATCGTAAGCCTGAATCACAATGGCTGTGCTCCTTTAGAGATAACCGGAGGCTCTTTGCGGGGAATCTCCTACCAATCTCCTGTGGCCTCCGCCCAGGTAAAATCCGCCGTTTTGCTGGCTGGCCTCTACGCAGAGGGCATCACCTCTGTGACAGAACCTGCCCTCTCCCGAAATCACACGGAGCTCATGCTCCGGGGCTTTGGGGCCCAGGTGGATATCTGTCCGGAAGCCCGCACAGCCAGCATTCACCCAGAGCCGGAGCTTTGGGGACAGCAAGTCCAGATACCCGGAGATATCTCTTCCGCCGCCTATTTTATTGCCGCTGCTACCATTACCCCCCACTCGGAGGTGCTGCTTCGCCAGGTAGGCATCAATCCCACCCGTGCTGGCATGCTTCAGGTATGCGCGGAAATGGGCGCGGATATTACCTTACTCCAGAAATCCTGCCATGGGGGAGAGCCTGCTGCAGATCTGCTGATTCGCTCCAGCGATCTCACCGGCACAGTGATCGAGGGGGAGCGGATTCCCACCCTGATTGATGAGTTACCCATTTTGGCTGTTCTGGCCTGCTTTGCAAAAGGTACGACAATCATCCGGGATGCCCAGGAGTTGAAAGTCAAGGAGTCCAACCGCATTGCTGTAATGGTGCAGAATTTGTCCGCCATGGGCGCACACATCACAGCCACAGAGGACGGCATGATCATTGAGGGTGGCGCTCCCCTTCACGGGGCTGTTTTGGAAAGCCACAAGGATCATCGGGTGGCTATGTCCCTTGCAGTGGCAGCGCTCCAGGCCTCCGGGGAAACCCGGATCCAAGACGCTTCCTGCGTAGACATCTCCTATCCTGGCTTTTATGGGGATCTCCAGAGCCTCTTCCGATAACACAAAGCTCCCTGGTATTCTTCCTTTAGGTCGTGTTGTATTGCTTTTTTTATAGAAAGGATTTTCCTGTTATGGTATTTTCCAGCATTGTATTTCTATTTGCCTTTTTGCCCCTGACCTTGCTGGGCTATTATCTTCTTCCCAGGTTTCTGCGGAATATCTTTTTATTTCTGGTGAGCATTGCCTTTTACGCTTACGGAGAGCCAAAATTTGTGCTGGTTTTACTACTCTCCATTGTAGTCAATTACCTTTTTGGTCTTCTGGTGGACCGCTTTCGGGAGAGAAAACCTCTGGTTCGGGGTCTTTTGGCCTTAATGCTGGTGTTTAATTTCAGCTTTCTGGTGGTGTATAAATACCTGAATTTTATCACGGCTAATCTGCGTACTCTTCTGGGAGATACCGTCACAGTAACGGAAATTGTGTTGCCTATTGGCATCTCTTTTTTCACCTTTCAGGCCGTGTCCTATGTGCTGGATATTTACCGCCAGCACGGGGAGGTACAAAAAAATCCCCTGCATGTGGGCCTTTACATTGCCTTCTTTCCCCAGCTGATCGCTGGTCCCATTGTCCGCTATGAAACCGTGGCAAGGGAAATCAAAAAGCGATATTTTTCCTTTTCCGAGATTTCCCTGGGAGTAAAGCGTTTTCTTATGGGGCTGGGAAAAAAAGTGCTGCTAGCCAATGCCATGGCTGTGGTGGCGGACTATGCCTTTAACCTGGTAGATTACGCCGCCATGCCCATAGGCACTGCCTGGCTGGGAGCTCTGGCCTACACCTTTCAGATTTATTTTGATTTTTCCGGCTATTCCGACATGGCCATCGGACTGGGGCTGATGTTTGGTTTCCATTTTCTGGAAAATTTCAACTATCCCTATATCTCCCGATCCGTCTCGGAATTCTGGCGGCGGTGGCATATTTCCCTGGGTACCTGGTTTCGGGATTACGTGTATATTCCCCTGGGGGGAAGCCGGGTAAAGCTCCCCCGTCTTGTCCTGAATCTCTTTCTTGTATGGGGCCTCACCGGTATCTGGCATGGGGCCAGCTGGACTTTTCTCTTGTGGGGACTCTTTTACTTTGCACTCCTCACCTTTGAAAAGCTTACAGGTTTTCCGGAAAAGCAAAAGGGTGGTCTGTTTCAGGTGTTGAAAATCCTCTATGTGCCCCTGACTCTGCTGGCGGTTCTCCTAGGATGGTGTCTGTTCCGGGCTCCCAGCTTGGTCCACGCCTCCCAGTATATACAGACCCTGTTTGGCCTGAACAGCCAGGTGCTCTTTGACACCAATACGCTGTACTATTTCGGGGAATACCGGCTGTTTTTCCTGGCCTGCCTGCTCCTGTCCACCCCTCTTGTAAAAATCGTCGTTGATTTCTGCAAGAAATATCCGGTACTCCGACAGGCCTACCAGCTCTGTGTCCCCCTGTGGTATCTGGGTGTATTTTACGCCTGCATTTCGGAGCTGGTGCTGGGAACTCACAATCCTTTTATTTACTTTAACTTTTAAACGTATCTGAGACATGCAAGGAGTATATTCTATGGAACTGCTGAGAAAACTTCCGAAGCTTTTAGAAAACTGGGAATGCAAGGTGTTAGCCCTGGGCTTTTTTGCCATCATCTTTTTTTACAGCTTTAAGGAGCGGGAAATTCTAAAGGAATTTCTTCTCACCCTGGCTTCCGGGGATGGAGCCGCCATCGAGGAATCTCTTGAGGGCCTGGAGACTGCCTATCAGGAAAACATCCATGACAAGGAGCAGCTGGTAAATCTGGACGGTGCTCTCTATAACTTTGCCGGCCGCTCCCGCATGAACGATGTGGTAAAGCTAAACAACGGCCATTTAACCACGGTGCGGGAAAGCAGTGTGGCCGCTCCACAGAACGCGGACACCATCGTCTATGCCCAACAGTGGCTGGATATCCTGGATATTCCCTTTCTGTTTGTGTTGGCTCCCTACAATATCTGCGCCCTGGACAAGCAGCTTCCCCTGGGTGTCACGGACTGCACCAATGAGGATGCAGATGTGTTTATGGATGTTCTGTATGAAAATCAGGTTCCGGTGATGGATCTGCGCAAGATCCTTCATGAAGAAGGAAAAGATCACTATGATATGTTTTTTATTACGGATCACCACTGGACCATAGAGGGGTCTTTCTGGGCCTTTCAGAAGCTGACCGATTATATGGAGACAGAATGGGACTTTTCCGTTGACCCGGCCTGCACGGATCTGTCCAATTATCAGATCGACGTGTATGAGGACTGGTTTTTGGGCTCCAAAGGAAAGCGGACTGGACCAGACTTTGCGGGCATGGACGATTTCAGCCTGATTTACCCCAAATTCCAAACCCAGATGAGCTTAAGCATTCCCTCCGAGGAGGAATATCGATCCGGCAATTTTTATGAGACCATTTTTGCCATGGACCGCATTGAAAATGAACATGCGGATTATTACAGCCTGATTCCCTATGATGCCTATATCGGGGGCGTGTATCCTCTGGTAATCCATGAAAATCCCCAGGCAGCCTGCGACAAAAAAATCCTTATGATCAAGGATTCCTATGCCTCGCCAGTAGAGTCCTTTCTCTCCACCTGCTTTACCCAGGTCCACTGCCTGGACATGCGTAAATACGAGGGGCGCGTAGGGGACTACGTCAAGGAATTTGAACCGGATGCCGTCATCTGCTTTTACAATACCCAGATTGTCACCAACGCAGAAATGTTCTGGTTCGGCTTTTAGACATCTACCTCCACTGCGTCCCGAATGACCTTCTTGGTATAGAGCAGAATCATGTCCCCGCCCATCAGCTCCAAATCCCCACCGGGGATCAGAAGCTTTCCATCCCGACGCACCATAACAATCAGGGTCTGACGGGAAATATCCAGGTCCTTAATCTTCTGCCCCACCCAGGGATGGCGCTCCTTTAATATCAGCTCCTTTAAACGGATCCCCACCTCGTCCTGGTATCCCTCTGCTCCCAGCACAATGTGATCGCCCTTTTCAATCACAATATCGCCCCGGGGTACCACCACATCCCCAGCCCGCTGAATCACGGCGATGAGAAGCCCTGGTGGCAGAGGCAGGTCCATCACTCTCCTGTTCAGCCAGGGGTGCCCCTCCTCCACTTCCAGGCGCACAAACCGGATGTCCGCCTCCAGGGAGTAATCGTTAAAGGTTTTCAGACGGGTATACTGCTCCACAAAGCCCGCGGAAAGAATACCTGTGGGAATGGCCACCATCCCCACCCCCAAAAAGGTGATGATAATACCAAATATCCGCCCTGCAATGGTGATGGGATAGATATCTCCATATCCCACTGTCAAAAGAGTGGAAACCGCCCACCAGAAGCCGGAAAAGGCATTTTGAAAAACCTGCGGCTGCACTTCATTCTCCAGGCTGTACATAATCAGGGAGGAAGAAATCATCAGCACCAGAATAATAAACACCGAGGACAATATCTGATCCCGCTTGCCGCGAATAACATCTCCGATCACGTTCAAAGCGTCGTAATATGCGTTCACCCGAAACAGACGGAAGATCCGGATAATTCGGAACATCCGAAAGGCCACCACACCCGTGGGAAAGAAAATGGGCAGAAAATAGGGGAAAAAGGAAAGCAGATCAATCACGCCGCTAAAAGAAGTCATATAGCGGACAGCCGCCTGTCTAGGAGGTATGGCTGGATAGAGAAATTCCGCAGTCCATACACGCAATGCGTATTCTGTTGTAAAGCCAATCACTGTAATCAGCTCAGCCAGATTTAAAAGCTCCAGATAGGGCTCCGCCTGATCGAAGGTGGTGAATATGGCAATAAACAGATTGGTGAGAATCATAATAATCACCAGCATGTCAAACAATCTGCTGGGCCAGTCCTGGTCATTGCCAATCTGAATAATTTCAAATGTCCGTCTCTTATTTACCGCCAGCATGTATATCCGGACCTCCCTCTGCTTTTGTATGCTGCCATTGTACCTGCTTTTTAAAGTTTTCGCAAGGCAAATTTTTTTGGACATTTTCTTGCTTTTTTGATAAAATACTCTTAGAAAGGGGGCGCAAAGAACCTATGCGTATACAGGAATCTGCTGAAAACTATCTGGAGACCATATTGGTACTGAAGAATCGTCTGGGACAGGTTCGCTCCATTGATATTGCCAATGAACTGTCCTTCTCCAAACCCAGTGTCAGTGTTGCCATGAAAAATCTGCGGCAGGGAGGCTATATTGAAGTGGATCAGGAGGGATATATCTCTCTACTAAACAAAGGCCAGGAAATTGCAGATAGAATCTACGAGCGCCATCAGCTTCTCTCAGACTGGCTCACGGCCCTTGGCGTGGACCCTAAGGTAGCGGCCGAGGATGCCTGTCGAATCGAGCATGTGATCAGTGCCGAGACCTTTTCTGCTTTGAAGGCTCATGCAGGAAAGCCGGATACATAGGCATCCCTAACAGTCCCACTGACATTTTGCCAGATTCACATGGTTGCTGTCCCGAAACTCCACCTGCTCTTCCAGCAACAGTTTCTTCTGCTCCTGGAAATGGGGCGCCAATCTCCCACTATGGTCTACCACGCGATGGCAGGGATATTGACCATAATATTCCGCCATGCTTAAAACCTTTCCCACAAGTCTGGCGTTTTTGTCACGTCCGATAAGCCTGGCAATCTGCCCGTAGGAGGCCACCTTACCCTCTGGTATTTCTTCCACTGCGGAAAGGATTTCGTAAATCAAATCTTCTGTGAGAACTGCGGACATTTTTGTCACTCCTTCCGGTCGTATATAATTTATTTTTTTAATTGGTATGTGTGTCAGGCTTTCCGATTTGTGGTAGAATAAGGACGCCAACCAACTCAAAGCTATGGGGGTACAAAAGCTATGCAATATAGAACAGACGACCACCACCTTCAAGCCTCGGTGTTTCTCTCCTTTGTCAACAAAATATGGCCGGGAAATTATAATATCGAAAAAACGCAGATTGCGTTATCAAAAACAATAAACATTACAGCCTATGATGGGAAATTGCTGGTTGGGTGTCTGCGTATTCTTTCGGATGGATATTATTTTGGCACAATTACGGAACTGCTTGTTCTTCCAGAGTATCAAAGACAGGGCGTTGGAACCAAACTTCTTCAGCTTGCCAAGGATAATACTCCCACGATGCTGTATTTTGGCGCACAGCCAGGCGTAGAAATGTTTTATGAAAAAAACGGATGTCAAAAGGGCCTACAGTCTTACATCATAGAAAAACCAACCACAGACTAGTCAAGGCCTATGTGCCGCAACGGAGGATGGAATCGTTGCTTAATTATAATACCCAAAATTATATTGGGTGAGAACATGGTAATACCCCTGATTGGAAAAAGGTGTACTCGCCTACAAATCAAACAGTGTCATCTGATATTCTTTACATGAAAAAACGTTTCGTTCCTTTATCACATCATCTGCTCCAATCTCTCCAAAAAGAAGTGGTGATGCCGGATTATGAATCTGCGTATTTTTCATAACGGCTTTATGACTATAATTTGCATAACAATACAAACAGCCATTCCTACAGGTATTATAAGTTCCAATATCTATACTGGCAATACACCCACATTCTGTTCGTTGGTTTGGATCTTTTTCTATGGTTAATTTACATTTTCCAATCCGTTCCAATCTCTCCCTATCAATACAGTGAGCATGAGAAATTCCAAATTTCTCCAATTCTATCGCCTCAGCACAGGTATCTATATAAAACCCATATGCCTTTGCAATCTCTGAGAATCTCTGCATAATTTCAAATTGCTGCTCTCTTTTCTCTTGTTGAATTTTTAAAGGTAACATATTTCGAGCCGTATTTCGATATAAATCAAGAAAACTAATCGTACATTTTTCTGTATAATCACCGAGCTTTTCCGCTAATACCTTAAAATATTTACAGTGATATTCCATGGTGTACCTATCATTGAAGAAGATAGGATCGTATCTCCATATTACCTTTTCGCGCCCAATTACTTGAGATAACTTTTGAAATGCAGGTATCATGATATGGGTCTTTGAAGGAATATTAGGCTCTACATCCTTGTCATATGCATTCAAAGTAAACTGAAAATAATAATGATATCTATCCACTTCGGAAAGGCGATTCAGCATTGGTATAGGATTTTTTGTCCAAAAAACAATTCCATCAACAACAGAAGGAGATAAATTTATTCTTGCAATTTGATGAATGTTCATAGGATTTCTTACCAGAACATACTCTTCTTTGAGTCTATGAAACAACCATTCAGAATAGTATGATGGAATATCCGTTCTACGGCTCGCACTAATTATCATTCTTCCTCTCCGCCCCAATTTTTTACTCACACCACAAGCATGGCATCTCCAAATGAAAAGAACCGATACTGCTCCCTTACTGCCTTCTCATAAGCCTGCATCACAGTCTCCTTCCCGGCAAAGGCAGATACCAGCATCAAAAGGGTGGATTCTGGCAGGTGAAAGTTGGTGATCAAGCCATCCATCATCTTAAATCTGTAACCTGGATAAATAAAAATATCCGTCCAGCCGCTTCCGCTGTGGAGGATTCCCTTTTCATCCGTTGCCGATTCCAGGGTTCGACAGCTGGTGGTTCCCACACAGATCACACGGCCACCGGCCGCCTTTGTCTGGTTAATCAACCGGGCCGCTTCCTCCTCTATCACATAGAATTCCGAGTGCATATGATGCTGCGTCACATCTTCCACCTTCACCGGACGGAAGGTGCCAAGCCCCACATGGAGGGTCACATGGGCCACCTTCACTCCCTTCTCCTCTATGGCCTGCAAAAGCTCCGGGGTAAAGTGGAGCCCTGCCGTAGGCGCAGCCGCCGATCCCTCATGTCTGGCATATACGGTCTGATACCGATTTTTGTCTTGCAACTGATGCGTAATATAAGGAGGAAGAGGCATCTGTCCCAGCCTGTCCAAAAGCTCTTCAAAAATCCCTTTATAAGTAAACCGAATCAGGCGGTTTCCCTCTTCCACCACCTCCAGCACTTCCCCAATGAGAAGGCCTCCCCCAAAGGAAATCCGGGCCCCAGGCCGGGCCTTTTTCCCCGGCTTTACCAGGGTCTCCCATACGGTTTCCCCGGCAAATTCCGATCTGGTACAGCGCTTTAAAAGAAGCACCTCTATTCCTGCCTTTGTGTCCTCCTTCTCTCCAAAAAGTCGGGCCGGAATCACCTTGGTATCATTGATCACCAGGCAGTCTCCTGAATTCAGATACTCCGGAACTTCCCTAAAAATTCGATGCTCCAGCTCCTGTCTATCCCGGTGAAGCACCAAAAGCCTGGAGCTGCTCCTTTCCTCTAAGGGGTCCTGGGCAATTAGCTGCTGAGGCAGCTCATAGTAAAAATCCGATGTTTTCATTCTGTCTCCTACAACATTTTTTTCTTTTTCAACAATATCAGGGCAATCACACATATCACAAAGGTCAGAAGGCAAATCCAGTAAAAACCGTAGGGCACCGTGGCCAGAGGCATCCACCGCCCGTCCACATTCATCCCATAAATACCCGAGATAATGGTGGGAATGGCCATAACCAGAGTCACAGAGGTGAGAAACTTCATCACATTGTTTAGCCGGTTATTGATAACCGCCGACAAAAGCTCCCGGGTTCCGTTGATAATGTCCTTATAGATCATGGTCATCTCAATAGCCTGATGATTTTCCACTATTACATCATCCAACAGCTCCTGGTCATCGGGATACTGCTCCAGGCGCTTATAGCGGGTCAGCCTCTCTAGCACCGCCGCATTGGCCCGCAGGGAGGTGGCAAAGTATACCAGCGTTGATTCCAGCTCATGGAGGGCAATCAAGTCAATATCTTCCGTGTTTCCCAGCACGCACTCCTCCATCTCCAGCCGCTTCTTGTCCAGAAACCGCAGATTCTCCTGATAGAGTGTAGCCACCCGGAACAAAATCTGGTACACAAACCGCAGCTTTTTCTTGGTGCTAAATTCCCGCACCCGGTTTCTCACAAACCGCTGCAAAATAGGCGTGTCCTCCGTACACACCGTGATAATCAGAGACTGGGTCAGGACAATTCCCAGAGGAATGGTGGTATAGGTCATTTTATCATGCCGCACCTCCCGGGTGGGAATGTCCACCAAAATCAAGGTGTAGCCATCCTCCAGCTCAATACGGGAGCTTTCCTCCTCGTCCAGAGCTGCCATCAGATCGTCAATATCAATGTGATTCACCTGGCTGACCTGCTCCAGCTCCTCCCGGGTGGGCTGAATCATTTGCACCCAGACCCCGTCCGCCATTTTTTCCTCCTCATGGATTCGCTGATCGTCTGTCCTATATATTTTAATCATGTTGTCTGTCCCTCCTGGCACAGGGAAAGATCCCCAGATGCATCCCACTACATCTGCTTGCGAACTACCCTGTACTCATCATTATATTGAAAATAGGGACAGTTGTCAAAACGGTTTGTGAGAAAACGCCCCATCTCATCCTCGTCCAGATCCATCTCACAGGTATAACATTCGTAATCCTCATCATATAGATAATTCATGCAGCATTCACAGCTGCCCTTGCTTCCCTTCATCCTGTCTCCTCCACACATATGCAGGTGCTCCACCGGCATCGGAAAAAGCCAGCAGAGCACCTGTATGTTATGATATGGTATGTCCATGATAAGTCTTACTGGCGCAATTCAATTCCCAGAGACTCCAGCCCATGGAGAATCTTTTTCATGGCTGCTGTCACGTCCGTCTCCTCCAAAGTCCGGTCCTTAGCCCTAAATACAATGGAATAGGCCAGGGATTTATAGCCCTCCTTAATCTGGCTGCCCTCATAAATATCAAACAGCTCATAGCTCTCCAGATACTTCCCACCCCGCTGGGCAATCATATCCTCAATCTGGCCTGCCAGAATGGTCCGGGGCACCACCATGGAAATATCCCGATTCACAGCCGGATACCGGGCAACTCCTTCATATTTTCTGTCAAAGGAGGCAAAGGGCAGCAGGGAAGGCATATCCAGCACAGCCACATAGACCCGCTCTCCAATACTGTAGGAATCCGCCACAGCAGGATGAATCTCTCCCAGATACCCAATCACAGTTTTTTCATAGACAATATGGGCCTGTCGTCCCGGGTGCAGATAGTTTTTCCCGCTGTCTGGCTGGTAACTGCGCCTTTTTTCCATGCCGATCTTGTCAAAAAATTCCTCCACCACACCCTTCATGGTAAAGAAGTCTCCCTCTCCATACATGCCCAGGGTAAACTGCATCCTCTCATCCGGAAGCTCTGTCACCGGAAGCTCCCCAGGAAGATAGATATTTCCCAGCTCATACAGCCGCACATTTTTATTCCGCCGATTGTAATTGGTAGCCAGGGAGGTAAGCATACCATTTAAGGATGTGGTGCGCATAATGCTGAAATCCTCTCCCAGCGGATTGGAGATCACCACCGCCTGGCGCAGGGGATCCTCCTTATCCAAGCGCAGCTTGTCAAATACCTTGGGACTTTCAAAGGAATAACACATGCCCTGAGAAAAACCACAGAACTCTGCAATCTCCCTGGCCACCGCTTCCACCCGAAGCTTAAAAGGCAGCTTGCCAGTGGTGGCCTCTCCTCTGGGCAGGGTCACCGGAATATTGTCATATCCGTAAAACCGCGCCACCTCCTCGGCTAAATCAGCCGTACAGGTGATATCCTGGCGGAAGGTAGGCACAATCACCTGGTCATTCTTTTTATCATAAACCAGCTCCAGGGTCTGGAAATACCCCAGCATCTCCTCCTTTGAGAGCTGTGTTCCCAATAATCCGTTGATCTTTTCCGGCTCAAAGGGCACACATACCGGCTCTCGCACTCCTGGATAAACATCTACCACACCGTCTACCACCTCACCAGCTCCCAGCTCCTCTACCAGCTGACAGGCACGGTTTATGGCCTCCATGGCATTGTTGGGGTCCAATCCCTTCTCAAACTTACCTGATGCATCAGTCCGAAGGCCTACCTTCTTGGCGGAAAGACGAATATTGGTGCCGTCAAAGCAGGCAGCCTCAAAAAGCATAGTCTTTACGCTGTCCGTAATCATGGAATTCTCTCCACCCATGATACCTGCCACGCCGATGGCCTTCTCCCCATCGCAGATCATCAGCACAGAGTCATCCATGGTCCGCTCCTGGCCGTCCAGGGTTACAAACTTTTCATCCTTTTCTGCCCGGCGTACCAGAATTTGTTTTCCGGCAATGGTATCCAGATCATAGGCGTGCATGGGCTGTCCGTATTCCTCCATCACATAGTTGGTGATATCCACAATATTGTTAATGGGGCGAATGCCATTTACCGCCAGACGCTGCTGCATCCACCTGGGCGAGGGAGCCAGCCTAATATTTTTTACCACCCTTGCACAATACCGGGGACACAGATCCACATCCTTTACATCCACCTTAATGTAATCATTCACATCCCCTCCGGAGCCCTTCACCTCCACCACAGGAGGCACAAATTTCTTGCCAAAGGTTGCTGCTGCTTCCCTGGCAATGCCAATGACGCTGTAGCAGTCCACCCGGTTGGAGGTAATCTCGTATTCAAAGATCACATCATCCAGCCCCAGGGCATGAATGGCACTCTCTCCCACAGTCACGTCCTCCGGGAAAATATAAATCCCATTCTCCGGCGCCTCGGGAAACAATTCCCGGGTCTGTCCCAACTCCTCAATGGAGCACATCATGCCGTGGGATTCCACTCCCCGAAGCTTCCCCGTTTTAATGGCAATCCCTCCAGGTGTCATTTTGCCATCGTGTCCCCCGGCCACACGACCGCCATCTAACACCACCGGCACCTTCTGTCCTTCCTCCACATTGGGCGCACCCGTTACAATCTGAATGGGCACTGCCTCCCCAATGTCCACCTGACACACCACCAGTTTATCTGCATCCGGGTGCCGCTCAATCTTTAAAATCTGCCCGATAACAATCTTATCCAAATCCCCGTCCAGCCGTTGATAACCCTCCACCTTGGTGCCGGATAAGGTCATGGCATCCGTATATTCCTGAGCCGTCACATGGAGATCCGGCACATATGCTTTGATCCATGATAAAGAAGTTTCCATAATTTTCCAATCCCTTTCCTGATTTTTCGTTCGCGTCTTTTTTACCCCAAAACTATGCTCCTTGGGCGCTCTATACTATTTGGCTCTTAAAATTGTTTTAAAAACCGGGTGTCATTCTCATACAGCAAACGCATATCGTCAATCTCGTATTTCAGCAGCGCAATCCGCTCCAATCCCATGCCAAAAGCAAAGCCCGTGTATTCTTTGGGATCGATGCCGCACATCTCCAGCACATGGGGATGCACCATACCACAGCCCAGAATCTCTATCCAGCCACTGCCCTTGCAGAACCGGCATCCCTTGCCGCCACATTTAAAGCAGCTTACGTCCACCTCTGCGCTGGGCTCCGTAAAGGGGAAATGATGGGGACGAAATTTCGTCCTGGTATTCTCTCCAAAAAGCTCCCTGGCAAATTCTTCCAGCGTTCCCTTTAAATCTGCAAAGGTAATATTTTTATCAATGACCAGTCCCTCGACCTGATGAAAGGAGGGAGAATGGGTGGCATCCACCTCGTCTGAGCGGAATACCCGTCCCGGCGCAATCATCCGAATGGGCAGCTTCCCCCTTTCCATGGTCCGGGCCTGTACCGGCGAAGTCTGTGAGCGCAGGCAGATACGACTGTCAATAAAGAAGGTATCCTGCTCATCCCGGGCCGGATGCCCCTCCGGAATATTAAGCTTGGTAAAGTTGTAATCCAGGTATTCCACTTCCGGACCCTCCACCACCTCATAGCCCATGCCGATAAAAATACGCTCCACCTCTTCCAGGGCAATGGTGTTGGGATGTCGATGCCCCACACAGTTTTTCTTGGCTGGCAGTGTCACATCCAGGACCTCTGCCTTTAATTTTGCCTCCCGCAGAGCCGACTCCATAGCCTCCTTGGCTTCCTCCAGCATTCTCTCAATCTCGCTGCGCACATCATTGACCATCTGCCCCACCTTGGGACGCTCCTCCGCGGCCACATCCTTCATACTCTTCAGTACGCTGGTCAACTCTCCCTTCTTTCCCAGCACGCTCACACGCACATCATTCAGCATAGACAGGTCACTGGCTGACCGAATCTGGGACATGGCCTTTTCCTGAATTTTCTGCAATTTTTCTTTCATGGCTACTCTCCTCTTTTTATGTCTGTAGACAGCATTTCTCTGAAACTATCCCCTGGGCCACTTCTCCAAGGCACCTCCCCAGCTGTATTGTGACATATGCCCTAACATCTTCTGGAGGGTCTTTTACGGCCGAAAACTTCTCTCAAGCCATAAAAAAACTCCGCCCCAAAAAGGGACGAAGCTTGTCTTCGCGGTACCACCCTTGTTCCTGCCCCTGATCGGACAGACTCTTAAGCTTCTGCGTAACGTGCAGGCGTCGTCACCGCTTACGTTTTTCTTTCATTTCAGCGGTGCTGCTCCAGTGGGAAATTCAATAATTATCGGAACCGAAGGCTGCTTTCAGCCGGTGACAGCCTCTCTCTGACGGAATGACAGTTATCTACTGACACTTTCACTGCATTTCTCAATATCAAAGCTTATTCTAACATAAAATGCGGGGATGTCAAGGAAATTTTAAAGTTTTCCCAGCTTCCCGGATCTTCCGATAATACCAGGGCATCAAAAATACCACGGACCCCGTCCAGGCCGCCACCTCCGCGCCGAAAATTCCCAAAGTATATCCGGTCACCCCCACAGCCAGAGACACTCCTACCCGCAGACCAAACTCAATAATGCCAGCCACCATGGCCAGCATGGTATGCCCCATCCCCTGGAGAGCCGCCAGGTACACATGAAGCACATACAAAATGGGCAGGCAGACGCTCATCACATAGAGATAAAGGCAGGCTGTATCCGTGGCCGCAGCCGCAATCTCCGGCACATCAGAAGAAATAAAAATACTCGTAATCTCCCGGCCAAACAGCAGCATTGCTGCGCCGATTATCACGGAGGTCCCTATAGACAAATATACCGCCGCGCGAACTCCAGTTCGAATTCGCTGGATTTGCCCTGCCCCGTAATTCTGCCCCACATAGGTGGTAACCGCATATCCGTAGGAGACAGCCGCGGTCTCCAGAAGGCCATAAAGCTTATTGGTGGCCGTAAAGCCAGCAATAAAGCTCATGCCAAATCCATTTACAATGGTCTGCAACACCATGCCTCCCAGAGAAATCATAATATTTTTGGCTGCCACTGGCGTGCCAATCCCCATAAGATTCCTCTGAAGCACAAGATCTAGCCCCATCTGTTCTCTGCCAAAATGCAACTCCGGCGTGCGATAAATTTTTCGGGCGCACAAAAATCCCGAAAAGCACTGAGAAAACACCGTGGCACCTGCAGCACCTGCAATGCCCCAGCCAAATTGAAATACAACCACCCAGTCCAGCACAATATTTGTAAGGGCCGCTGTCACCATAGCCCGCAGGGGAGTACTGCTGTCCCCCACAGCCCGCAAAACGGAAGAGCAGTAATTAAAAAACATCACCGCCGGAAATCCTCCCAACAAAATGCGCATATAGAGAGAAGCCAATCCCCGAAGCTCTGTTGGCACCCGTAAAATCATAAGAAGCAACGGCAGTCCCAGCTCTCCAAGAGCCATCACCGCCAGAGCAATCCAAAGGGAGAGCATAGCAGAGATTCCGGTTACCCGCCTCATCCCTTCTAAGTCCTTCTCCCCATATTTCTGGGAAACCAGCACGGCAAACCCCTGGGTAAATCCCTGGGCAATCCCCAGAAACATCCAGTTGAGCCAGTCCACGCTGCCCAGCGCCGCCAGAGCGTCCATTCCCACGCCCTGCCCCACAATGGCCGTATCCACCACCGTGTAGAGCTGCTGAAATACATTCCCAAACATCAAAGGCAATGCAAAGAAAAACAGAAGTTTCAAGGGCTTCCCCCTGGTCATATCCTGATTTTGTGTCATATGTAAGCCTCCAAAGCCGTGGCTTTCCTCCTAACCATGTATCTTACGGTTTTATCCATTCTGGTCTCTTTACTTTCCATCCCCCTGCTTCACAATCTTTCGGTATTCCCGCAGCTGATAGAATTGATCCTCAAAATATGCATTCATCTCCGCTCCAATCAGCATAATATACATACAAAAATACAGCCACAGCATCACCAAGATAATGGTGGTCAGGCTGCCATACATGTTGGAAAAGCCATCAGACATGTCAATATAGAGAGAAAATCCTGTGGAAAACAGATACCATCCAATGGCTGTAAACGCAGCCCCGGGCACCTGGCTTAACAGCGTAGCCTTTCGGTTGGGCACAAAGCGGTAGAGAACTACGAAAAAGCAGGTAAAACCTCCCAGAGAAATAAAATTTTTCAACCCGATTATGGCCCCTGTCACCACTCCCAATATAGGAATATACCGCAAAATCATATGGTGAATGCTGTTGCCAAATACCAAAAGCACCAAAGACAGAATAATAGCCACCACAAACAATAGGGTATACACCGTAGCCCGAAGGCGCAATACCAGATAATTCCGGTGTTCCTCCACATCGTAAATCACATTCATTCCCCGCATAAGGGAGAGAAAGGCTTTTCCCGACGACCAGGCAGCCACAACAGCGGAGATAGAAATGGCCAGGGCTCCCCGCTCATACACCTCATTCACGATTCCCAGGACAAACCGGTCCAGGGTATCTGGCAGAATCGTCTGGGCCACCACATACAAATCTTCCTTTTTCAGCGCCGTATATTGCAGCAAAGTAAGCAGAAGCAGCACAAAGGGAATAAAAGAGAGCATGGTAAAATAGGCGGCCTGCGCCGCATAAGCACTCACATGATCCCGATTCATTTCCTTTAAAAAGCCCCGAATATACTTCACCAACGTAGAGAGCATTTCATCCTCCCACCTATCACCCTCCCATAAAAGGCCTTATTATAAGCCTTTTACGGTATGTAAAGTTTAGTATAACGCAGAAACCTCCGTTAAATCAACCCCTGTATAAAAAAACTTCAGAATTTCCTCAAAAGCATTTCCCTCCTTTGCCATTTGATTAGCTCCATTCTGGCTCATGCCCACTCCATGACCCAGACCGCCGCCCTTTATGGTAAATCCTTTCAGCTCTTCTCCCTCGTACTCAGGGTTTATGGCAAAATATCCACTGGGAAGCAGGGCTCCTCCCTTGCTCTCACTGCCATCCTGCAGTTGAATGGTTTCTCCGTTCACATTTAAAAGGGCACGGATATTATACTCCGTCATAATCTGCACCGTCCGCCGACTTCCCTTTACCTGAATCTTCTGTAAAACTCCGCCGGCTCCCCGCTCCAACACTGTGATCTCCTGGATAGTCCCCACACTTGTCACCGGCGCACTGACAAATTTTCCTGCACGGATATTCAAGATAGCCTCCGGATTTGCCTGATAGCGGGTCATAAGCTCCGCATTTAAGTGCTCAGACAAGGTGTCCACATCAATATACGTGCTCCATCGGTACCAGCGAATCTCTCTGTCATAGCAGGTGTCATCCGTCTGCTCCAGAAAAGCGCCAAAAGCCTCCTCCGTGGATAGATCCAGACTTTCCCCGGATGAATTTACATTTTTTTCCAAAAGATACGGTGTCTGGGAGGAATCTCCCTCCCACCATACATTTTCATTGCTGGTATGCCCCCAGGAGGTGGAAAAATAATAGGCATGAATAATCTGTCCCTCATAAGTCATTACCTGCCCTTCCGTCTCCGCCACAGCCTGGTTGGATCGCTCTGCTGCATCCAAATTCTGATACACCTGATAGCTAACACTGTCGTCCACATGGGCCAGATAATCCGGATAGGCATAGGATGTCATCTGCATACAGGCATAGGTCCTGGCACAAACCGCCTGGGCCTTTAAGGCTTCCAGCTCATAGGAGGCAGGCATTTCACTGGGAACCACATATTTCAGATAGCTCTCCAAAGGCAACTCATTTACAAGCACAAAGCCCTCTGCGGTTCCATAAATCTCCAGGCTTCCTTCCAGGGCAGGATTTCCATAAGCCCGCTCCAAAGAGGACACGGTGATTCTCTCCTCCCCCGCTTCCAGACACATAGGAAAATTTTCCTCCTCCCATGCCTCATCGTTTACAAAATATGTATCTCCCTCTCTCCGAAAGCTCCAGGTACGATCTCCCTCCAGAATTTCCACAGTTTCATGAAAAATTCCCGCATACTGGTTGGTTTTCAAGAGCACCCGGATATATCCATTATATTCCGGCACTGGTATGGGCTTTGGCTCCACCTGAGCCTGGGGAATCTCCTCTGGCTGCTCCTTCTCTTCCTGCTGCTCCCCAGGTGTCTCTCTTCTCCCTGCCTCACGACTTCCCACAAGCAACAGGATTCCCAGCAACACAATTCCGGCCAGCAGCCATATAAGCTTCTGTCTCATCTCCTGATTCATATCTGCTCCCTTTCCCATCCCGTTATAACTTAAAAAAGCATCTGCAAGCAGATGCTTTTTTTCTTTTGTAAACCCAAAATGCCGTTTCCGTTATTTTGACGCCTAGCCAGAGCTAGGTGGGTAACCGCAACAGACCTTACTGCCTTCCACTGCAAACGGAGGCCTGGCATCCAGCCTGCGATATAGGAATCCCATAAACGTAAATGTAGGTTCAAAATAAACGGAGTTATCGAACATCCCAGGAATCTACAACTTTTCTATAGGCATTATTATAACTGATATGAAAACATTTTTCAATATGGAATTATCGATTCTCAGCTGACAAATTTTACAGATTTTTATCTATCACAGATATCCAAAAATTCGTCTATTTGCTCTCTGGTATTGTAAAAGAACGGAGAGATACGGATTCCACCTCTGTAATTTACCACAAATCCCCTGCTTCGCAAAAGCTGATACAATGCTTCTGCCCTCTCACAGGTAAACAGGGTAATGCCGCTGCTTTCCCTCTGCATGGGTGTAAGTAGACGAATGCCCGGAATCTTATGCAGATGCTCCCGCAGATAGGCAGTTAGCGCCACTGTTCGCAGGGATATTTCCTCCTCCAGACCTCTAGTAAGCTCCATAGCCTTTACCGCTCCATAGATGGCGGAAAAATTCATATTTCCTGTTTCAAAGCGCCTTGCCTCCCTAGCCGGCGCAAAGCGATAGCTGCTGTAATCAAAGGGCTCCTCCATCCCAGCCCACCCCATATAGGGAATTTTTAGTTGGGGGAGAATATCCTTCCGGATATAGGCAAAAGCCAGTCCGTCTGGCCCCAGCAGCCACTTAAAAAATCCTGCTCCCAAAATATCCACGGAGATTCGGCTTACATCCAGGGGAAGCACTCCCAATCCCTGGATGGCATCCACCACAAAAAAATAGCCCCGTTCCTGGCACAGGGCACTGAGTCCTTCTATATCCGTCACCACCCCATTGGCCGCTATGACCCAGCTGACGCTGATTGCCTTGGTATTCTCGTCACAGTAAGCTTCAAAGTCCTTTCTCTCAAAGCCACCTCCGGGACTTTCCACCATGCGCACCTCAATTCCCCGGCTCTCCAGATTCATCCAGGGATAGACATTGGAGGGAAATTCCCTATTCGAAATAAGCACGTTGTCCCCCTTCTCCAAAGGCAGAGCGTTGGCAGCCAGATTCATGGCCATGGAGGTGTTCTGCAAAAACAGGATCTCCTCCTCATGTCCATGAATTCTTTCCGCCACAAGCAGCCTGAGCTTTTCCACCTCCTCCCAGTAGGCTCCAAAATCCGGTCCCTTGGTCTGCCGTCTGGTATGGAAATCTATAACCGCCTGTCTCACCTCCTCCGGTAACAGAGACATAGCCGCCGTATCCAGATAACACATCCCACAGGCTTCTTTCATTCTTTCTGCCAAATTTGTTAAATTATTCACAATTTATCTCCCCTATCCCAGATTTAAAATAAAATCTCTGTACACACAGGCCGCCTGTCGAATCTCCTGAATGGAGATAAATTCCTCCTCCGTATGGGCCTGCCGGATGCTTCCCGGCCCAAAAATATAAACCGGCGCCTGGAGTCTGGCAAGCTTGCTGGCATCACACCCAAAGGATACCCCTCCCAGAGAATCGGGCAGATGATTGTTCCTCATGGCCTGCAAGAAAGCTTCCTCCATGGCTGGATTCTCCCAGGATCGATAGGAAGGATCGATGAGATAGGGCTTCTCAAAAATCACCCGCTCCCTCTCCGGCTCCCCAAGCCCCAAACAGGCAATTCCCTTTAGCTTCTCATAGGTCTCCTGCCAGTTCATCCCCGGAATCAGCCTTGCGTCCACATGGATTTCACAGGCATCCGGCACTGCATTTACACAGCTTCCACCCTGGATCAGGGAGACTGCCACAGAAGCCCTTCCACAGAGCTCATCTCTCCTTCTCTCCATGTAGGGCACTGCTGTCTGTTCCAGATTGGAAACAATTTTTGCCATAAGATAAATGGCATTTTTTCCGTTCTCCGGACTGGACGTGTGCGCCGTCTGTCCTGTGGTGCGGATCACAAAGCGGATACTTCCCTTGCACCCTGCTGCCAGGTGGAGCTCCGTGGGCTCTCCCACTATAGCAGCACAAATCCTTGGCGCATCCAGAACAAAATCATCCACTCCCCGGTGCTTATGCTCCTCGTCACAACAAAGGGCAATCCAAATCTCCCTGGGAAGCTCCCCCACAGCCCTCCTTGCAAGCTCTATGCCCAACAGCATGGCACACAGCTGCCCCTTGGCATCGCAGCTGCCTCTCCCGTAAATCCTTCCCTCTTCCACCCGGGCCCGGAAAGCCTCTGCCATATTCCCTGGCTCCACCACATCGCTGTGGGTCTGAAAAAGTAGGATCCCCTCTCCCGCTCTCTGGGGACCTGTGGACAGGAAAAGATTGGGTCTGCCGGGAAGAATCTCTTTCCTCCCCACAGAATACCCCAACTGAATTCCCAGCTTCTCCACCCAATCCACATAAGGCCCCTCCCCATAGAGCCCGGAAGCGCTCTCCGGGCGGTCTCCCGGATTTACACTGGGAATGGCAATAAATGCGGAAAGCATATCCACGATCTTTTCTTCTATTTGCTCCATAAGCTTCCTCCTAAAAGCACGGAGGCACAAAGGCCCGGGACAGATTTTCTATGGCTTTTTCAATGTGACTTTGTCCTCCATCTAAGGCCAGCATCCGATGCCCGGGCAGCAGGACCTCTATCCCCAGGCCCTCCAGCCGCTTTATATCCCTGCGAAATCCAGCAAGCTCCGAACCCGGACAGTTCAAAAGCCCAATGCACCCGTGATAAAACACATAATCCGAGGAAAAAAGGATCCGCCTGTCTCCCGTATCCAAAAGATAGACCAGAAGCCCTTCACTGTGTCCCCCAAGCTGCATAGCCTCCAGAGTATATCTTCCCACCCGGATTTTCTGCCCATCCTCTATCTGTGCATCCTCCTGAATAAAGGGAAATGCATAATCCTCCGGATAGCAGCCCCCGTTCTTTGCCAGACGAAAGGCCTCCAGCGCCTCCCCCGGCTGGCTCCTTATGGCCTCCGCCTCCTTCCTTGGAGCCCAAACCTTGATTCCCTGCTCCTGGAAATAGAAGGCTCCGCCGCAGTGATCCGCGTGAAGATGCGTTAAGAGCACGCGACTCACCCGGTTGAGAGGAAGATGCTCCTCCACGTTTTTGCAGATTCTCTCCGGGCTTCTGCCCACCCCACAATCAATCAGAACCGCATCCTCCCCACCGTCTATCAAATACACATGGCAGTCAAAGGCATCGGAGATGGAAAATTCCCCGCTTCCCACCAGATAAATATCCTTCAAAAGCTTCAAAGCTCCTCCTCCCCTCTCCAAACAGGCATTTTCGTTTTACAGGACTCTAGGATCATCTGTGCCATTGTCACCCCTTTGACAGCCTCCTCCACTGTCACCACAGGCTTCCTACATCTTCCCAAAATCAAATCTACAAAATGTTGTTCCTCATTGACCAGGGCTCCCGTCATTTTGCCGCAAACCTCTGGCCAGAGCGTCACATCATAGCCGGTCTGGCACCCGAGAAACATGGTCTGCAAGGCATTCCCCGGTGTCTGAAGTTTTACATTCCCTTTGGAGGTCATAACCTCCAGCTCTGTATCCAGATATCTCCCATATTCGTTGGGCAGACGCCACTGAGTCTCCAGACTGCATACCACCCCATTCTCAAGCTCCGCCAGGGCAAACACAATATCCGGGTTTTCAAACTCCGGCTTTGTCTTCTTCTCCATGGCAAAGACTCTTTTGGCCTGGGAGCCTGTGAGCCACAGAATAATATCGATATCATGGGCCAACGCCATAAAAACGGGATGGGTCCTGGAATGTAGGGAAAATCGCTCTACAGGCACATTCCGCTTCACCCGTATGGATTGGATTTCTCCGGCTTGTGTCTCCTCCAGTGCCTGCTTTGCCTGATTATAGGCGCTGTCATAGCGCAGAATATGCCCTGGCAGAATCACAGAAGGGGTTGTCTTGTTAAGCGCAAGGAGCCGTCCCGCATCCTCTTTTGTAAGGCAGACGGGCTTCTCCAGCAAAACATGCTTCCCCTGCTCCACTGCTTTCCGGGTAAAGGGATAATGGGTATCCTCCCCGGTGGCAATAATTACCCCGTCCAGATGTGGATGCTTTAGAAATGCATCCACATCAGTATACCAGGCAGGGATCTTATATTCTTCGCAAACGCTCTTTAATTTTTCCTCTGTTCTGGAGCAGACGGCTATTATTTGCACCTCCGGATTCTGCTTTAATGCCTGTATATGCATCCGGCCAAAATCTCCTACTCCAACTATCCCCAAATTTACCTGCATGCTACCTCGCTCCATTCTCACTCTGCTATTTTTCTATAAAATTGTTCCAGACGGTTCTCCTCCTCCTTCCCCCTCTTCAGGAAGAAGGATACAGCTATCCCCACCACCAGAGATCCCAGGGTACTGGCGGCCGTGGTAACTGCCAGCCCCTGAATGCCTCCTGCCCCTGTGATGGAAGCTATGGTGCCACACAAGGTGCCGGCCACAATTCCGGCCAAAGCCCCCGCCGCATGGATTTTTTTAAAGAATACTGCCAAGATAACCATGACAAAAATAGGCATGTCTGTAATGGAAATCACATTCAAAATAGCATCCAGGGCGCCTCCGAAAACCGGTACCAATAGAGCCCAGCCGGTTCCCAGCACTGCCATGAGAATGGTCACCATCCGGGTCACCTTTAGATACTTTTCCGGCTTCTCGTGGGGACGAAACTTCCGATAAAAATCCTCTGTTATCAGCGTGGAGGAGGCGCAGAGTGCCGAGTCCGCTGTGGAGAAACCGGCTGCAATCAATGCGGAGAAGAAAATTCCCAAAAGTCCCGGTGGGAGAAGCTTCATATAGATAGCCGGCCCTACCATATCAGAGTTCATTGCCGCCACCTCTGAGGCATCCAACATAGTCTTAGCTGCCAGCCCCGGTAAAATCTCCATAATCGCCATGGGAATGGCGATAAGGCCTGCAAGCAGAATCCCCCATCTGGCCACATTGACAGTTTTCGCCCCCAGACCTCTTTGCATTACAAACTGACTGGTAATAAAATAGGGGAATCCCAACAAGGTCATAGCTAGAATCCAGGGCCAGCCATTCCCATTGTCAGCAGCCGGAACCCAGTCCATCATTCCCTCCGGTAGGCTAGCCATCAGCCCCTCCCAGCCATTGAACTGGCGGAAGATAAAGATTGCCCCGATAAAAAGTCCAATCCACATAAGCACAAACTGAATCACATCTGTGATAACTACAGACTTCAAGCCTCCCAGATAGGTATAAATCAAGACAATCCCTGCTGTGGCAAGAATAATCACCTGCAAATTCACCCCAAAAAGCATACTGATAATCACAGCCGCCGCATAGGTGGTCACCCCAAAACGGTTCATAGTATCGGCAATCACCCAGATAATGCTGATAAGCCCTCTCACCCTTCCGTCATACCGATCCTCGAAAATCTCCGACATGGTGGTATAGCGAAGCTTCCGGTAAACAGGCACAAACACCACGGCCGCCAGCACGCAGGCGCAGGCATTTAAGGCAATCCAGGACACGGAGATTCCTGCGTTGTATACAACTCCTGGCTTTCCCACCATACTCCAGGTGGAGAAATTGGTAGCCCCAAAGGTGGCCGCCAGCACAAAGGGACCAAAGGAACGACCGCCTACAGCAAAATCGTCAAACCCTGTAATCTTCTTTGACACATACCAGCCAATAAACAGGGTCAATATCAAATAGGCCACTAAAATAATCACATCCATTGCAGAAATCGCCATAAGTCACTCCTCCCCTCCGCCTTCCAGCGCCTTAATTCCCTCATTGCGAATCACACTGATAAAGCCACCCGCAAACCAGACTGCATAACCACCCAATACCAGTGGGGTCACTACACTGCTGGTAAGCCAGCTCCTTCCCACACAGCCACCAACAAACAACAGAGCTCCCACTGCCATAATTCCCATGCCATATCTCCCCCTGGTCTTTAAGGGGTGCTTATTCTCCAGGAAAAAAATCTTCCCCTTAAGCTCCAACAAGGGCCCCACAATCATCAACAGGGTTGACAAAATAATGGCTAGAAAAATAACAACCGTCATAAAATCCATACCTGTTCTCCTTCCCTTTTTATCCTTCCTCTACCTCTGCGATCAGCTCAATCTCCACAGGTGTGTTAAAAGGCAGCTCATTGGCTGAGATAGCGCTTCTGCTGTGCCTTCCCTTCTCCCCAAACACCTCAACCAAAAGCTCCGATGCCCCATTGATCACCATGGGCTGATGTACAAATCCGTCGGCAGAATTTACAAATCCCAGCACCTTCACAATCTGTTTCACCCGGTCCAGATCTCCCACATGCATTTTCAATACTGCCATGGCATTGATCATTGCCTGGCGGGCAGCCTCTACCCCCTGCTCCAAGGTTAGCTCCTTTCCAACCTTCCCCTCATACAACAATTTGCCACCCCTTCGACAATCCTGTCCGGACACAAACACCAGATTTCCCGTCTGTTTGGACGGCACATACTCCGCCACAGGCCTGGCCGGTATGGGAAGCTCAATTCCCAGCTCTTTTAATCGATTTTCCGTAAACATTTTTTTCACCTCGTTTTTGATTAACAAAAAAATTTTTGTGCACAAAATAATTTTTAGTTCATATTTATCATACTATAGAATCCGAGGGATGTCAATATTTTTTAGATACCCTAAATTTTTTTGTTTCCCCCATTTATTCCGCCTTATTCTTATCTCCTTTTAAAATAAAAAACGCGCCGTTTCCGGCGCATTCCTATGACTTTCCTTCTCTCTCTGTTTTATTTCTGGCCACATCCAAATACTGATACAGGGTGTGCTTGGATATGTTCAGATACTCGCAGACCTTATCCCCAGCCTTGGTGATTAAAAATACTCCCTTCTTATCCAAAAACTCTACCCCACGTATTTTGTCCTCCCGGGACATGAGAGCCACTGGCTTTCCAATCATAGCCTGGCATTCTGCCAGAAACTTTGCGATCAAATCCCCCACATTGTTTACAAAATACTCGTCAACCCTTTCGGCCTTCTCCATCTCGTCAAAAGAAAATCCGATAAATTCCTGCATGGTCTTATTTACAAGCATCAAATCAGTAATATCATAGTTTAGGCAGAGAGCTCCAATCACCTCCCCCTTGTCATCCCGTATATACATGGTGGAGGAGCGCAGAATCCTCCCCTCCGCATTTTGGGTAATATAGTTATACCGATCTCCGTTTTTACTCTTCCCCCGAAGCACCTCCAGCCCCAGATTACTCCCACAGTCCCCGACTCTTCTGGAAGTTACATGTCCATTGACAATGTCCACAATGGTGCTCTCATATCCGTTGGTCAGATCGTGGAGGACCACCTCGCAGGAGCTTCCCATATGGGAGGCAATCATCAAAAGCATTCGTTTCAGATTATCCAGCTCATCATACACACTTTTCATTTCACATACCCATCCTACACTGTAATTCTTTCATGGCTCAAAAAAATTATTTCCATAACAAAAATTATACTTCCTTTTCTTTCCCCTGTCAATCACTGTATCCTGAAATACATCTCGCCAAAAGGAGACCTATCCAGAAACATCTTTCCTGATGCGCCTCCTACTTCCTGCTCTCACATAGAAAAAGCGCCCCCTGCCTATAAGACTCAGAGAGCGCCTTTTTATATATTCTTATGAAAACAAAGTCATTAGCCCAGCTCGCTTACAACCTTCTCAATAGCAGCCAGTGCCTCGTCCGGAAGCTTGTCATAGCCACCCTTAGCTACCTCAAACTCCTTGATCTCATTGACACGATCCTGCATACGAGCTTTCAGCTGAGATACATACTCGGGATCCTTCATATCCGGTACAAAGCCTTCCCAATCCAGAATCTCAATGTCGGAGAAGGGACCCCACTGCTTAAAGTCTGCCTTCTTCTCCACGATGGCTTCCAGAATTCCCAGGGTATCCTTGGGCTGTACCTTCTTGCCCATAAAGTCACCCGTATTGATAATATAGCAATCTACGTTCTTCTCCTCTACCAGCTTCTTAAACTTCTCATAGTCATGAGCCAGCGGATAGGTCCGGAAGGGATTGGCATAGGGAACCACTACCAGCTTGTTGGGATCTACGCCGGGAGCTAATCTCTCTGCGGAAGATCTCTTGGTAGCCAGAGTTGCGCCCATTACAGAAGCCAGAGCCGCTCCTTTAAGCTTTACAACCGGCGGAATGGTGGGATCCTTCATAATCCAGAAAATGGAATTTACCGGGGAATCAATGCGATCCACACGGTTGGGGGACCACAGCTTGGACTTGATAGCACGTCCATTGCCGTTGCGGATATCCTCGGTTACCAGCTGAATCTTGCCCTCATCGTCCAGCGTAGCAGAGCAGTTCTGGGCTGTGAGCAGATACTGATTATCCGGGCAGCCAGTGGGATAGTCAGCCGTCTTATCAAAATAGGTGGGCTCCAGAGCGATGGATGCGCAGGTATCTGTATTGATAACGAAGGCATCATCATGAAGCACAGTAACACCATATTTTCCGCCATGCTTTGCATGGGTAATCGTTGATTTTCCGGAGCCAGACAGACCAAACACAGATGCCACATACTTGGAGCCATCAGCCAGGGAGTACTCCTTCTGTCCGCCGTGGCAGGAAGCATAGCCATTGCGGTTTGCAATAGCCCAAGCCATGGTCAGAGTTCCCTTCTTGTGCTCACCAAAGTACCGCATACCAAGAATGCATGCGCAGTTGGTATTGGTATTGAAATAGCACAGAGTCTTTTTGGCCGGATCGCTCAGAGCCTCAAAGCTTACACCCGGATACTCCACCGGTGTCCACTGGGGATCGGAGAAGATGAAAATATCAGCCTCCTTGCCGTCTCCTACAGGCTTGGAATCCCGATACATTTTTACATACTCATCGGACATATACTGGAAGTTCAGCATCCAGTTGTACAGGATGTTCTCCTCACCTTCCGGCAGCATCAGATGTGCCTTTACCATAAACTCCGGATCAAGACCTACAAACACCTCTGCATGATACATGGTTTTCCAGCGGCTGTTATAAATGGCATCCATGGCAATCTTATCCAGGGCCTCGCAGTCCACACCCGGCTCACCGGCAATGCGGCGTGCAGTTGCATAACGTCCGGTGATAGCGCCGTCATTAAACAGCAGCACCTTTGCATCCTTCTCCAGACCAAACTCCTCGCCTCTGTACACTGGCATATCAGTTACAACAGTTCCCGGAGAATTCTTTGCTAATTCATAAGCTTCCTTCAGGGTATTAACCTTAACCACGTTGTTTCCATAAAAAGCAGCCTCAATAATGGACCGGGTCTTGGAAAATCCCGGCTTATCCTTGCCGATTTCACTAAGCGGATAATAAGCTTTTGTTGACATCTCTAATGACTCCTCCTTTTGTTCATATGTATTGGTATTATCTCATTTTGTCAAATGATTGTCAAGATAGTAACGATAAGTTTTTCATTCTGCCTTTATCAATCTTTGCTAATCCTTCTCCTGAGCCTTCATAAGGGCCTTAACCGTCTGCTCCAGCACTGCCATGTCAATAGGTTTGGCCACATGGGCGCTCATACCAGCCTCCAGAGCATCCCGAATGTCCTCGGCAAAGGCATTGGCCGTCATGGCAATTATGGGGATTTTCAGCGCCAGGGGATGGCCCAAATCCCGCACAATCCTGGTGGCCTCATAGCCGTTCATCACTGGCATCTGAACATCCATCAGGATTAGCTGATACTGACCTGGCGTAGATTTCTCAAAAGCCTCCACCAGTAGCTTACCATTTTCACAGATATCACAGGAAGCCCCCGCCATATCCAAAAGCTCCTCCAAAATTTCCGCATTAATCTCATTGTCCTCCGCCACAAGGATATGCATCCCCTGGAGAATGCTCCGCTCTTCCTCCTCCACAGTTTCCGTTTCCAAATCATGTCCCAGCACAGTATCCACTTTCTGGCGAAAGCTGGTAAGGAAGAAGGGTTTGGGAAGAAAGGCATCCACTCCCGCATCCCGGGCCTCCTCCTCAATCTCCGGCCAGTCATAGCTGGTCAATATGAGAATGGGAGCATCCCCGGAAACCTCACGACGAATACACCTGGCAGTCTCCACTCCATCCATTCCCGGCATCTTCCAATCCATCAGCACCACATGATACCCACCATTCTCCGCCTGGGCTTGCTTTACCATGCGGACAGCTGCCTCCCCATCCAGCACAGTATCCACGTAAACACCAGTTCCCTCCATGGTCATCCGTACATTCTGACAGATAACCTCCTCGTCGTCCACGACCAGCAGTCTGGTAATCCCATGTTTCTTCCAGAATCCCTGATCCATGGCCTGCTCGCTAATATGCAACTCTAAATCCACCGTAAACGTGGAGCCCTTTCCCTTCTCGCTCTCTACCCAGATCTTACCTCCCATCAAATCCAGCAGATTTTTCGTAATAGCCATGCCCAAACCGGTTCCCTGGATCTTATTGGTCACGCTGTCCTCTTCTCTGGTAAAGGCGTGGAAAATCTTTTCCAAATATTCCTGACTCATGCCATAGCCGTTATCTGCCACAATAAACCGAAAATGAGCCAGCTGCCTGGTAAACTGGGGCAATTCCTGAACCGTCAGGGCCACATGTCCGCCCTCTGGAGTATACTTCACTGCGTTCGAAAGCAAGTTCAGCAAAATCTGATTCAGGCGAAGCTTATCCATCACCACCTGCTCATGCTTTAAATCCTTGCTGTATACCTCAAAGGTATGTCCCTTCGCCTTCATCTGCGGCCGGATAATGGAATCAATATTCTCAATCAAATCCACCACATTCTCATCTGACAGATTCAAAGTGGTCTTGCCGGCCTCTATCTTACTGATATCCAGAATATCGTTGATCAATCCCAAAAGATGCTGACTGGATGAGGTAATCTTTTTTGTATACTCCCTTACCTTTTCCGGGTTTTCCGCATCTCTGGAAAGAAGAGCAGAAAATCCCACAATGGCGTTCATGGGAGTACGGATGTCATGACTCATATTGGAGAGAAAAGAACTCTTGGCCCGGTTCGCCTCCTCCGCAATTTGAAAAGCCTGCTCCGCTGTCTCCTTAGATCTGGCCAACATGGCATTGGTCTCCTCCAGCCGTGTATTCATCTCCTCCTGCCGGCGCAGATTCTCCTGCTCCTGCCGGAACTGCCGAATGCTGTTTTGCCTTCCCGCCACAGATATCACCACCAAAACCAGCATCACCAAAAGAATCACTACCAGAAGCAGTAGCATTCGAATCACCGCTCCCACCATATTCACGGTACCGGAAGCCACAAATTCTGCGGGTATCAGGAACAGAAGTAAGGTATCATACTTTTCCAGAGAGGTAAGACAATAATAATATTCTGTACCGTTGTATGTAAAATTTGTGCTGATGGTGCCATCCCTGGACAGCTCTTCCCGGATATCAGGGAATCTCTGCCCCTCCATCTCCTCCAAAGCCTTGAGCACGTTATAGGCCTGAATAGTGCTGTTTTGGGAAACATCATCGCACATGCGGGTTCCATCACTTTTCAGAATATAAGTCTCATTCTGGCTTCCGTAGGCAGCGCTTTCGTAATACGCTGTCAGTGTATACATGTCCTTCAGAAGAAGTGCATGGGTAAAACTTACCCCAGACTCCCCCACCTCTACAGGGGTTTCCAGCTTCTGTACAAAGGCCCAATAGCTTCCTTTATAAAGAAAGCTGTCAGAGATTAAGGTATATCTCTCCTCTCCCCCGGATATCCTGTCGATATCGGACCAGACTCCCTTTTTCCCGGTGGCATCATAGCAATTTCCCTGTGTGTCCAGCAAGACCAACATGGAGCTGTAGCTATCTGTCTCCAACACCTCCTCCAAAGCCCTGATGGTTTCTATCATATCCTCCACCGTGTCATACTCCTGAACTTCCAGGATATTGACTGCGGATGTGAGATAATTCCAGTGGGAATCCAGTGCATTCCTTAGGTTCACCTGCACCTGAGACGTGATTTCATTGAGCTGCGTGGTACGTTCTATAAAGATCTGTTTTTGCAGGTATCCTGTGAAATGCATGCCGCCAACCAGCAGAAACAGAAGCATGCAAGCCGCCGACAACATCGGAAACATCCTATTATGTCTCTTTTCTTCTGAATTCATACCGTTTTGCTTCCCTCTTTTCTTGTTCTGTCTCTACTCTACCAGCGTGTACTGGACATTCCTACTCCCATGGATTCCCATCCGGAGAAACTGTTTTCTGTTCTTCCATCCAGGTGCGCACAATGCTCCTGAGAGAGTCTGGGTATATCTGGGTGGCATAACTCTGCGCCGTCTCCTGGGTATATCCCTTCATAAAAAAGCCTACCTGATAGGACTTGGCATCCTCCAGCTCCGAATCCCCTCTGGTCACCAACATATAGGGAAATGGATTTCCATCTCCTACTGCGTCAAACCCCTCCTGGGCCAATGCCTTTGCCTGGGCTCCTGTCATGGTCATTACAGCGTATTCCCCATCATAGCCGGGGCAGATTGCGCTTACAATATCCACATTGATCCTTCCCTCATAGAGCTTTCCCGTGACACCTTCCCTGATCTCCACGCCGCCCTCATGGAATTCCCCCAGAGGAACCATCACCGCGTCCACGTCTGCGTGGCTGCCCAGTGCCTTACCTAACAGCCGGCCAGTTTCCTCCAGTGTGAAATCAGCTGTGCTCTCACAAAAGTACAGCTCATCGGAATGGTTTAGATACCCCTGCTGAAGCTTATCCATTTGGGCAATGCAGGTGGTTTTGTCCATACCGTTTTCCCCCCGGAACCATTCCTTATAAGCCTGCCCTATATCCGCCAGAACATTTTCCCAGTTAGCATAGGTCATGGGAAAAGCCCTGCCCTCCCACAGAGCCTGCTGTGCATCATAAATCAAAGAATCCTCTGGTACAGTAGTGCTGTCCAGTACACTCATCACACAGGGCGTATCTTTATCAATAAATGTGGCCTGCCCCTCCGGCGAATAGAGCAAAGACAAAATCTTGATGGCATCCTCCAGCTTTTTCTCGTTCCCCGGCTCGGTAAGGCGCTTGCTGATCCCAAAATAAAAGGTGGGATTGTACATATAAGTATTTTTGCTTCCATCCCGACTGATAAAGGGCATCATGCCTATCTTATCCCCCGTTTCGGGAAATTCAGTAATATTGACTAGCTGTACAGCTGTACAGAACACTGCCTTTCGGTTTCCCAGATAGTCCAGAATCAATTCCGGGTTATTCCTGTCCTCCGGATCGGTATGCAGCATCCCTATGTCCATATAACGCTGGACATAATCCATGGTGCCCTCCCACATCCCTTCCGCCGAAGCGTTTCCCGCAAGAAAGTCCTTTTCCCAGGCTACACCCTCCGGAGTTGTCAGCCAATCAGTTTTTGCCAGATTAAATACCGTGGAAAAAGGTCCTCCCGTAAGTTTGGTGCCTACAATGCCGGGAATAAGCCCCTCCTTTTGTATCTCATGGCAAAGTACCTCCAGCTCTTGAAAATTGGCAGGTACCTCCCAGCCCTTCTCCTCCATCAGAGATTTATTATAGAAAATTCCATACATAGAATTGCTCACAGGCAAAAGATAGATTCCCCCATCCATGGACACCTGATCCAGAATGGAATTGGAAAATCCATTGATAAAAGGGTAACTGGACAGATCTACCAGGCGCTCCTTTGCCAGGTCTTGATCCAGAATCTGAGACGTAATAAAAATATCAGGAATATCGTCTGCCCGCATCTGCGCCCAGCTGTATCCGGTGCAGTTTCCGCCTGTGTAGGATATAAATTCCGGCTGAATATCCGGATAGGTTTCCTCAAGCAGTCTCAAAAATTTCTCCTGTCTTCCATAGGCACCCCAAGTACCCCAGGTCAGCCTGGAACTGTCGTGATCTGCCTTATTTTTCCATGAAGAACAGGCAGACAACAACAGCACTGCCCCCATGGCCAGTGCTAACAAACGTCTTATGGACTTCATACTCTCAACCCCACAAAAAAATATTTTTACCGGAAAGTCACGTTGGCTCGTATCCATTCTCAAAGTATACTTTCCGCGCTTTCCCGCTGCTGACCCAGCAAACTTTGTTCATGGACAGACACTCTCTCAGAACACGGTCTGTATGTCAAATTCGTACAAGCAGAAATTGTCTTACATCTGTGTTCTGGCTGAACTTTTACCATAAATATTTTACATGGGGAAATAGGAAAAGTCAAGGAAAACGCACCTGGCCGGAAAGCAGAGCACGCCGGTACTCCATAGGCGTCACACCCATATTTTGTTTAAACAGATTGCTGAAATACCGGGAATTTTCAATCCCCACTCCCCGGGCCACTTCATAAATCTTATAGCCCGGGTCTGCAAGCATCCGGGCAGCCTGGGCAATCCGGTAGCTGGTCCGATACTCGTTGATGGTAAAAGAGGTCTGCTCTTTAAAAATTCTGCTCAGATAGCTTTCACTGATGCGCAGGGCCTCCGCCATATCCGAAAGCCCCAGATTTTCCGCAAAGTGCTCATGAATATACCGAATGGTCTGCTCCACATAATAAGCCTGCATGGAGGCTCCCTTTTTGGCAATTTCTCCAGTTGCATCCGGTCTCAGAGGCGCAACTGGTGTCTGAAGACTTCTGGCACTGCAAATGCAGGAGGCCGCGTGCTTTAAGGTGCTCTCCAGCTCCTCCTCGTCAATGGGCTTGACCAGATAGGCCAGGACCCCCAGAGAAAGTGCCTCCCTGGCATACTCAAATTCACTGTAGCCAGAAATAACCACCACCTGAGGCGTATAAATCTCCCGGATTTCCCGGATCATCTTTAAACCGGAAATTCCAGGCAGCCGAATATCCGTCAGCAAAATCTCCGGCCGTAGGGAAAGTGCCAGCTCCTTTCCGCTGATACCGTCCGATGCCTCCCCCACCACCTGAAACTCCGGTAGCCCAAGCTTGATGTTTTGTATCAATCCCTTCCGAACCGGAAAATTATCCTCTACCACCATAATCGAATACACGGCTTCCAAGCCTCCTTTCTTAAAGCCCTGCCTGTTTTCCAATCTCTAATAATCCTCTTGCTCCTCTGTTCCTGCTTCCTCCTTGGACACTGGAATCCGCATCTTAATTTTTGTCCCCTTTCCCAAAACAGACTGAATCTGCAAGCCGTAGCTCTCTCCATAGGCCAGCTGAAGCCTTCGGTGCACATTGTAAAGACCGATTCCCTGGCCCTTTTTTTCTCTGTGGAGAAGATTTTTTTTGGCATCCTCCCCGATTCCGACCCCATCATCCACCACCTGAATCAAAAGCTCCTCTCCTTCCCGCCGGGCCAGGATCTTTAAGATCCCCTGTCCCACCTTGGGCTCCAAGCCATGAATAATGGCATTCTCCACAACCGGTTGCAATAAAAAGGTGGGAACCAAAATGCCCAGAGTGTCTGGTCCAATTTCCATCTCCACATCAATCCGATCCAGATAGCACAGCCGCTGAATTGCAATATACTGGCTGGTAAAATCCAGACTCTCCTGAAAGCTTTCCTGGGAAGAGGCATAATAATTCATCCGCTTTGTCATCATTTTTCCCAGATTTCGAAGAGCTACAGAGGCTGCGTCCACCTCTCCCATTTTCATCATCCAGTGAATGGATTCCAACACGTTATTGATAAAGTGAGGCTTGATCTGGGCTTTCAGGAAATTGTCCTCCGCCAAAAGCAATCGCTCCTGCTTCTCCCTGGCATTTTGAAAGGCCTGGTCCACCTCCAAAATCATCTGATTCAGCTGATCCCGTATCATGGCCAGCTCATTGTTGGCCACAAACTCACAGCGAGCCGTCATATCCCCTTTCCCAAACTGCTCCATGGTGTGGATAATATTTCGAATGGGGCCAATAAAGGAAATCTGGATCTTCCGGGCAAAGAGAAAACAGATCAGCAGCATCACCGTGCTGATCACCAGGGTTGCGACGATCATCTGCTGATTGCTCTTTTGTAGGAGATTCATAGATATGGCACATAAAACCACAAACTGTCCCGATGCATCCAAACTTCCGGAAAGCAGGTATTTTGTTCCATTGCTCTCATAGATCTCCACCGTAGGCTGCCCGGTCTTAAACCTGTCAGCAAACTCCCCCTGCATGTAATTGGTGCCCTGACGGATTCCTCCCAAACTGCTCTTATCGTAAACCACATAATTGTACCAGTTGTATACAATATAGTACACATAGGCCTCCTGCCCGTCCACGCGAAGCTCCGGATCAGAGGCCAGTAGCGCCTCAATTTTCGTGTCCGCAATATCGAAATAGACATACCCCAAAAGCTCCCCTTCCAAGATAAGCTCATGGGCCATAACCAGCACCACCGTCTCCTTGCTGGTGTTTTCAAACCGTTTCGTATGGATCAGTGTCCCAGAATTATGCTTTAAGATCATGGGAATCCCCGCATAGCAGGACCCATCAAAGGGAGAAAGCTTGTAGCCGGTGGAAACCACCTGGTCCCCCTCCCGGGAAACCAGATGAGCCACCGAATCGATCCCTGCCTGATGGAGACGACCATAGAGCAGACGGTACATGTCCGAGGAATCAGAAATCCCCTCCGCTCTGATTTTCTCCAGCAAAGCTTTATCTGTGGCCATCTCCTTAAGAGCCTCCTCATACTGGCACAGCATTTGGCTAAAAACAGTCTGGGCCCGGGTCACATATTTTACCGCATCCCGCTCCAGCGCATTGTGGTCAAAGAGAAAGCCAGTACGAAACAAAAAATACACCAAGAACAGCGCCACTGTCAACAGGCAGATCCCGATAGTTCCCGCCAGGAGCACATGAAATAGCTCCTGCTTATAGCCCTTTTTCTGTCTTTTGTGCTTAGGGAATAAAGAGATCATCATCCGTAAGCCCCAGTTTTTTTGCCATGGCCAGAGAATACGTGAGATTTCCCACATGCTCTAGCTTATGACAGTCAGACCCAAAGGTAAACTTTAAGCCAGCTGCCCGGGCCGTCTGAAGCATGCGCTCATAAGGCTCCTGCCACAGGCTGGAAATCTCCATGGCCACCCCATATTTTTTACAGAGAGCCACCACGTCCCTCTCCCAATCCGTTATTGCCAGGGAATCATAGGGCAAATCGTCATAGAAGGGCATAACACAGGCGTGACCCAAAATCTCTGTCCGATACCGGGCAAAATGAGAGGCCATCTGCTGGTATGCCAGATTCAGAAACTCCTCTGCCCGGGCTTTATCATACCCTGGCCAGGTATCACAAAATCCGCAGCGCATAGCAAAATACTTGTTGATTTTCATGGGACCCTCCGGGGGATACACGGCGTGTACCGAGGCAATCAGATAGTCAAACCGCCGGACCTGATCCTCAGGAAGCACAAATGCCTCCCCTATATTAGCTTCTCCTCCAACGGGTATCCCATATTCCTTCACCTCATCCAGATACCGGACAATATCCTCCACCGTGTCATTCCCATCACAGAACAGATGATCCGACACCCCGGTAAAATAGCCCTTCTCCTGGGCCTTTTCTATGAGAAACGCCACTGTGGCACTGCCATCCGAGTAGGTGGAATGCGTGTGTAAATCATAAATCTTCATGAATTCTCCTCCCTTTTAAATAATTCCGCCGGTTTTCCGGGTCATTCTGGCTACCAGGCAAAGAGCCGCCAGGATGGAGGCAGTCATAATCGTTCCCAGAGCCGCCGCAATGCCATAATTGCCCCGGCATACATAGGTGTAGACTGCAATGGGCATGGTCATGGTGGTGGAGCTGTACAAAAGCATGGTGGAACTCAGCTCATTCATACAGGAAATCCAGCTTAACACCGCACCGGCCGCCACACCGGAAAGCATCAGCCTGGCCGTAATCACAAAAAAGGTTTTCATGGCCGGAACCCCCAGGCTGATGGAAGCCTCCTCCAGGGACGGGTCAATGGACTCCAGCACTCCCACAGAGGATCGAACTGTGTTGGGCAGCTTCCGGATCACGTAGGCCAACACAATCACAATGGCCGTGCCACAGATAAGGATAGGCCTGTGGTTAAAGGACACAATATAACAGATCCCAATCACCGCTCCGGGAATTACATAGGGGAACATTACCAGGGTATCCAAGAGAGTGCCTCCCTGCTTTCGTCGTCGGACACTTACATAGGCTGTGATAATGCCAAAGATCACAATAAATACAATGGCAATGGTGGCATACAGAAAGGAATGACCAATGCTGGAACCACAGTTTTTTATAGCCTCCCTGTAATTGTTCAGGGTGAATCCTCCCACAAATATGGGACCGTTGGTCCTGATAAAGGACATGACGATAATAGCTATCTGTGGCAGCAGGGCCACCAGCACCCAGATCATGCAGGGAATGGAAACAAGCGCTCGCTTCCATCCCGTAAGCTTCACCTCCAGGGGCGGACGTAACCCCGACATTTTGTAATTTCGCCGGGCAATATAAGCCTTTTGCACCAGAAGGATTCCCAGGGAAATCAGCACTGTCACCACACTGACCGCGCCAGCCATCTTGGCGTCTCCTCCCATCTCGCTTAAGTAGGCATTATAAATCAGCACTGGCATGGTTTTATAGCCCTCCCCGATTAGAAGGGGCGTCCCGAAATCTGCCAGGGAGCGCATAAACACAATCACCATCACAGAGGAGATGGAGGGAAACACCACCGGTAGGGAAATGGTAAACAGCCGGCGAAGCTTGCTGGCACCCAGGCTTTCCGCTGCTTCCTCCAGGGAGCGGTCAATACCCTGAAGAGCCGCCGTCACATAGCGGAACACATAGCAGGAAAGACTTAGGGAAAAGACTAGCACAATTCCAGTTTTTCCATAAATGGTGGGCATCTGAATTCCAATTTTCCCCAGAAGTCCGGTGAGAAAGCCATTCCGCCCCAGCAGCAAAATCCAGGAGTAGGCACCGATAAAGGGTGGGGACATAAGACAGATAATAAAGAGAATCTTTAAGGCGCCTTTTAACACCACATTATAGCGGTGCATCACATAGGCCAGAGCCACCCCGCACCCGGTGGAGATTAGGGTGGAGATAATCCCGATGGTCAGAGAATGGCCAAGTGCCGTATAATAGTACTTTTTCGTAAAAAAGGTGATATAATTCTGGAGAGTAAACCCATTCTCCCCATCCCGAAAGCTGTTTAGAAACAGGGAGCCCAGGGGATAAAGCAAGGCCAGGGCAAAAAAGGCCAGAAGCACCAGGGTGGAGATGGTCCAGAAGTTGAAAAACCGGTAACGAAACTTATTTAGCATGAAATAACCTCCTCCGGATTCTTATAGACTGAAATATAGTTTTCCTGGAAACGGACCTTCACCTGGTCGCCGGCTTTCCGGATATGACTCATATTCCCATATTCGTTTACGTTGATCACCTGTCCCCCGGGAAGCTCCACCTCATAGAGGACAAAATCTCCCAAAAAGGTTGCCAGCTGGATGGTTCCCGAGATTCCCTCCTCTGCAAAATACAGATATTCCGGGCGCACAGCTACAATCACCTCCCCTGTATACTCCTCCCGGACCTTAATCTGTGTCTGCGCTCCATTGTCAAGCTTTAGCGTGCCAATCTTATTTGTACAGGAGATCATCTCCCCGGAAATCTGATTGGAATTTCCGATAAAATTGGCCACAAAAAGGTTCTGGGGCTTTCTGTAAATTTCCTCCGGCCTGCCCACCTGCATCACCTTTCCGTCCTTCATAACAGCAATCCGGTCAGAGATGGCCAGCGCCTCCTCCTGGTCATGAGTCACATAGATGGTGGTTACCCCCAGCTGAGTCTGAAGCTTTCGAATCATACTGCGCATCTGCACCCGAAGCTTGGCATCCAGGTTGGACAGGGGTTCGTCCATCAAGAGAATCCCCGGTTCGATGACAAAGGCGCGGGCCAGGGCCACCCGCTGCTGCTGTCCCCCGGATAGCGCATCGGGCATCCGGTCCCTCAAATTTTCGATCTGCACCTTCTCCAAAGCCTTTAATACCCGGGGTATTCGCTCCGGCTTGCTGATTTTCCGGGCCTTTAGCCCATAGGCCACATTTTCACTCACTGTCATATGGGGAAATACCGCGTAATTCTGAAACACCATACCAATATCCCGTTTATTGGCAGAGATGGTGTTGATCAGCTGATCTCCAAAATAAACCTCTCCCTGATCGATTTTGTTAAAGCCTGCTATCATCCGCAGCAGCGTGGTTTTGCCGCAGCCGGACGGCCCCAGCAGCGTAAAAAACTCCCCCTGCTTTATATCCAGGGACACTCCATCCACCGCATGAAAATCCCCGTATTTTTTTACCACATTACAAATTTTTACCTCATAGCTCATAAGACACTCCACCTCCGGACACAAATGCAAGCAGGGGGATACCAGGGCTTTTTTCCCGCTGTATCCCCCAAATGTACTAATTATTAATCACAATCTCATTCCACTTTTCGAGGATCGGTGCAGAATCGCCTGCCATCTCGTAGTCATATTCAAAGAAATAAATCTCGTTAAAGTTAGCAAGGCCAGCAGGCAGCTCCACATCCGTTCTCTCACAGCGGCGGTTGTAGGACACATCGATCTCCGCAGCTGCCTTGGAATACATAAATTCACAGAACAGCTTTGCATTCTGGGGATTCTTGCAGTTTTTCATAATCACGCTTCCACCGGCCGTGCGCATGGTGCCGTCCTTTGGATAGATCACCTTGATATTAGACCCTGCTGCCGTATAATCTGCCCCATAGTTCTCTATGGTTAAGGCAATGGCATATTCCCCGTCCGCACAGACCTTGGGCACTGTGGAGGAGGAGCTGATCATCTTGCCATCCAGGTTTTGATAGAACTTCTCCACAAAGTCCCAGCCATAAAGCTGAAGCATACAATTTAAGTGAATATAGGCTGAGGAAGAGGATGCTGGATCGGAAAATGCGATCTGTCCAAAATACTTTTCATCTGTGAGATCCGCCCAGGATGTGGGATAGTCCGCCTCGTCCAAAAGATCCGTGTTGACCATCATAATCATCACATTGCCCCCAGGACCATCTGTCCAATAGTCGGATTCCAAAACTTCCAGGCCCAGCACATCCGGCGTCACAGACTCAAGTTTATAAGGCTCAAAATACTCCGTATACCGGGTCAGATTATCTGAGGTGGCGCCAATGAGCACATCGCAGAGGGGATTTTCTGATTCTGCTGCAATCCGGGAAAGCAACTCTCCGCCTCCTCCGTACACCACATCCACCTTCACACCAGTAAGCTCCGTAAAGGCTGCAAAATAGTCCTCGGAAATGTCCGATCCGCTGCCGGAATAAACGGTTACACTGCCAGTTCCTTTCCAGTTAAAGTCCTCCGGGCTGCCCACCGCTGTTCCCTCCGGCGTTTCCGTCGGTTTCTCTTCTGGCTCTTTAGCCGCAGGCTCCTGCTCCACTGCCGGCTGGGTCTCTGTGCTACCGCCCTCATCACGTTTGCCACAGGCAACCAAAGCCAGAACCATGGCCAGGGTTAACAATAGACCGATCATCTTTTTCATGGATATCCCTTCCTTTCCTTGGTAAAATACGTCCTGTTACAAATTTATTTTACCCCGGGTTTTCCCCTGTGAAAAGTGTAGTAAATCCGCTTTTTTGTGCAAAATCCCATTCTTTTCATAAAATCTCAATAGATATTTGTGGATTTTGCATTTCCCTCCATGAAAAAACAAATCCCAAAATCTCCTGGATATTCAGGAAATCTGGGATTTGTCTGTAAAGTTTCTTTTGCAACAGCCCTTTTTACGTTGTTACGCACACGAGAGATTTATCACCCTGCCATACCTCTATTTTTTAGTTATCCAAAAGCTTATCCTCGCCATTCCAGCTGTACAGCTTGCGGATCTCCTTGCCTACCTGCTCCGAAGGATGCTCGGTAGCCAACTTACGCATAGCCTTGAAGTGAGCCTGTCCGCCAGCAGGAGACATATCCAGCAGGAAATCCTTGGCAAAGGTACCATCCTGAATCTCCTTTAAGATCTTCTTCATGGCTTTCTTGGTCTCCTCGGTAATCAGCTTGGGACCGGTTATATAATCGCCGTACTCTGCTGTATTGGAAATGGAGTAGCGCATTCCCTCAAAGCCGGACTGATAAATCAGGTCCACAATAAGCTTCATCTCATGGATACACTCAAAATATGCATTTCTGGAATCATAGCCGGCCTCAACCAGAGTCTCAAAGCCTGCCTGCATCAAAGCGCAAACGCCACCACAAAGCACTACCTGCTCACCAAACAGGTCCGTCTCGGTCTCGGTGCGGAAGGTCGTCTCCAACACACCAGCCCGGGCGCCGCCGATAGCCAGAGCATAGGCCAGAGCCATATCCAGAGCTTTTCCGCTGGCATCCTGATGTACAGCCACCAGACAGGGAACTCCCTTGCCAGCCTGATACTCGCTGCGCACCGTGTGTCCCGGTCCCTTGGGGGCGATCATGGTTACATCCACATTCTTGGGAGGCACGATCTGTCCGAAATGAATATTAAAGCCATGGGCAAACATCAGCATATTGCCCTCTTCCAGGTTGGGCTCAATATCCTTTTTGTACATATTGGCCTGCAACTCGTCGTTGATAAGAATCATAATAATGTCTGCCTTCTTGGCAGCCTCCGCAGCCGTATATACCTCAAAACCTTGAGCCTCTGCTCTTGCCCAGGATTTGCTGCCCTCATACAGGCCAATAATCACGTGGCATCCGGACTCCTTGGCGTTGAGCGCATGTGCATGTCCCTGGCTTCCGTAGCCGATAACTGCAATGGTCTTTCCCTCCAAAAGAGAAAGGTTGCAATCTTCCTGATAATAGATCTTTGCCATTTTTTCATTCCTCCATTTACTTATAGTAATATCCTAAAGGTTCATCGCCTAAAGTTCATCCTTATTGGAATCCGTAATCCACCAGATTCCCCTCCTCGTCATACATCTTCACATCAAAGGTTCCCCGGGAAAGCCCTGTCACCCCTGTGCGGGCCAACTCCAGAATCTCATAGCCCTCCAGCAAATCAATAAAGGCATTGATCTTGCTGTGATTTCCGATAAGCTCCACCATCACAGACTCCCGGGACACGTCCACCACCTTGGCCCGGAAAACATTTACCATGGCAAACACAGCCTCCCGCTCATGTACATTAGCCTTTAGCTTCACCAGCACCAGCTCTCGGCAAATAGAAGTCTCCGGCTGCAAACGCTTGATGTCAATCACATCCACCAGCTTATTCAGCTGCTTCTCAATCTGCTCCAGGATACTCTCATCTCCCTTAGCCACCACGGTAATGCGGGAATACCGGGGGTCCGCTGTCACCCCCACCGTCAGGCTGTCAATATTATATCCTCGTCTGCTGAACAACCCGGAAATTCTGCTTAGCACACCGGAGATATTGTCCACCAGAATTGAAAATACCACTTTATTCATATAGCTCTCCTCTTGTTTCTTTTCTCTTATGCCGCATCGTTCTTTTCATTCTAACAAGAAGTAAATTCTTTGTCAACTGCGGGATAGCATGGATTCTCCCACCATCTCCTTACTGCTGCTCACTGAGATATGCTTCCACAAAGCTTTTATACTCATCCACACGTGCTCCCACAATGGGATCTCCCACCAAATTTCCCTCCTGATCCACAAACAAGGTGGTAGGCACACCGATAACCCATTCCATCACAGGTGCAAAATCTGCATTGGCTATCAGCTGCAAAAAATCTGCATCTGCCTCTTCCAGGATGGCTGCTGCCTTTTCCTTGTGCTCCGTATCTTCCTCCCCCTTGATATCCACGATCAGGCCTATCAGCTGCACTTCTTCTGGCATGTTCTTGACCCATTCGCCCAGCTCTGGCATCTCTCCCACGCAGGGACCGCAAAAGGTGCCCCAGATATTTATCACTGTCAGATCCTTCTCCCCAAAAATACTCTCGGTAACCGTATTTCCCTCCAAATCCTTCGTGCTAAAAGCAGGTATTTGCGCCGGAAACCCCTCGTTCTGCTCTGTCTCTTCTGTCTCTGCGCTTATCTCTGTTTCCACCTCTGTTTTTGTCTCTGGCTCTTTCTTCTTTCCACAACCGGAAAAAAGCAGAAGGACTCCCAACATCCCATATCCAAGCCTTACCCATTTGTTTTTCTTTCCCATTTAGTCTCTATCTCCTTTTGCGCTTCCTAAACTTTTCCCCGTCAATCCAACCACTTCTCCAGGGAAATGGGAAGCTTTACCTCTTCTTCATTCCAATTTGGATAATAATACACCCATATTTCCGTCACGCCCTGACGTACCATAGCATACAAGTCCTTAGTAATGCTAACCTTTCCCGGAATAAACTTATAGGCATAGGTGGAAAAAAGCCTGTCATAGTCTATTTCCCGGTCATTATAATATACCTCCACCACATCCTCATAGCTTTTCCAGTCCAGATAAATTTCCTGATCGCTCCAGCTTTTGGCACTGCTTAGATTTCTTATGGTAAAGGTCAGGCGATAGTAGTCATACCCCTCCGAAGCCACCATCTCTTCTCCGGATCGGGTCACCATGGTATCCCCCAGATTCTCACATCCCAAATACTCCACTTCCAAAAAGGCGTTTTCCATGGTCCCCACCCGCTCTTTTCGTTCCGAAATCACAAGGCAAACCACCCCTATATAGATCACGGAAAAAACCAACAGAACAATTCCGATTCCAATTTTCACAGCTTTCATCTGCGGTCCCCCTCTGAAATCTCCAGCGCAATGGCATGTAGCTTTTCAATTTTCTGTAGGTACTCCCCTTCTCTCTCTTCCAGATACAGAGTAAAGGTCTGCTCCTCCTCATCCAATAGAAAAGCCACCCAGCCATCTGCCTCCCCATCTTCACAGAGAGCATAGGTGTCAAGTGCTTCCATCCCAAAAACACTTCCGTAAATTTCATATTCATAGGAAGAAATCTGCATATAACAGGCAGCCTCTGGGGTGCGGATATACAGTTCCGGCAGCCTGTTCTGGTAATTCCATGTACCATCGCCGCTTCCAGAAAGCCGAACCGCCACCATTTTCATTCCCACTGGCAGTCCCAGCTCCTCCTCGGTGCCCAAAAGCGTAACTTCCTCCACAGTCAACTCCACATCCTGAAAGGTAAAGCAGGCGCCCAGCTCATGTTCCCAGACAGGAGGCACATAGGAAAGAAGCTCCTCCTTAACGCGCTTTTCCTGCCTTTCCCCATAGCTTACCCCAAACAAGGTACCACCCACAATAGCCGCCACAAAAATAAGAATGGAAATTACCAGAAAGGCTGTTCCCCCCTTCTGATTCCTCCAGGAACGTACCTCTGTAATTTTCACCACCGGTTGAGAATAGCCATTTCCCATGCCATAGCCGCCTCCCGGGCCATACCCCTGGGTTCCATTTCCCATGCCATAGCCGCTTGTTTCTTGCCTATGGGTATACCCACTGTCATACCGGTCATGCAGATCCTGATGTTGCTCCTCTTGCGTCTCCCGCTTATTGTAACAGCCGCACTTGGGACAGATACCATAATATTTCTCGTAATCAAAATTTTTTCCGCACTTAAAGCACCTCAAATCTTCCCCTCCTCAACGCAGACCGGCCTTCTTAGAGTATTCCTACCAGGGCAACAGGGGATTTTCCACCTTTTTATCCCGCAGCATCAGCTCCTGCACCGCCTCCTTGGCTGGCTTATCCGCAAAGAGCACTGCGTTTACCTGCTGGATAATAGGCACCTCCACCTGATATTTCCGCGCCATCTCCATGGCAGCCTTGGCCGAATACACGCCCTCTACCACCATTTTCACTTCCTCCATGGCCTCCTTCATGGTCCGTCCCTGTCCCATCAGGTAACCGGCCTTCCGGTTCCGGCTGTGTACGGAGGCACAGGTCACTATCAGATCCCCAATGCCAGTCAAACCGTTAAAAGTCTCCAGACGACCGCCCCGCGCTACGCCAATACGGCTCATCTCCATGATTCCCCTGGTGATCAGCGCAGCCTTGGTATTGTCCCCATAGCCTAAGCCATCTGCAATGCCTGCTGCCAGGGCAATGACATTTTTCAGGGAGCCCCCCAGTTCAATGCCCAAAATATCCGGGCTGGTATATACGCGAAACACCTCATTCATAAAGATATTTTGTATAAACTCAGCCGTCTGTCTGTCCTTAGCTCCTACTACTACAGTCGTAGGAAGACCCCGGCCCACTTCCTCTGCATGGCTGGGTCCTGATAAGGCTGCCACACCACAGCCAGGGATTTCCTGCTCGACAATCTCCGTCAAGGTCATCAGGGTATTCTCCTCGATCCCCTTGGCCACGTTTACTATGAGCTGCCCCTCCTTTACAAAAGGCGCCATCATCTGGGCCGTTTTCCTGGTAAAGGGGGAGGGCACAGCCAGCACCATAAGCTCCGCTCCTGCAATGCTTTCCTCCAGATTTACTGTGATCTTCATTTCCTCCGGAAGCTTCACTCCCGGAAGCTTCTCCACATGCTCCCGCTCCCTTTTTAACATCTCTACCTCTGCCTCCATAATGGACCACAGAGTCACCTCATGCCCGTTTCGGCACAGCATGGTGGACAGAGCTGTTCCCCAGCTGCCTGCTCCAATTACACTCACCTTTGCCATAATCGTCCTCTCTCTTTCCTAAAATTCTCTATTCGGCCCGCTCGCCGATCTTACGTTCTGTTCCTGTGAGCAGCCGCCTGATATTCGCCCGGTGGCGATAAAGGGCCATGCCTGTAAGAAACGCTGTAATTCCATACAACTCATATAGATAGGGGGCTGGCATTCCCCATTTTCCCCGAAATCCGTAAATCAATACCCCAGCTATCAGCTCTATCACCACTACAATAGAACCCAGAGACACATAGCGGGTTAGGGCCACCAAACCAATAAACGTAAACATGGCGATTAGCGTGAGCACCGGGTCTAAACCCAAAAAGAGCCCGGCTGTGGCTGCAATCCCCTTACCTCCCCGAAATTTCAGGTAACAGGGAAAATTATGCCCTAAAATCACTCCCAGGGCTCCATACATTCCCAGCAACACCTTCATATCCGGATGACTCTCTCCAAACAGCCCCTTTACCAAAACCACAGCAAAGTAGCATTTGAAGCAATCCCCCAGAAAAGTGATGGCCCCCGCCTTTTTCCCCAGTGTTCGGAGGGCGTTGGTGGTTCCCGCGTTCCCGCTTCCATGATCCCGAATATCGATTCCATTCAGTCTTCCATAGAGATAGCTGGTCTGAAACAATCCAAATATATATCCAATCAGAATGCAAGCCAATCGTACCATGGCGATTATTCCCCTCCTCTTTCCCGTATCAGAAATCTAAGCGCCGTGCCCCGAAAGCCAAAGGCCTCCCGGATTTTGTTTTCCAGATACCGGGTGTATGAAAAATGCATCAGCTCCTTGTCATTGACAAAGATCACAAAGGTGGGTGGCTTCACTGCTACCTGGGTCATATAAAACAGCTTCAGCCGCTTTCCCTTATCTGAGGGGGGCTGCTGCAAGGCTACAGCCTCCGTCATAATCTCATTGAGCACGCCGGTGGCAATGCGCAGGTTTTGATTCTCAATAACCATATCAATCAAATCAAAGAGCTTTGGCAGCCGTTGTCCGGATAGAGCCGAGATAAATACCATCTCCGCATAAGGCATATACGCCAGGGTAATCCGGATTTTGTTGGTGTACTCATAGATAGTCTTGTCATTTTTCTCTATGGCATCCCACTTATTTACGGCGATGATTACGCCCTTTCCCCGCTCGTGGGCAATACCAGCAATCTTGGCGTCCTGTTCTGTAACTCCCTCCACAGCATCAATCACCAAAATCACCACGTCAGCTCGCTCTACAGCAGTCACCGTGCGAATAATGCTGTACCGCTCCAGCTCCTCCTTTACTTTGTTCTTTCGCCGCAGGCCAGCTGTATCAATAAAAATATATTCCCGCCCATGATGCTGAACCTCCGTGTCAATGGCATCCCGGGTAGTACCTGCAATATCGGAGACAATCACCCGATTTTCTCCCATAAGGCGGTTAATAATGGAGGATTTCCCCACATTGGGCTTACCCACTATGGCAACCCGAGGCCGTTCCTCCTCCTCTTCCTCTCCTTCCTGCTCCGGAAAATGCCGAACCACCTCGTCCAGCATATCCCCCATACCTAAGCGGGAAGCCGCAGACACCGGAATCGGGTCTCCAATACCCAGGTTATAGAATTCATACACATCTCCCAGTAGCTTTTGGAAGCTGTCCACCTTATTCACCACCAAAACCACCGGCTTTTGAGAGCGCCGCAACATATCCGCCACTTTGGCATCCGCATCCACCAGTCCCTGGCGCACATCCGTCAGAAACAGAATCACATCTGCCGTGTCAATGGCAATCTGAGCCTGTTCCCGCATCTGGGAAAGGATCACATCGCTGCTGTCCGGCTCAATACCCCCGGTGTCAATAAGGGTAAAATTTTTGTCTAGCCAGGAAACATCCGCGTAGATCCGGTCCCGCGTCACTCCGGGGGTATCCTTTACTATGGAAATATTCTCCCCGGCTAAGGCGTTAAACAACGTGGATTTTCCCACATTGGGGCGACCCACAATGGCCACAATCGGTTTACTCATCTATCCTCATTCTCCTCTTAGCTCTTTTTTCCTGTCACTGCCCTTACCAGGGCTTTTCCGTCTGATTTTACAATAGTTATGGGAACTTGTAAAGTCTTTTGAAGCTGCTCCACTGTCATATCATCCAAAAACACATCCTCCCCTCTGCGAAGAAGGTGCTGGGAGAGAAGCAATTCCTCCCCCAGATCCCGGTCCCTAAGCTGGGCCGCCAGATCCTGTCCGGTCAAGAGCCCGGCAACCGTGATCTGCTCTCCGAAAAATGCATTGCGCACAGGAATCACCTGCACCTCAATATAGGGGAACTGTTCCCGGATACGCTCCATATGCTTTGCCAGATAGGGAGCTGCCAAAAGTCCCGTGGCAATGGAGAGTCTGCGCGCTCCCTCTGCCCTCCCATCCTTTGTTTGGCAGGAAGCCAAGGAAAGCTCCTGAAGGGTCGTCTCTACCTCCTCCTCCAGAAGACGCAGCATTCCCACTCCATTCTCCAGCTGTAGATAACCATCATAGGTCTCCTCCCCGGGAAGCTCCTCCCCGGCCAGAATATACCACTCGTCGCTGGCATGGACAAAATGGGTTCCCTGCTCCTGAAACAGTCGCTTCTGCCAGCCATGGATAATCTCCAGCACCTCCCGTGCATCCTGCCTGGTAAAAGGCACAAGGGGATACAACCCTTCCCGGTGCCGGGTCAGCCCCACGGGCACCACGGAAAGGCTTTCCAACTGTGGCACATACCTGGTCAAATCCTCAATGCTGCGTTTTAACTCCTCCCCGTCGTTGATCCCTTTGCAAAGCACAATCTGGCCGTTCATGACAATGCCAGCCTGAAAGAGCCGGTCCACCTTTTTTAGCGCCTCCCCTGCAAACCGGTTATTCAGCATGCGACAACGAAGCTCTGGATTGGTGGTGTGAAAAGAAATATTGATGGGAGACAAATGATAACGGATAATGCGCTCCACATCCTCCTCATCCATGTTGGTCAGGGTCACATAGTTTCCCTGGAGAAAGGACAGCCGGGAATCATCGTCTTTAAAATACAAGGTATCCCGCATTCCTTCCGGCATCTGATCAATAAAACAAAAGATACACCGGTTCCTGCAGGAGCGGTACTCATCCATAAGGCCACTGGCAAACTCCAGCCCTAAGTCCTCCCCGTATTCCTTTTCGATCTCCAGCTCCCACTCTTCTCCGTCAGGCTTTCTCACCAAAAGCTCCAGGTATTCCTCATGGGTCAGATACTGATAATCAAAAATGTCCTCCACTGCCTGTCCGTTAATAGAAATCAGCTGATCCCCCGGGGATAGCTCCAGCTCCCAGGCAATGCTCCCCTCTCGAACAGTCTCTATCTCATGTATTTTTGTCTTCTTTTCCTTCTTTTCACTTGCTTTCTTTTTCATAGCTTTTGCCTGGCTGCTCCTGTCTTCCCATATTTTTCAAACACGATTTAGTATACCATGTTCCCACGTTTCTGAAAAGTCCGAAAACATACAAATCCACTTCCCCAAGAAGCCCTCCAGCCTTGACGTCCCCCTGTAAAAATGATATAAAATAGATAGCACAATCTTACAGTTAGGAGAAAAATATACCATGATGAAATCCAAATCCCAAATGTTGGCTGTTCCCGCCCAATACAGTGACATAGAGGACCCAGATCTTCTGGAAAAACGTTTGCGGGAGACTTCTGCTTTTTCCCTGAGTAGTTTTGATTTAGAAAACGACAGTATGTTATTCGAAATTATTTATGAACAAGAATCTTTCCAGGTAGAAATCTATCCCATGGATTTTTCCCTGCCAGAGCTTTACCGCTGCCAGCATCTGTTTCCCGATGTGGATGTGGACGCCATTCAGCGGGCCCAATATGGACTGGCTGTGGAAATGGAGTTCGGAGAGAACCCTCTATCCTCCTATCATTTGCAACTAAAGCTTATCCACGTCCTTCTTCCGGACGCTCTAGCCATCATCGATGACAGCTCGGAAAAAATCCTCTCCGGCCGTTGGGTGGCTTTGGCCGCCGAATCCGCTGTTCCCCCTGCTCCCCGGTATCTCTTTACCGCCCAGGCTGTGTCCGGCGACGAGGAGGACGCCTGTGTCTGGCTCCATACCCATGGCCTGAAACGCTGCGGCCGTCCAGAGCTGGAGGTGCTCAACTCTACCAGAGACAATTATCAGCAGCACTATAATGTTTTGGAAACCCTGGCTAACCGGCTTTTGGAGGAGGAAGAGCCCCTCAGCTATGGCGCTCCCTTCTTTTTTGCCTATGTGGCTGCGGAGACTCCTCTTGTGGTCACCCTGATTGACTGGCAGGAGGCTGTGAAGCTATATCCGGAGGATATGCTGGGTGGCAAAAATGACCGGCAGGAGGGGCATAACCAGGATACCTGTGTGGTTTTTGTCTATCCTTCCCAGGAGAGTCTGGATGAGGGCCGTTTTTCCTCCCTCTCCATCTATGACGATCTGCTGAAGGATAATCCTATCTTTATGATTTCCAATGAGGAAACTGCCCGGATGCGCGCCCAGGCTACAGAGCGGATCTCCTACTTTTTCAATGCCTTTGGCCAAAAGGACAACAAGCTTCTGGTAAAGCTTGGCCTGCTGGTGGATGAGGAGCACCGCAAGCAGGAAGATGACCGGGAGCATATCTGGTTTGAGGTGTTGGATATTTCCAACGGACGGATGACTGCAAAGCTCACCCAGGAGCCCTATTACATCAAAGATCTCCATGCCGGCTACGAAGGGACCTATGGCCCGGAGGATGTGACTGACTGGCTGATCTTTACACCTGAGCGCCGCATCTCCCCTGACGACGTGTATCTCTTTACTCTATAAAATTTCTCAGGAGGAATGAATCCATGGCAGAACTCAACCAATTTGATAATATCCGTCCGGTGGCGCCTCTGAAAATTGCCGCCTTAAACAGTTGTGCAGAATTTGCCAAAAAGGTGGACCGTCATCTAGTCTCCTTTCGTCAGGAAAGCAATCAACATTACCGGGACAGCATTATTTTCCAGGGCTATCAGGAGGATACCTTTCTGGTAAAATGTTCCTGCCCCCGCTTTGGTACCGGTGAAGCCAAGGGACATCTGGATGCTTCCGTTCGGGGCAGCGATCTGTTTATTATGGTGGATGTGTGCAATTACAGCCTTACCTACTCAGTCTGCGGGCATGAAAACCATATGTCTCCCGATGACCATTACCAGGATCTGAAGCGCATTATCTCCGCAGCCACCGGAAAAGCTCATCGAATCAATGTGATTATGCCCTTCCTCTATGAAGGGCGTCAGCACAAACGAACCGGCCGAGAATCCCTGGACTGTGCCCTTTCTCTTCAGGAGCTAAGAGATATGGGTGTCAAGAATATTCTCACCTTTGACGCCCACGATCCCCGGGTACAGAATGCCATCCCTCTTATAGGCTTTGACAATTTTCAGCCTCCCTACCAGTTTATAAAGGCGCTCTTGCGGAGAGTTCCCGACGTAAAGGTGGACAATGATCACCTGATGATCATTGCCCCTGACGAAGGAGCCATGTCCCGGGCCGTTTATTTTTCTGGAGTGCTGGGGATTGATATGGGAATGTTTTACAAGAGAAGGGATTACTCCACCGTTGTCAATGGCAAAAATCCCATTGTGGCCCATGAATTTCTGGGAGATTCCATTACAGGCAAGGATGTGATTATCATTGACGATATGATCTCCTCAGGAGAGAGCATGCTGGATGTGGCCAAACAGATGAAGGAACAGGGCGCTAAGCGGGTCTTTGTGTTCTGTACCTTTGGCCTTTTTACCGAGGGCTTTGATAAATTTGATGACTATTATGAAAAAGGTTATATAAGCTTAGTGGTAACCACCAACCTGAATTACCGCAATCCCATTCTTTTGGACAAGCCTTATTACCGGGAGGCGGATATGAGTAAGTTTACGGCGATGATCATCGATACCTTAAACCACGATGTGACCACCAGTCCCATCAATACGCCCACCTCCAAGATCCATGCACTGCTGGAGCGCTGTGACCTGCAAAGATAGGATAGAACTTTTGTTCTGTAGAGTCCTCCTTTACTGGGGGGACTCTTCTTTTAGCATGAGAAAGGCTGCCAGATTTCCCCGCTTTCCCTTAGAGGCCCGATGGCTGAACAAAAGTTCGGGATTACAGCAGGTACAAATATTGGTTACGGACAAATGTTCCGGACGGATACCAGCCCCCAGCAGCAAAAGCTCATTGGCTTGCCACAGATCCAGCTGATATTTTCCCTTCTCTTCTTTTTCCTGGTACAGTTTTGGCCATTGCTCTGGCGGAAACGTTTTCTGAAATTCCTCTATCACATCCTGGCTGACCTCATAGCAGTCCTGACAGATGGAGGGACCGATGGCCGCCAACACCTGGGAGGGCTCTGTGCCAAACTCCTGGGCCATAGCCCTTAGGGTCACAGGCCCCATGCCACCAGCTGTTCCCCGCCACCCAGAGTGGCTAAGCCCGATGGCTTTATGGACTGGGTCCAGAAAAAACAGGGGCACACAGTCTGCATAAAAGGTGGTAAGCACCAGCCCTGGCACATTGGTGATCAGTCCGTCCACATTCTCATAGTCCCTGGAAAAAAGATAGCCTTTTCCCCGATCTGCCTCTGTGACTCTGCGCACATGGGTGGTATGAGTCTGATGGGAGAATACCAGATTTTCGCAGGAAAAGCCCACAGCCCTCCCCATACGGCCATAATTCTCCCGTACACGCCCCGGATCGTCTCCTCTGGAAAAGCTTAAATTCATGGTGGAGAGCATCCCCTCGCTCACTCCCCCCAGACGGGTGGAAAAACCGTGACAGACCAGTTGGGTTTCCTCCAAATGGGAAAAGACCAGATAGGGTACTCCCTCTCTTTCTTTTTCATACAGGGTGCTGGCCCCGGCCTTTTTCTTCCAATTCTGCATGCCTTTTTCCTCCCTCTATTTTCTGCCTGGCACATAGGAAAATGCATTCTGGTACAGGATGATTTCCTCCCCTAGAATGGCCACCACATCAAAACGGCAGGGAGTCTCCTCCCCCAACCCCTGGCACAACCGGTAATAGTCCGCCGTCCGACAGATGGCCCGCTGTTTTCCCAGGGTCACCGCCTCCTCCGGCCGACCACTTCCTCCGGTTTTCCGGTATTTCACCTCGATAAATACCAGATATCCTCCCTGACGGGCAATCAGATCGATCTCTCCCTGGCGACAGCGGAAATTCCGGCACAGGATAAAATAGCCGCGGCTTTGCAGATACTCCGCGGCTTTCTCCTCATATGCTGTTCCTACGCTTCTTTTGCTCTGTTTTGTTTTTTCCAAGCTTCTCCTTCCCGAAACTGAAAATATTTTACATTTTCACTTTTTTGGTTCCGGACCAGCTTCCGGGAAAAAATTGCGGATAAAGCTTTTTCGATGGATGGGACTTGGCCCCAGCTCTTTTAAGGCCGCTATATGCGCCGCCGATCCATAACCTTTGTTGGAGGCAAAGCTATAGCCTGGGATCAGCTCCTCATATTGCACCATCATCCTATCCCTGGTGACCTTGGCCACAATGCTGGCCGCCGCAATGGACACACTTTTGGCATCCCCTTTTACAATGGGGACCTGGGGAATGGAAATCCCGGGAATGGTCACTGCATCATTTAAGAGAATATCCGGCTCCACCGAGAGCTGTTGGATAGCCAACCTCATAGCCTCATAGGTGGCCTGGAGAATATTAATCTCATCAATCCGGGCAGGACCCACCACCCCCAGCCCCACGGCCATTGCCTGTTCCATAATCTGGGTGTACAATCGCTCTCTCTTTTTTTCCGAGAGCTTTTTGGAATCATTCAGATACAGGATCTCGCAGTCCTTTGGCAGAATCACTGCCCCGGCCACCACCGGACCTGCCAGGGGTCCCCGGCCTACCTCATCAATGCCACAGATACTGGCACGATCACTATATTGGCGCTCATAGACTTGCATTTCTTTTAGGCGAGCCCTCTCCGCCTCCAGCTTTTCCTGTTTCTTTTGTTGCCGCAGCTGCTCTGCCTTTGTCATTAGTTCCTCCGTTTTCCTACCTACTGGTGTTTCAGAATCCCCAGCTTGTGCAGCGGCCAAATCCGCATCCAGGCCCGCCCCACGATTCTGTCCCGATGAATAAGCCCTACACTGGGATCTCGGCTATCTGAGCTGGCGTTGCGGTTATCTCCCAGCACAAAATATTCGTCCTCTCCCAGGGTTAGGGGCTCCTCTGCAATCCCTGCATTCTCCATAAGTTCCCGTCCATAGGATTCCTTTAGCTGCTCTCCGTCTATGTAGACTCTCCCCTCCCGGACCTGAACTGTCTCCCCAGGCATTCCAATAATCCGCTTGATATAATAGGTGTCCTCCTTATATTCAAAGGGAAAGACAATAATATCATACCGCTGAGGCTCCCGAAACCGGTAGGTGATCTTATCCACAATCAGGTTATCTCCATCCTCCAGAGTATTTTTCATAGAGTCCCCGCTTACATAGGTGCGCTGTCCCAAAAAGGTAATCACCAGAAAAGTGATTCCCAGGACCACACCCATATACAACAGCATGCTTAAAAGCTCTCGCCCTAGCCCCCGCTCCTTTTCCTCAAACTCTTCTGCCAGGGATCGCTCCTGCTTCTTTTTTCTGCTCCCTCTCATCTCTCTACTCCCTTCCTATGGCAGCTTCTCTCTCCTATCCTACCCTTCTGTAGGCGGAAATTCAAGTGTTATTTTTCCCAGTCTGCCATTTCGGAACTCCTCCAGCAAAATTCCCGCCGCCTTCTCCATATTCAGTTCCTGTCCCTTTAACAAGCAGCCCCGCTTCTTTGCAATCTCCTGAAGCAGCTCATAGGGCTCCCCTTGGGTCTCAATCCCATATCGCTCCTCAAGAGTGCCTGGGGCATGGCTCCTGAGAAATGTCAAAAGCTCTAGGGAAAGCTCCTGGGTGTTGAGAATCTCCTCCCGGACGGAGCCGATTAGCGCCAGCCTCACTCCCACCTGGGGGTCCTCAAATTTGGGCCAGAGAATTCCCGGTGTGTCCAAAAGCTCCACCTGCTTATTCCAGCGTATCCACTGGGCCCCCCGGGTAACTCCCGGCTTGTTTCCTGTTTTGGCCGAAGCCCGGCCGGCCAGGCTGTTAATAAAGGTAGATTTCCCTACATTGGGAATCCCCACCACCATAGCCCGCACTGGTCGATTTAAAATTCCCCGCTTTCGATCCCGGGCAAGCTTCTCCTTGCAGGCCTCCTGTATCACTCCTGGGAGCGCCTTCATGCCCTCCTTGCTTCGGGCATTGATCTTGATGGTAAAAAATCCCTGTCTCCGGAAATATTCTGCCCAGGCATCATTCTGGCTGCTGTCCGCCAGATCCGCCTTGTTCAGCAGAATGATACGGGATTTTTGCTTCCCCAGCTCATCAATATCCGGATTTCGGCTGCTCAGAGGAATCCTGGCATCCAAAAGCTCCATAACCAAATCAATAAGCTTCATCTGCTCCTGCATCATTCTTTTGGCCTTTGTCATATGGCCTGGATACCACTGCACCTCCATACGTTCCACCTCACTCGATATATCCAAATCGCTCTCTGGGGGAGATAATAAACCAAGCCTTCCCCAGAATGTCTTTCTTTTTTACACTTCCAATGTTAGGGCTTCTGCTGTCCTCGCTGGCGTTTCGATTGTCTCCCAGGACAAAATATTCATCTGCCTCCAGGCGGATCTCTGTCTCTGCAATCCCAGCGTCCTCCATGGCCTCTGTCAGGATATCTTCCTCCAGTGCCTCTCCGTTGATAAACACGCGTCCGCTGATAATCTGGAGCCGGTCGCCTGGTCGCCCCACCACCCGCTTCATATGATAGTGGGAATTTTCATTGCCATTGGGTTTAAACACAATCACATCCCCGTAGTCCGGTTCCTTCAACAGGTAGACAAATTGGTTTATCAATACCTTATCCCCGCTGTATATGGTGGGCTCCATGGACTGTCCCACGTTGCTGATAGCCCGTCCGAAAAAGTATACCAGCACACAGGCTCCCACAAAGGCCAGAGCCATCCCTACCAGCCAGAAAAAAACCTCCTGAAAAATGGCGAAATTAATTTGTTTTCTTTTTTTTCGAAAACTCAATCCCTTCATTCTCTGCCTCTTTATATTTCATCCTCCCGCACATATCCAATGATAAAGAAAGGGGACAATGCTCCATTGTCCCCCTGCCTTAGCTATTTCACCAGCTCTTTTACCTTTGCGCGCTGTCCGATGCGGCCTCTCAGGTAATTCAGCTTCGCACGTCTTACCTTACCACGGCGAACCACTTCAATCTTTTCCACATTGGGAGAGTGCAGCGGCCAGGTTTTCTCCACGCCGATTCCGTTGGAATTCTTGCGAACCGTAAAGGTCTCCCGATTGCTTCCGCCCTGTCTCTTCAGGACGATGCCCTCAAAAACCTGAATTCTTTCCCGGTTTCCCTCCTTGATCTTTCCGTATACCTTAACAGTATCGCCTACGTGGAATACCGGAACCTCTTTCTTCATCTGCTCCGCTTCAATGTTTTTAATGATGTCGTTCATCTGGTTGTTTCCTCCTTACTTATCCGGACGTTCATAACGCTTCTGCGACAGAGGACCATCTCTTTCTTCACAACGTAAATCATTCTACCATAAAAGATAGGGAAATGCAAGAATTTTTTCACCGCAACACATCCACAACATATTATATGAAACGCCTTCCAGCTTTGCCTTAAAGATCATATTTGACAACATCCATATTCGCAGTACCATCCACAAGGAAAGAAATGCCGTCCGCTGTCTGATCTGTATATATGGTTGCACTCATAACCTGCCTTCCATCATTGACAAATACCTCCACACTAAAACGGTCAAGGATGATTCTCAATTTCAGTTTTTTGTCCACACTGTCCACAAGACTACGTCTCTGGTGTATGATTGCCCTTCTGGAACCTGAAAACTTCCTGTCTATCTTGAGTACAGACTCCCTTGGGCGAAAACTTAAGGATGTATAGCTCTTTTTATCCTGTGCAAAACGGACTGCAAACTTCTGGTACAGTTCCTTCTCTGGTCGGATTGTCAGCTCCATGTCCACACACCTGCCCTTAACTCCCTCAAGGCAAACGGTATCTGAAAAAGAAATGCCATGATATTCTACCTTATTACAGCGTATTTCCTCCAACTCTCTAATGGGAGTCTGGTACAGTCTTTTGCCTTTTATGGAAAGCTCCCTGGGTAGGCTCATTTGTCCCATCCATGGCTCTTCCGGCAGGCGTAGATTGCAGGTATCCCAGTTCTGCATCCAGCCAATCATGACACGGCGTCCATCTGGCGTCAACACTGTCTGTGGTGCATAAAAATCAATACCATAGTCAACAGCCTGGTCATGCTGCTCTGTGAATGTTTCCGTTTCCTCGTCATACTCCCCGATCAGGCAGAGCGTTCCATTGCCATTGTGATACTCGAATCCCTGCGGCAGCATATCCTGAGGACTTGTAAGCAGAACCCATTTTCCGTCCAGTTCAAAAAAATCTGGACATTCCCACATACTCCCAAAACGTCCCTTATTTTCCACTAATGCCTTTTTGTAATTCCATCTGAAGCCATCCGCACTGGTGTACAATAAAATCTGCCCACTCCCGTCGGCTGCTCTGCTTCCAACGACGCAGGCATAGGTGCCATCCTTTTTTCTCCATATCCTAGGGTCCCTGAAGTCAAAACGGCTGCTTCCCTTAGGAATATCCTTTTCATCTAGTACCGGGTTCTGCTTATACTTCTCATAATCTACCCCGTCACCTACAGCAAGGCATTGTGTCTGTATTTCACGGAAATCCCCGCTTTTCTGGCGTTCTTTTATCACGCCTGTATACATTAACAGATGTCTGCCATCTGGAAGCGCCACCGCACTTCCGGAAAAGCATCCGTCCCTGTCGTAACATTCGTCTGGTGCAAGGGCAGCTGGAAAATATTTCCAGTGCAAAAGATCGTCGCTTACCGCGTGTCCCCAGTGCATGGGTCCCCACTTGGAATCATAAGGGTAATATTGATAAAACATATGGTATTTTCCATTATAATACGAGAAACCATTCGGATCATTCATCCATCCAACGCGTGCGCATAGATGAAAATCCGGACGCTCTTCTTTTTTAATTGTTTTCTCAGCTGTTTCTTCATATTTTCGCGCTTCGCGCAATGTCTGACTTGTCATGCCAATCCTCTTTCCTCCCTTCGGTCGACGACATAAATTCTATTTTACTGCTCCTGCCACAACGCCGCCGATAATCTGTTTCTGCAATACCACATAAAGAATTAAAATCGGCAGAACACACAAAAGGAGTCCAGCCATAATAGTTCCATAATCTGCAGAATATGTTCCATAAAAGCTGTATGTAGAGAGCGGCAGCGTCAAGAGCTTTTTATCTGTCAGAACCAGTGATGGCAAAAGAAAATCATTCCAAAATGCCAGTGCATTTAAGATAACCATAGTTGAGATAATCGGTTTCAGCAGGGGAAACACAATCTTAAAAAACGTCTGTACATGGGTGCATCCGTCAATACATGCTGCCTCTTCCAATGCGATGGGCACATTTCCTTTGATATATCCATGGAACATAAATACGGACATAGACATGGAAAAGCCTACATGCATGAAGATCAGAGTTGGCCTGTGATTTAGTATATTTAGTGTTCCACCATAAATGCTTACCAATGGGATCATAATTGCCTGAAAGGGAATAATCATGGACGCCACCATTAATACAAATGTCACTTTTGACATTGCGTTCCTGTGCCTTACAATATAATAGGCAAGCATAGCCGCAAATACTGTCACAAGTATGGTTGCTGAGCCTGTAACAAACAGAGAGTTTTTAATGGCATTTAAAAAATCCATCTGAGTAAATGCCTTTACAAAGTTGTCAAAAGACAATCCTTTGATAGTAAACAGCCAGGAAAAAGGACTTTTTATAATATCTCTTTTCTGCTTCAGAGAGTTGATGATTACCATCAGAAAGGGAAACATGTATGCTATAAAAATAAGCGTTAGCCCTGTCATTGATAAGAAATTTACAATATGTCTTTTATTTCCACCAATTCTGGTTTTCCCCATTATGCCTCCACCTCCTGTTTTTTCGTCAAATATACCTGCAATCCACTGATACATGCCACTACAAGAAACAAAATTAATGCCTCCGCCTGTCCAATACCAAACTGTCTGGATGTAAATGCCTTTTCATACACATGCATTGCAGCCATTTCCGTACTTCCATAAGGTCCGCCTGCTGTCAGGGATAGATTCATGTCGTATACCATGAACGCTCTTGAAAGCGTGAGAAAAAGGCAGATGGTGATGGACGACATCATAAGAGGAAGGATAATATTTTTTAACTTAACCCATCCACTGGCTCCATCAATGCTGGCCGCCTCCATAACATCTTCGCTTAACCCCATAAAACCGGCTACATATATTAAAATCATATATCCGGACAGCTGCCAGACAGATACCAGGACAAGTGCCGCAAAGGCTTTATCCGGCTCAGAGAGCCATGAGCTCTCAAACAGTCCCCAACCGGTGTTTTCCCCGATTCCTACAAGCACCCTGGAAAAAACGAATTGCCAGATATACCCCAGTACAATTCCACCAATCAGATTAGGCGTAAAAAATCCTGTCCGGAAAAAATTCTGTCCTTTTATTCCCCTTGTCAGAAGAAATCCTATGGCAAACGCAATTATATTTACCAGAATAACCACTAAAATAACATACTGAAAAGTCAGAAGCAAGGACACCCAAAACTGAGTATCACGTATTACACCTACAAAATTCTTTATCCCAATGAAATTTTTCACCTGGGATACCCCATTCCAATCAGTGAATGTCAGATAGATCCCATAGATGAATGGTATCATCACAACAGTAAAGAAACAAAACATACCTGGTAACGCAAAGATCCCAAAATCTTTCATTCTGTCTTTTGATTTCATACTTTATCCACCTTCCCATTACTGCTCTTTCCAGTATCTCGTTATAGACTGCATGAATTCTTCTCTGTCACACCGATCTGCCAGATATTTCTGCATTGCGCCTCCAAGAACGGACCAATGGTCATTTGGCACAATAGCTGAAGCATTAAAGGCCCTGCCTGTCTGGACATGCTCATAAATATCACGGCTCAAGGGATCCCCCGGTTCATATGGATTATTCTTAAATGGCGGGATCAAATTGCAGGTTCTTACCAGCATCTGCTGCCCCACCTCACTATAGACAATCCAGTTTAAAAATTCTTTTGCCGCAGCCTTTTGTGCCTCAGATGCCATTCTGCCATCCATCATGATCTGTTTGGAGGGTGAGCCCTGAATCATCTGATTGGCAAAATCACTTTCGTCATTGTTTAAGAAATACGGTAAAAAGCCATATTCCTCATCACTTTGTGCTCCGGCCTCCGAAAGATTCGGCCATGCCCAATTTCCATTAAACCAGAAAGCAGTCTTACCATCTGCCAGATCAATCGCCATTTCGTCATAGTCGGCACCTAGTGGATCTTTCCAGGCAACATTATATTTTTTCAAGATATCAAACATATTCAAAAATTCATTCAACCTTTGGTATTCACTTAGCTGGATTTCCCCATTTTTTATCCCCTCGATTACTTTCTGCGTTCCCTCTGAGGTCCCGTCATAGGTCTCATAAATATACTGAAGTTGGTGCGCTCCCAGGGACCAGTCCTCCTTCGCCATGGAAACCGGTTTTTCAATTCCAGCCTGCACAAGTCTGTCTAGCAGTGTCACAAAGTCCTCCTGCGTCTTGACAGCAGAAGGATCAAATTCTTCCTTCAATGCATTTTCAATGACTGCTTTATTGTATATAATTCCCCTTCCTTCAATACACAGGGGAAAACTATATACTACTCCGTCCACCTTCGTTAAGTATTCCTCCGCTTCTGCTGTCCATGCCTCACCACCAAGCTCTTCTGCCTTTTCTTGTGCCAAAGCAATCACGTCTGTGGTATCCAGTATAGACAAGGTTGGTGGATTGCCCGAATTATAAAGGCTTACCACTTTGGTGTAAGGCGATTCTCCATCCATGACAGGCATTACCTCCACATGTACCCCCGACCGTTCTTCAAAGACCTGTGCCATTTCCTCCAATGCCACCTGGATTTCTGCCTTCGTGTTTAAAAGTACAATGTCTGTTCCTGCAAGCCCTGAATCATATGGAAAGGTATCCACTGAAGTGTCAATAGGCACTTGCTCTGTTACTGCGTTTGGATCATCCGGATCGCTGGCAAATCCAAACCGACAGCCAGTTAATGCCGTCACTACAAACACTGACATGAACAGCAAAGTCAAAAATCTCATCATTTTTCTTGTCATACTGCTTTCCTCCTTAATCATATTTCTCATTCTAGTTATCGGTAACGTAATCGGTTAAGTAACCGGTAACTTTACTTTCTGAGCATAACATAGGGAATATCTTATGTCAATAAACAAAAAGTAATTTTGACAATCTGTACTATTTGAGGCTTCCAATTTTATGCACAATATATAAAACCGGTTATGTAACCGATTTTGTATTGCTCCACACTGAAATTTCTGCTATACTCACTTACATAAATAAGGAAACATTGTGAGAGGATGATTTCATATGCGCAGAAAAAAAAACGTCACATTCGATGATATCGCCAAACATACTGGCTTTTCCAAAACTACCATATCCAGATATTTCAACAATCCAGATTCCCTCACCCTTGAAAACCAGGATACCATAGCAAAAGCCCTGCGTGAATTAAATTATAAAGAAAACAAGGTGGCCCGGATTCTTGCAAACGGAAAAACGGAATTTGTGGGAATCATCATTCCAAATTTAAGCAATCACTACTATTCTGAAATGCTGAACCAGCTTTTACTGACCTATGAGGAGTTTGGCTATAAATTTTTGGTTTTTGTGGGAAATGAAGATGAAGAAGCTGAGCGCAGATATATCCAGGAGCTTCTTGCTTACAATATCGAGGGCCTGATTGTTTTAAGTCAGACTCTTTCTTCAAAAGAGCTGGCTAGCCTGCACCTTCCCATCGTGTCTATTGAACGAGAAAACCAATACATTTGTAGTGTCAATACCGACAACTACATGGGTGGGGTTCAGGCTACCAGTCTGCTTATCAGAAAAAAATGCGATGTCCTGATCCATGTAAACTCCCCTACTGCGTCGGACTTTCCTGCCTATGGACGTATCAGGGGCTTTCTTGATATTTGTAAAGAAGCTGACATCAATCATAAAATCATCTACAAAAACTTTGGGAATACCTATCAATCCATTAAAAAGGACTTAACAGAGGTTATGGAAGAAATTGAGGGTATGGAAGGAAAGCAAAAGGGCATTTTTATTTCCAATGATACCCATGCAAATATATTTCTAAATCTGTGTATCCAAAAATATGGCGCCTTTCCTGAGCATTATTTCCTTATAGGCTTTGATGGTTCACCAATTTCCAGCGAAGCTGTCATTCCCATCAGTACCGTAGGGCAACAGATACAAAAAATTGCGTGGGAAGCTATGCGTCTTTTGGTAAGTCAGATGAACGAACAGAAGAAGAGACGGCCGGTTCCCTTAGCAAAACCTATTCACAAGGTCATCACACCCATTTTAATTCACCGGAATACCACGGAGAAAGGCAGCCCGCAACGTGTTTAGCCATTAATTTCTGTTATAAAGGACACCCGTCACAAAAAAACATACGTTCAAAAGGAGTATTTATGAGAGCAAAATTTCTGTCCCACGCTGCCCTCTATACAGGTGACTATGACTGTCTTTTCCGAAACGCGGAAAGGGAGCTGCCCACAGGTCTTCACTACCATGATTTCTATGAAATCAGTTTTTATCTGGGGGATGGGGGTACATTTCTGATTCGGGATAGAGAGTATATGGTCCACAAGGGCTCTGTGGCTATGATCCCCATGTTTGAGCCTCACACGCTTTTGTACAGCAAGAACTCTGGCTATGAACGCTTCTGTTTAAGTATCCACCCTCATCTTCTGCTCTCCTATGGCACCCTGACTTCTAATATACTGGATATTTTTTCCAATGAAAACCAAAACTATCCCGTCCTCTCCCTCACAGAGGAGCAAATGGAACACTATGAAAAGCTTTTGGCCCAACTCCGAGAATTGTCCCCGGTTCCCGGACGGGATCTTCTGGAGCAGGCCCTGATCCATCAGTTTCTGGCCTGCCTTTACCGGGACTGCTATGACGGTGTCCACCTGAATCATACCAGCTCCCGCCACGCAGGCCTGGTGTCCCAGCTGGTCAGCTATATCCATACCCATCTGGATCAGGATTTAAGCTTGGACTCTCTGGCCCGGGAAACTGGCTACAGCTCTTATTATCTCTGTCGGATCTTTAGGCAGGTGACCAACCATACCCTGAATGGCTATATTGTGGAAAAACGGATTTTCCACAGTGCTCAGCTCATAGCCGCCGGTCTTTCTTGCAGCCAGGCCTCTTTGGACGCAGGCTTTCACAGCTATAGCTACTTTTACAAGGCCTTCCAGAAGCATATGGGCCTAAGCCCCACAGAATACCTGAAGCGACTGCATTCCTAAAGCTATGCGGCCAACAGCATGGATGCCAGCATACACACAGCTCCGGCCAGTATCCTTATGGTAAAGGGCTCCTTTAGAAGAATTACAGAAAATACCATTCCAAATACCGCCTCCATGGACAGGATTACAGAGGCCAGATTGGGGCTTGTGTATTTCTGGCAGGTGGTTTGGAGCAAAAATCCTGTCATGGTGCTACATATACCAATGTATACCATCCGGGCTCCCAGAGCCGGCTCCAAAAGCTGCATGGGAAAGGGCACCCCGGCCACTGCAATGACACTCCAGGTATACAGTCCCGCAAAGGCAAACTGCAAAAGGGTCAGTAGCACCGGATCGCTCTTTTGGGTATATCTTGCAATAAACACAATATGCAGAGCCAGCCCCAGGCTACACACAAGGGTCAGACCGTCCCCCAGCTGTAGCGCCATGCTTCCCTGCAAAGACAAAAGCCCGATCCCTGTCAGGGCCAGCACAGCTGCCGCCAGATTCTTTTTCCCTGGCCGCTGCTTTTCCAGCCACCACCCCAAAAAAGGCACCAAAACCACGTATATGGCTGTTAAAAATGCATTCTTTCCCGCGGTGGTATGCTTGCAGCCAAGAGTCTGAAAAAACTGGCTTACAAACAGCTGGGATCCCAACACTGCCCCCTGCCTGAGAACGGTTGTGGATACCTGCCGAAGCCTTTTGCCAAAAAGAACTATCATGCCCAGGCTGGCCAGACTGTAGCGCATGGCCAGAAGATACATCACCGGCAAACGGCTGGTAGAATCCTTCACCACCACAAAGGAAAATCCCCAGAGGAGCGTGGCGCACAAAAGTCCCAGAGCTCCCCCTATTTTTTTCTGCTTGATCCCGTTTTTCATCTGTGTATCCCCCATCGTTTCTATGCCATATCCCAGATATCTGGAATGTCTTACAGACTTCTATTGCTTTGCCCCAGACAAAAATGCCTGCAAGCCCTCATCTGCTTTACAGGCATATCCTAGCATATTCTCTTTTAAGAAGGAATTCACAAAATTGCCCCACATATGTCTTATCTTGCGATTTTCTTTTTATAACAATTCTTATGGCTTTGCCAAAATCCACACTGGGCTTTTAGCCCTACAAAGCCCCAGACTTTCCTGAAAGAGCCGACTGCTCTCCTCCCCTTCCTCTACCCATACAAAGGGCCTGGCTCCCTGCCCTAAGAGCTGATTGACCCAGGCGGTCTCCAGGGCACGGCCAATCCCCCTGCGTCGCCAGAGCTCTCCCACATAGAGAAAGTCTAAGTCCCCTGCCTGATTTTGGCCCATAAATCCCCGAAGCCTTCCTTCCACAAAGGCTCCATACACCCTCCCCTTCCGGAAACAGGCAAGGAAGGCCTCTTTTTTTCTCTGTCCACAGCCTGACTCCTGGACAAGCTTAGCCACATCCTCTCTCTCCTGGTCCTCCAACTCCGTAAGAGGCCTTATCTCTGCCCCATAGCAACGGGGCAGAGGATGCTTTTGGGTGTACACATAGGGAAATCGTCTTTCACACGCCAAAGGCCCCAGCAATTTCCTGGCCCTTTCCACCAAAAACTCCTGATGTAGTACCAGAAGGGCGGGTTTTTGCTTGTTGTTGGAAATTTTTTCCAGAATCTTTTCTCCGGCTTCTGGATCTTTTGCAGTTACATAAAAGATTCCCTCACAATCTGCCAGCGCCACGCTCTCCTCCTCAAAATGGAGGATCCTTCCTCTATCCGCCCGCAAGCTTTCCAGCATATCCGTATGGAGAAGCTTCTGCTTCATCAGCTGTCTTTCACAGGCCTGACGCCTCTCATATTCCTCATAGAGATCCGGTCTCCGCTCTCTCGTGCGTTTTTTAGCCTGCTCTAGCCGCCAGTCCTCTATCTCCTTGTGATTTCCGGATAACAGCTCCCTAGGCACCTGTTTCTCATGCCAGGTTTCCGGCCGGCTGTACTGGGGATATTCCAGCAGGCTATTGTGAAAGGATTCAAACTCTGCCGACTCCTGATTGTGCAGCACACCAGGCACCAGCCGGGCGATGGCGTCCATCATTACCAGAGCCGCCAGCTCCCCGCCAGTGAGAACATAATCCCCAATGGAAATATAATCGGTGACGATTTCCTTAAGCACCCGCTCATCAATCCCCTCATAGTGACCGCAGAGAAAAATAAGCTCCTCCTCCCGGGCCAGCTCCCGGGCCAACTCCTGGCGAAAGGTGTGTCCCTGGGGCGTCACATAGATCACCCGGGGAGCCCCCGCACATTCCCTCCTCACGCTCTCCCAAGCCCGGTATACCGGTTCGGCCTGCATAACCAGACCGGCCCCTCCTCCATAAGGGGAATCATCCACCTTGTGATGCCGGTTATCTGCATAGTCTCGGATATTTACGGTGTGAAGGGCCAGCTTCCCACTTTCCAGCCCCCGCCCCGTAATGCTGGTGCCAAAGGTATTTTCTATTAGTTCCGGAAATAATGTCAATACGTGAAACCTCATGATTCCTCTCCTGTTTAGGAAGTCCTATAAATCCAGCAGTCCCTCCAAAAGATGTACCTGCATCCACCGTTTTTCCACATCCGCCTCCAAAATACAGGCGGGGATGGCCGGAAGGAGAATCTCCTTTCCCTCCGGGCTCTCCACCACATACACATCGTTGGCTCCCGTCTGAAGCACGTCTGTCAGGATTCCCAAGGGCTTTCCCTCCTCGGTTTCCACTGCCATGCCAATGAGATCCACAATAAAGTTCTCATTCTCCTCCAGGGGCACTGCATCCTTCCGGTCAACCAGCAGATCACAGCCCCGGTATTTCTCTATCTCATTGATATCGTCAAATTCTTGAAATTTTAGTATCACCTGTTTTTTAAAGTACCGCACCTGCGTAACCGTCAGGCTCTTTTTCTCCCGCCCTGTATCCAGCAGCACCTTTTTCAAATCCTGAAACCGGCCCACATGGTCTGTGGTGGGAAATACCTTGACCTCTCCCTTCAGTCCATGGGTGGAGGCAATCACCCCCACCCGTAAATATGGCTCCATACCGCTCTCCTTTTCTCTCTTTTTCCGAAAGACCTCTCCCTATCCTGTAGCACGCACCTGTATGTTAGGCCTTCCTCTATATAAAATCGAAAACAGCGGGTGTCTCCACCCGCCTTTTGTTTTCACTGTAGTATTTCTACCACAACTTTTCTCTCTTCCTTTGATGCTGCTGCCTTCACAACGCAGCGAATGGCCTTGGCAATCCGACCCTGCTTGCCGATTACCTTTCCCATATCAGACGGCGCCACACGAAGTTCAACGAGAATATTTTTTTCATTCTCTGTCTCTGTCACAACAACTTCCTCGGGATGCTCCACCAGTGATTTTGCAATCACCTTTACCAACTCTTTCATATGCCACCTCCGAATGTGGTTGTTTCAGATCCTGCTATTTCTCAATGCCTGCTGCCTTTAAAATTTTCCCCACCACCTCTGTGGGCTGAGCGCCATTCTTTAACCACTTCTTTGCAGCCTCCTCATTTACCTTGAAGGTGCTGGGATCTGTGTTGGGGTCATAGGTTCCGATCTCCTCGATGAACCTGCCATCTCTGGGGGATCTGGAATCTGCAACAACGATTCTATAGAAAGGTGCTTTCTTCTGACCCATTCTCTTTAATCTGATTTTTACTGCCATCTCATTTTACCTCCGTAATCCTTCTTTAAAATTTTTATTTAAAAGGGAAGCTTGAATCTGCCCTTTTTACCGAATTTTCCCCCCATCATCTGGGGCATCTGCTTCATAAGCTTTCTGCTCTGCTCAAACTGCTTCACCAACCGGTTTACCTCGGAGATGTCCACCCCTGCGCCTCCTGCAATCCGCCGTTTCCGGGAAGGATTTAGCACATGGGGATTAGCCCGCTCCTCCGGTGTCATGGACAGAATCATGGCCTCTATGCGGGCCATTTTTTTCTCATCAATGGCAGCTTCCAGGTCCTTCATCTGACTTCCCATACCTGGCATCATGGATAGGATACTGGTAAGTCCTCCCATTTTTTTCATCTGGTTCATGCTCTCCAGGTAATCGTCAAACCCAAACTGGTTTTTCTTCATTTTCTGGGCCATTTCCCGGGCCTTGTCCTCGTCCACCTGTTCCTGGGCCTTCTCTATCAGGCTGAGTACATCCCCCATTCCCAGAATCCGGGAGGCCATCCGATCCGGATAGAACTGCTCCAAATCTGAAAGCTTCTCCCCCATACCCACAAACAAAATGGGCTTTCCTGTGACGGCTTTTATGGAAAGAGCCGCACCACCTCTGGTGTCTCCATCAAGCTTCGTGAGTATCACTCCGTCGATGCCGATTTTCTCCTCAAAGGCTGTGGCCACATTGACTGCATCCTGACCAGTCATAGCATCCACGGTCAGAAGCGCCTGGTCAATGGTCAGTTGGTCTCGGATTTCCATAAGCTCCTGCATCATATCCTCATCCACATGAAGACGACCGGCCGTATCCAGGATCATTACATTCTGGCCAGACTTTCTGGCATGCTCCAGGGCAGCCTTGGCAATGTCCACAGGCTTATGGCCGTCTCCCATGGAGAAGACCTCCACCCCCTGCTTTTCCCCGTTGACCTGCAACTGCTTTATGGCTGCCGGCCGGTAGATATCGCAGGCCACCAAAAGAGGCTTGCGACCTTTTATCTTAAGCTTTCCCGCAATTTTGGCTGCTGTGGTGGTTTTTCCTGCACCCTGGAGGCCCATCATCATCACAACGGTGATCTCATTGCTGGGCTTTAGCTTAAGCTCCGTAGTCTCAGAGCCCATCAGGCTCACCATCTCTTCATCTACAATCTTGATCACCGTCTGCCCTGGAGTCAGGCTGTTCATCACATCCGCCCCCACGGCCCGCTCCTCCACAGATTTGATAAACTGGCGGACCACCTTAAAGCTTACGTCTGCCTCCAAAAGGGCCATCTTTACTTCCTTTAGGGATGCCTTTACATCCGCCTCTGTAAGCCGGCCCTTGCTGCGCAGGTTCTTGAAAATATTTTGTAATTTATCGGATAAGCTCTCAAATGCCATTGTTATGCTTCCTCAGCTCTTAATGCCTACTTGTTTGGTTTCCGGGTGAACATGGCTATTCTGACCGCTCTTACAGCTGCCTGATAATCTCTTCCAGCTGCTGCTCCAAAAGAGTCCGGTCCACGCTCTCACTCTCCCGGATAAACTGCCGCGTCTCCTGAATCTGTTTCCGAATGGAGACAAATTTCTCTACTAAATGCAGCTTTTCCTCATATTCCTGCAAAATCCTGTGACAGCGCTTAATTAAATCGTGCACCCCCTGCCTGCTGATGCCCCGTTCCTCGGCCACCTCACTGTAGGAATAATCATTTAAGACTACATCCTCGTAAATCTCCTTCTGATGGCGGGTCAGCAGCTCTCCATAAAAATCATATAGCAGGGTTTGCTCCAAAATCTTTTCCATTGACACTCACCTTGTGTATCTTACCGGAAATAGCAGGGTTTGTCAAGTGTTTTTTCTTGACATCACATTCATTATCGCTCTACAGAGATTTCTCCTGCTATCCGCCACCAGCTTCCGCCATAATCCAGAGGGACCTTTTTCAGGGGAACATATAGATATTGCAGGCTATCTTCCCCATCCTGGCGGATAGTCACATAGGCCTCTACTTCCCCGCTGTCCAGCTCATCAGTTGGATAGAGGATAGACAGGATGGTGACTTCCTCTCCTGGCTCTTGGAAATCTGACAGTTTTGTGCCAGGCACTGTGTAATGCTCGTTAACTATTTCACTTGTCTGACTAGTTAGATACAGAGGGATGGCAGTTTCTATAACTTCGGTGATTCCAGCGTCTGCATAGCGAATGTCCGTAAGCTGCCACTCTCCTTCTCCCTGATAACGAACCTGGGCGTCCAATTCGTGGCCTACATAGGTTCCGGAAAAGTTTATTTGTGAGTATCCGGCCAGCTGGGAGCGAAAGAGAATCTTTTCTTCTACAAATCGGAAATCTATCTGGGAACCGGCATAGTAGGCAAATCCCTGTTCCAGCTCCTGGGGATCTACCCGCTCGGTGACGCCTGTAGGGACTCCGTCAAAGAGAAGTCTTGCACTCTCTTCCCCATATTGGGTATCAAAGTGCGGAGTCAGCTCATCCAGATAGTCCTGATCCCGATACTGATAGATATTCCAGGAGCTATCTGCGGCCCGATCGGTCATAAACAGGGACCGCATGGATATGCCAGTACCATGCAAGACGTAGGTGATGATGGCAAGCTCCGGTTCCCCATCATTGTCAAAGTCTTGCTCCAAGATCTGCGGTTCTATCCCATAGTTGGAAATCACAGGAACCTCCGCGTATACCAGGCATTCCGGGGTTTTTACTGCCATTGCGTTTCCCTCCTGCATGCTATAAAGGGCAAACTGCTCTGTCTCGCTCATCAGGCTCATGGCTGCCTCATCCAAACCTGTCTCCACACCTGGATGTCCGGTGCCCACAATGGTTTTCTCTGTCCATAATTCTTCCTCGGACTCTGTGCTATCCTCCTCCCAATGGACACCCGCTCCATGGAAAGAATCCTTCGGGAGAAGTTCCTCTCTTAGCGTATCCACAACTACCTGGACGGGCATTTCCTCACCAATGCTAAGGAAAGACATTCCACAGCCACTGATCAGCAGCAGAAGGAGCAGGCTTACGGCTGCATGGGGACGCTTTGTATACAACACATGTCGGATTCTCTTTTTCGTGCTGCTCTCCCCAAAGTAAACCGCAGGGGAAAAGCCTCTGCTTTTGCAGGCGAAATCTAAGAGGGTCTGGGCATAGTGCTTTTTTTCCACCATGCTTTTTCCCTTAAGAACGCACTCATCACAGTACATTTCCATGTCCCGGTTCATAAGGCGATAGGCCAGCCATACAAAAGGATTAAACCAGTGCAGAATCAGTACCAGGACAGCAAAGCATTTGATCCAGGGGTCCCGGTTGCGGATGTGCCTGCGCTCATGCTTTAAAATGTCTTCCAGCTGTTCTTCCTCCTGCTCCAATCCCTGAGGAATGTAGATTCTGGAGGGCATTCCCGGCATAACAAAGGGGGTATCAATTTGTTTTGTCCTCCATACGTCCTTTCGAATTCGGACGGCTATGGCTACTCTTTTCTTTAGGCGCAACCACTCAGCCAGGTTTATAGCTAACAGTAGTAGCGCGCCTACAGCCCACAAAAGCAAAAACATTTCTGTTGAACCTGGTCCAAAAATCCCAGATTGTGTACCGATTCCCTGCCCTCTGTAAAGGAAATCCTCCAGCCCATTTGCCCAATCTTGGGCTTCCTTGTCTACGGGCGCTTCTGGGGATTCGCCTGGTGCTTTTGCTTCGGTGGCATTTTCTGCTTGTGTTTTCTGTGATGTGCCATTCTTTTGAGAAAATGTCAATTCTGTTTCTGCTATAAGGCCACGTGGAGTGTGGAGGGAGCCCAGAGGGATGGGCGGAAGAACCAATACCAACAATGTTATCAGCCACAAGAGATGAACATATAATTTGGATAGCTCGCCCGTGAGCCTGCGAAACAAAAGAATCGCCAGAATTAATAGGGTCGCACACAGGCTGTTTTGTAATAACTGATTCAAAAATACTGTCATAATTTCCTCCTTCTGACGAATGTCCTGCGCCATTCTGGCAGCCTGGGAATCTTACTTGGAAGCTGTTCCCTTCTCCTGCGCCTGATTTATTAAATCCTGAAGCTCCTCTGCCTCTTTTTTTGTCAGTTTTTCCTCCTGGAGAAAGGCAGCCATAAAGGCTGGCAGACTTCCACGGAATTTTTTTTCCAGGAAATCTCTGCTCTCCTGTCTCTGTATCTCACCCCTGGAAACAAGGGCCTGCACCACCGCATTTTCATTTCGAACAACCTGTTTTTCTCCCAGATTGCGGAGGATGGTGTAGGTGGTGGACTTTTTCCATCCCAGCTGTTCTTTACACAGACCTACTAGTTCCATAGAGTTAATGGGCTGTACATCCCAGAGAATGTCCATGAGACGATACTCACTTTCGTTGATATGATAATCCATGATTGTTACCCCCTTTGTTTTAGGTTTATAAGTATAAACCTTTTGTTGTTTTAAGTTTATACTTATAGACCTTGTTTGTCAAGAGGGTTCTTCGTAAAAATTAAAACATATGGGAAAAATTTTTAGACTACTCGCCATTTCTCTTGACAAAGCAGCCAGCCAATCCCATCCCTCTTCTCTCTGCAAAAAATAATGAAAAGGGCATCTGCCATACCTGCAAATGCCCTGCTTTCATCTACCACTTTCACTTACCTCATCGGAAAAAAATCCATATCCCGTCTCTACATTTTGGATTCCATAACAGGCCAGCGGCCTTTCTGCCTCTCCCTCCCAGGCATATCGACCTGGCCACCAGATTAAAAATTCTTCTGACAATCCCTGCACAGGTGTTTCTGGCAGATAAAAAAGAAATTCCTTTCCTGTCTCCAAGCCATAGGGTTCGGAAGCAACATATAAAATCTCATCCCGAATTTCCTCGGTGCCTGCTTCCGGCTCATAGGTCAGCTCTTCCAGTGCCATCCCATAGGTATGTTCATCTATCCTTCGAAAATTTCCAAATCTTCCCTGAAACTCACAGTAATAATGCTTCCCGTGGGCATATCCCTCTCCTGTATCTCCCATGTCGGAATCGTTGTAACCCCCTGTAAAGGAACCATCCGCCTCCAGTGTAATCATAGTTCCCCAGGCACCTGCACCGCTGGCGAATACGAAGTTTAATGGAAGCATAGACAAGTCCACATTTTCTGCAGTTTCCTCCGTATTTTCCTGCTCTTCCTTTGTCTCCCCCGATTTTTCCTGCTCTCCTTCTGCGTTTTTATAAAACCAGAAATATGCATCGTCCACAAAAACCATAATCCCGCCTTGGTCATAAGCAAAGGTATAGGGATTCCCCACTCCACCAAAATTAGACTGCCCGTTTTCTGTGGGAATCTCTCCAGCCTCAACGGTGGACTGAATCTCTCCCTCCACGCAGTCCGCATCTCCCATGAGGCCTGTCTCCTCTGTCCCGTAGTATAGGGTGTCATGCACCATCAGAATTCTATCCTTCGGGGCAACCTGCGGCTCTTTTTTGGAACAGCCAGCCACAGACAAAAGCAACAGCACTCCTGCCAGACACAGACTTCCATAGTTTCCCATTTTTCTTTTTCCTGTCATCCCACAAACCTTCCCTGCCATCATCTGCCATGTAAAAAACAGTTCTTACATCGTTTTTCGCTTCTAATCCTCTGTCTCCAAAATCGTCAAAATTCCGCCCACAAACCGCCGGACCGCCTCCATATCCTGCTCGTTGGGATGTATCATGGCCTCGTCAAAATTAAATAATTGACGCTTCACCTGTTCCTGGTTTTCCGGAGTCCACATATGCTCATATTTATGTCGGATCTGAATGGGCATCTTTCCCTGGCAAAGGAACATACCCAGATATCGGTTGTCATTCTCAATCCAGACAGATACCTGTTTTTCGACTTTTCTTTTATACTCCTCCACAGGACTGCTGCCACAGGTGGCAAAGAGAGCAATGTTCTTGCCTCCTAAATGCTCCAGACAACGAATGACTGGCACACTGCAAATACCCTTATTTACAAAAAAGCCCACAAAATAGGTTCCAGCCTCCGGAATTCTGTCAATTTCTTCCAAATCCAAAATATCCTTGTTCTGTCCGGGAAGTGCAGAAAATATCTGAAATGCCACTTGCTTGGTATTTCCTGTTTCGCTGCAGTATAAAACCACATAATCCAACATTTTTCCGCCTCCTTATTCCCTGGTTGTCAAGCCTCTTGCTCTTTTCAATAAAATAGCACGAATACGTAAAAAATCTTACACGCTTCCCCTACTGTTGGCAAGGGATTCTTTCTAAAACAATTCTTAAAAAAGTGTAAAGTCAAAGGTATTGACGGGCTATTCGATCCTCCGGCTTTTTGTCAAATAGATAGAGAACCAGCAAAAAGCACCATTCCAGAGGTTTCATAAAGAGATACGCCAGGTTCGCCCGCCAAGGCGTCTGGAGATGCAGGGACAGCGGATACCCATAGGCATCATAAAAATGGCGCACCTGCCGGTGAAGAGCCGGCATCCGCTCCTCCAAAATCTGTTCAAAGGCATTGGCCACGCAGAGCTGCCGATTTACCACTATCCGCTGCCCCCGGCGAACGCCATAGCGCAATGGTTTGACCAGCTTTTTATCACCCTGAAGAGCCACCGTACACAGGTAATGGGCGTCTATCTCAATGGGTGGCGGAGAAATCTTGGTGGACAGCGTCCAGTCCGCGGTCTCCGTAAAAGCCCGGATCAGGCTGTCTGGCTGCTGTCCAAACAAAAGCAGGATCAGCATCAGAAGAAGCAAAAGGGGGAAAAGCAAAAGCAGAGCATAGAGTCCCCATTTTCTGCTATCGCAAAACAGATCGTTACACCGTTTCAACCAGGGCTTTTCATAGGTGCGCTCCTGCTGCTCCTCCCTCTGTCCCTTTAATACTTGAAACAAAAGCCTTCCGGCACAGAGAATAAAATTAAAGGGCACCAGGGAAAGAAAGCACACATACATGCCATCATCCCCCAAAGTTACCAATCCGTTGAAAAATGCCACAAAAGGCATATTTTTCATCAACTGCACCAATAGCAGCGTCTGCACAAGAATCCCCAAATACACCCCACTGATACAAAGCACTTGAGCCAGAGGCGGCCGATCCCGCCTGTTTCTTTTTAACAAGATATAGCAGAAAAAGCCTATGCCTATGGAAACGGCCACCCCCAGCGTATGCTCCGAAGCAAGGATCTCATGGAGCATAAAGGTGTCCGCATATAGCCAGATTGCCTCATCCCAAGGCTTGGGGGAAAGAAGTCCATAATACAAAAAGAGCGTATACAAAATCCCTATGGAAAAGGCAATGGCCTCAAACCTTCCTGTATTTTCCTTTCTTCGCACCAGATTCCAGATATTCATAACCGTAAACACTGGCCCTGGCAACAACAGCAACAGTACAACCACCAAGAACATCAGTTCTCCCACCTCTCCCTGCTCACCTCGTTTTTCCTTGCCATCCTGTAAAAAAGCAACCCTTATTGCATAATCTTCCCAATTTTATCACATACTGGAAACTATAGAAACAACGGCCAGAAAGAAGGGTTGCCCGCCTTTCTGGCTGCTGTAGAACTATCTATGAGGAGGCAAGCATTCCATGCAACACAAAGAATCCAGAAATTTGCTGACCGGCATTGTATTTTCCCTGCTCTTTGGCACTCTGGCCCATTTTATCTATGGATGGTCCGGAAACCACCCCGTGGCAGGGCTTTTTTTCCCGGTAAACGAATCCGTCTGGGAACATATGAAACTGATCTTTTTTCCCATCCTGTTTTATACCATCTATGAGGTAACCGTATACCTGAAATTAAATCCCCACTTTCTCTCTGCCCGCCTGCTGGGCATCCTGGCTGGCACTTTTTTGATGCCCTGCCTGTTCTTTACCTACACCGGATTTCTGGGACGCAGCCTGTTGCCCCTGGACCTTTGTATTTTCGTACTCTGCGTACTCACGGCCTTTTTTCTGTCCCGCTACCTGGAAGTGTCCGCGACAGAGCTGTCGCTTCCCTTTTTTGTGCTGTTTATTATCCTGCTGTTTTTTCTGCTCCTGTTTTTTTCCTTTACCTATGTTCCCCCTAATCTACCTTTATTCTGGCAGCCAGAAAGACTGCGACAGATTACTGCGGCCTACACATTCTGATATTTCTCAATCTGCTCTGCAATCAGGCTCTGATCCTCAAAATAATTAATCTTCATGGCCCGCCGCACCTGGGAAAGGGTTTCCGCCGCCGTCTCCCGGGCTGCCTCGCTGCCCTTTTTCAGCACCTCATATACATAGGGAATCTCTTTTTCCAGCTGCTTTCTTCTGGATCGGATGGGAGACAGTTCCTCCTGCAACACCTTATTTAGGAACTTTTTCACCTTCACGTCTCCCAGTCCCCCCCGGGTATAATGCTCTTTTAACTCTGAAAGTCCGGCATATTCCGGCAAATACTCCGCAAAATGCCCCGGAGTGCTGAAAGCCTCCAGATAGATAAACACTGGATTTCCTACCACATTTCCCGGGTCCTCCACCCGCAGATGATTGGGATCGGTAAACATAGACATCACCTTTTTCCGTACCTCTTCCTCCGTATCTGCCAGATAGATGCAATTCCCCAGGGATTTACTCATCTTGGCTTTCCCATCGATTCCGGGCAACCGCAGACAGGCCCGGTTGTCTGGCAGCAAAATCTCCGGCTCCACCAGGGTCTCCCCGTAAACTGTATTAAACTTGTGCACAATCTCCCGTGCCTGCTCAATCATCGGCGCCTGATCCTCGCCCACAGGCACTGTGGTGGCTTTAAAGGCTGTGATATCCGAAGCCTGGCTGATAGGATAGGTAAAAAAGCCCACAGGAATGCTGGCCTCAAAGTTTCGCAGCTGAATCTCCGCCTTCACCGTAGGATTTCGCTGCAATCTGGCCACTGTCACCAGATTCATATAGTAAAAACTCAATTCTGTCAGCTCCGGAAGCATAGACTGAATAAAGATCACAGATTTTTCCGGTTCCAGCCCACAGGACATATAATCCAGAGCCACCTCCACAATATTTTGCCGCACCTTCTCCGGCTGCTCTGCATTGTCCGTCAAAGCCTGGGCATCTGCAATCATAATAAAAATCTTTTCAAACTCCCCGGAATTTTGCAGCCGCACACGCTCCCGCAAAGATCCCACATAATGTCCCACATGAAGCCTTCCTGTGGGTCTGTCACCTGTCAAAATTATCTTTCCCATATTCGTTAACCTCAATCACTCTGTATTTTCCCTATTTCTATCTCTCTCCTAATAGCCCAGCTCCTGGTCAATAAACACCACTTCCACCTCCATAAGGGCGCAGGGACGCTCCAGGATCACCGTGGCCCGACAGATACGCTCCGGACTGTTGCAGTCATAGCAGGTGTCTCCTCCCGCTGCTCGGCAGGGAAGCTTTTTCTCAAGACGCATGACATTTTTGGGCGCTGCAACCTCCCTAGCCCGGGTAAGGGCGCCGGACAGATCCGGGCAGATTTTATTCTTTCCCACCACAAAATATACCTTCCGGGGACCAAATAAGGTCATGGCCACCCGGTTTCCGTTTCCATCTATATTTATCAGCTCACCAGTGGCGGCCACACCATTGGCACTGCTCACATAAATGCTGGCCCCGGTGGCTTTCTTCAGGGTATCCATACCAGGGGTATTCCAATGCCAGATCACCTCATTGCGCTCTGCAAGCACCTTGTCAAGCTCCATTTCCTTAAGGGTCATAGAGCCTCCCATGGCCACAGTCTCCCCCTGAATCTGCTCCTTTAAATAGGCAACAGCAGCCTTACAGGTGTCAAAAAAGCTGGTGGAAAACCCGTGCTTCTCAAAATTTTTCTTAAGCATTTCTCTATCCATTTCCATGGTGTCCTCCTTTTCCCCTGGACCTTACTAGACCTGTTCGGCGCAGCTCCAGGCCTCCACATAAAAACTAGGGAATGCTCTGCCTGCCCATCCCCTCTCAGACATAGCAATCCCTATTTTCTACCAATCTTTCCCGCTACTCCCACTGGAGCAACCATTTTCCTGGCTTACACGTTCCTCTATTTTTTCAACTTAAAATATACCAACTGCACATGGCGCAGCCCGGACCGGGTTCGCTTTACCTCAAAAATATCCAGAGATTCTATAAAGGGAGTAAATTTGGAATATCCAAAGTTTCGCACATCAAAATCCGGGAACCTCTTGTCCAGCTGGTTTCGAAGCTCTGCGGAAAAAATCCACCCTTCATCATCGGAACACTCCTTGGTAATATTGCGAATCGCCCTCTTTAAAACCCTTAAGCTGGTCTGGGGACCCGTCTCCTCCTTGGTCTGGCTCTTTTTCGCGCTGCGACTCTGCTCCTTCTCCTCCCGTACTTCTTTTATCTCCTCCTTGTTCTCCTCCTTCTGCTGGCTGGAAAACAGAATGTCCAAATACCGGAACCGGTTACAGGCCGCGATAAAGGGCTTGGGCGTCTTGCTCTCCCCCATACCCGTCACGTCCATGCCAGACTCCCGCAGCCTGGCGGCCAAACGAGTAAAATCACTGTCTGAGGACACCAGACAAAAGCCATCCACCGCTCCAGAGTATAAAATATCCATGGCATCGATGATCATGGCCGAATCGGTAGAACTTTTTCCCGTAGTATATCCATACTGCTGAATCGGTATGATAGAATTGTCCAGCAGTGTATTTTTCCAGGACTTCATCTGAGGACTGGTCCAGTCCCCGTAAATCCGCTTATAGGTGGCAACGCCTGTTTTGGCTGCCTCCTCCAAGATTACCTTAATGTATTTTTCTGCGATATTATCCGCATCAATCAGGATTGCAAGTCTTAACTCTCTCTCCATCTTCCCTCCCTATCTTTTCCATAGTTTCTTTTATTGTAAGGGGTGTGGAGCCGAAATTCAAGTCTTTTCTTTTCTGTCTATCTTCCCACTGCAATGCAGCTTCCCATGCGTACCTTGGTTTCCTGGCCTCTCTGCATATTCTTTAGTACCCGCTGGCCTAACCTTACCCGGCCTTTCTCCAGGAGCAGAATAATGGTGGAGCCGCCAAATTTAAAATATCCCTTTTCCTCTCCCCGGTGAAAACTTTGGATATCTGCATAATTGTTGATCTTTCCCACCAAAAGAGCACCCACCTCCATCTGGACCATGGTTCCAAAGTGCTCCGTGCGAAGCAGGGCATATTCTCTGCTGTTCTGGATAAACACCGGATATCGCTCATAAGCCATGGGACGCACGCAGTGAAGCACACCAGGAATCCCTATCTGGGCAACCGTTTTTCCCTCGTCAACATAGCAATACCGATGATAATTTCCCGGTGTCAGCCGGAATATCAGGCAGGTTCCCCCCTGAAACCGTTCTGCCAACTTTTTATTCTGCAAAAGCTCTGCCACACTGTACTTTACATGCTTAATCCGATAAGCACTGTCCTTGCCAATAGGATAGGCACTGAGAAATCCGTCACAGGGACTAATCAGGTGTCGCTCCTCCTTATCACAGCTTTGAAACCCGGCCTTTCGCTTTCGGATAAAAAAATCCTGAAAGGATCTGTAGTTCTCCCTTTCATACTCTCCTATATAGATGCCATGCTTTCGAATATAAACCGGCACCATCCACCGGGACCAGGGGGAATCCAGATATTTCTCCGCCAGCTGGGAAAAGCCAGGCTTGACCAGCGCCTTCAGCAAAATACGCCCCAGGCAGGTCCCGTACAAAAAACACACATCCAGGGATTCCTTTTTCATACGTCCATCCCCATTCCCATCAATAATATAATCAGTTCCGCCAATCCCAGACATCCGGCTGTCACCTTCCACCACCAGTCAGGTTTTTTCATTTCAAAGGGCAGAAGAAAGGCCACGGCCACCACAAAGATCATCAACAGATAGATCCAGGCCATCCCCGGCATCCAGGTCATCTGTATCACATAGAACAGAGGAAATATCAGGGCAATGTTGGTCACTGGAAGTCCTTGATACACCTTACGGCCGCCGCTCTCCCGATCCTGCCTTTCCTCCTCTGTCACATTAAAATAGGCCAGGCGAATCAGTGCACAGAGGGCATAGAACCCTCCCAACAGGAATCCCCAGTTGGTTCTTCCGCTGAGAGAATAGGCTGCCAAAGCTGGCAACAGCCCAAAGCAAATGAGATCGCTGAGGGAATCAATCTGGATGCCAAACCGTTTCTCCTGTATGGTCCGTTCCCTGGTGGAGGCTATGGCGCCATCAAACATATCACAAACCCCGGACACCAGAAGGCACAACAGTGTCTTGCCGCATTTTCCCTCCATAGCCATGACAATCCCTGTAAAGCCTGCCAGCATTCCTATGTAGGTGAGTACCACCGTGTAATTGTAGTACCCCAGTAATCTTTTTCTGTCTTCCATTGTGTACCCCTCTCTCTTTCATTACATTTACATCCTGCAACTCTTACAGAATCCCTGCAAATAGCAGACTGTAAGCCAGAATGCACCAAGGCTTGCCCAGCAGGATAATCCCGACAAATTTTTTAGTGCTCATTTTTGTCACTCCGGAAAAGTAGCAGAAAAAATCGTCTGGAAACAATGGCAACACCATAACCAGAAAAAGAGTTACGGTAAAGCATTTGCTCCTCCCGGCCCAGGAGGACCATTTTTCATAAACCTTTGCCGGAAATATACTTTTCACTAATCCCACGCCGTACTTCTTGGCAATGAGAAAGGACAGGATAGATCCCACACAAATTCCAATATAATTACACAGAAAGCCTCCCGTGCACCCGAAAAGTATGGCTCCCACCGCACAGCCCAAAAATCCGGGCAGCACCGGAACCACCACCTGCGCTGCCTGAATCCCCACTAAGATCAGAGGCGCCAAAAGCCCAAAGCTGGACACATAGGCTCTCAGTGTGTCTATGGAATGAAATTGACCATCCAGAAACGCTTTAAATAATACGGCTAAAAAGCTAAGGCAGATAAACAGCATTCCCGTGGACAGCCATCTTTGCCACTCGCTCTTCTTCCTTTCATCTGGTATCCTTGCTGCCGGCATTTTCACTGCTGGCATTTTCATCACTGGTATTCTCACCGCTGCCATCTTTGCGGCTGACAGTTTTTCCGCCAATGCCATAGTAGCCGGCATTTTAACAGCCGCTATCCTTGCAGTGGGCATTTTCGCAATCTGCAACCTTTTTGTATGATACCTGACTCCGTACTTTCTTTTACATTTTAAACTTTCCATAAGCACCTTTTTTCTACAGCCTTCCCTATTATATTACCATCAATTTCTGCTTTTTGATAGTCCTATTTTAGGCGAAAATATTTAATAGTTTATGAAGAAAAAAGTTAAATTTTTCGAAACAAAGAGGGAAAGCTTTCCAAACGCTCTGTGCATTCTGCCCACCCCGCTTTATGGCTTTAAAAAGGTTACATATTCTGTTTCCAGAAGCCCAGAGGTATTTCCATAGGAAATGGGATGGGACAGGTCTTTGTTTTCCGCTTCTTTCGCATCCCAGGTATAGATGCTACGTTTTAGACCTCCTCCCTTCTTTTCCTCCTCTATTGTCACATAGGCGGTCTCCTCCAGCAAATAAAATTCTTCCTGCCCCCGGGCCACCTGCGTTTCCCTAAGCAAGGTGTCTTCACTGCCCCATTCCTTTATGACAGTCCCCAGGGTCTCCTCCCCCACAGCCACATGCACGGTAAGTTCTGTCCCCATAAATTCTTTTTTCCCCGCCATTTCCCGGGTAAATTCCTCCTTAAAGCTTTGGGAAAACACTTCTCCCAAGCTACTCTCTCCTATATTCTGAAAGCCTTTAGAGCTATTCAGCAGGACGTACACACTGCCATCCGGCCGCTGGTAAACCTGATTCGCATACAGAATCACCTGCTGACCCTGTTCCAGATAGACAGTACCCTCTATATGATTGCTCTCTCCCCTGTCTGTGGCACTGCTGTTACAATGAATGTCCTGCATGGCTCCATCTGAGGTAAAACGCCAGTAGTCTCCGGCTTCATCCTGCTGCTTTAAAATCATCATCATGGGTGCTCCCTCCAGTTCCGGAAAATTATATTCTCCATCCCTGTCCGGCTGTGCCTCTATACAATAGCCTTCCGGCCAACCTGGCAACTCATTTCCCAATTCCATCTGTACGATAGCTTCTGTCCTGTCTGCGGTTTCCCCGCGATGGCTTTGCCAATAGGCATCTGTCTGCTCCTGGGTAGTGATAAGTACCCCACAAAGCCTGTCTTCATGCCGGGACGTGGCAGCCTCTTCCCGGGCCAGCTGACAGCCAGTGAGAGGCAGGACACAAAGCATAAGAGACAGCAGGCAGCAAAGCCTGTATGTTCCATTCCTGTTATATTCCCTGTTTTTTTCTCTCATTTCATTTCCTCCCCGCTCCTTGTCTCAAAGACCTCTTCTGGATTCTCTCCCTCCTCCAGTCGTCCGTCAAACCGAAGGATTTCTTCCACCTGGCATTGAAGATAGTAGCAGATTTTATTCAGCGTAGTAAATCGTACCCCCTTGGCCCGGCCACTGCGAAGCACTGATAAATTTGCCTCTGTGATGCCAATCCATTTGCACAGCTCCTTGGAGGTCATATGACGAGCCTTTAATACCTCATCCAGGTATATTCGTATTGCCATAATCTCCTCCTTCATCAAATAATCATCTCATGCTCCTGGTACAATTCTCCTGCCTCCTCCACATAACGGGCCAGGATCAATGCGGCAAAGGCTAAAAGCAATGGTTGAAGGGAAAGATGCAGGGAATAGTCCACGCTCACCAGCTCAGTCCGAAACAAAAAGAGACTGCCATTCCAAAGCAATGCACTGTAGACACATGCCTTCACCGCCCCTACTGCCATGATCGCCAATTTCCGGGCCGCCTCCACGGTCTTGGCTCCATAGGGCCCCTCTTCCATTTTTTTCAACAAATTTCGTCCCTGCCAGAGTGTGCCGAGAAGACAGCCCTTGGGCAAAAGCATCAACAAAAAACGAAGGCCTATGAACAGATAATCAAAACCTCTGGCTCCCGCATTTTCCCCCAATGCCTGAACACCTTCCACCATCTGAATTCCTGCTCCATAAAGGGCACTGGCCCCATAAAACATTACCGAAAAGAACAACAGTTTGGACAAACTTCCATACAGATATCCCTTTCTCTCAGACACTGCCTCCTGTTTCATCTGCCTTGTAAGCCGCAGTAAAATATAACTGCCCAGAAACACATACCAGAGCATTGCCGCAAAGCCTTTTAGCATAGGCTCCAGGTCGGCTGCCTCTCCTACGGCGGCTATTCCCTGATAGAAGAGCTGGGGATTTATAAACTGATAGAAAAGATAAAAGCTGTAGATGCTGACCAGAACCAACAAAAGTTCTATCGCCCTCCAGGGCTCCTTTTTCCGGTTCAGCCACAGAGCCCCCCATCCCAAGGGCAGCAGGGAGAACACCACATACAATCCCCAGGCCACGGCATTGCCTAGACTACCGGAGAGAGAAAGACTGCGCAGAAGCTGCCCCAGGACTTCAAAGGGAAGGTACAGAATGAATAGGCCCATGGATTTTCCTCCTTACAAGAAATTATTGTTAATCGATAATTTTATAGGTAGTATAGCATGAAAATTATCGTTTTACAATAATTTTTTTACCCATCTCCACAAAAAAGAGCCGCAGCCTCACAGCCACAGCTCTTGCCTCGTCTCCTCCGCATAGGGCTTTCCATCCTGACACCCATAGCGTATGGTGGAATGCGTATCTGTATAAATCATTTCCGCCTCATAATCTGCCGGCGTGCTGGTCATCAATAGCTCGCACAGGGAAGCGGCCGCCTCCTCTATCCCTTCCTCCTCCGGGTCCCCTCCCACAGCAGCCCCTGTGGGGCCCTGATACACCCATAACGTGTACTGCCTTCCATCCTGGGCCTCCGCCAAAATCAGGTATTCATAAGCCGCTTCATAATCATCGCTCTCCCAGAGAGGACGCCCAAAGAGGGCCAGAAGAGCGCCGCGAAACTGTGCGTCTGTCTCTAAGTCTACCCGATCCGGCCCATATATCCAGGAGGAGCCCGCGTTCTCATAAGCTTCCGGAGATTCCACCTTCTGGAAGGTATATCCTTGCCCCTGGCGTTTGGGCTTCCAGTTGTACACCACACAGATGACCAGGCAAAGAAGCACAGAAGCCACCAAAAAACGCCGCTGCCCTTTTCCCTGACCTCCCATACATCTCCCCCGCTTTTTATTTTCTAAGGCCACAGGTTCTTATTCCCTTAACCTCTTTGAACTCTTTAAGCCTCTACAATCCTACCCGCCACAGCACTGGCTGCCGCTGTCATGGGGGATGCCAGGAATATCTCCACCTTAGAAGTTCCCATACGTCCCAGGAAATTCCGGTTATTGGTAGCCACCACCCGCTCTCCGTCCGTGAGAATGCCTCCGGTTCGGCCGCAGCAAAGTCCACAGCCCGGATGGGTAATCATGGCGCCTGCCTCTGCCAAAATTGCCAGAGTGCCGTTTTGGGCGGCTTCCTGATAAACCTTCCGACTGGCCGGGGTTACGATAAGCTTCACAAAAGGAGCCACCTGCTTTCCCTTCAAAATCTTTGCAGCCGCCATCAAATCCTCCAGACGCCCGTTGGTACAAGACCCAATAAATACCTGATCAATCTCCGTACCGGAAAGTTCTCGCACAGGCCTGATATTGTCCACCTGGGACGGACACGCCAGCACCGGAACCAAATCCTCTGCCTGGTATACCAGTTCACGTACATAGACCGCATCCGAATCTGCCGCCAACCCCTTTATGTCCTCCGTCAGATCCATATGGCAATATGCAGCTGTTTTATCATCTGCCACAAACAGCGCACACTTGGCTCCTGCCTCAATGGCCATATTGGCCATGGTCATGCGGCTGGCTATGCTCATTTCCTCCACCGTGTCCCCGGCAAACTCCAGCGCCTGATAGGTGGCCCCATCTGCCCCCAGATCACCAATCAGCCGAAGAATAATATCCTTGGAAGTGACATTTTGCGGCATTTTTCCATGAATAGTCACCCGAATAGTCTCCGGAACCTTTACCCACATGGTACCAGTTCCCAGGATACTAGCCATCTCCGTGTAGCCGATTCCCGAAGAAAAGGCGCCCACACAGCCATAGGTGGTGGTATGGCTGTCCGTGCCAAACACCACATTTCCCGGCTTCACATAGCCTGCCTCTGGCATAAGCTGATGGCAGATGCCGTCTGAGCGGTGCACATGGGTCAGGCCATATTTCTCCACGAAGGCATTTCCCACCCGGAAGTGGCGGGTATCATCCACCTGGCTGGCCGGAACCAAATGGTCATAAATCAGAACCACCTTCTCCGGGTCCCAGATTTTGGAAAATCCCATCTCTGTAAATTTATCCGCCACAAAGGGAATAAAAATATCATGGATCATCACCCGGTCCACAGAAACTGTCACAATGTCCCCAGGCTTAACGGCTTTTCCCGTATTTCTCTCTATAATCTTTTCAATCATTGTCGCGCCCATAAAAGTTCCCTCCTAATCCAAGCCATTCTGCCGACGCATGGCCTTCACCAGGCCTCCCGCACGGATAATTTCCACCAGATTTTCCGGAAGGGACACAATGGGGTAGTCCTTTCCCTTGTGGGAGATAGCCTCATTGACGGAAACGGTAATCGTGTCCCCCTCCTGCACTACATCCCGAAGCTGATTGTTTTCTATAAGCAGCAGCCCATTGTTAATGGAATTTCGGAAAAAGATCCGGGCATAGGATTTTGCAATAATGCAGCGAATGCCAAGTGCCTTAATCACCTCCGGCGCCTGCTCCCGGGAAGAACCACAGCCGAAATTTTTTCCTGCCACAATCACATCCCCCTCTTTGATCTTTCCCGCCAGTTCCGGGCGCAGAGGTGAAAAGGCATAGGGCTTCATATCCTCCACGGTTTTCAGAGCCAGATATTCCGTGGGAATAATAATATCCGTGTCAATGTCGTCCCCCAACACCCACACGTTTCCTGTAAATTTTTCCATAGGACAACTTCCATCCTTTCTATGATTCCCGCCGGCAATCCGCCAAAACCCTTGATCACGCAAGTGTCAGGCGTATGCCGACAGGAACAAATTTTCCAGTATTTTTAAGCAGCTCTCGCTTTTCTAAGTAGCCTCCCTACAGCATATCTGCCGTGGCAATCTCTCCCTTAATGGCAGAGGCCGTCACTGTGGCCGCCGAGGCCAGATACACAAAGGAATCCGCATGTCCGGCCCGGCCCTTAAAGTTTCGGGTGCCCGTGCTGATAAGGGTTTCCCCCTCTCCGATAACTCCCTGACAGCTGCCCCAGCACACACTACAGTTGGCGTTCATCACAATGGCTCCCGCCTCCATAAATATCTGGAGCACCCCTTCCTCTAAGGCCTGCCGGTAGACCTCCCCGCTGGCCGGCACCACCAAAAATCGCACCAGGGGATGGACCTTCCTGCCCTTTAAAAGCTCCGCCCCCACCCGCAGATCCTCCAGGCGGCCATTGTTGCAGGAGCCAAGGAAAGCCTCGTCGATTTTCACCCCTGTACAGGTTTTTGCATCTGCTACCTGGTCCACAAAATGGGGCTTTGCCACCACTGGCTTTATGGCGCTTAAATCAATGGTGTACTCCTTCGCGTACACAGCGTCTTCGTCACTTGCAAATAGATGCTTGGGTGTGCGTCCCCGCTCTTTTAAGTATTCCAGAGCCACTTCATCCACTTCCATAAGGGCTGTCTTGGCCCCCGCCTCCACGCACAGGTTACACACGGAAATCCGGTCACTCATGGTCAGGCTGGCAAGGCCCTCGCCTCCAAACTCCATGGCTTTATAATTGGCTCCATTAGCCCCAATCTGTCCGATAATGGTCAAAATCAGATCCCGGGCATAGACACCCTCCGGAAGCTTTCCCACCAGATGAAACCGCAGAGTTTCCGGCACCAGCACCCAGGATTTTCCCGTCACCATGGCGTAAAGGTAATCCGTACACCCCACTCCCGTGCCAAAGGCTCCCAGGGCCCCATAGGCGCAGGTATGACTGTCCGCCCCAAAAATCAGCTCTCCCGGGCGCACATGGTTCTCCATCATTAGCTGATGGCAAACACCCTTTCCCTCATAAAAGGGAATCCCGTGCTCTTTGGCAAAATCCCGCATTTTCTTTTGCGCTGCCGCTGTCTTGGGACTGTCTGAAGGCACATTGTGATCCACGATCCACACCAACTTTTTCACATCCGCTATGCGTGGACGAGTAAGCTTCTGATAATACATGTCGATAGTCAGATGGGTGGTGCCGTCATTGCTCATCAGCTGGTCCACCTCTACTGTATGAATATCTCCCGGCTTTACAGACTCCACACCGGCCGCGGCCGCTATAATCTTTTCCGCAATGGTCATTCCCATAGATTATCCCTCCTCTTCCCGGTTCAGTGAGGCTATAAGTCCCCCCTGATCTAAAATGCCCTGCATATATGCAGGCAGCTTGGTGCATACAAATTCCTGGCCATTGGCCCGGGCCACCCCTTCCGTCAAGGACAGCTCCATACTGTCCCCATTTTCCACATGATCATACAGATCCTTGCACACAATCACTGGCAGTCCAATATTGATAGCATTGCGGTAGAAAATGCGGGCAAAGGACTTGGCCAGCACCGCCTTCACTCCCAGTGCCTTTAACACTGCCGGTGCCTGCTCCCGGGAGGAGCCACAGCCAAAATTCTCCGCCGCCACCACAAAGTCCCCAGGCTGCACCTTAGACGCAAATTCCCTGTCCAGAGACTCAAAGGTATGGACCTTCATCTCATCAATGGTTGCAAACAACAGATATTGGGACGGAATAATCTGATCCGTATCCACATCCGTGTGAAATCGAAATACACTTCCCATCTTAGACCTCCTATTTTTCGTACCGCTTCGGCCGTTTCTTGCCTATACTTTTCATATCCTCCAGATACGCTCCCTCTCTTACCTTTGCATTTTAGCACACTTTTTGATATAATTAAAATACATATTATGAATAGTTACTATGATTAAAAATTATAGTATGATTTTCGCAAGTCACCTTATTACAACTATCACTCTTAGGAAGGACTAAAAATATGAATACAACCCAAAACCTCTCCCTCTACCGAATCTTCTACGTCACAGCTCTCACAGGCAATATTTCCAAGGCAGCGGACCAACTGTTTATCAGTCAGCCGGCTATCAGCCGCTCGATCCAAAAGCTGGAGCAATCCCTGGGGCTTCCCCTGTTTACCCGGAATTCCCGGGGTGTTTCACTCACAGAGGACGGGGCCCTGCTCTTTTCCCATGTAAAAGTCGCCTTTCAGTCCCTGGAGGCTGCCGAAAACCAACTGCGTCTCCACCGGGAGCTGGGGGTTAGTCATCTGCGCATTGGAGTTAGCTCCACCCTCTGCAAATATGTTCTCCTGCCCCATCTCAAGGACTTTATCCGCCTCCACCCCCATATCCAGATTACCATCGCCTGTCAGTCCACCAACCATACCCTGAAAATGCTGGAGACCGGGGATCTGGACATGGGTCTGACCGGGAAACCCGATAAGCTTCACCAGCTAAGCTTCTATCCCATTCAAAAAATTCAGGACACCTTCGCAGCCTCCCGGGAATACCTGGAAAACCTTTGTTGCCTGCTAAGCTTATCCAAACATCAGTTCGCATCCTCTCTCTCCCCCTTTGCGCTTCCCAAAAAAGTAGGCCAAGAGAACGGCTCTTATGGTTCCCTGACAAAAACTTTTCTAAAAAGCGGCTCTCTGATGCTTCTGGATAAAAACAATCTGACCAGACAATACCTGGATCAGTATTTGCGGGAACAGAATCTAACCCCGGAAAATATCCTGGAAGCCACCTCCCTGGACCTTCTTATTGATTTTGCCAAAACCGGTCTGGGCATCGCCTGTGTCATACGGGAATTTATTCAGAAGGAGCTGGAAGAGGAATCTCTGCTGGAACTTCCCCTGCCCGTCCCCATTCCTCCCAGGGAAGTGGGATTTGTGTGCCAAAAGGGCCCTGCCCAGAAGGAAGCGGTAAAAAAACTAATCTCTTTTACCATTCCCTAAACAAAAAACAAACAATTTGTAAAATTAATATTAATTTTTTATGTCCGACCACATTTTACAAATTTTTTATGTTAATATAAAAAATGATGATTAAAAAGTGTGCAAAAAAGAAAGGAGAGGGCAACAGATGCATGAAAATGAATTTGCCGAATTAACCCCTGAGATTCTGGACCTGTCCAAGCTGTGTGTGGAAACCAGTCAGATTGACACAGCGCTGTATCAAAAATACGATGTCAAACGAGGGCTTCGGGATATCAACGGCCAGGGGGTGCTGGCCGGTTTGACGGAAATTGGAGAAATCTGCGCCTATGATATGAAAGACGGAAAAATGGCTCCCTGTGAAGGGAGACTCTATTATCGAGGCTGCGAAATCCGGGATCTAGTAAATGGCTTTGTTACGGAAAAGCGGTTTGGCTTTGAGGAAATCACCTATCTTCTGCTCTTTGGCCAGCTCCCTGATTCCCGGGAGCTGACCCGTTTTTCAGAGATGCTCAGCTCTTATCGTTCCCTCCCCACCCATTTTGTGCGGGATATTATTATGAAAGCCCCAAGTCGTGATATGATGAATACCCTGGCCCGCAGCGTGCTGACGCTGTATTCCTATGATGAGCGGGCCGATGATATTTCCATCCCCAATGTGCTGCGCCAATGCCTACAGCTCATTGCCCTGTTCCCCATGCTTTCCGTCTATGCTTATCAAGCCTATAGTCATTATCATGATGGCAAAAGCTTATACATTCACACGCCCCGTCCCGAGCTGTCCACAGCTGAGCATATTCTCTATACCCTGCGGCCCAACAGCCAGTATACGGAGCTGGAGGCCAAAATTCTGGATCTGGCAATGGTGCTCCATATGGAACACGGAGGCGGAAATAACTCCACCTTTACCACCCATGTGGTCTCCTCCTCCGGCACAGACACCTACTCGGCCATTGCCTCCTCCCTGGGTTCCCTAAAAGGCCCTCGGCACGGCGGCGCCAACATTAAAGTAGTAAAAATGTTTGACGATATGAAACAGAAACTTTCCTGCTGGAACGATGAGGAAGAAGTCAGCGCTTATCTGGCTTCCCTGCTTCACAAGGATGGCTTTGACCACTCGGGCCTGATTTATGGTATGGGCCATGCCGTGTATTCCCTGTCTGACCCCAGAGCGGACATTTTCAAAACCTTTGTGCAAAATCTGGCTCAGGCGAAAGGGCGTATGGAGGAGTTCGACCTGTATTCCCTGGTGGAAAAATTGGCTCCCCAGGTCATTGCCAAGGAACGGAAAATCTACAAGGGTGTCAGTGCCAATGTGGACTTTTACAGCGGCTTTGTCTACAGTATGCTGGATCTGCCCCTGGAGCTTTACACCCCCATCTTTGCCATGGCCCGGATTGTGGGCTGGAGCGCTCACCGCATTGAAGAATTGGCAAACAACGGAAAAATCATTCGCCCCGCCTACAAAAGCGTGGCGGAAAAGCAGGCCTATGTGCCTCTTGCCAAGCGATAAGAATGTTTTAAATGCCAAATTCTGTAAACTGCTCTGGCAAGGTTTCGGTACCGCTGTCCAGACATTGCGCATAGTCCTCATCGCTATAGCAGTATTCCAGACTTTTATCAAAACGGGACACCGTCAGACGTCCCTCAAAAATGTCTGCCCGGGATACCCAGGAAAGGTCATAGAGCTTTGCCAACAGCCCTGCCAGACTGTCCGCCCTGTACAGACGCAGGAAGTCATAGGCATAAAAGGAGCCGCTCTCTCCCACAGCAAACGGCATGGGTGCAAAAATATACCGGGCCTCATAGGGGCTCCCCCAACCAAACCGACCGGCTACCAGATGAGGCTCCCGAATTTTCTTTTTCAAGGCACCTACCCGGTTGTTGTAGGTGTCAAAAGCATCGGGAGACTGAAAATGCAGGTCAAAGCTGAAAAAATTCGTGGACGCATAAAACACCCGGTCAAAGCGTTTTCCCGGCTGCTCGCCCATATGGAGGACCACATAGCTGTCTGTCATAAACAGACCCTCCTGCTTAAAAAAGTCCTCCGCAGCCCGGGGAATCCCCCGCCGGTTTACCCGCAGATCTGCCACTGGCCCGGGAAGATCCTCCGGTCCCCAGGGAAAGCTTTGGAGATAGGGAATTCCCTTCCCCCTCCCCCGGACCGTCTCCTGCCATTTACAGGCTCCCAAAATCTGACCAGCCTTTTCCTCCGGCTCCATGCCAAGCAGGGAATAAGAGGCGATTTTCACCGGCCCGGGCTGGCGCAAACGTCCCAGCTTTTCCAGGGCAAATCTTCGCTTGCCTTCTCTTGGCAATTCCTCTTCCAATTCTTCCTCCCCATCCAGAAGCTCCCATTCCTCCCAACCCCAGATAGTCTTTCGGAACACCCTCACTCCATCCTCTGACACCTCTGCACGAAAGCAAAAACGCTCCTGTTCCTCATAAAGCATCTCCACTCCCCTCTCTTTGACTCCCACTCTCAAGGAGCCTCTTCTCTGGGCACGAAGAAATGCCTGCGAGATCTCCCCAGGATCTTTTTGTCTACACCAGCTATTCCAGGCTGCTCTTTCCTTGGCAATGGCCTCAGCCAACACTGGCAGCGATACTGGCTCCAGGCACAGCCCCTTTAACTGTTCCAGAATCAGTGTGCAGGCCTGCTCCTGCTCCTCTTCCTCCAGGCCAGTTACAGCCAAGAGATAAAAGAATTGCCAGGAGGACTTCAAAGAGACGGAAAGTCTCTGTAAATCCCCAAAATTTAATACTGGTCGGTCTACCGGCTCTTGGTTTAAAAACCAGCGTATATAATGGAGATGAAATTCTGCCTCCAGAAGCTGCCCTTGGGAAAAGGGAATCTCCATGCGCTTTGGATTGGAAATTTTTTCCAGTTCCTCATCAAATCCCGTAAAACGTTTTCGCCATTCCATTGAAGGCAGATAAAGCTCTTCCATATAAGCTGGCACAGATTCCTGTCTGTCAAGAGGAATTTCACACCACTCCTGGGCCATTTCCTCAAAATAGATTTCCCGCTCCGGCACTGGCTGTTCTCCAAAGCTTACTGTGAGAAAATACTCCCAAAAGTCCCTGCTGTTCCAGTCTATTTCCTCCATTGTGGTTTTCTCATAGACATAATCTTTGGTGTAGTCTGTCTCCAAAAGCTGTCTTCGAAAGGATCGAGCCCGTCCCAACCCCTCCAGCAGCTTTCCCACCTTTTCCTCCCCAGCTCTGTCCTCATAAAGAGCACATACACGCCTGACCAAGGTGATTGGCACGACTCTCCGATTGGCCAGCTCCTCATGAAGCACCTGCAATAGCTCTGGTGTGTCCCGAAGCTTTTCCCATTCTTCTCCCTGAAACAGGGCCTGCTCCTGCTCCCGAAGCTTCTCCGATTCCTCATAAATCCGTTTATCATAGGCACTGTGATAGGCTGACAGCACCTGGGTAAGCTTCTTCTTCCAGCTCTTTCGCAGCTGCTCCATGCCCTTTTCCTCATAGAGCTCCCTCTCAATATCCGGCTGCTGCTGCAAAATCGCCTCCTTCAGGCCTGCATAAAGCCGTCGGTTGCTGCTGTGCTCCATATCCTTCAGCCCATACTCCTGATACATATACCGGCAGGCGGCCGCCGGCACCTTCTCCTGTCGGAGCCAATAAGCCAGCAGGGGAATTAGGCATTCACTCCGTGTCTCTGAAAGCAACACCTTTTGACTGTCCTGCTCATAAAGACAACTGCTTCTTCCTCCCACCAACAGCTTGACAAAGCTTTTTTCCTCCGCTAGCTTTCCCTGTGCGTTTAAGCTTCGTAGGGTAAGATAATCAGAAAAGGACCGCATGCGCACCAGATTTTCCGGCCGGTAAAGAGTCCGGATATGGTCCAGCCTCATGTGATATCTCCGCCGCTCAAGATCTTCATTCCAGACACGTCTGACTGCCTCCTGAACCGAATCCCCCTTCCTCTCATGAATATAGCCATCCTCGTCAGGCAGCATGCCATAAGCAATTACCAGCTCTATCAAAAAGGATTGGGGGAGGCTTTCCTGCCAGACCGCCTCCTCCAGTGTTTTCGGTTCATCCACATGTAGATATTCCAAAAGTCCTCTTCCAAACGCCTCCTCACACTGTACCTCCAAAAAGCTTTCTGAGAGGAAAAATCTCCTCCATACCTCTGATTTGTTCCGTGTTCTCTTGTTTTGAAGCAGCTCTCCCAGTTCCATCAGTGCGCTCTGGCGCCCTGTGCATTCCCCTTTATCCATACTGTCCTACCTCAATCTTCCTTTGCCATCCACGGTTTCTTATTCTTTATCATACTACATTCACCTGTAAAGGACAACTGTAAACCCTGAAAAAGCGGGGAAAACAGTTGCCAATCTCCTTCCTGTAATGTTAAGATGGAGATAAAACGAAAAAAGGGGAAATCACTATGACAGAAAAGCTTTACCATAAGGACAGTCATTTACATACCTTCCAGGCCCAAGTTCTATCCTGTGAACCGGGAAAAAACGGATTTCAGGTGGTATTAAACGCCACTGCCTTCTTTCCTGAAGGAGGCGGGCAGGCGGCAGACAGAGGTATGCTGGACTCTGTCCATGTACTGGATGTACACGAAAAACAAGGAATCATTTACCATACTACAGACAAGCCCTTAAGCCCAGACAGCACAGTCACTGGAGTGATAGACTGGGATTTGCGCTTTGATCGGATGCAACAGCACTCCGGGGAACATCTTATTTCTGGTCTGGTACATCAAAAGTTCGGCTATGACAATGTGGGGTTTCACCTGGGAGATCAGGAGGTAACCCTGGATTTTAATGGTTCCCTGACCCGGGAGAACCTGCTGGAAATTGAGTGGGCGGCTAATCAGGCCGTGGCAGCCAACTTTCCCGTGGAGGTTTCCTATCCCTGCCAGGAGGAACTTGCTTCCCTTCTCTATCGAAGCAAAATCGAAATCCAGGGACAGGTCCGCATTGTAAGCTTCCCTGGCTACGATACTTGTGCCTGCTGTGCCCCCCATGTTAACCGCACAGGAGAAATCGGACTCATTAAAGTGACCCATGTACAGAGCCATCGGGGTGGTGTCCGGGTAAATATCCTCTGTGGCCTGCGGGCTCTAAAGGATTACCGGGAAAAGGATGCAAGTGTGAAGGAAATCTCCGTACTGCTCTCCGCCAAGGAGGCTCTGGTGGCCGAGGCAGTGTCCCGGTTAAAGGAAGAACAATTTACCACCCGGGGACGGTGCATGGCCCTCCAGGAGAAGCTTCTCTTTCGAGAGCTTGAAAGCCTGCCCGAGGCCAGTGAAAACCTCTCCTACTTCTTTGCAGATCTGGATGCCAATGCCCTGCGGGAATTTGTAAACCAGCTTATGGCTCGCTGTGAAGGATACTGTGCCGCCTTCCTGGGCAATGATGAGACTGGTTACCGGTACATTATCGGCAGCCGTACCCAGGACATCCGACCTCTGGGGAAAGCCCTCCATAAGGCCTTTAAGGGACGAGGTGGCGGAAAACCGGAGATGATCCAAGGCTCCCTTCCAGCCACCCAATCCCAGATTTTAGACTTTTTGAAAGAGGCCTAAACACTAACCGATTTCCCATTTTGGAATATAGTAGAAGAAACAAAAGCCTTCCAGGTGATTTTATGCATATTGTTTCCTCTCTTTTATTCGGATTTTCTTCCAGTATCGACGCCCTTCTTGTGGGGCTCTCCTGCGGAATCAGACAACAGCGCTTCCGGCCCGGGCAGCAGCTTTTCATAAGTCTTATCACCCTGGCTGGCACTTTGTTGTCTCTTTTGTTGGGAGAAAAAATCAGTCTCCTGATCCCAGAAGCCGCAGCTCAACTTGCAGGCAGCGCCATCTTAATTTTTCTGGGGCTCTACTATCTGTGGAAGGGAAGCCTTGCCTGGAAGGAGACAGTTCTCCCTATCTCTGGGATCTCTTCCTGTGACTGTAACGTTAAATCCCCTCCTGCGCCCCTTTTGCAGGAACACGCTCTCCCAAAGAGTGATTCCCTTCCCAAAGAAAGTCCCCTATCAAAAGATGCCTCAACACCCCTTACCTGCAAAGAAGCCGCCCTCTTAGGGGCGGCCCTTTCCGTTAACAATATTGGCATGGGAGTCGGCGCCAGCATTACCGGCCTTAAGCTTTTGCCCACCTGTGGATTTACCCTGGGCTTTTCCCTGCTTTTTTTATATTTGGGAAACCGCCTGGGCCATACTCGCAGGCTGAACGCCTCCGGCCCCCTGGCAGATGGCCTCTCCGGTCTATTGCTTCTGAGTCTGGGTATCTATGAGCTGTTTATCTAAGCCCCAGCAGGGTTCCATGTACCAACAAGCCTCACAGGGTTCTCTCTACCTGCTCTCTCCCCCGGATCATCTTTTCGTAGACAGGCAACATATCTGGCTCTGTCACATATTCCGAAAGTTTGGATATGGGAATCCAGCAAACGCCACTATTTTCGTCTTCCTTTTTTTGCAGTGCTTCCGTCTCCTCCGCCTCCAGAAGATACGTGAAATTCAGATGCATGTGGGCGCTCACATAGCTTCCCCGCTTCCAATGTCCCCACACAGGCAACACATCCAGGGCGAAGAGCCCTTGTCCAAGAAGGCGCAAATGTTTGATGCCTGTCTCCTCCTGGGCTTCCCGAATGGCCACCCCCAGCATCTCCTCCTCCCCGTCTGCATGGCCACCAGTCCAGGACCAGGACTGATAAATATTGTGATACACCATAAGCACCTTATCCCGGCCGGGATTGAATATCATGGAGGAGGCTGTCAAGTGCCCAAGCCGACAGTCCCGGGTCAGAATGGTGTGGGGATATTGGGAGATATATTCTAAAAATATCCCCTTGTCCCCTGCCTCCTGCTCACATGTGGGTACAAAGCTCTCTATCTCCTGTAAATAATGCATGTTTCTTGCCCTCCTTTGTATTTTTGTATACGCGCTTTTAACTGTATCTTTTACAGCTGCTCAATTCGTCGAAGAAGTTCCTTATGGCTCTCTCCTGGTAAAAGCTCTCGATTGTACTGATAATACCGCTCACACTCCCAGGTCTGTAAAAACTCCACACAGTCCCTGCTCACATTCAGCTCTGTGAGAAACACCGTCATTTCCTGGCTCACTCCAAAGGCCACCTCCAGAAAGTCAAAGGATCGCTCCAGCGCCTCCCCGGCCTGGTTACAGAGCTTCTCATAGTTCTCCCGCTCCTCTCCAAACCAATCCCGTATCCGGGCAAAGGCCTGGTCCCTATTACTAAGATTTTCGATTTTAAGCCTTTGCACATACTGCTCCAGAAGCTCCTGCACCCGGCGAAGGGCGTAGTCCTCCTCGCGGCTCAGGAGCTCTGCCTCCCGTTCCCGCTGCCAGCGGTTGGTTACCTCAGCCAAAACGTCTCCCAAAACACTGGCCGGCTTTGGCTCTCTATTGGACTCTGTTCTATCCGTTTCCTCCAGATCCTCTGCCATGATTCGCTGGTAGGCCTTCAACTGCTCCAATAGCAAGGCCAGACAACCCTCCGCCTCCTGTGCCTTTTTGCAGGCACCAGCACACCTGTCCAGCAAAAGACCAACCAGGCTGAGGCGCTCGTCAAAGGCAGCATGGGCCACCTTTTTCAGAACACCCTGGGAAATCTTTCCCTGAAAGATAGCCTCCACCTCATAATCCGTATGATATTTTTTATACAGCTCCAGATAATTGGCAAAGTCCTTCGCCACTCGGGGGTGCTGGAGATACTGGCTCACCACCTCCCGATCCGCTCGTTTCCCCAACTTCTCATACACATACAAGATCCGGGACAAATCCTCCCAGCCCCGGGGAGTAACAAACTCTTTGCCATCCACAGTCTGTTCCATCTGATAAAAGTATTTCGGCCGAATATTGAGATATGAAAGAACCGCCGGATGCACCCGCTGTCCATAGGCATATTCCTTCCACACGGAAAAATCTGGCTCCACCAGAATCTTTTTCACCCGGTCCATGGTCACCACATCAAACTCCCGCACGGATTTATTGTATTCCGGAGGGTTTCCCGCTGCCACAATGATCCATCCTCTGGGTATGGCATGGCTGCCAAAGGTCTTGCACTGCAAAAATTGCAGCATAGCAGGAGCCAAAGTCTCTGACACACAATTAATTTCGTCAATAAACAAAATGCCCTCCTGCAACCCGGTCTTCTCCATCTTATCATAGATAGAAGCCACAATCTCACTCATGGTATATTCGGTGACTGGCTGCTTTTTCCCGCCGTAGCTGCGCTCTGCAATAAAGGGCAGGCCGATGGCGCTCTGGCGGGTATGATGAGTAATCGTATAGGAAACCAGGCCAATTTTGCACTCCCTGGCAATCTGCTCCATAATCTGAGTCTTTCCAATCCCTGGCGCTCCTAAAAGCAGAACCGGCCTCTGGCCCATGGTAGGTATCTCATATTCTCCAAAGGCATCCCGCAACAGATATGCCTGGATGGAGTCTTTAATCTCTTCCTTGGCCCGCTTAATATTCATATCTTTCCTATTCCTTTCCCTGTTCATCCAAAATCAGCTTTATAGCCCAAGGGGGCACATCCACATCCTGATAATCCTGCCGAAAAAACACAAAAGCCACATCATAGAGTGGCCTTCGGGCCGGAAATCGACCATAGCCATCAGTAAAATAGATCAGCCCCCTAAGACTGGTGAATGCCCTCTGCTGCCGCAGCTCTTCCACATATTGAAAAGCCGGCCGGAAATCCGTGCCACCCAATCCCCGAATTTCCAGATGCTCCATGTAGTGCTTCAGCTGCTCCTGGCTCTCTATTTTCACATGGGACTGCACCCGTTCATCACACTGGAGAATATGAATCTGGAGTCTGCGAAAAAAACTTTCCTCCAGGGACAAAATCCCATAGGTCTCCTGCAAAAATTTTTCCACCAGATCTCCCTTACAGGACATGGAGGTATCGATAACAATGACAAAATCCTCTATTTTTCGCAGCTCCTTTGTCTCCAGTGGCTCAATCAAAGGCATATTTCCATAGAGCTCTATGCCATAATGATAAAAAATATAGTCAAAGCTGTCCATATCCACGGTCAGCTCCTCCTTCAGCACAGAAAACTTTCGCAGAAATTCCCGGTAATCATAGCGCCTGCGATTTTCCGCCCGCACCTGTTCCAGCAAGCCCTTGGAATTTTCGGAAGCTTCTTTGGAAAATATTTCCAATTCCGTTTCCATATGCTCCCGAATATCCTTCCAGTGATTCTGCTGCTCCTGCCGGATTCGCGGATCCTGTTCCCGCTCCCATAGCCGGTGATCATCCACCTGAAACTCCTGCTTTAGCCGCAGCTTCTCCCGAACGTCAAGCTTTTCCTCCACCAATATCTGATACAGCCCTTCTGCTGTAAATACCTTCCGCTTACTCCGAAGCTTTGCGTAAACAGACCGCCGATAAGGACTTGGGGGCCTGTGAAGGCAGGGTTTATACCAGGTATCCAGAACGGACTCCACCGCAATGTCACAGGCCAAATGCCAGATGGTCTCCTCCCGCTCTCCTCGGTGCCAGATATGGGCAAACAGACTGTGAAGAATCATGTGGAGATAAGCTCGATTCACCCAGATCCGCCCCTGTTGGTACCGAGCTATCAAGGCCTCCGGCGCGAATAAAAGCCTTTTTCCCTCTGTCCCCACCACCTGAATCTCCTGGTCTGGCACAAAGGTAAGGCTACTTAAGGCCACATCCAGAAAACGCATATGGAGATACAGTTCATTTCGGGCATATTTTAAAATATCCTGACAAATATCCAGCCGATAAAGCTGGCGCTCTTCCTCCTCCAGCCATGGGTTCATACCCTTTCGCTCCTTCCCTGTTTTCCAAGGTTTCTATCTTCCACGCAAAACTGGTCCTCCACTGTTTACGGCCTACAGTGCAAAGCTTCTGCCCTTTTGTGGAAACATTTGATGCCTGCGATCCATCAGATAACTGACGATCTCCGGGCGCTGTTTCTTCTGGGCCTGTCCAATAAGCTCCCGAAGCAGCTCCGGGGTTATCACCTGCCCAAAGGCTTTATTATCCAGAAGCCACGAAAAGTAGTCCAGCCCACCCCCACTGTGATACCTCTCCTGGAAATATGGACTTCTAATTTTTTGCCCCTCTTCCAGGAAAAAAGTTCCCGCCTCCAGGAAATGTTCCTTTACATAGGCCTCATAGGCCTCCCGGCTTTTCTCCTCCAATCCCAGGGGATACAACAGACGGCTAAGGGCCAGCTCCAGTGCAAAGGCTGCTGTTTCCTGGGATCGTGCCCAAAAAAACCGCTCATCATACCAGGGAAACTGAAACTGTGTTTCCAGAAAGCAGTTTCGAAAATGGAGGCCACTGCCGTGAACCTGTGTCATGAGAATCCGAGCTGGCGTATTTTCCACTCCCTCCTCATAAAATTCCGGAAACAGCAGACGTGCATAACCACCCGGCTCCCGATAATTTACCCGCAGCTCCTCCGTAAGCTCAGTGAGCACCTGCCGTAGACAGGAGGGCCAATCCCTCACAACCTCCACATCCAGCTCCCTCACATGATGGCAGCCGGTAAACAATCCAGCCCCCAAATCCTGAATGCCACTGGAGAAGCTTACCCTTTCCAGCTTGTGACAATTATAAAAGGCATATTTTCCAATTTTTTCCAGTTTTTTAGGAAGAGAAACCGCCTCCACCCGGGAACCGCACACCTCCATACCAAGCAGATCCAGAGGAGGTTGCCCCTTATATACCTGGCCCTCCCGGGTACCGTAACGCAACCGATCCGTCTTTCTAAGCCGTTCCTCCCATCCGGACTCCAAATGAGCCGAGCAGACATAGGCTGCCAGCTCCGTCACCGGACGCCCTTCCAGCTCCCCCGGGAACTCCACTTGCTTATCATAGGAAAAGCACCGCCAGATCCGCACTCCCTGATCCAGCAGCTCATATGCAAAAACCTCTGCCTCTGTCATCCTTCTCTACTCTCTTTTGCCTTTTTGTTTTTCTGCTTTTTTCTCCCGTCTGCCGCCTTTTACTGTACTCCTGTGAACAGCATATAGGAGCTACATCTCGCACTGGGATCGTAGGCCATTCCCAGAGCAAAAGGATTGTGAAGGGTGGGATAATTCCAATCTTCCCGGCCAAAAAAGCTCTCCACATCACACTCTTCTTTTTCCACCGCCGGTCCGCTTATGGCCCGGGCTGCCAGATAACGCACCCGCTCCATAAGGTGAAAATCTTCCCCCACAGGCTCCACCCCAATACACTCCAGCAAAAATTCCTTCTGAAGCCGGTAGAATACCACAAAATGCAAGGTGTCCGTGTCCCTGTAAAGCCGAAAGGAATATCCGTAGATAGATTCTCCCCCATCCAGGATATACCGGTAAAACCGAAGCCCAGACAATGCCTGCCCACAGATTTTTTCCCCACTTTCCCGAATCTCTTCCTTTACCGTCTCCCAGTCTTCGCCAAAGAAATCCCCCTGAGAATTCCCCTCAAACCGGTAAAAAATTCGGATATCTGAAGCCGGAACATCCTGCCCCAGGTTCTTGTCTTTGGGCCACAGCACATGTAAGCCCCTTGCCGCCTCCAGATCCATACTGCCATAATACCAGTCCACAGGCTTTGCCAGATAAAACCGGGTGGGGCACTTCTCCCCAGAAGGCAGTACGCAGAAGGACCAGTCAAATCCTTCCTCCTCATTGGCGTGAAGCAGATACCGGTCCTGCCTGGGAACTGTCAAACGTTCGCCCGGATATAGCCAATCTGTGTCTCTCCCCAAAAAAGAATAGGCATTTCCATCTCCATAAAAGCTCTCTGCAATGCTCCAGAGGCTGTCTCCCTCCTGCACCTCGTATGTCAAATCCTCCTCTGGTCCCATACGCAGGTGAATATAATCCTCCTCATCCGTCCCCGGGATCACTGGCAGTTCCGAAAAGGCTTCAAAGCTGTCCCGATCCTCCATGGCCTTCTCTCCACTTACATATGCCTCTGCATCTGAAAGCTCCTCCTGGGTCAGCTTGTACACTCCCAGCTGCCGATAATCCTGTTGGGCACTGTCCGACAGATAATAACAATTCTCCGTTATTCCCCGGCTGGGATTTACAATATTGCAGGCAATGCCATACACCGGCGCATAGAAGCTTAACCATTTCTGCTCAATGGTCACCGGCCCCTTATTCAAGCAGGCACTTACCAAGCCCCCGTTTGAAGCACAGATCCCAGCAGTAATCAGAGAATTGCTATAGCTCATATCCGCCTGCTCCACCTGCACGGCCCCACTGTTTTCACAATTTACAATGACACCCCGGTTGGCCCCAGCGATGCCGCCGGCTAACTGTGCACAGGTAACCTGGCCCTGGTTTTGGCAGCCTTCCACCCGGCCCTCCTCCTCCACAGCTCCCACAATCCCCCCGGCCGCATAATTCATATAGGCTTCCAAAGAAATGGTATCCAGATTTACGCTGCCTGCCTGGATACAATTTCGAATCACACCCCGGTTGGATTTGCAGATTCCCCCTGTATACAAGGTTTCCAGAGCCCACCGCTCCTCTCCTAGTTCCTCCCGAAAATCCATGCCTGCCTCCAGACATCCCAAAAAGGTACAATTCTCCATTTCTCCGTAATTTATCACCCCAATTCCGCCTGCATCCCAGGCTCCCACAACCCCAGCTTCCACCTGACAATCCGCAACTTTTCCCTTATTTCTATAGAAGAGACTGGCTGCCGACAACACCTGAAGCTCCCCGTCATCATCCAGATAAGACGCCTCCTCATAGGTAGTTTGAAACCAAGATTTCCGAATGTTCAGATTGATCACTTTTGCTGCCTGCCCCAGACTGAGGAAAATCGGCGCCTGTTGGCCGGAATAATATCCTTCCAGGGCAAAACCATTGCCATCAAAGCATCCTTCGTAATCCAACATACACCCATATCTGTGTTTCGGGGGCTCCTCCTGCCAGTTTTCCCAATTATCTGTGTCATTTAAAATAATATCCCCAGTCAATCTAGCATTTATGGAGATACGCCCGCCTCGCACCTGGTCCACAAACCACACAAAGCCTTCCCGGGAGCACAGCATATAATAGCCCTCCTGGTCCTGCAAAGGCTCCACCTCCAGCAGCTCTCCTGGCATGGAAAAAATCAACAGCCAGGCAGCCCCGCCTCCAAGGAGCAAAACTCCTGTCCTTTTTAGCCTCTGTCTCCATCCTAGGTTCTCCTCCTGCTCTGGTCTCCTGCGAATTATCCATCCCCACACCGGCCGGGCACAGATAGCCGCCAACTGCAAAAGAAGGATCAGACGCAACGCGTTTAATTCTCCCAGATTTCCAGCTAGAAAAGTCCCTCCTCCCAGGAAAAATAGCATCCAGGCCAAAAGCCCCAGAGAATACAGGCATCTCTGCCTTGGTTTTCTTGCCAAAAGCGATAACTGATACACACAGGTTCCCCCAAGCATGCCAAGAAAATACAGCAAGCGCAACATGATGAGAACTTCATTCTCCTCCAGACTCCCTGGAAGATTCAAAAACAGAGCTAAAAAAACCACGCTCAAAAAATTAGGGATTGTTCCGGCGGGCACCAGTCTCTGCAAATTTTCCAGATGTCCTTTCTTTTCATCCCCTTGAGATCTTCCCAGAAAAAAGGCCACTCCCAACAAAATCTGACAAAGGATCAAAAGCAAAAAGCACAGGATCAGGGGCACCACCTCTCGCCTTAAGGGATATCCCTCATCCATATACATGATTATGGCCAGGGAAATTAGAAGATATCCTGCTCCCCACACCAAGCGCAGAAAGGCTAAAAGAAGAGCTTCTCCTTTTCCAACGATCTTTTTCATCCTGTTTCTTCCTTATTTAATAGTAGTTTTTCCTTCCTTTTTCTATGTTCAGTGTAACAAAAATCCCCTTTTCCTGCAACCCAAAACCCATCCCTGTGCTCTCATTTACAGATGTCTGTTTTATTTTGGCAATGATTTGATAGTCCTCTTCTTCACTTCCTATCATCCTGTCTCTGCCTAAAAGCAAAAACATTTTCCAATTTTTTACATATAATATATTAATCATATGAGAAAGCGGTCTAACTTATGTACTATTTCTTTGGCATTTTTTTAGTGATTCTCCTGTTCTTCGCCCTTCTAAACCATTACCGAGCAAAATGCATACGAAAAAAGATCTGTGCCCTCTCCTGCTGTGAAAAGACGGAACAACTAAACGAGTTAATTTGTCCTTTCGGCTTTTCCTATTCTTTCCGTCAGGATTTGTTTAGTTCCCGCCTGGACGCTTGGCAGAGGGATTTTGGATACTGCACCTTGTACGACCAGGTGTCTCCTCATATACAACTGGTTTTTGACTGTGAGCCCATTTATTTTGACTATGAAGGCCGCACCTGGCTGATTGAGTTATGGAAGGGCCAATACGGCATCAACACTGGTGCAGAAATCGGAGTCTATCATGCAGAAACCCTATTGGTTCCCCGGGAATATTCTCGTACCCTGTTCCAAGCAGCAGAGGATCGGGAGCTCTTGGATCTTTCTATGGAGCTATGGGAGGAGGATGAACTCCTGTTTCGGAACAGCAGGCAGCACTGGTGGCTAACTGGATTCTGCATGGGACACTTTTCCCGTCCCCATAATCTGACTCTAAAGGTTTCCATTACCTTCCCGGATTTTGAGATGATGGACTCTTTCCTCCAGTCTCTCACCAGGCTTGGCTATTCCCGAGGCTCCTATTCCATTCACTGCACCACAGTAGTATTTTGTTTTTGCAGGCCTCACTCTACCCAGCCTTGCCAATCCTGCCCCCTTATCTGCCGATTTTCTCAGTGGAAAAACCGATGCTTCTGTCGGATCTTTCGCTGGGTTACCCGTCCCTTCTGCAATTCAGCAGATCGGCTGTTGTATTTATACTATTTCCTGCCCTTTGCTTTCCGCAAAACCATACAATTTTGCAAACCTCGCCGGTATCGGCCAGGGAAGAAGGAGCGGGGTATGAAAAAAAGGCCTGGAAAAAAGACACAAAAAATGGGAAAAGATCCACAGAGAAATCCGCATGGAATGAGGCGAAGGCCTGGGAAGTGACAGGCCCTTAATAGCCTGAAGCAATACTTATCATTAGGAGATTTCATCATGAGTTATGTGAAAAGACTAAACAAAGCTTTTGCCAATGCCCCGGTTCTGCCACTGGGACTGGACTCTCGCTATGTTCTATTTAGTGACTGCCACCGGGGCAATGGCAGTTCCAACGACAATTTTCTCAAAAATCAGCATTTGTATTTTGCGGCTCTCCAGTATTATTTTCAGCGGGGATATACCTACATTGAACTGGGAGATGGGGATGAGTTGTGGGAAAATCGCTCCATGGAACAGATTATAGATGTGCACAGCAATGCTTTTTGGATGATGGCCCGTTTCTATCAGCAGGGTCGCCTCCACCTTTTGTTTGGGAATCATGACATGGTGAAAAAATATGCCCGCTATACGTCCCGCACCTGCTCTTCTTACTTCTGTACCCAGCAGCAGAATCAGGCCCCTCTCTTTCCCAACCTCCAGGTACAGGAGGCCTGTATTCTGGAGGACAATCTTCTGGGACCAGTTCTCTATCTGACCCACGGCCACCAGGCTGATCTGTGGAACAGCGTTTTTTGGCGTGTAACCCGCAGCCTGGTCCGCTATCTCTGGGGCCCTCTGGAGCGCCTGGGCTTCCTGGACCCTACCAGCGCTGCCAAAAATTACAAGGTAAAGGAAAAAACAGAAAAACGCCTGGTGGCCTGGGCCAAGGCCCATCACTGCCTTCTCATCTGTGGCCATACCCACCGCCCCATGATAGGCTCCGCCCAGTCTCCCTACTGTAATACTGGAAGCTGCGTCCATCCCCGGTGCATTACCTGTCTGGAATTGCGTTGCCGGAAGCTTACTCTGGTTAAATGGAGCATGCTGACCCGCGGGGATGGAAGTTTGTATGTGGGGAGGGAGGAGTTGACGGAGAGTGTGGGGGTGGGGGAGGTTTTTGGGGGGTAGTATGGCGAGCCATATATCTTTCTTCTGAAGATGTTTTTTAATAGACATTTAACTACTCCTCTGGTATGGTAAGCATTTCCTCGCTAAATCTTGGTCTCAAATATAGGCTGCCCTCCTCCATAATCAACGATCACATCTCTACTTTCCATGTTACGAGTCTGGAACTCAATTTAGTAATTTCCCTTTCCATTGATAGTCGTCTTTAATCATAGAATGGACATATAAATCATATCGTGAAAGTAAGCCATAAATTTTTCCCAAAATACTCTTATACTTAAACGTCCATCTTCAATAAACTAATTTTTTTCTCTAAGCTCCACTTTATAAAGGCTGTTTTTCTCCACACCAAACACCACAAAGAACATATTATATATCCTTTTTATATAATTCTTTTCTATTTTCAAATTCAAGAATATCAGCGATTCTAACACTTGCTAGTCCGTCTCCATAAGGGTTTGATGCATGGGACATAGCATTATAAGTCTCTATATTATCAAGAAGTTCAGTAAAGGAAGTATATATAGTATCCTCCTTGGTCCCAACAAGCTTCAAAGTCCCTGCCTCTATTCCCTCTGGTCTTTCTGTTGTATCACGCATAACAAGAACTGGTTTTCCCAATGAAGGGGCCTCCTCCTGAATTCCTCCTGAATCCGTAAGAATTAGATAGGAACGCTTCATAAAATTGTGGAAATCAAGTACATCTAAAGGCTCGATTAAGTGGATCTGATCATCTGCGCTAAATATGGAGCGAGCAGTACCACGAACGATTGGATTCAAATGAATAGGATAGATAGCCTTTACATCCTCATGTTCATCCAATACCCTTTTGATTGCCCTAAACATATTCTCCATAGGCTGTCCCAGATTCTCACGTCTGTGGGCAGTAATTAATATTAGTCTAGAGTCTTTGCACCACTCCAATTCTGGATGACTGTAATCTTTCCTAACGGTTGTCTGTAATGCATCTATGGCTGTATTTCCTGTGATATAAATTGTTTCCTTTTTCTTTCCCTCGCGAATAAGATTTTCGCAGCTTAGCTTGGTCGGCGCAAAATTGTATTTTGAAATAATAGATACCGCCTGTCGATTGAATTCTTCTGGATACGGAGAGGAAATATTGTATGTTCGCAATCCTGCCTCTACATGACCAACAGGTATCTGCAAATAAAAACAGGCCAGTGCTGTAGCAAAGGTTGTACTTGTATCACCATGAACCAATACCACATCAAGCCTCTCTTTTTCCAAAATCTCTTTGATTTTCATCAAAATTCCAGTTGTAATATCAAATAGTGTCTGCTTGTCCTTCATTATAGAAAGATTGTAATCTGGCTGCACATTAAATACTGTCAAAACCTGTTCTAACATTGTTCTATGTTGTCCTGTAACACATACTAAAGTTTTTATACCTTTTCTAGACTTCAATTCTTTTATAAGCGGGCACATTTTAACCGCTTCGGGTCTAGTTCCAAATACGAGCATTATCGTCTTCACTTCTTCACTCCTTACCATAAATTACTTGATTGTAATCTATAATCGCCAGTATTTTAAGCCACTATTCTCTAACTCTTCAATCTTATACAATCCTTTTACATCTATTAACACCTTTTCCTCGTCTATAGAAGCTTTAAACAGCTTCTTTATCTGATCTAACTTCAAACTTTTAAATTCATTATGAGCAACTGCTACAATCACACAATCTGCATCTTTAATATTTGACAACTCTGTAAGCTCTACACTATATTCCCTTTTTGCGTCTGCCACAGATGCCCAAGGATCTACAATCTCTGGCTTAATTCCATAATTATTTAAGCTTTTGATAATGTCGTTTACCTTGCTATTTCTTATATCTGGGCAGTTCTCTTTAAATGTCAATCCAAGAATCACTACATGGCTCTTTTTGGGAGCTTGTCCAGCTTCAATCATCTTCTTTACAGCCGCTTCTGCAACGTAGGTTCCCATAGAATCATTAATAATACGTCCATTCAAAATAATCTGGCTATGATATCCTAATTTTTCAGCTTCATAAGTAAAATAATAGGGATCCACTCCAATACAGTGTCCCCCAACTAGTCCCGGCCGAAAGCCCAAAGCATTCCATTTGGTATTCATGCCATTTATTACTTCATTTGTATCAATACCCATACGATCAAATACCATCGCCAATTCATTCATAAAAGCAATATTAATATCACGCTGTGAATTCTCTACAACCTTTATCGCCTCAGCAGTTTTGATAGAGCTAACCGGAAATGTTCCTGCCTCAATAATAAGATCATAGACGTCTTTAATTACTTCAATGCTTTCTTCATCCATACCAGAAACAATTTTTCGAATTTTAGAAAGCGTATGTACCCTGTCACCTGGATTAATTCGCTCTGGACTATAACCAATTTTGAAATCAAAGCCACACTTTAATCCACTTTCTTGCTCCAATATAGGTACACATACATCTTCTGTTACCCCTGGATATACTGTGGATTCATAAACAACAATGGATCCCCTCGTCAAATTTCTTCCAATGATTTTGCTTGCACTTTCAACTGGTGACAAATCCGGTGTATGATCCATATTCACTGGAGTTGGTACAGCAACAATAATGAATTTTGCGTCCGAAAGTCTTTTCTCATCTGATGTAAATTCCATTGTGGTTTCTTTTATGGCTTTATCTCCTACTTCATTTGTAGGATCCTTGCCCTCTTGATATATTGTAATTTTTTCTTCATTGTTATCAAAGCCAATTACATGAAGTCCCCTATTTGCAAAGGCCACAGCAATAGGCATTCCCACATACCCCAATCCAACCAAAGCAAGACTTTCCGTTCGATTAAGCAGTTTGTCACAAAATGAAGAATCCTTTTCATCATTTGTACCATTTAAAACATTAAGCTTTTTCATTGCCAATACCTCCAAGTATTAGAATCTAAAATAAATAAACGGATTGTAAGTTCCGCTTACAAGTACCATTATCGAAAACAAAAACAATATAACTAACATTGTATCATTCAAGAATAAAAAATACTTTTTCAGCCTTTTTACTCGTGCAGTTTACAATTTTTTTGATAATCTTTTCCAACGGTATCGATAAAATGATCGCTGCTAGAAAAATGGCAGATATGCTGTAAGGCCTAACGCTCTAATCGAAACTGCTCTTGTGAACTCTCCTTTTCCAAAAAGCCGGGCTAAAAACACAAGCAATTCATGTATACTATACACATCACACATAAATATTGCCCATCCAAGCATTATTTATATAAAAGTAAAAGCCCACTTTAATATTATTGGAATTCTATCTGCTATATCTCTCAACACCAATTTTTCCAATAATAGCAAAATTGCATAATATCCTCCCCATACAACAAAATTCCATGAAGTACCATGCCAAAGTCCTGTTAGTAACCATACAATACAAACATTAAATATCCACCGAATTTTTGATACTCTATTTCCACCAAGAGGAATATAAATATAGTCACTAATAAAATTCCTAAAGAAATATGCCATCTTCTCCAAAAATCTGTTACAGAAACAGAACAATATGGCTGCTCAAAATTTTCTTGAAATTGGAATCCAAAAAGATTTCCCACCCCAATTGCCATATCTGAATAACCAGAAAAGTCAAAATAAATCTGCATCGTATACGTTAAAACTACTAACCAGAGCAATTTTGTTGGAATTTCTGAAAGTGGCCATTCCATTATTTTTTCCACTATATATCCAAGCTGATTAGAAATTAACACTTTTTTTGCCAGCCCGATAATAAACCTTCCTGCACCTTTCCGTATTTTATCCCAGCTCTCTTGACTTATATTAATTTGATTTTCAATATCTTTATATCTTACAATCGGGCCAGCAATAAGCTGCGGAAAAAGAAAAATGTATAATGTAAGATATCCTATATTTTTTTGACGAGAAATCCTTCATAATATAAATCTACAATATAAGTCATCATTTGAAATGTATAAAATGATATACCTATTGGCATTATAAGCGAGACCTCTTTTATATTTGTACCCAAAATAATAATGATATTACTAATCGAAAAGCCTAAATATTTTAAAAAAAATAGAGGAAAAAGATTAAGGACTATTGCTAAAAGAAATATAAATTTATATCTTTGTTCAATTGCTTTACTTAATATCCAAGTTATACATACACAAGTAAATATAACAAACACATACGTTGGTTCTCCACTTGCATAAAACAAAATAGAAAAAAACAGTAGTAAATACTTTCTCATAGCAACAAATCTTTTAGGAATTGCGTAATATACAATAATCAGCAGCGGAAGAAAAAGTAAAATAAATAAAAGACTTGAGAATACCATTATTCTCCTCCTCCAAATATGTCTTTAGAAAAAGTAAATTTAAATTTATCTTGTGTCCACATAGTTATATTGCTGCCAAAGATTACCGAATCTATATCATATAATTCAATTAAACTATCAATACTTATGCGAGACATTACTCTGTAGTCTAAATAAATGGTTGTTCCAAAATGTGACGCTAAAACATCGCGAAATGATCTGCAATATGACTCACCACATATTTAAAGATTATGAATATTTTCTTGGCTATTTTTTATTCTAAATGCATATTGACTATCACTATACTATTTTCCCTGTTCATCCTTACCATAACCATAAAATGTAACATAATGATCTGCATATGTATCCCTACAAAACTGTCCGCTTTTATATTCTTCCCAAAGCCCTAATTCATCCAGTTCAATCTCCATGCCTGTGTCTGGTTCAATCGCATATATCTCTCGTTTAGGAAGCGTATATCTATATACCGAAAACTCATCGCTTCCACTATACAGCTCTTGCAATCGATTTGCATAACTTCCCCGATAACGAATTCCCCATAGGTTGGTAAAATTCATTTTTTCTTCTGGCAAATACATCGGAGAAAGTTCCTGCTCTTTACTGATCATCTCATAAATATTTTCGTAGCCTCTTCTAGATCCCTCCCCATTCCAATGGTGATCTGAAGCATAATGAATAGTTTGATAATCTTCTAGATTATAGTAAAGCAATTTGCTTGTTTTTACATATTCAGGCATCATTCTACATATATCTGTATAGCTGTCCGTACCCCCCACACTCCTAAAAAGTCATCAAACCATTCCATATCATATGCCTGTGTAACAAAATAAAAATAAAAGTGAATATCTGGATACATTTTATGAATTTCTCTAATCTGGTCTGTATGTATTTTAATAGAGTTACTATTTAAATTTTCTAAAACTGGCGCTGAACTAATCCAGTTTGTCCCACCGATTCTTATATAATTACCGATTATCTCATATGTATATTGCCCCTCTCTTTTGGAAGGCTTCTGGTATATCTGTATTACGTCTGACGTTGTTTTAGCCAAAAAATCCATCGTTGTAATATATCCATATAGAATCGGCTCACGCATAAAAAACTGATCTTTTAACGCTTCCTCCAACCGTTCTACTGCCGTTTCTTTATATACAACACTATCTTTAGATGCTGGGTGAAAAACCATTGAAAAATCTGCCATTGTACGATTTTCGAAAGTATCACTTTTATCGTCATCCAATACAAAATAGGAAATAAGCATGATAATTAAAAGCAAAAAGCATACTTTTACTGAACCTCTGTACTTGAACATCTTTCCCTCCCCATTTCTTCAATTTCATAATGGAATTACTATACCTTTATAAAAGTAAATGTCCTTCCCATCCATCTGCTTCCATAAACTCAAAATATTTTTCACTGTCTCCATCCCATTGAATTTTTTTATGATAATTACTGTATATATCTATATTTTTGAAAATATCTTCTATATCTCTCCCAGAATCTACTAACAATTTATTATAAGCTTTAACATTTTTATAATCAACTCCCATCAACCTCATAGCAACCAGATCGACATATAATAAATTTTCTCCCATAAGTATTAATTTACATTTTTTATCTTTTGGCGAAATCGGTCCATTACCTTCCCCCGCAATCATTCCATCAATGACGCTAAAAAATCTTCTTTGTTTCTCAAATAATATTTCGCCATGCAGACTGCCATATTCTACAATTTGATTTAAGTCCAAAATTGTTCTCCACAAAGTATCATTCCCATACCATCCTCCACCACTCACACTAATTTTATCTGTATTTTCCTTTTGTTTCAAAGCTTTACAAATTCTATATAATTTCAAAATAGCTTCATATAAAAAAGTTTTTGTTGTATTAGGATCTACAAGTAATTTATCTATCAGAAACCTGTTTGAATATTTGACCAACTTTACTATATTATTTAATTCAGCATATTCATCGCCACCATCTTTCGCATCACCAATTCTAAAATGCGGAAGATAATTTTTGTTTCCATTAATTCCAATAAAATTTTTCAAATTTAATGTAACTCCCGCTTTACGATGCGTCTTCATTTTTGGTATAGAAATAATTACATCCGCATTTAGCACAGTATTCGCTATACAATATTTATGATGTCCTTTACTATGATGCTTTAATGTTTCAATCCTATCATAATCTGCGCCATAAATTTTTTCAGGATTTGAGATATCTACAAAATTACTTTTGTCTTTTAAATCGAATATAGTATATCCTAAAGGATCTCCTGGCATTTCAATTCTGGAATTCTCTAAGAGAATCCCTTCTTGATACTCAAATCTTAACTGACGCAAATCATATATTTCTATTTCAAAATCATACTTTTGCTTGTAATAGGCTACAATATCTCTAAGGCATGTAATTTCTAATATTTTTTCAAAATTACCATTTGCTTGAGGTGCATCAGCAATAATAATTCTCCCATTCCCCTCTAATGCAAGATAAACATAATCTATCACCGCACGAATAACCGAAGGATGGGTAATAACAGACCAAACGCTTCCACCACCACTATTTTCATGTAAAACAAAATTAGGTTTAAGTAAAACTGCATCTCCATTTTTTATAATTTCTTTTAAAGGATTCCACTTTCTCTTTCCATAATTTTCTATATCAAATCCCAGTAATCTAAAATTATTTCTTACTGCATCATACACTAAATTGCCTTCTTCTGATACCTCTCCCTCATACTCAGGATATAAAAAGTTGGGGTGAAATGGAGCTTTGCTAGGATAACTATCAAATTCTTTTTCAATCCAAAAAGAAACCTTATTATCTAAATTCCCTTTTTTTCTCATATTAATTCCTCATCTTTTATGTTTTGAATAATAAATCTTTGTTTCCCACGCATTGTTTTCTCGATCTCTTTCACATATTCAAATTTTATTTCCATAGAATTATCAAATTTTTTTTGTAGCTCGTCGAATATATTTTTTTCATCCATTAAAGAATAGTTATCATTTTTAACTACTCTTATAGAACACTTTCCTGGTATATCTTGAATAAACTGATAATTTTCAACATTTTTAAATATATCCGTATGCATGTTAAGTGCTGTCATTGAAATTTTATTTCCTGTTTTTCCTATAAACATTTCTTGTGTCCAACGACCAACAATATTATCTAATAATGTATAATGTCTTCCACATGCACAGGTTGCTTTTTCCGAATAAGAAGCAAAATCTCCCGTTCTATAACGAATTAAAGGCATTGCCTTATTATCAAAACCTGTGCAAACTATTTCACCTATTTTGTTTGGCTCTTTAATTACTTTTCCATCTTCATCCACAAGTTCAATATAACCATATTCACTCTGGATATGATATTTTTCAGAACATTCACATTGTCCAGCCAAAGCCGCCCCTTCGCTATGACCATAAAAAGTAAAACATTTGGCATTCATATACTTCTCAATGGTTTCCTTCTGCCCTGCATAAATATTCTCAGATGTTAACAATAACACTTTCAAGGAATTATTATATTTTATCCCTTTTCGTTTTATAAAATCACATAATATCAATGCAGACGAAGGATATGTGTGAAGAAATTCAACTTTGCATTCTGTGATCTTTCTAAGTATTATACCAATATTTTTGTCATCCATATGGTATGCATCAAATATCAGTACTCTGTTCTTCCAATCATATTCCCATATCTTCCCGTTTTCTAACCTATGATTTCTTAGCTGTGCAACATGAGAAAAATATCTGTCATATCCTACACGCCCCCATATAGCATCTACAAAAGGCAGTTCTCTTCCTGTATATGCATTTTTTGTTATATAAAGTCTTAGTTGTTTGCCTGTTGTGCCACCAGTTGTGTGAACTTTAAGCTTTGATAGAGGAAACTGCTTACTGACCATATCCTTCCCATTGGTAAGAACAACATCCTTATCAATCAATGGCAGTTTTTCCAGCTCTGAAAACGTTGAAAAACTTTCTGCATTAAATCCATTCTCCATAAATACCTTTTTATAAAATGGTACATATTCAGCAGCATATAGCAATGTTTCTTTCAATTTTTTTATTTGATATACTTCGAGCTGTTTTTTATTCCACCATTGGGAATCATTTAATAGTTTTGTATAGTGTCTATATTTTTTTCCATACTTTATAGCAGGTGGTATTATTGCCCATGTAATTTCCATCAATCTTTTTCCAAAATTGGGAACACGAGTATACATTTTTCTTGCCATTTCATAAAAATCAAATCTATTTTCCAGCTCTTTTAAATTTTGCTTTTTCATATCTCCAATGTACTCCAGCTTCACACTTACACAGTAATTAATTATTCTATCTTTAAGTTATCTTTAAAAATTTCCTAATCTTTTAAAATATATTACTTTAGTTCTTTTTTTACTTTTATACCAAGTTTTTTAATGAGAAAATAAATGATTGGGCCCACAAAAACTATATATACTATAATTGAAACAATTCCAATTAAAAAGAGTCGTATAAATACGTTGTTATTTCCTAATAATTCTCTCCCTTTTACAGAACATACAATAATAAATAAGGAACCCACCCCCCATAAAGGAACATAACGCAATAAACATGAAACCTTTAAATATAAATTGTGTCTCTTTGAAGTTAAATAATTTAAATATGCACATAATATCATCGACAAACTACTTGCCAAAGTAACTCCTAATATTCCATACTGTGGGCACAATATTATACTAAGAATAATATTTAATATTATAGCAACTGCATTGTTAAAGGTAGGATGCTTCGTATCACAATAACTGTATTGAAATCTGCAAAATAATTCTACGAAAATTGTTGGAATAATTGATATACTATATCCCATTAATGCGTAGGAAGAATTTAGTACCGCTCTCTGATCAAATGCCCCTCTTCCAAATACTAAACTTACAATATCCGCAGCATTCATTATGGTAAGAACGCTGATTGGAAGAAATATGGTAACCATTACAATACTAATCTGTAAATACATATCTGCAACAATCTTGTTTTTACCTGTTACAATCAGTTCAGCAATATACGTATATACTACTGTAGAGATAGATGATGCTAAAGTTGTAATAAATCCAATAAGGACAGCTCCATATCCCAATGAAGTTAAGGCCCCTTCTTCTATTCCAGAAGTGAGAATCTTATCTACCTGCTGATTTATATACACAACTGCATAACCAAACAACATCGGCAAAATCATTTTTAATAATCTTTGAATATTTTCATCATTAATCGGATTTTCCCAATTTAATTCATTAAATTTTTTACCATAAATCCCCAAATAAACTAAATTGTAAATGGAATATACATATACACTTGCCACCAATATATTGATTCCGTATTTTTTTCCAAGCACTAAACTTAAAGCAATAACTATAACACTTTGATGAATTCCAATCATTTCACCTTGTACAAATTTTTTATTTGCACGAAGTAACACACAATAAATAGCTATTATTACACTCAAAAATAAATTCGGTGCAAATAATCTCATATTTTTTACAAATTCTTTATATACCTCCCCTTTATACGTTGGCGCTATAATCTTGCAAATAATAGGAGCAAAGCATATATTTAGAAGGACAAATATTCCTGCTATTAAAAGCAATACTTTTAAAACATTTGAAACAAATCTTTTTTTTCCTTTTTCATTTGAAGCAAAACCAATATAAATTGGTACAAACGCAGCTTGCAATGACTGTGTTATTAAATTTGACAAATTATCAATTACCCCATTTGCAAAAAAGACAATATCTGTTTCCTGTGTAGCCCCAAACTGATTAGCCAAAACTGTCTGCCTTATAAAACCAAACAGTTTTGAAAGCAATATAATCCCCCCAACTGAAAAAATGCCTTTTACTATTTTCTTATACATTTATTAGTTTCCTCTGTTCTCATTCCGTATCCCAAAGAATAATTCCTAAAATCCTTTTCTTCCTTTAATTCAAAATCCTCATTGCTAAAATCCTCAACAACTAGATTATCACAATGTAATGTAAAACACCGCACATGGATCACTCTTTTAGATACGGCTGCCACAGTAATTCTATTTTCAAAAATAAAGCATTCCCCAGACACCTCTGCTTTGCTGGAAAACATATCAATTATTTCTATCCATTTTTCCTTATAAACCGGAATATTATGAGCTACATCAGAGCGAAATTGATCTCTCCACTTCCTGTGACCAGTATAAACATAACTTCCTGGATCTATAAAATATTCATTTTCTCCTATTGACAATTCAAAATGAAGAACATCGTTATGAACATGCCCTAACCGCATCTTTTTATATTCTGGCACTGTCCTAACTGCCATAAAGAAATCATCCTGTTTTACGATTATCAGTCCAAAGCATTTGGACACTAGAATCTTTTTAGAGCTAAAATCATAACTTTTTGCAAACTGAATGACAGATTTTTTCCTAAAAAAAAGTGTAGACGGTGTGATATCTCTTACTTCTCTACTCTCAATATTAAATTCTATATCATCCGATACAATTTCTAATGTTTCTCTATCAATTATAGATTTATAAAATTTATAAGATATTTTATCAGTCGTATTTTTCAATCCAAAAAAAGCTTCAAACATGGCTATACATGGTTCTACAGACAACTCTTCCTGAAAGAAAAATTGCTTCCCTCCATCATCAAAATTTTTCCAATTAATATTATATTGAAATAACGAACTCTCGTTTATATATTGCCCCACTGGATTTAATCGAACAATATGTCCACTATCGTTGTCTCCTATCTGAACGATTCTTCCATTTGGTTTTTTTATCATATGCAGGAATTTATACATACCAAGCAACTTTTTGTACAAAGTTTCTGGTATTTTTTTCCCTCCCCTTTGTATCATCATCAGTCCAAATATAACAATTTCAGATGACAATCTGTGATATGCCGTAGAGCACTCAATATTGGTACCATCCTCCAAAAACTGTTTATCTATTTCCTTAAAAAATTCTCTCTGTGCAAATGTAAAACATCTGTCTGCTTCTTTCCCTTGCAAATATGAACTCAAAAAAAGTAAACCACACAGGTCTGCAAGATAATGATTTCCATTTTTTCCATTTTTCAAGTCAACTTCTAAACAATTGAGAATTACCTCCTGATGTTTCCACATGAAAGAAATAAAGCTTTCCTTAAAGTTGGCATCTATATACCCCTCTTTATCAATCTGTGTAAAAATGTCAAATGCAATTAAGAGGTTCACGGCCCGTATCGCAACTTCCATAGCACATGCATACTGGATGCTCTTTCCAACAGGTATTTTTTCAAAATCCTCTATCTCAAATATAAATTCTTCAATAATGGACTTACGCTCCACCCTGTTCCATAAAGCCAACAATGCCAATTGTGGCCAATGATACATTCTTGCTAATTCCCAAGGAACTTTAATATCTGCCCCTCTTTCAAGCTTATCAAAAAAATCAGCTGATAGAGTATTTTGATTGAAACAATATCCTGTGCGCATATCCCTGCACCATGCAATTTCTGTTTTAAAATCTTCTCTGATTTTAGATTTAATCTTAATTCCTTCAAATCCGATTGGCTCTTGATCATAGGTCCATTTTACCCATCCGGTTCCTAAAACATTAAATCGTCGTTGTCTGTAATATCGATTCCACAAATCTTCCGTCGCCACTTTACTATTGTCCATGTTGGAAAGAGTTTCAATATCAATAAAGTTTCTATAACCAGTTTTATTTATCTTTCTATAATGAAAAAATCTCAGGTCAGATAAGCCTATTCTCTTTGCCACACTGTATAGGAACTTTCTATGATAATATTTATTAGAAAAACTATGGATATAATTAGTCAAATAGGTATTTATAATTCTCATTATCTTTTATTTGTTTCTTTCATTTCATAAATTTTCAAAGTTTCTCATAAATCCTTTTTACTTGCAAAGCATTTTTGTCCCAAGAATGAAATAAATTCCGTGAATCCGTTTTTGCCTTCTGCCCCAACTTTCTCCTTAAATGTTTGTCAGCTAAAAGTTTCTTTAATACTAAAAGAAAGTCCTCTATATCTCCTGATTTAAAAAGTCCTGCATTTTTTTCATTTAATATTTCTCTCAACCCATTGTCGTTTCCCGCTAATATACATTTTGAAAACTCCATAGCCTCAACTGCTTTTAATGGAATAGCTGTGTCTGTACTCAAATCTCTTAGACGTGGAATTAGAATGATATCAATCAGCTCATACAAATTAAATATCTGTTCTTTCTCTATACTCCCAGATAAAAGAATCCGATTTTTATATCTACATTTTTGAATCAGCTCTTTTGTCTGAATAAAATCCGGTCCATCCCCAATCATAACAAGATATAAGTCTGGACATTCTTGAAGTAATTTCTGTATATTCTGTGCAATAAACAAAACTCCCTGCCATGCATAAAATGTTCCAAAATATGCGGCTATGCAATAATTATTTCGTTTCTCTGATAAATGCTCATATAGTTCAAAATTCTTATTTTCTTTAAAATTAATCTTAGAGATCCCATTAGTGATTGAAGTAATCCTTTTCCTATCTACTCCCATATTTTCTGACAAATACAATTTTGCAGAATCAGCCAGTACAATCACAGCATCACTTTTTCTAAGCAAATAACCAGCTATCAATTCTTTAAAATATTTCATTCTATACAAAGAATGCATTTCCGTAACAATTTTTAAATGCCTCCAAGGACATAATCCTTTTACTATGAATGCTACAAACATAAATCGATAATTATGAGCATGTAATATTTCAATATCCTTTCTTAATACTATATTTCTTGCAGTTATAATCATCTTTGCAAGAGATCTACATCGGTAAATTTTGATTCCTTCTATGCAATCCCTAAGTTTATATTCCTTTCCTCCTAGATTCACAAGATATATCTCATCATCCGAATTTTTTTTATATGTTTCTATCATATTTGCATTTCTAACAACAGAACCACCAATCCTAGGTTTATAATCATGCATAATATGCAGTACTTTCATTTCTATGTTCCCTTTCTAATTTTTTATATTCTCGGCTTTTATTATTTGAAATTGCTATCCATATCCAGAAATTAATTAGCTTCCATAAAGTTCCACTTATCATCAATGTCGATAAAGAAGCACACATAAATATAATTTCTAACTGTTGCTTGGGATCTGTATTCATATGCTTTGATTTCAAAGCCTTATAAGCTTTAAAAACAATGGAACCTGCTATCAATCCACCTAAAATAATACCAAGTTGGTACAATAATTCTAAAAACACGTTATGCGGATAGTTGAATCCTAACGCCTGATCCCTGTTAATTCCACGTATAATAAAAGGATTTGAAACTATTTCCTGTATAAAAAACTCATACAGTTCATCCCTGCCTGACATATAACCTATATTATGGTTAGCAAACATAATGAGTGTTCTGCTGTCAATACCAATTTCATATAATAAATAATATAAAAAAGTAAATAATGAACTTGAAAAGAACACAAAAAACAAACCTGCTAAAAATCCTAACAGTATTCTCACATTTTTTCTTTTTTCATGATTTATCTTTATAAAAGCAATGATTGCAAATGATAGTATCCCAACCAAAGGCCCCCTGGATCCAAGACTCATAATTGCCAAAAGCATTACGACTACATATAGCCCATATTTAACATTGGGGTTCTGTACAAATTCAAACATTAAAAAAAGCATTGGTACAAGACAGGCATAACCAAATCCCATGGAATAATAGCCTAAAGAAAATTCTCCTCCTAACCTTGGCGCTGCGATTTTAAGTACCAAGACAATCATTGTCAGGATTGCAATAATTTCTGATATTTTCAAGAGTTTCTGTTTTAAAAGTTGAAAATCATGAACCATTCCGAAGAAAACCATTGGCAATAAACAATTTACTAAAAAATAACTTGAAGTATATTTAAAAACCACATTATTCGATGGAAAAAATAGGACACTCGTAAAAATAATTGCTGCTGTTATTAAACAATAAATCAAAAGTTTCTTTTTAAACCGTCTAAAAACCACATCAATACATGAAAAAAAGCCTGACCCCAACACTAATTTCATTATCATTGATGCCAAAGCGTGAGGAATCCCCCATGACACTTCAAACCCCGGCAATATATTTACTATATATAAACTGAGAAACAGCATTCCTAATACATTGCATATTCTCTCCTCATCATTTAATCGAAATGAAATCTTCATTTTGGTACTCCCTAATTAATTACTCTGTGTCTCTTTTACATATCTGTCAAATTCATCTCGATCTCTTATATAGTCCTCTGCATGATAATGCTCAGAAGCTGCTACACACAGCACAGAATCCTTCTCTATCCAAAGCATTTCTCTCCAAACCGGATGCTCTATCACAACGCCAACAGACGGATCACTGAGTATAATCTCCTCGCGGCCATTCCCTTCGTCCAACACAAGATGAATCTTTCCATACGGACAAAATAAAACCTGTTTCAGTTCCCTATGCGCATGAAATCCCCGCCGTACTCCTTCTGGGACCTTAGAAATATAATAAACTCTTTTTATAGGAAAATTGATTTCATCTCCTACTTCAAAAAAAGACAATTCCCCAGCGTCAACTGTGGGAATCGTCTTAATCGATATAATTCTGCATCCAGCTATTCTTTTACACCTATGAATTTCACCACGATAATCATCTCCTGCAAGCACTGAATACCATTTTAAATTGTCAATACCCTTGTATCTTCTCAATATATCCTCAGGGATATCCACAGCCTCATGAAAGTGGTGTTTATCATAAAAATGAACTGCTCGTTTATTTTTATGAGATACACACCAATAAACACTTGAAAGCTTTAATTCGTAAAATGCAATATCCAACATTTCTGTCATTCCATACCAAGAATACCCTCTGGTCATTGCATCACGGTGAACAACAATGGCAAATTCTGCATTTCCATTGTTGCAATCAATCTCCTTAAGGCTAACAGTCCCCATATATTCATCTTCATCCGACACTATGGCTTTATGGATATTAATATGCTTATCTCTACTTTGAAGAATAAACTTTTCTGCATCTTCTAACTTCAGCACAGAAAAATTTGTTTTTAAATCCTTTGTCACATTTTTATCATGCATCCATTCTAAAATACGTGATGCATCTTTCATCTCCAACTCTCTTAGTCTCACCCTTTATTCTCCATAACGAATCATTTTTTTCTATCTTACTCAAATTGATTTATTCTATCGATCACATAACTGATTTCCTCTTTTGTTATTCCGACATAAATAGGTAGGCTAAGTTCTGTAGATGCATAATGTTCTGCTATTGGAATATCCCCTACCTGATAGCCCAACTCTTGATAACATTTTGCCAGATGACAAGGGATTGGGTAATGTATCTGTGTATGAATCCCTTGCTTTTCTAAAAACTCATAAAGTCTGTCTCTCTCATCACACAAAATCGGAAAAATATGAAAAACATGCTTTGTTTCTGGTTTGATTTTGGGAAGAATAATCTTTGCATTATGTATTCCCTCTAAATATGCAGCAGCAACTTTTTTTCTTTCACTATTCCCCTGATTTACATATTTTAATGCCACTCCTAAAATGGCGGCTTGTATTTCGTCCATTCGGGAATTCATTCCCAAAACTTCATGCTGATATTTCATACGGCTTCCATAATTACGGAGCATACTAATTCGTTCAGCCAACACGTTGTCATTAGTGACCACAGCACCAGCATCTCCCAATGCCCCAACAGGTTTTGTAGGATAAAAGCTAAAACATCCAACATCTCCAAATGTACCTATCAGTTTTCCTTTATATGATGCTCCATGCGCCTGTGCACAATCTTCTATTACACGAAGCTTATATTCCTTCGCAATCGCAAGAATTTTATCCATCTCACACGGCTGTCCGTACAAATGTACAACCATAATTGCTTTTGTTTTAGATGTAATTGCTTTTTCCAGCAAATCTGAATGAATTCCAAAAAATGCATCTGTATCAACAAATACGGGAACTGCACCTGCTTCTGATATTGCAAGAGCCGTGGCAATATAAGTATTGGCTTGTACAATTACTTCATCACCCTTTCCAATCTCCATAGCCTCCACAGCAAGTCTAAGTGCATCTAGCCCATTACCTACACCAATACAGTAAGTCATCCCATGAAATGCAGCAAAATTGTCTTCAAATTTTTTCAGCTCATTTCCAAGGATATACCATCCAGACCGCATAGCTCTCAATGCGGCTTCTTCATATTCACTCTGGTATTTTTTATACTGTCTTTCAAGTACAGAATAGTTAACATTCATATCGTTCTCATTCCTATGAAATATGTTTTTTTCTTTTTATCACTTCCCAAAACACTTTATAATGTTCTAAGTTTCCATCCCTGTCTGCAATTGTATAATACATTTCTTGTGTCTAAAATAATTTTATCTTTCAAATCCATATAATTTTTCTTTATTTCATCATGAGCAACCATAATAACCACCATATCTATATCATTTAAAAATTCAGATAAATCATGATACTGATTTTCCACCACATCTGTTTCTATCATGGGATCATATACTTTTAAACCTGTTGCTAAATGTCTCTTCTGAGAAGCCAACAGTTGCAATGTAGGCGATTCTCTCATATCATCCACGTTTTCCTTATAAGTAAGTCCATACAGACCCACCTTGGATATGTCTGTCAATTTTTCTTTTTTCATAATTTCATAAATACGGTTTAAAACAAAATCTGGCATTCCATCATTTGTTTTCATACATTCATTTATTACATTAGCCAGAGAAGGATAGTCCCCCACAAGAAACCAGGGATCAACACCGATGCAATGACCACCGACACCTGGCCCCGGTTGAAGAATATTGACTCTTGGATGCATATTACAGATTCGAATAATTTCATATACGTTAATTCCGTCATGTCTGCATATCTTTGCAAGCTCATTTGCAAAAGCTATATTAACTGCACGATAGGTATTTTCCACAACCTTTGTCATCTCTGCGCTACGAATATCCGTTACAACGATCTCACCACGACAAAAAACAGCATAATATGACTTAATTTTTTCTCCAATTTCATTCTCATCTGCACCAATTGTTCGATTATTATGAATTAGCTCATAAATCATATTTCCAGGAATAATTCTTTCTGGTGCGTGTACTAGATGAATATCTACCCCCGTTTCCAGTCCTGCCTCTTTTATCACAGGTCTTATAAATCTATCTATTGTGCCAGGAGAAACTGTTGACTCCACAACAATGTCTGCCCCTTTCGGTGCAACTTTTATCACATTTTTCACTGCTTCCACCACATAACAAGTATCCACCCTTTTACTGATTTTGTCATAAGGAGTTGGCACTGAAATTATATAGGTCTCTGCAGTTTGATATTCTGTTGTAAACACAATACCGCTTTTTACAGCAGAATCAAAAAGAACATCCAACCCTTCCTCCTTAAAGGTTGTATGCCCCGCTCTTAACATATTTACCAATTCATGATTATAGTCTGTACCAACAACCTCCAGGCCATAGGATGCCATCATTAGCGCTGTTGGTAAACCAATATACCCTAAACCAATTACATTTATCATGTCTAATACAACCTCTCTTCTGTATTATTAAATTACTTACTGGTTTCTTTTTATCACATCATTCAGATAACGCTGAGCCACAGTCCTCTCTGAAAACTGTATTGCCGTGTCAATGGCCCTCTGTCCAATAAGATTCCGCTGTTTGGTATCCATCTCTATAATTTGTTCATATATAGTTTCCAGCATCTGTGCATCACCAGCTTCACAGAGAAATCCATTTATACCATCTTCTACAATTCCGTCAAAACCGCCTCCCTTGGAAGCTATCACAAGGCAGCCTTGCAGCATAGCCTCTAGATAAACCATCCCAAATGTCTCGCCTTGACTTATCATAGTAAAAACATGAGCACTTTTCATCTCATTCAGAACTTCTTTTCTTGGCCGTCTTCCTGTAAAACAAACTGAATCTATAAGCCGTAATTTTCGCACCATTTCTCGCAATTCTTTCTCTTCTGATCCTCCCCCCATTATTTTCAAAGATACATTTATTTCTCCATGTTTTTCTCTTAGCCCTGAATATGCTGTAATGACTGCATCCACATGCTTCTTTTGAACTAAGCCGCCTACATATAAAAACTGAATTCCATCTTTATAGTCCTGTTTGAAGCATGTCCTGTCATTAATTTCTATAGCATCATTGGGAACACCCGAATAACAGATAAAAGGAAGGTCCTGCAGCCTTAATTGTTCTTTTATAGAAACCGCTTCCACTATGGATCTTGCACCAATGGCCTTTATGCCCTCAATATTTTCTCTTATACGATATTTTTTTATATTTTTAGGTGTACAATCATTGTGAAATACAATAGATGACATGGCACAATACATTTTGCTTAGCCTTCTTACCAATTCGGTACTGGGATTGCTGAAATGACCAGCTACTAAATCTGGAACAAAATTTATCTCCTCCAATATTTTTTTAATTATATGACATTGTTCCGACATAGCTTGTCTTGTATAAGCTTGAGAAGGAATCCATTTCCGCATTGGCTGACGGTACACTTCAATTCCATATTCCTGTTTGTAGACAGCTTTTGTAGATGACCAAGTTGGAACTAAAATATAGGTCCTCTTTCTTAATTCATTCTTCAAAAATTCTGGTACCATATAATAAATGAACGGAAATCTACTTGGGCAATGCATCACCACAATCTTATGGCCTGCCTCAACCCATTCTCTGGCAAAATACTCTACAGTCTTGGTTGCTTCATATCCTTTACCGTCGTCCGGCTCTGGATAAATTTGTGTTACCAACAAAATATTCATGAAAATTTTCCTTCTATCTGATCGATTAAAATCCCTACCAGATTTTTATAATCATATTCCTCTGCCACCAAGCGACAGTTTTTACAATACTTCTCATATTCTGTTTTATCCATCTGACTAAACCAGACAATTCCTTCTGCAACAGCTTGTGGGGAATTGTCCGTAACAATGCCGCATTTCCTGCTCTCTACCAACTCATACTTTGGGCGTACCATAGATAAAACTGGCTTTCCACTAGCAAAATACATAAATAACTTATTAGGACTAAGGCCAAACCTACAAATTGGGGCATTCATAAAATTAAACAGGTTCAAATCACAGCAGGCTAGTACGTATGGCGCATACTCTACATCAAGTCTTCCTTTAAACTTTATATTGGATAGTTTTAGACCCATAGCCTTATTCTCCAGGCTTTCACGGTAATCACCATCTCCATAAATAAGAATTGAAATATTTGCAATTTCCTGCTGCTGCAGTATCCTTGCCGCCTCTACAATCAAATCAACATTATTTGCTCTGCGTATGGATCCAAGGTAAACCGCTTTAAATTTTTTTGATTCCAAATCAATATCCTGAATAACAAACTTTTCACGGTTTCTGTCCACTGTTTCAAGGTCTACTCCGTTGTTAAGTGCCCCTATCTTATTAAGATCTATGTCACCTCCGCTTTCAATATCCCATCTTTTTTCCTTAACATAGTCTCTTCCACCATCCATAGAAAATATGAGGTTATCTGCCTCCCGATATGCTCTATGCTCCATGTTAAATAAGAGCTTTGCTGTAATGCTATTTTTCTTTAGGAAACCTACATCCAAAAAGTCCTCCGGCCACAAGTCAAGAATATCATAAATAATTCTGGTTCCATACTTTTTCTTCCATTTCAAAAATATATTTCCAAATAGACCTGCAAAATCACTGACAATTACATCCGGCTTAGGTAATTGATTACGTAGCTTCCATATTCTTCTCTGGAATTGAACGGAGACATATACTCTCTTTATCTGCCTACTATAATCAGAAATGCGAATAACAATAAATCTTGCTCCATCAAATTCTACTTTTTTATACGCATGCTTATCTTTTATAAAGTTGTCATCCACACCATGGATTTTGCTTCCACAAATAATATAAACTTTGTATCCTTGTTTTTCTAAATGTTGGCTTAATACAATCTGCCTTGTCCTTTTCTGTACTGGCACAGCATACTGGTTAACTAACCATATAACCTTTTGTTTCATTCTGCTCTCCGTTTTGAGAAAACATCTTTTCTCCATATATAATTCATTTAATTTCTCTATTCTTTTTTCTATTCCTGATTGCCTTTCCTATATTCATCAAAATCTGGAGAATTATCAACTCCTCTCAGACCAATTCCAGATCGTCCCAATACCGTTTTAATTGTTAAAAGAATAATTTTTATATCACCTACAAAAGTAATCTTGCTGACATACTTCTGATCATACTCAAACCGCTCCTCCCAGGTTGTTGCATTTCTTCCATGGACTTGTGCAAGTCCTGTCAACCCTGGAAGAACATCATGACGGAGCCGCTCTTTTTCATTGTAATAGGGCAGATACTGGACTAAAAGAGGTCTTGGCCCAATCACTGCCATATCTCCTCGCAGAATATTCCACAATTCTGGCAGCTCATCAAGAGAAGTAGAACGAAGCCACCTTCCAAATGGTGTAAGACGTATTTCATCTGGCAACAGTTCTCCTTTTTCATCCCTAGCATCTGTCATTGTACGGAATTTATAGAGTTGGAAAATCTTTTCATGCAGCCCCGGCCTCTGCTGCTTAAAAAAAACTGGGCTGCCTAACTTCATGCGGACACAAATCGCCACTACCAGGAGTACTGGGCTCAAAATCAAAATCGCGGTCAAGGCACATAAAAAGTCCTGGGGCCGCTTTACGTATTTTTCATAGAATCCCCGTTTGTGCATCTCTTCTGCCATGAACTACTCTTTTTGCCGGAACCCCGACATACGTTCCTTTCCTTTCAATATCTGCAATCACAGTTGCACCGGCGCCTATTACACACTCATCACAAATGCTTACATTATTTACAATGCAGCTTCCCACACCTACCCAGACCCTGTCTCCAATGAAAACAGTTCCCGAAATATGGCTGCCTGGCGCCGCATGGACATAATTTCCAATTCTGCAGTCATGATCTATCGTACTTCCCGTATTTACAATGACTCCCTTTCCAAGGATACTTGCACTGTTTATTACGGCATTGGCCATAATGACAGTTCCAGCTCCCAACACGACGTTTTCACCTAGGACTGCATTAGGATGGACAAGAACGGTAATTTTTGTGTTTCTCTCTATCCATTTCTGTATTTCACTGCGAATCTTACAATTCCCAACTGCCACTATAAATTCATGAGTATCTTTCCATTTTTCATACTCTTTTAAATTTCCCATAAGATGATATCCAGGTATTCTCTTTTCCAAATCATCATCCAAAAAAGAAATCTCAGAATATACACCCAGCCTTTTGGCTATATCTGCAACAACCTTCCCATGACCGCTGGCTCCGATAATCATTAATCTTTTACTCAAAACATCCTCTCACAATCTTTACTATTACAGCCTGCTGCTCTTCCGTCATCTTATTATCTGAAGGCAGACACAACCCCCTCCGAAAGATATCTGCTCCCACATCCAGAACTTCTACCTCCTTAATATAGGCATTGCTCTTTGCCCTACCGTTCCCACTGGCCGTAACAAATCTATGACTCCGGTACACCGGCTGCAAATGCATAGGCTTCCAGACGGGTCTTCCCTCTGCATTCAGATTACCGAGTGCCTCCAATATCTCATCCGGGCAGGATTTCCCAATTTCACTCTTATAGATAAATTTATTTTCGGATCTCACACTTTCGCACATGGCATCCCTGTCAATTAACAGACAGCTCAGCCAAAAATTTGGCTGGCTGACGGATGCATCAAAGGGATTCATCTTTACAGGCAGCTCCTTAAACCCCTCTCGGTATCGCTCATATATCCTCTTTTTCTGTTCTATATGTTCACCTAGATGTCCAAACTGGCCCCTCACAACCCCTGCTATAACATTGCTCATGCGGTAGTTATAACCCAGCTCCTCATGCTGGTACCATGGAGCTGCCTCTCGACTTTGGGTGCTCCATTTCCTCACCTTATTGGCATCTTCTTCTGAATGGCACAACAGCATTCCCCCAGAAGAGCCTGTAATAATCTTATTTCCATTAAAACTGATAATGCTGTAATCTCCAAACACTCCTGTCTGTCTGCCCCGATATGTTGCGCCAAGAGATTCTGCTGCATCCTCAATCAACAGTGCCCTGTGTGTATCACAGACTGCCCGGATCTCTTCTATCTTTCCCGGCGTTCCGTAAAGGTGAGCCATTATCACAAGCTTCACGTCAGGATATAACTCAAAAGCCACTTCAAGTGCTTCTGGAGACATATTCCAAGTATTATACTCTGTGTCAATAAATACTGGTTCTCCTCCTTCATAAACAACGGGATTCACCGTTGCATCAAAGGTCATATCTGAGCAAAATACCCGACGTCCATAAAGACTGCCACCTCTGCCAAGTCCGTCCGGCGTGGACACACCGGAGCTGCTTCCATATAACCGCTCTGCCGCCAACTTCACTGCCAGATGGAGTGCAGCCGTTCCGCTACTTAAAGCCACTCCGTACTCAGCACCTATATATCCACTGAACAGACGCTCTAATTCGTTGATATTTTCCCCCACTGTGCTCATCCAGTTTGTTTCATAGGCTTCTAGCATATATTTCTTTTCATCTCCGTGCATGGTCGGCGACGAAAGCCATACCTTTTCCGGAAATCTCTCAATTATCATCCTTATTTTGTTCCTTTTCTTCTATTCTATTGCAGGCAGACACATACACACAAATTTCTACCCGTTTTATCTCTTATGAAGCAACTATTGTTGTGCGAACTTCATCCCAAGTGATTAATACACTTGTACATCACTCAATTAATCCCGAAACAAATAATGCAAGGATGCATCAATCTCCTTCTAATCTTATCCCAAGCATGATCTCCCTGTCCCTTCCAAACAAATGTATGCGGATAAGCACATACCTCAGTCGTATCCGCTTTTTAATCACATATTTTAAATATAGTTTAAGAGGCCCACTGCACTCCAAAATCTTTCCATCCTCATCTACTTTAACAATAGAAAGCCGTACTATATTTTCAGCATCATTATTCAAAAGCCGCTTTAAAAACAATTCTTCTTCTCTAGAAACAGGATAGAATTCATTCTCTTCTTTTCCCAGAATTTTTGTATATTGTGGCACTTCCTTAAGTTGCCGATAAAATTCCTCTGAATTTTGTGTCTCTACAAAAATATAGCCTGGAAAAAGAAGTTCTGTATGAATTTTACAAGCTCCCTGAATACGCCAAACCGCTTCTCGCTTTAGTAAAAAACATTTTACATATACATGGCGCTCCACTACTCTCTGAATTACTTCTATTACATTTTCTTCATTCCCTGTAATTGTTTGTATGGCATACCACATATTCTGCTTCCTTCCTGATAAAATACTATAAACTTTTTCTTTTGCAAAAATGAGTATGCTTCGCCATTTTGCGGCACATTTCCCCAAAATAAAGTCCTTTTTCTTATGATGCATTTCCACCTTCTCCGCAGTCTAAAACTGTAGAATAGATATAAATGCCTTATCATCAATACAGATTTCTCAAATCTCTGAATAAAAGTATTTTATTCAGGAGTACAATGCTATACTAACTCTTAGACATAATCTCCAGTCCAACCTGTATTTCTCGACAACATCCCACAGTTGGTATACTAACTCGTGCGATCCTTTTATGTCGATCAATCTTCCGGATCAGCTGCTCCTGCCCTCGCAAGGGCCCCTCTGTCACAAAGGTCCGTCCATCCCGAATATATCCTCGGGACATACCAAAATGATGGACCTCTCCGCAGAATCTTCGCAAAAACATTTCCTCCCTCTCTTGCAAAGAAGTCAATGTTCCATCACCCAAAAGGATTTTTTTTAGATAAGAAACCTTTTCTATCTCCTTATTCAACTGCTCTAAGTTTGTGCTCTCCAAAAACACATACCCTGGAAACATCCTCTGCCGTTCCAGATGCCAGTCCCCTTCATACCGCCGCATACGATCATAAGTAAACACAAATGCATCCTGCAACGCATCCTGACTTAAATGCTCCTTACATATTTGAAGAACTTTCTGCTCCTGTTGAATCGGACAATATACTGCATACCAGATGGACATAACCCCCTTTTTTGCAGAAAGGCAAATACTTACTAAAAAAATTTTCGTAGAGTAAGTAACTCTACGAAAATAAGCTAATCTAAAAATTTCCTTTTGGATTTAAATATAGTAAAATCCAAAAAGAATTCTGATTTTAAAATAAATTAATAATAATTTGCAAAAATATCTGTTAGAAAAAATTCCAAAACCTTCTAAAAACAAATAAAAAACACGATTTCTATTGAAAAACTCAAAGAATCTGGTTATAATAAT